>JANOAV010000021.1:0-66462 GCA_031411295.1 Verrucomicrobiales bacterium | reverse complement strand
ATCACGATCCCCGATTTCAACGCCACCATCGGCCAGGCTTTGGGCCTGCCATTAGAGGAAGTCGTGATGTCGCCAAGTAACCGTCCCTTCAAACTGGCGGACAAAGGCAAGCCGGCAACCTCGATTTTCGCCTGAATCCTTTCGCATAATCGACCCCTTTCCTTTTAATATGAGAGCCATTCATTCTGTCGCGATGTTTGTAAGCCTTGCAATGACTTGCTTGGCTTCCGCCTCCCCACAAATCAAACAATCCTCCGTCGATCTAGACGCCTTGCTCGCCAAGCATTGGCAATCCGCAGGCCTCAAACCGAACGAACTCGCCACCGACGAAACGTTTGTCCGCCGCATCTACCTTGATCTCGCGGGGCGCATTCCTACTTCGACGGAAGCGCGCGTCTTTCTCGAATCGAAGCAAGCCGACAAGCGCGCCGGTTTGATCAACGACCTGCTCGCACGCGAGAGCTACGTCTCGCATTTCTATAACTTCTGGGCCGACATCCTGCGGCTGAAATCGCACTTCGTGAACACCGCCGGCGTCGTGCCCGCCGCGTATGCGAAGTGGATTAAGGACTGCCTTCGCGCGAACAAACCCTATGACCAGTTCGTGCGCGAGATGCTCTCGGCCAAAGGATACTGCTGGGAGAATGGCGCCATCGGTTACTATGGTCGCGATCCCGAGATGCCGCTCGACAACATGGCGATCACCACGCGCATCTTCCTCGGCACGCGCCTCGAGTGTGCGCAGTGCCACGACCATCCGTTCGACAAATGGAAGCAGACGGAGTTCTACCACCTCGCCGCCTACACCTATGGCAACAAGTCCTTGAATGAGGCGCTCGGCGGCGTGCGCGATGCGTTCAAGGCGCGCGAGCAAATCATTCTCGATGACTTCAACCGCGAGAAGACCACCTCTACCGACGGCGGAAAAGCGGCGGAGAAACGCAAGCAGGAGCGCATGGATGCCATGGAGTTCCGTCCTGTGCTCAACATCATCCGTCACGGCATCGGTCAGCTTCTCAGCCCCATCGGCATGGACCGGAAACAGGACGCCGTGTTGAAGCTTCCCTTCGATTTCAAACATGACGACGGCAAGCCCGGTGATGTGATGTCGCCACGGACAATCTTTGGCAACGCGGCGGAGTTGAGCGCTGCCGACGATCGCGCCGAGGTCTTCGCACGCTGGGTGACTTCACCTGACAACGCGTCCTTCAACAAAGTCATCGTAAACCGGCTGTGGAAGAAGATGTTCGGCGTCGCATTAATCGAACCGCTTGATGAGTTGCGCGATGACACGAAGGCGATGCTGCCCGATGTGGAATCGTATCTGGAGAAGCTCATGGTCGAGCAGAACTACGACATGCGCGCTTTCCTCTCCGTGATTGCGAACACCCGCGCGTATCAGTCAGTCGTTGGGGCGGACGAGTCCGCGCGCGGTGATGTCTATCACTTCCAGTCGCCCGTGTTGCGACGGATGACCGCAGAGCAAGTGTGGGACTCCATCGTTGCACTGGCCAACCACGAACCCGACGCACGCGATCTCGCACGCGAAGCCCGCGAAGAACGGCGCATTGCCATCTCGCACATGGTTTGCGATGCGTATCTAAACTATGACGGCAAAGCGACCGTGGACCTTGGCTACGCGAGTCTGGCGAGTGAAAAGGCGATTCAAGCAAAGGAGAAGATTGCTCGCGACGCGGAGGTCATCGCGAAACGCCAAGGCGACAAGGCACGCGAAACGGAACTGCGCCGCGAAATCGGCTGCCTCAATCGCGAACGCAACGAAGCCTACGTGCGCGATTTCCTCACGCCGCTCATCACGAACCTTGCCCAGAAGCAGGCCGGTCCCGCGGCGAAGGTCACGGTGGATGAAGCCTACAAAATGAACCCGAACCCCGCCGTGTTCGCCGTCGAGACCTGGCGCAAAATGCATGTTCCGGGCTACGGCCCCGCACCAAAGTCCACCGCCGCAATGGAAGCCGAGGCGCAGGCGGAAAGGCAGCGCCTCACCATGCTCGCCGCAAACCTCGGCTTTGCGAAGAACGACCACTCCGGGTTTGTCGCTTATTGCGAAAAGGTGCGCGGTGAATGGATGCGCGCAAGCGAACTCGAAAGCCCCGCACCGCGCGGCCACTTCCTGCGCACCATGGGCCAGAGCGACCGAGACTTCGTGGAGAACGCGAACCCGAACGCCTCCATCCCGCAGGCGCTTGCGCTGATGAACGGCGACCTCATTTCACCTAAAGGCCTGCTCACTCCCTTCTCGCCGCTGATGCACACCATCGCAATCGCCAGCGACAAAGTGGACGCCGTCTATCTCGCACTGCTCGCTCGCAAACCCTCCGCCCAGGAAAAGGCAAGGCTGCCGGAAGCCGGCGGCAGCGACGGCAAGACCATCGAGGTCCTCATCTACGCCATCCTCAACACCAAGCAGTTCATCTTCATCCAGTAGAACCCAACACGCCTGCGTCATCGCAGGCGCTGGCCAAGGAGATAGCCGCAAGAATGACAACCGCGCTCACTGCTACATGAGGACTGCCTTTCTAATCGTGATCTCCAGTTGGCTACTCCTCGCGAGCACGTTGGCAGATCGGGCAAGCGGGAAGGAACTCTTCGATTTCGATTGGCGCTTTTTCGGGAGTGAGGCGGCGGGCGCGGAGGTGGTGGGCTTTGATGATGCAAAATGGCCGCACGTGGATTTGCCACATGATTTCGCGATTTATGGGCCATTCGATGAATCGGTGCCGAATGGAAAATGGAACGGCTTTCGTCCGCTGGGTGTGGGCTGGTATCGGAAAACTTTTCCGACCCCGGCGGGGCTGGAGCGCAGTCGCATCCAGCTCGATTTTGAGGGCGTGTTCCGCGAGGCGAAGGTCTGGATCAACGGCATCCTAGTCGCGGAGAACAGCTACGGTTACCGCGGCTTCGAGTGCGATCTCACTCCCTTCCTCAAGCCTGCGGGACAGGCGAATGTTGTGGCAGTTCGCGCCGACGGCAGCAAGCCCGCAACAAATACGTGGTATAGCGGCGGCGGCATTTACCGGCATGTGTGGATGCTTATCAGCGGCGATGTCCACATTGCGCGGCACGGGACGTTTGTGACCACGCCGCAGATTTCGCCCGACGAGGCGGGAGTGAGAATCCGGACGGAAATCGAGAACACCTCCGCAGGCGATGAATCCGTGACGTTGGTGAGCGAAGTCCTGGATGCGGACGGCAAACCCGCAGGAACCGCGAAGACCACGGCGCTGGCGAAGACGAAAGCGCCGAGCGTTTTTGAACACGAAATCCTGGTCCGTTCCCCGAAGCTGTGGAGCACGGGCACGCCGGTCCTTTATCGCCTCGTGTCGCGCGTGCGCGTCGGCGATCGGGAGACTGACCGGCGCGAAACGCCTTTCGGCATCCGCGAGATTCGGCTGACGCCGAACGGGCTGTTCTTGAATGGTCGGCGCGAGTTCGTGAAGGGCTTCAACCTTCACCACGATAACGGCTGTCTCGGCGTGGCGGCGTTTGCCCGGGCCATCGAGCGGCGGCTCGCGGTGATGAAGGAGATTGGGTGCAACGGCGTGCGCCTGAGCCACTATCCACACGCACCAGCACTGCTCGACCTTTGCGACAGGATGGGCCTGCTCGTTTTCGACGAGGCATTTTGCGACTGGGGCGATTTGAAGAACGGTGAGTTCGCCAAAACGTGGCGGCGGGACTTGGAGGAATTTGTCCGGCGAGACCGCAACCATCCGAGTCTGTTCGTTTGGAGCGTAGGCAATCAGGTTTCGCAGGCGGAACGCCCGCCGGATTACGGCTGCGACCAATACGACGCGATTGCGGTGGTAGTGAAGGGCCTCGACGCGACGCGGCCGGTGACCTCAGCGCTGCGGCCGATTCGCAAGGATGGCAAGGGAGGTGCGACTGCAAAGTTTTCACCGGACAACAATGCCGACTTGCACCAGATGGCACTGCATATGGACGTGATGAGCGCAAACTACATGGAGCGCTGGTTTGCGAAGGATCGGGTGAAACATCCGGGCCTCAGCTTCATCACCAGCGAATGCACCACGGGCGACAGCGGACGCAGCCCGTGGAAGGACCTCGACCGCGAGCATGCCGTGGGTCTGTTTTACTGGGGCGGCATCAACTACCTCGGCGAGTCCTACGGCTGGCCACTCAAATGTTGGAATGGCGGCTTCGTGGATTGGGCGGGCTTCCGGCGTCCGTCGAGCTGGGTGCTGGAAAGTCTCATCAGCGAGCGCCCGATGGTGCGGCTCGTGGTGAACCGGCCCGAGACGAAGTTTGTGAACTGGGACGGTGTTACCATCTCGCTCAGCGGCCTGGTCTCGCACTGGAATCATCCCGCGGGCAGCAAGCAGGAGGTGGAAATCATCAGCAACGCCGAGGACGTCGAGCTGCTGCTCGATGGGCGCAGCCTCGGGGTGAAAAAGCGCGTGGGTCCGATGGAAACGTCGCCCCGCCACTTTTGGAACGTGGAGTGGACGCCGGGCACGCTCACCGCCATCGCGCGCAACGCAGGCCGCGAAGTCGCCCGCCACGAAATCCGCACCGCTGGCGCACCGAAGCGGCTGCGGCTCACACCCGACCGCGCCGAGTTGCGTGCCGACGGACAGGACCTTTCGCACATCACCGTGGAGGTCGTGGACGAGAATGGGGTCGTCGTGCCTGACGCCAGCAACCGGATCCATTTTGAAGTCACAGGCGCAGGCCGCAACGCGGGCGTGCAAAACGGCGATGTGCTAAGCAACGAACTTTTCCAAGCCGACGAACGCAGCGCCTTTGAAGGTCAAGCGCTGTTGGTGGTTCGCAGCAAACGCGAGCCCGGCGCGATCACGATCAAGGCCAGCAGCGAGGGCACTGAAGCAGCCACGATTTCGCTGCCAGCCGGTGTCGTTCCGCGGTGATTTCCTTCCTCCTGTCTTCATCCCAACAACAGAATCTCTGCAAGCCAGACCCGCGATGAAACGAACAATTCTATTTCTTCTGCTCTAGATGCTCTCAACCTTTGGAGGCGAACAACCGGGCAACTACGGACGCGGCCCGAAGCCGTTCCGGCATGAGCCTACGAAGCGTTGGGCCATCGTCACCGACGCGAAGGAATATCGCCGCAGCATCTTCGGCGGCATGAAGGCCGAGCGCAAGGCGGATGCGGGGTTGCTGGCGGCGAATTCGTGGCGCAGTATCCGCGTGACCGATATGGTTCTCAGCGATAACGGCAACGTGCAGACGGTGCTTGCCACATTCGCTGCGGGCACGGCCAGACGTTTTGTGCATCTCAAAGTGACTCACCCATGAGCGACATATTATCAACCTCCGTAACGCTGATCCTCCTAGTCACCTCCGGGGTGGCGCAGGCGGGCACGGGCCTCACAGGACAATACTACGACACCGCCGCCTTCGGCACGCTGAAGACGACGCGGACGGATGCATCGATCAATTTCAACTTCGGCACCGGCATTCCTTCCGGCACGGCGATCACGAATGCGGATACGTTTTCTATTGCGTGGTCTGGACAGGTGGAGCCGGCGTTTTCGGCGCTCTACACATTTTATGTGACGGCGGATGATGGGGCGCGGTTGTGGGTGAATGATCAGATGGTGGTGTGCCGCACCTATGCGGCGGCGGGGCCGGAGATGCGGGGGCAGGTGACCTTAAAGGCGGGGCAACGGGTGAATTTGCGGTTGGAATACATTGAGCAAACGGGCAGTGCGTCGGTGAAACTGGAGTGGTCTTGTGCTTCGCGTGCTCGTGAGGTGATTCCGACGGCGCGGCTGTATCCGGCGCGGGTTGATAAGGTGGGCGGGTCGCTTTTGAAGGAGCATTGGAGTGGCATCGCGGGCGGCGCGATCTCGTCGCTGACTTCGAATGCGAACTATCCGAACAAGCCGAGTGGTCGCGAGTTTATCACGTCGTTCGAGTGTCTGGCGCAGGATTGGGCGGAGTCGTATGGCACTAGGGTGACAGGCTTCATCGTGCCGCCGCTGACGGGGAGTTACACATTTGCGGTGAGTGGTGATGAGGTGGTGGAGTTGTATCTGAGCACGGATGCCACGAGCGCGAACAAGTCGCTCATCGCTAGCGTGGCAGCAGCGACGGCGTTTCGCGCATTCGGCACGGCGTCAGCGGCGAAGTCGCTGGTGCAGGGGCAGCGTTACTATGTGGAGTTGCTGCACAAGGAGAACACGGGCACGGATCACTGGAGCGTTGGCTGGAAGAAGCCGGGAGACTCGGTGTTCAGCGTGATTCCTGGTAGTGCGCTGGTGCAGCCTGGCACCACGACGGCGCAGCCGACGGAGGCGAATTTGCTGAACACACTCGCGCAAGAGCACCCACGCATGTTTGCCACGGCGGAGCGGTTTGCGAAGCTGAAGGCGGCATATTTGAGCGCGACGACATCGCAGCCGAAGACCTGGGCGACGAGCGCGATCACGGCGGCGAATACGATCCTTACGCAGGCACCGGTGACCTATTCGCAGGACGTGCGCGGCACGATTTTGGATCAATCGCGCACGGTGAAGGATCGCATGTATAAACTCGGCGTCGCGTATTGGATGACGGGCGATGCGCAGTATGCGGAGCGTGCTTGGACGGAGCTGAACACGGTCGCGGACAACACCTTGTTTCCCGACTGGCATCCCGCGCATTTCCTCGACACAGCAGAGATGACGCACGGTTGCGCGATTGGTTACGACTGGTTCTACAACTACTGGGACAGCACGCGACGCACCACGATTCGCACCGCGATCATCAACAAAGGGCTCAATGCTGGCCTTTCGCAATACACGAGCAACGTTGGCTGGTCGCAGAGCACGGGGAACAACTGGAACATGGTGTGCAACGGCGGTCTCATCATGGGGGCACTCGCGGTGGGCACGGAGAGCGAGGCGCTGGTGGAGAATATCATCAATCGCGGCCTGAACTCCACGCGACCGGTGTGGAAGCATTTCACGACCGACAACGGCGCGTGGTATGAGGGCCCGGGTTATTGGGGCTACACGACGGAGTATGGCATCCGCATGTTTGCCGCGCTCGAGTGGCAGTTGGGCAGCGATTTCGGCATCAGTGCGACCACAAACGTCTCAGAGGCTGGATTCTCGCCCATGGGCG
The DNA here is from genome assembly GCA_031411295.1 of Verrucomicrobiales bacterium. Lineage (GTDB taxonomy): Bacteria > Verrucomicrobiota > Verrucomicrobiia > Verrucomicrobiales > V1-33 > JAGNEJ01. Next base: position 59,349 of record JANOAV010000021.1, on the reverse strand, counting down.
CGCTCGGCACATCGAATGTGATCTTCAATTTTGCGGATGCGGGCGCTGGCGGAGCCGTGCGAGGGCCGGTGTTTCAATGGATGGCGCGTCGCTATGGTCAGCCGGTTTTTGATTGGTGGGAAAATCAAGGCAGCGGCGGTGCGCTAGATGCGCTCTGGTGGAACGACAGCACGTCCACGCTCGCGGGCACTGCGCAGCCACCGGACATGGCCTTTCGTGGCGAGTCGGGCACGGCCTTCATTCCGCAGGACATGGTGACGATGCGCGGCAAGTGGAACGACTCACGCGCGACCTTTGTCGGCAGCAAAGGCGGCGACATGTTCGCGGATCATGGCGATCTCGATGCGGGCACCTTTGTCATTGATGCATTGGGCAAGCGCTGGTTCCACGATCTCGGCAGCGATGACTACGCGCTGCCCGGTTACTTCAGCGGCACACCGAACCCCACTGGCACCGACCGCTGGGACTACTATCGAATGCGGCCCGAGGGACAGAACACGCTGGCCATCAATCCCGATGCTAACGCGGGCATGGATACTGCGGGCGTTGCTCCGCTGCTCGCGTATCAAACCGAGCCTGGCGGCACGAATTCGTTTGCCATTCACGATCTCACTTCGGTTTACACCGGCATGAGCAAAGTGTGGCGCGGCACACGGCTGATGGGCGTTCGTGATGAAGTGCTGGTGCAGGATGAAATCCAGGCGAGCCCCGGCAAGACGGTGTGGTGGTTCGCGCACTATACCTACCCGACCACGACGGTGACGCTTGATCCCGATGGCACCAGCGCGCTGATGACGCAGGGCACCGAACGCATGTGGGTGAAGATCGTGAGCGGTGGCGGCACGTTTCAGATCAAAGACGCGGTGCCACTGCCGACCTCGCCAAATCCCGCCGGTCAAAACGCGAACACTGGCTACAAGAAGCTGGCGATCAATCTGACGAACGTGACCAACACCACGCTCGCCGTGTGGTTCGTGCCGCTGAGCACCGGCGAGCCGATTCCCACCACGCTGCCGACGATCACCGCGCTCAACACTTGGAACCTCGCGGCCACGAATGATCCGCCTGTCGCTGCGAACGGCGTGGCGACGAGCAATGGCGAGAACGCGGTGGACATTGATTTGCGCAGCTATGTCACCGATGACACCACGCCTGTGGAGCAGATGCGCTTCACGATCGGCGGCGCGGTCAATGGCACGATCACGCTGAATGCTGACGGACACACCGCGCACTTCGTTCCCACGCCTGGCTACACAGGTGTGCCGAGTTTCACATTCACTGCGACAGACACGGGCACAGATCCGCGCATGATTCTCGCGTATGATTTTGATACACCTGATTCGAGTGCGTCGAACACAGTGACCGACGTCAGCGGTAATGGGCGCGATGGCACCATCGAGACTATCGGCGCGGGCACGGCTACGTTGCTGCCGAGCACTTTACCGGGAGGTCAGCATCAGGGCAATCGTGTGCTCGATCTCGCCGAGACCGGCGGGGCCAATGCAGCGCACATCAGCCGCATTCTCAGCACCACCGAGATCAATTGGAACACCAGCGACTGGACGATAGTCGGTTGGTTCAATCGCCGCAGCACCACGAACGAGGACTTCATCTGGCATCTCAACACGGGCGACGGCTTTGGCAGCGGAGAGGAACTGTATGCAATGGCAAACGGTTCATCGAACTTCACGCTTCATCATTATCCCGGACCTGATGTGAACCTCGTGAACACCGGTCCGGGTGCTCCTGGCTCGTGGCATCACTTTGCCATCGTGCGCCAGGGCACGCAGATGCTAATGTTCGTGGATGGCAATTTCGTGCAACTAGATGGCGACTTCGCGTTGAACATTAATCAGGCTTACCCGCTGATCTTCGCCGGGCACACGGACACGACGGCAACGTATGCACCGCGGTGGTTTAATGGTCAGCTCGACGAACTCGCGGTGTTCAATGCTGCGCTTAGCTCTTCGCCGGAGAATAACGAAATTGGGGCACTCGCCAACGGCAAGACCGTCCGCCACTTCGGCGGGAAAACCGCCACAGGCACCATCTCGCTCTCCGCTGCGGCAGTGAACTACGTTTGGACCAACCCAAGCACCGCTGCATCACTGCCGTGGAGCACGGGCACGAACTGGCAGAGCGGCGCCACGCCCACAAGCACACGCGGAGCCTCCGTTCAGTTCTTCACTGGCCAAACGCTCGCCGGTGGAGCCGTTGCATCGAACAACGACATCGCGGGCACTTTCCAGATGAACAATCTCACGCTCGCAGGCACGAGCAGTGCCGCGACCACAGCGACGATCAGCGGCGGCAGCTTCCAGTTGCTCAACAACGGCACCACCATGCCCACCGTGAATCTCACCGGCACCTCCGGCTCCACCACGAACTCGCTGACCTACACGATCAGCACACCGATCACGCTCGGAGCCGACACGACATTCAACGCGACCAACAGCGGCAAGTTCATCTTCGCCGGCGACATCAGCGGCGCAGGCAGCCTCACTCGCACGAGCAGCTCCAGCACGCTCATCCTCGCTGGAACGAACACCTACACTGGCGACACCACCATCAGCTCCGGCACGTTGCAAATTGGCAACGACGGAGCCACCGGCAGCCTCGGCAGCGGCGACGTGATCAACAACGGCACACTGCGTTTTGATCGCACCGGCACGCTCGATGTGCCGAACGCCATCACCGGCACCGGCGGCGTGCAGATTGATTGTCCGCTCGGCGCAGGCACCGTCGTCTTCAGCGGCACGAACACCTTTGATGGTGGCGTGAACGTCAGCAGCGGCGCACTGCGCATCACTAACAGCACCGCGCTCGGCGATGGCACGAAGACCGTCACTTTGAGCAACGGCACTGCTGGCGCACCGCAACTCCGGCTCGATGGCAGCAGCGATCCCATCGAGCTCCCCGCGGGCATCAGCTATCTCACCAGCAACGACAACAACGGTGCCATCGTCAATGAAGCAGGAAACAACACGTTGAATGGACTGATCACACTCACCGGCGGAGGAGGCTCCACGCGTATGTATTCAAATGCAGGCACGCTCACACTCACAGGCTCCATCACGACTAATACCACAAGCCGCACTTTAAAACTCATGGGCATAGGCAATGGCGTCATCACTGGCGACATTAGCAATGGCAACGCGACCAACGTGCTCTCGATCTCCAAAGAAGAAGCGGGAACGTGGACACTCTCTGGTAACAACTCGCACAGCGGCACCACCAACGTGTTGGCAGGCACACTCATCCTCGGTGGACCTGCCGCGCTTGGAAATGGCGGCAGCACCTTTGGCAATGCCAACGGCAGCACCAGCACCACCGCAGGAGCCACGCTGGATTTGAATGGCCAGCAAAACATCAACGACATCATCAACGTGCGTGGCACCGGTGTGAGCAATGTCGGCGGCATGATCAACAACAGCGCCACCGCCGCCAGCATTGCGAGCGGCGTCGTTTCGAGCATCTCAACCACCGCAGGCGGCGTGCACAGCGCCGTGCCGAATGTCATTCTCACCGGCAACGCAACCGCCACTGCGACCCTCGGCCTCAGCGCCGCGAGTTTCACGATTGCAGGCGGCACAACGGTTTATTCCGCAGCGCCCACGGTCACGATCACTGGCGGAGGCGGCAGCGGAGCCACTGGCACGGCTGTCTTGACCAGCGGCGTCGTTTCGATCATCACGATCACGAATGCAGGCACCGGCTACACCACCGCACCGACCATCGCCTTCAGCGGCGGCACCGTGACGACCGCTGGAACGAATCCGACCGGCACCGGCAACGCGACGAACTTCATCGTCGCCGGCATCCAGGTCACGAATCCCGGCAGCGGCTACATCAGCGCACCGAGCGTCACCTTCAGCAGCGGCTCAGGCACCACCGCGATCGCGAATTTGTCCGCCGTCATCATGGGAGCCACCGGCAGCATCGGCGGCAGCGGCGACATCATCATCAATCCCGGAATCACCGGCTCCGCTGCCATGACGAAGGTCGGCAGTGGCACCCTTACCCTCAACGGCTCGAACACCAACACCGGCGCGACCACCGTGAGCGCTGGCACACTCGCGCTCGGCAGCACGCTCACCAGCGCCATCACGAACAACGCCATCCTTGCGCCGCAAGGCACGCCGAGCACCACGAGCAGCTTCACCCAAGGACCAGCAGGCACGTTGCGCCTCCGCTTGAACAACGGCAGCAACGACCAGCTCACAGCCACCACGAGCACGCTCAACGGCGCGCTCGATCTCATCACCGCGCCCAATCTCGCGCCCGGCAGCGTCTTCACCATCCTCAACAACACCAGCGCCACCGCCGTCAGCGGCACCTTCACCGGCAAAGCGAACAACAGCACCTTCGCCAGCACTAGCGGCTACACCTTCCGCATCAACTACAACCTCCGAACCGGCAACGACGTCGTCCTCACTCTGATCACCAGCCCCATCGAGCAATGGCGCTTCACCAACTTCGGCTCCATGCTCAACAACGGCGCAGGCCTCGACACCCTAGATGGTGATGGCGATGGCGTTTCAAATCTCATCGAATACGCGACGAAGATGAACCCCGCGCTCAACGACATGGTGCCGCAGTCCGCCACGAAGAATGGCGCGAATCTTGAGTTCGTTTACACCAAAAACAAATCCGCCACCGACGTGACTTTCATTGTCGAATGGAGCGATACCCTCGGCAATGATTGGAGCACTGTCGGTGTGACGCAATCGCTCGTCGCTGGCTCCGACAATGGCGTCACACAGCAATGGAAAGCGGTGATGCCAGCGGGAAGCGCCAGGCGCTTCGTGCATCTCAAAGTAACCCGGCCATGATTTCCACTCGTCCTTCATTGCTTCCATTCATGCTGGGGTGGATCGCGATGACGTGTCCCGCCTTTGCAACACCGGTCAATCTTGTCAGCAATCCCGGCTTTGAGTCCGGGCTCACAGGATGGGCTAATTTTGGTGGTGGGACGGCACAGGTGGTCGCGACATCGCCTCACTCGGGAACTCAAGTGGGGCGTTCGACAAATCGCACCGCTACTAATCACGGCCTGCGGAACTCGTTGCTCACGAGCGGTGCAGTTTCAGGGAAGTGTTATGTCGCCTCGGGTTGGGTGCGGACGTCGAATGCGACTGCGGTGACGGTCAATGTGTCGGTCCAGCAGACCGACACCTATGGCGGGAAGTTTTACACGGTGAAGTCCCTGCAGGTGGCCAATACCTGGATGCCGATCAGTGGTGTGTTTCGGTTCGATGTGAATGGTCCACTCACGGTCTTGAACCTCTACTTCAATGGCCCGCCATCGGGCGTGGACTTGTTTGTAGATGATGTGTCGTTCAGTGCAGTGGATGTGGATTCGATCGAAAATCTGCTGACGAATCCTGGCTTTGAGAATGGCACTGCCAGTTGGAACGGCCGTGGAACGGCGAGCGTGACTTCCTCGACATCTCCGCATTCAGGCGCGGGTGCGGCCTCGGTGGGCAATCGCACCGCGACGTGGCATGGGATGGAGCAGTCGGTCTTTGGCAAGACGGAGGATGGCAGGATGTATTACGGAGCAGGCTGGGTGACGACGGATAGTGCGACGGCGGCGACGGTGAAGCTGACGATGGAGGTGATCGACAGCAGCGGGTCGCGTTTCTTCGCCATTGCCACAGGCACGGCGACGAGCGCGACGTGGACGTGGACGTGGCTCTCCGGCTACGTAACGCTGCCCGCGACGAGCGGGCTTACGAATGTGAAGTTCTTTGTCGAGGGCCCGCCCATTGGTGTGTCGATGCGGGTGGATGATTGTTACTTCGCACCGGTCACGGGACTTCGGCGCGCTGCGGCGGCATATCCCGCGCTGCGGCTTGGCTCGGGCGGATTGGGCGTGTCGGACTTTGCCGAGAATCCACGGTTCCGCGCGGCAATGAGCGCGCACTTCCATCTCTCCTCTCCGGGCAACGCGCTGAAGTTCGCAGGCACGGAGCCAGCGGATGGGATCTGGACGTTTGCAGAGGCGAATGCGATCATCGAGCTGGGGCTCGCTAGCGGTGGTTCGTCGCGCGGGCACACGTTTGTCTGGCACAGTGGGCTGCCGAGTTGGGTCAGTTCGGGCACCTTCACGGCACCGCAATTGCAGACCATGCTGTGGGACCAGATCGACACTAAGAGCGCCTACTTTCATGGCCGCCTGCCGTATTGGGATGTGGCCAACGAGGCGATCAACGACAGCAATGGCGGCCTGCGCAGCACGCTCTGGTATGACACGCCGGGCATTGGCTACGCTGCTAACGGTAATCAATATCTTCGCGAGGCCTTTATCCATGCACGCGCTGCTGATCCCGATGCCTTGCTGATCTACAACGACTACAGCATCGAAGAAGACAACACGAAGAGCGACGGGCTATACACAATGCTTTCGAGTTTTGTAACTGCTGGCGTGCCGGTGCAAGGCGTCGGTTTCCAGTCGCACTTCAGCACTCCGCCGAGTGGAACCTCCGTGCGCACAAACTTCCAGCGCTTCCAGGACCTCGGTCTAGACCTGCACGTCACTGAACTCGATCTCCGCCTGCCCGTGGATGCGAACGGCTTTGCCACCACCGCCGACCTGGCCGGGCAGGGCGACGACTACTTCGAATACCTCGGCGCCGCGCTCGGTTACAGCCGCTTGAAGGTATTCCAAACTTGGGGCGTGTATGATGGATCGTCGTGGATTCCTGCCTTTTATCCCGGCTTCGGGCAGGCGTTGCCTTTCGACTTCAACCTTGATCGCAAACCCGCCTACTGGGGCATGTGGAACGCGCTCGCCGGGCAGTGTGAAAAGCTCACGGTGCTCGCGCTCTCGAGTGGCGACACGCAGGCAGCCGTGACCGACACAAAACTAAGCGGCAACGCGGGACGGAAGCTCAGTGCGAACGCCGCGAATGACTTCATCACGCTGCAAGCGCAGGTTCCATTCAGCGGGCAGTGGAATGTGAAGCTCGGCGTGCTGAAGTTGGCGAGCGGAGGCCGATTCCAACTCGCTGTCGCGCCTCCGGGTGGCACGACCTTCACTAATGTCGGTGCCGGGCAGGATACTGATGCGAGCACCGCCGCTGCGGCCGTCTTCGACCTCGGCACCGTCACCTTTAACTCGGCAGGTGACTGGCAATTCCGCTGCACCGTTACCGGTAAGAACGGCAGTGCCACCGACTACGATCTCACGCTCGACTACATTCGCCTCACGCCGATCTCGTGCACGCCAACGGTGACCAATCTGCCGGACCAAATCATCGCGCTCAACAGCACGCTCCCCGCGCGACTTTTCCTCGCCGAAGACGACACCGCGCAAGGCAGCCTCCAAGTCACGGCCACCTCGAGCACCGCGGCATTGCTGCCAACGAGCGTGATCGTCCTCGAAGGCGACTCACCTTTCTACACCATCGCTGCCACGCCTCTGACGGATCAACTCGGCACCACGACCGTCGGCGTCACTGCCAGCGATGGCACCCTGAGCTACACGCGAAGCTTCACCGTCACCGTCACTGGCACCCCCCTCCAAACATGGCGTCAGCAACACTTCGGCACAGCCGCCAACGCAGGCACTGCGTCGGATGCAGCTGACAACGACCGCGACGGCGTTGTGAACTTGATCGAATACGCAACGAAGATGAACCCCGCCTTGAATGACATGGTCCCGCAGTCCGCGACCAAAAACGGCAGCACCCTCGACTTCGTTTACGCCAAAAACAAATCCGCCACGGATGTGACCTATATCGTCGAATGGAGCGACACGCTTGCTGCTGGAAGCTGGACCGCGACTGGCGTAAGCGGCCCCGTGATTCTCAGCGACAATGGAGTGATGCAACGTGTGAAAGTCACCCTAGCTGCTGGCAGTGGGGTGGCGCGGCGCTTCGTGAGATTGAAGGTCACGCGGTAGACGGCTGACGGTGAACGATGCCGCTCATGGTGCGAATGGAACGGTTTCCCCTAATTTGATACATATGTCCTCTAAGATCATTTACACAAATGCATCGGCAAATTACCAAAACCTTTCCCGTCACGAAAAATTCAGGGCCAAACGCGTGCAACTCCAGATCATCAACCGCTGCCCAATCTCTACGTCTCGATGCTCCAGCGCACGAACTCGATCTTGTCACTGTTGTCACCTCGCACGACAAGAGTATGGGTGCTATGCTGCACGCGCTGGCGCAACCGATCATTCCCACCTTCACGAAACCCTAGCCCACCGTCAATCTATTATGAAACACTCTCTGCTCGTCATTTCCGCTTTGTTGCTCACGGCCTGGGCCGCGCTGGGGGCGGAGGCATCCGGTCCTCCGAAAGCTAAGCCAATGGGGCTGACAAATGGCCCTAATGCCTCGGTGCTCAAGGAGGGCAAGCCGTATCGGGGCATTGGGATTAATTACTTTGATTGCTTCCTGCGCACGCTGAAAAGGGGTGAGGACACGAGCTATGATGCTGGTTTCGCGACGTTGGCGGCCAAAGGAATTCCGTTTGCGCGCTTCTGCGCGACTGGCTTCTGGCCGAGGGACATGGAGCTGTATCAGAAGGATCGGGCGGAGTATTTTAAACGGCTTGATGGGGTGGTGAGGTCTGCGGAGAGCCATGGCGTGGGACTGGTGCCGTCGTTGTTCTGGTTGTTCGCCTGCGTGCCCGACCTCGTGGGCGAGCCGATGGATCAGTGGGGGAATCCACAAAGCAAAACGCAGGCTTGGATGAGAACGTATGTGCAGGAGGTGGTGACGCGTTATCGCGACAACCCTACGATTTGGGCATGGGAGTTGGGTAATGAATACTCGCTGCAAGCCAACCTTCCGAATGCGAAGGAGCATCGCCCGGCAGTGCATCCCACGCTCGGCACGCCGGAGACGCGGAGCGAGCGGGATGATCTTACTTTCGCCATAGTGCGCGTTGCATTCGCGGAGTTTGCGAAGGCGGTGCGCGCACACGATTCGAAACGGCTGATCCTAACGGGAGATAGTTTTCCCCGGCTCTCGGCCTGGCATCAGCAACATGAAAACAAATGGACGCAGGATACGCCGGAGCAGTTTGCGGAAATGCTGACGCTCGCCAATCCGGATCCTGTTAGCGGAATCGCCCTGCATGCGTATGAAAATGACGACAAACGTTTCCCCGAGGCGATGGCGGTCGCCCGGAAGCTCAATAAACCGCTGTTCGTTGGCGAGTTTGGTGCCCAGGGCGAAACGCCTGAACAGGCCGCGAAATACCGCCGCCTTTTGAAGGCTATTGTGGATCATGAGATTCCGCTGGCAGCGCTTTGGGTGTTTGATTTGAAGAGCCAGCAGGACTTCAATGTCACTGCTGACAATGCCCGGTCATGGCAACTTGATTCGATTTCGGAGGCGAACAAGAGCTTAATCAAGAATGGAGCACCGACTAACTAGTCGAGATGAAGGTAAGTCTGCGGGGCAATCGACGGCTGAACAAGGCGATCGCGAGCGCAAGAACGATGAGGCCGGCAGCCACTGCGAAGGTGGTGCGCATCCCAATGGCGATGGCTGCGGAATCTGTTGGGTTGCTGTTAGTGGTGGCGGATGCGGCGGCAAATATTGCCCCCATGACGGCTGTGCCAGTGATAAACCCAAGGTTACGTGACAGGCTGACCAGTCCCGAAATGGTGCCCCGCTGCCGCTGGCCAAGGCCGGTCATCAGGACGGTGTTGTTGGCCGCTTGAAACAATGCATAATTTGCCGTGAGGACGGTGATGGGCAGGAGGTAGCCGACGAGGCCAAAACTGAGGGGGATAATCGCTAACATGGAGGAACCGATCGCAATGCCCAGAAGGCCAATCACCGCCATGCGTTGAGCGCCAAAGCGATCGACGAGGAAACCCGCAGGCACCCCGGTCAAGGCAGCGATCAGCGGTCCAGCGGATAACGCGAGTCCACCCAATGTGGAGCGAAGCCCGAGCGCATGGGTAAGATAGAAGGGGCCGACCACCAGCGTGGCCATCATGACGGTTGAAACGAGCGTGCTCATGGTGAGGCTCGAGCTGAGCACCGGATCGCGAAACATGGCCATCTGAATTAGAGGCGAGGTGACTCTGGCTTCAATCAGGACAAAGCCTCCGATTCCACCAAGTGCTGCCAGTAGCAAGGTAATGTTAGTCGAGCCGAACTGCCCATGTCCGGTGGTCATGGCCAGCGCATAGGCAACCAGCGTCCCTACCAGCATCAGGGTGCCCGCGATATCAAACTCGGCCCGATGCGATTTTGCTTCCCGTTGATCCATCGGCAGTGTGTGCAGCGCCATGAGGAAATTAATGATTCCCAACGGCACATTTAGGATAAAGATCATGGGCCAGCCAAAGCCAGTGATCAACCAGCCACCAACCGACGGACCAAGGGTGGTGCCGATGGCAGACATCGTTCCGAGCAATCCCAGGGCCCTACCGAGCTGGGCCTGCGGCAGGATATCACTAGCCAAGGCCATGGTGAGGGTCATCATCATCGCTGCTCCCAAGCCCTGCGCGGCCCGGGCTAAGACCAGCCACCAGAGCGTGGGAGCGATTCCGCAGAGGAGCGAAGCGAGGGTAAACATACCAATTCCGATCAGCAGTAGGCGTCGTCGGCCGATGCTATCACCTAGCTTGCCCACGCTAACGATCAGCGCAGTAATGGTAAGCAAATAAGCAAGGACGATCCACTGAACTTCCTGGAAGGAAGCGTTGAAGGAATGGGCCAACGCCGGCAGCCCGGCATGGGCGATGCTGGTATCCAGCGATGGCATGAGCATGGACAGCGCAAGGCTGGCCAGCGCCCATCGGGCTGATGGCGTCCCGCTTGCAAAAATTGGTGCGGTCCGGTCTGAATTAGTTGGTTTTAACATGATTCCGATTTAAACCTTGATTTGGCATGGCGGAAAGTGCACTGATTGCACAGTATAATTGCGTGCAACGCCATACCTCACTCTAACCGCAATATGTCGCGCCCTGATCTCAACTTACTCGTCACCCTTGAGGTGCTGCTGGCAGAAGGCAACGTGACGCGTGCCGCCAAACGCTTGCGGCTCAGCCCTTCTGCCATGAGTCGGGCGTTGGCGCGCTTGCGCGAAACGACTGGAGATCCGTTGTTAGTGCGGGCTGGTCGTGGCTTGGTGCCAACTCCGCGAGCGCTCGAACTGAAGGACCGAGTCAGTCATCTCGTTCAGGATAGCAAAGCGGTGTTGCGTCCGGCCGAGAAGCTCAATCTCAAGCAGTTAGACCGAACCTTCACGCTGCGGACGGGCGAAGGATTTGTCGAGAATTTCGGACCTGATCTGATTGCTCGGGTCAGTGCGGAAGCGCCCGGCGTGCGACTGTTTTTTGTGCAGAAGCCAAACAAGGACAGCGCACCACTGCGTGAAGGGAGCGTGGATCTGGAAACGGGCGTGGTGGATCAGAAGACGGGTCCAGAGCTGCGAGTGCACGCGTTGTTCCGTGACCGTTACGTGGGGGTGATGCGCTTGGGACATCCACTGAGCCTGCGCAAAATCACTCCAGCGCGGTATGCCGCCGGGCGTCACATCAGCGTCTCACGAGACGGACTGGAGCGCGGGCCGATTGATGATGCGTTGCAGGCGTTGGGACTGGAACGGGAGATCGTTACCATCGTCGCTGGCTTTTCGACTGCGGTGGCTCTGGCTGGTGCCACTGATTTAGTTGCCACCGTTCCCGAACGACACACCGGCATTCTCCGTGCCCAGATGCATAGTTTTCCACTTCCATTCCCCACCCCGGAGTTCACAGTTTCCTTGCTCTGGCACCCTAGGATGGATGCAGATCCAGCCCATCGCTGGTTGCGCGATTGCCTCAGGGAGGTGTGCGCTAAGAAGTTGATCGCACTCCGGAAGGCAAGGTAAGGGGGCACCGAATTCGAGGGAGTTGCTATTTTCCTAGCATCCCACGGTCCAGGGTGCGGTAGTTGATGGATTCCAGCAGGTGAATTTCTTCGATGGATTCCTTGCCGTCCAAGTCGGCCAGCGTTCGCGCCACCTTGAGGATGCGGTCGTGGGCTCGCGCGCTGAAGTTGAGTTCATCCATGGATCGCTCCAAGATGGCTTGGCTTTCCTGAGTGATTTGGCAATGTTGCTTCATGAGCCGGGGCGTCATGGCGCTGTTGCTGGTGACGTTCTTTTGGCCTTTGAAGCGCGCTACTTGAATGGCGCGGGCGTTTTCCACGCGCTCGCGAATGGTGGCGGAGGTTTCACCGCCGTCGGCTTTGGATAAATCACGGAACTCGACTAACGGGACTTCCACGTGAAGATCAATGCGGTCTAACAACGGGCCGGAGATGCGGGAACGGTAGCGCTGAATGGTGATGGGATTGCAACGACACTCGCGTTTCATGTCGCCATAGTAGCCGCAGGGACAGGGGTTCGAGCGGGGGCGACATGATTATGGAATTGTAACCCGTTTAGATTTGACCAAACATTCCTAGCATCTTCTGGGGACTATTTCTTAGTAAGTGCCACGGAGCATGCGAAAACCACCTCCAGAGGTTGATTATCAGGCTTGCTGCTCGCGGATTCCACGGATTCCTTTTTTATCATGGTTAATCAGAGTGCAAGTGCCAGGGGCTTGAAGTTTGCCGCCGTTTTTGCATGATTCGTTTATTCCACCGCGCCAAGGGAGGGAACACCGTTGTAGGATTGGCCGCGCTGATCCAACATGGCTTTCGAGCCGATGGCGGCATGCCGGGCGGGACTGTCGGGCAACGGGGGCATGGTTTGATTTGGTCCCCCGTGGTCTCCGAGGGGGGACAGCTTCGGATCCAGCGGCATGGCTGTGGAGCCAAACAGATTACCAGAGGTCTGGTTGATCGTTAATGATTCGTCTGCGATGCCGACGATGCCAACAAGGCTGCGGACGATGGTGAGGCTCCCGGCCTGGTGCCAGATGTCCGGGCCGTCGCCAGTGGCGGCGGTGTTTTGAGCGACGATGCAAGCATCCAAGTTGAGGCTGCCGCCGGTTTCGAGGAACGAGAATGCGCCGCCGCCATCAGCACCGCGTGCGATGCCAGTGCTTCGGTTCTGGGCGAAGGTGCAGTGGACTGCTTTCACCGACGCATAGATGGCCACAGCCCCGCCCGTCCGCCGCGCTTCGTTGCCGGAGAACGTGCAGCGGTTGAATTCCGCAGTGCCACCGCCGACGATGACCGCCCCGCCATGGTTTGCGGTGTTTCCGGAAAAGGTAGTGTCCCTCACGATGAGGGTTCCGAGGCTGTTGATGGCACCGCCGTTGGCTTTGGCGGAATTGTTGGAAATGGTGCAGCGCTCCACCACCATGGTTCCGTTGTTGCCGAGGGCACCGCCGTTCACAGAGGCATGGTTGTCGGCAATGAAGCAGTCAGTGAGGGTGAGATTTCCTGAGTTGAGGATGGCGCCCCCATAGGCGTCGGAACCGCCGGTGAGCCTGAGCCCGCGGAGCAGGAGGTTATTGCCCACATGGCAGACGAGTTTTGCTCCGATTCCTCCACGGATGGTGATGCCGCCTTTCAAGTTGGAAACATTGATGGTGATGGACGGGTGGTCTGCGCTTTCTGCGGCTTCCCTTGGTTCGAGGACGATGTTAGATCCCTCAATGGGGATGACGTTCCCGGACAGGCTAGGGTCAAAGGTGATCTCCTGAGGACCGGGACGCTCCCAAGCGGTCGCCATGGCCTGACGTAGTGAGCCTGGACCCAAATTTGCAGTGGTAGTGACGCGGGTGGTGACCTCCGCAGTTTTGGAAATCTTGACCGGCACGGGCTTTGGCCACCAGTGCCAGGCGGCAGTGACGAGCAGGAGGCAGGCGGCGGCAGTCAGTAGGGTGAAGCCGCGCTTTTTTCTCTGCCGGGTTTGGATCCGGCGGAGATCTCGGGACAATTCCACGGTGCTTTGATAGCGATCCATGGGCTCAGACTGCATGGCCCGGCGGATGATTTCATTTAAGATGCCCCCTGTGCTGCTTGTGCCTTGAGGAAGGGTCCAGCGGCCCCGTGGCAGCTCGGCAGTTAGCATCTGATAAAGCACCACCCCAAGTGCATAGATGTCCGCTCTGGCATCTACTTTTGCTCCGGGCTTGAGCACCTCCGGGGCAACGAACTCAGCCGTGCCGAGTGAAACTCCCGACTGGGTCAGGCCGCTGGTTTCCGCGTCATGTTGTTTGGCGAGACCGAAGTCAGTCACTTTGGCAGTGCCATCCTTGGATAGCAGTATGTTGGCGGGTTTGATGTCCCGATGAACAATCCCCGCCTGATGCGCGCAATCCAGCGCCCCACAGACTTGATTGAGGATGGCGGCGGCTTGCAGGGGCTCCATGCTTCCCTGCACGCGCAGCACCTTCGCCAGGTCCGTTCCGTCCACGAATTCCATCACCATGTAGAGCAGCCCGGTGCTTGTTTGTCCGAAGCTGAAGACGCTCACGATACAGGGATGGCTGAGCTTGCTCATCAGCCGCGCCTCACGCTCGAATCGTTGGGCGTAACCTGCGTCCTCACGTTCCAGCAGCGCAGCGGGCAGGACCTTCACTGCCACAGTGCGTCCCAGTGAAATCTGCTTTGCCATGAACACCGCGCCCATGCCACCACGGCCCACCAGTTCGCTGAAAATAAAGCCCGGCAGCGTAGTCTCCATTTCTCCGATGGACGGCGGTTCCCAATTGGCGGAAGCATTGGTCATGCGACTGTAGCTTAGAGCGAAGTTGCTCCAGGTCAAGGCGCTCCCACGTCCGCCGGGGCATCTTTCAATGTTAGGGGGACGGTTGGCGTGCCGATCGTGCTTCCCTCGGAATTGTTGCTGCTGGAGTCCAGGTTGTTTCCCAGAAATGAATGGAGCAGTGCCAGGGTGCCGCTCTGATTCCAGATCTCTGGCCCCGTGCCGCTGGCTACGCGGTTCTCCGCCACCAGGCAGGAGGTTAGTCTAACGTTGGTGGACTCTGCCAGGTAGATGCCACCCCCGCCGTGAATGGGCGCGGTCTCTCCCACGACTGTGTTATGGACAAAGGTGCAATTTGTAGCACTCACCGAGCCCTGCACCACCGCCATGGCCCCGCCTTGGACCTTCGCCTCATTTTCGGAAAACGTGCAATTTGTCATCGTCAGCGATCCGTCATCATGCGCAATGGCACCGCCGCTGCCGTGGGCTTTGTTTCCTTTGAAATCACAGTCCGTTAGCACCAGCGTGCCCAGATTCTGGACGGCACCACCATTTGCGTTGGCATTGTTGTTCGTGAGGTGACAGTGCACCATTTCCAGCCTGCCGCTGTTGAGGTTGTAAAAGGCCCCTCCTCCCGACTTTGAGGTGTTGCCGGTGAGCGTGCAATCGGTCAGGGTGAGATGGCCAAAATTGGAGTTCTGTTCCTGACAACCCGTGAAGGTGACTCCAGTGATGGTCACGCTGTCACCAGGCCAAAAGAAGAAGCCCTGCCTAACAGACAAGATCACACCGCCGGGCAGACCACTGGCGTCGATGGTGAGCGGATCAATCACCGTGGTGGTGTTGGAGTTGTTGCGTGCGGTTATGGTTGCCAGCCGGGGAGATCTCGCGGTTAGTGAAATTGTTTTGCCGGCCAGATCCGGGGCAAACGTCACGGTATCCGGCCCGGGATTTTGATCGCAATTCTCCATTGCCTGGCGCAGGGAGCCGGGACCGTCGTCAGCCAATGTTGTCACCCGCGTTGGCAGCCGCGGATGGCTGGCCGGTCCTTGCGTGGGCAGCAGCACCACCGTTGCCACGGCTGCGCCCGCCAGACCCGCACCTGCGAAAACCCAGCGCAGCCCTGCTCGTTTGGGCGGGCTGGTAATGGCTGGTGGCGGGGTGCTGCGAATCGTAGCCAAGTCCGCCAGGATTTGGGAAGCGGAGGCATAACGCTGGTTACGGTCTGGTTGCATGGCCTTGTCCACGATGGCATCGAAACGCGGATCCGTGCCTGCCACTTCACTGGCCGGGTTCCAGAGTCCCCTCGGTATCTGACCGGTTAGCATCTGATACAGCACCACGCCCACCGCAAACAAATCCGCCCGGCTGTCCAGCACGGTGCCGGGTGTCCAGGCCTCCGGTGCCAGGTAGTCCGGCGTGCCAATGGCCACACTCGAGCGGGTTAGGCCTAACGCCTCGGTATCCTGGTGTTTGGCCAGCCCAAAATCCGCAATTTTCAATTCCCCGCCCTTCGTTAGGAGGAGATTTGAAGGCTTAATGTCCCGGTGGGTGATGCCCTCCGCGTGGGCCGCGCCCAGCGCGCGGCAGAGTTGTTCCGCCAAGTCCAGCAAGCGTTCTGGCGGGAGCGCTCCTTCCAGCAGCACGAGGGAAAGATCCGTGCCGTCCACGTATTCCATCACGAAGTAGGACATGCCGCAAGCCGTGCGCCCAGAGTCGAACACCCGCACGATCCCAGGGTGGTTCAGCCGAGCCATCGTCTGCGCCTCCTGCACGAAACGCTCTACAAATGATGACTCCGCTGCATCCATTAAGTTTCTGGGCAGCACCTTGATGGCAACCAGACGGTCCAGTGCCCGTTCCACCGCCAGATACACCGCCCCCATGCCGCCGCAGCCAATGAGCCGCTCGAGCTGAAACCCAGTCAGGTCTGCATCCATGTCCGCAAGCGAAAGCGGTTCCCACATTCGGTGCTCTTTCGCATGTGGCATGGGCTGGGTTCCATGGTTGAGTATCTCGGTGGGACGCTGATGCATGAAATCTCACTTAGCAGAAATCTACAACCGCTAGATCGCTAGCACCTCTCTCAACCAGGCGATTTCACTCTCAACTTCCTCCGCCGAGTCCACTGTCTGAGAGAGATGCCGACGAAGTTCATCACGAAACCTGCCCCGGAGCCGAAACACTAGCAGGCGAACTGCGGTCTCCCCAGTCTGTAGCTTTCTAGCCACGTCGGAGTAGGAGGGCGGCTCCTCATCCCACAACAGGAACGGCAGCAAGGTCTCAAATAATTCACTCCGGCCCAGTCCCTGGAAATCATGATGCAGTCTCTGGCGGACTCCCGCCACCAATTCACAGGCCCAGGTGCGTCTGAAAATAAACTCTGGATCCCGCTTGTCAGTTGGTTCACTGGCGTAGCGTGCTTCTGCCTGCATTTCCTCAAAGGAAATAAATTCCACTCCCCCGCCGCGCTTCAGGGCGGAACCATGCCGACGTTCGTCCACCAAATGGCGCTTGAGGACGTGCAGGAGAAAGGTGCGCAGCTTGCCCTTGCTGCGGTCCGCATCCTCAACGGATTCCGATGCTAGCAATTTAAGAAAAAAAGCCTGGGTCGTATCCTCAGCGTCTTCCCGACTATGGCCATGACTGCGAAGAAAAGCATAAATGGGATACCAGTAGAGCCGGCACAGTTCCTCGTGGGCCAACTTCGCCTCCGCTCCTCCTTGGCGCACCTTTTCCACCAGCGACCAGCGCGTGGCAGGAAATGCCACCGCACCCGCTGCTAAGTCAGTGGATTTTTCGTCGGGAATGGTGGCGTTCGGGTGCACCGGGCCATGGTATCGTGCTCACAATTCGCTGCAATCAGAAATTATATTCAGAATCTGTGAAACGCCGAGCCATGGATTTCGACAAGGTAATCCTGACGGGCTCGACCAGCCCCGATCACCACTCTGTTTTATCTTCGTCACTATCATGAAAAAAGCCAAAGTGCTCGTCCTAACTCTTGCGTCCGCAATCGGATTTCTGTTGCTTTTCCTCCTCCTGCGTGGGCCTGCCACCAGTCCGTCGGATCAGCCAGAAACTCCTGCCAGCAAGACTGCCACTGCTCAGACTACTTCCGGCGTGGGTGCCACGGTGCCATCGCTATCGGCTGCAACCAACGATCCTTCAGCGTGGCTTGCTGCCCTGCTGGAACCAGTAAACATTCCGTATGCTCAGCCGAATGCGGCAACCCAGCAGGTTGCCCGCCCCCCCCTCGCTGCGGCTGGACAATCCTTTGCCGGGAAACCTGCCTTTGCGTGGGCGTGGGTTCCAGGTTCAGGCAAGCTGCCCGAACCCGTGGCTCCGCCGCAATTGATTCCTGACGGATTTGGTGGGAAGATTGCGATTGATCTTTCCACGGATGAGGCCCGGAACCGCACCGTGGCCGCCCTTGCCACCATGGGGAAACGTCAGCGGGCTGAGGCCGAGGCCAAAGCGAAACTCATGGGGTGGCCGCTGGTGAAGCAGTTGACGGACGGAAGCAAGGTCTATCTTGATCGGTTGGAAAATGGCGAGCCAGTTTATCAGGGAGTTTTTAATTACTATTCGGCTCTTTCCAGCAACGTGGTTGCGATCCGGCAGGCTGCTCCGTATAATCTCAGTGGCCAATACCTTGATGTGGCCGTCTGGGATGGTGGAAAACCGGATGTGTCCCATCCAGAATATGGCGGAAGTGATGGTTTTTCCCGTGTGCACTGGAATGAACTCAGCATCGCTGGATCGGGCACGGATGCAAACCATCCCACCCATGTCTGCGGCACCATTGGCGCGAAGGGGATCTCCAGCTACGCCACGGGCATGGCTCCCGAATGCGAGATCATGGCCAGATCCTTTAATGATGCGACTCTGACCGCTGATATAGCCGCCGGTGCTGCAGCGGTCGAGACTCAGGCCAGTTGGAATTTCGCGCCAGGAAATTACCTGTCGCGTTTCATGGTTTCCAATCATTCCTACGGCGTGCATTACGATACAAATCCAAGTCTGGCCGGAGACTATGACTCCAGTTCCGCAACTTACGATGCGATTTTATTCGCGGCCCCGTTCCACCTAGCCTGCGTGTCCGCAGGAAATGACCAAAGCAAACGGACGAATGGTTGGGAGACAATTTCGGGCAAAAATGGGGCCAAAAACATCCTCTCGGTAGGAGCGTGTGAGGATGCGGTCTCGCTGGGCAGTGACCTTCATTATTATCGGGATCTGACAGATTTGGCGATCACCTCTTTTTCCAGTCTTGGACCGGAGGACGACGGGCGGCTGAAGCCGGATGTGGTTTGCAACGGGGATAATCTCTATTCAGCCGCTCCTGGAGGAGGGTATATTGACATGAGTGGCACCAGCATGGCGTGTCCCTCCGCCACTGGGGCTGTCGTGCTGCTCCAGGAACAGGCGCTGCTAAAGCTGCACCGAGGGCTGCGTGCCAGCACCATGAAAGGTCTGCTCATGCACACGGCGGATGATGTGGGGAATCAGGGGCCGGACTACAAGTTCGGCTACGGCTTGGTGAATGCCCAGCGCGCGGCGGATATGATAGCGGAGGCGGAGGCCAAGCCCTGGTCGTTGCGTGAGGGCGTGCTGGCGACCGGGGTGGCGGAGATGGATGAGTTTTTCGTGATGCCGGATGCGGCTAAATATTTAAAAGCCACGCTGTGCTGGACGGACCCTGCGGGACCAGCGCAGGCAGACAATTCCACCACACCGGTGTTAGTGCATGATCTCGATCTCCGCCTCATTTCACCCTCAGACAGCGAATCCAGACCCTGGACGCTGTCGCGCACCAATCCCGGGGGAAATGCTGGTCATGGGGATGATAATGTTAACAACGTGGAGCAGGTGGCGACCGGCACGATCACGCAGGATCGTCCATGGAAAGTGCGGGTGACCCACAAGGGCACGCTGACGGAGTCCTATCCATTGGCGGCAGTGCCGTTCGGAGCCACGCGCAATTATCTGCAACGCAATCCCACAACCAAGAGCCAGGTTTTTTCGCTCCTGATCTCCGGGGCTGCCGGGCTGGGCACACTGACGGAAGCGTTGGATGATACGACCGCCTTCTATACGAGCACGGACGATCATTCCGCCATCGGTTGGGGTTGGGAAAATACGGAAAGCCACCTCGGCGGCAGTGCTTCGGCAGCGGTCTCGCCCTTGCTTCTGCCAGGGCAGAGGACGGGCTTGGAACGCAATGTAACTGGTCCCGGAACGCTGACGTATTGGGCAAAAACAAATGGGGCAGCGACCGCAGGATTGTCTTTCTGGTCAGACGGAATTCAAGTGGTGCCCACAGTGCAAGGGGTGACGGATTGGACGAAATACACTTTCTTCATTCCCTCTGCGGGGAACCACGTGGTGCGCTGGCAGTATTCCATTCCATCCAACGTGGCACCGGATCACAGCAGTGCGTGGCTGGACGAAATCTATTTTCTGCCCAAGCCCGTGATCACGTCCGCCTCTGGGACAAGCGATTTTGTGCAGGTAAATTTTAGTTTCAGCGGTCGTTCCATCAAGGGCGGCACCGTTTATCGCAACAGCACGCCCTCCCTCACTGGAGCCACCTCCAGCAACGTGTGGAGCAGTTCCGGCAATGCCACGGGCAACGGTCTGGCCTATGTTTCCAATGGCACCGGCCGTTATTTTGCGGTGGAAGCCTGGGATACTGCGACTAACCAAACGAGTCTTTTGAGTGATTGGTTCCTAGCCACGCTCCAACTCGGATTCATCCAGAGTTTCTCCGCTTCTAACGGGATTTATTCTGATAAAATTGTGCTGACATGGAGTGCCGTTCCGGGTGCGGATCAATACGTCGTTACCCGCACTCCTGCGGGCGGCAGCTCGACCACGATCACGTTGGGCGCGGTAACGACTTACACCGACACGGCCGCAGTCACGCCAGGTCAGGTAGTGACCTATACCGTCAAGGGACGGCGTGTTTCCGACGGAGCGGAAAGTTTTGTTTCCACGGACACTGGTTATCGGCTAGATCCAGCCACGGTTTCTGTGGCAGCCTCTGATGGGACCGGACCCGCAGTGAACATTGTGTGGCCGGGTGCGTTCTGGACGGAGTATCGGGTGCTGCGCACGACCAGCGCGGGAAGTCCAACCTCAGGCAATGCCTACATCACCGTGCCGACTGGGAACACCAGTGGCACGGATTCCACTACTGTGCCTGGAGTAACCTATTGGTATTGGGTGCAGCAGCGGACGGTGGGCACGAATGATCCCTGGGGAGACTATGGATCCGATACCGGCTATGCGGCGGCTCCGCCAGATGTGAATTACGCCATCAGCACGAGCGACAATATCGCTGGGCCGCAGTTCCAATGGATCGATGCATCAATGGGTGGGGAGAAAATTGCAGGTCAGACGCTGATCAAACCCATTTCCGCCCTGATGGAAGCCGGCACTGCGGAGAACCCAATCTACAACGTGATCAACGACACTGGCTTGAGTGGCTCGGCCAGGCTCGCCAGCTACATCGGAACCACCCACAGCACGGCTCAGGCGGACCGGTGGAATACCACGGCATCGGGATCAAATTATTTCAATGCTGGCGGCGTCCAACCCAAAATCATCTTTGACCTTGGCGCGGCTTACAAAGTCTCGGATCTCGTCGTCTGGGGCATTGCAGGGAGCGCTGACGAAGCCAAAACCTTCCTTCTGGAGCCGGTGTATTTCGACTCCGTCAATACTCATCAATGGCAGGTATGGCCAACTGGTCAGAGTGTTACCGTCAGCACTCCTGCAGCCACTGCGGGCAAGGCGGTGCGCATTCCATTGACGGGTTCGCCGTTTTCGAATGATGGCCACCAGTTTTTACGAGTCACGATCACGGCCAACCGGGTGGGCGAGGGTTTGTCGGGCGGCGGTCGGGTTGCTTTGGGGGAACTGCGCTTCCTTGGAACCGGGACCGACTACGGCCAGTATCCCCAACTGCAAATGTTTAGTGCCAACTACACGCTAGTGGACCCTTCTCTCCACGGCTATCTGGGCGGGCAGCCAGATAATGGGAGCGATTCAACAAATGATACCACTTTACCCGCCACGCCTGATCTCGGAGCCAATGGCTTCCGGCTCTATCCTTACCACGATGCGCTGGACACGGCCCGCAGCGGAGGCGTCTTTTATCAAAGTTTCACCAATAATCCCCACCCGCATGGTTCGCCAGCGGAGACGCTCAAGGTCTGGCAATGGCAGGATGCCCACTTGGCAGGCCACCCGGAGGCCTTCAGCTTTCAGGTGCTCGTCTTCGGCACCTCTGGGGACATCATTTTCCAATACCTGCCGGGCAATCCCGGTGGGGACAGCGCCACGATCGGGCTGCAGGACAAGGCGAATAACAAAGCGGTGCTTTACGCTGCCAACAAGCCAGGCTCCATTCCACGGGATCGGAATTTCTCCATCCTGTTCCGCAAACAAGCCCCCGCCACGGCTCAACCTGCCACCCTGACCGTCACCACTCTGACAGATGAGGACAATGGCTCGCTGGGCGGCGGCACCGGGATTTCCCTGCGGGAGGCATTCAAATACAGTCCCTCCGGCAGCACTATCGTCTTCCCACTCAGCATGGCCGGGCAGACGCTGCAACTCAACTCGGAACTGCCGCTTGGCAACACCTCCCTGACCTTGGATGGCAGCACCGCGCCTGGTCTGGTTCTTTCAGGACGCGGCTTGAATCGCGTGATCAATTCGGTGGGGGCGCTGACTTTGAAAAATCTGA
Source organism: Verrucomicrobiales bacterium (assembly GCA_031411295.1). Taxonomy (GTDB): domain Bacteria; phylum Verrucomicrobiota; class Verrucomicrobiia; order Verrucomicrobiales; family V1-33; genus JAGNEJ01. The sequence goes on along the minus strand of JANOAV010000021.1, from coordinate 36,968 downwards.
CCATTGATGCAGGGAAAACCACCTCCAACCACGGCGGGGGAATCTACCACGGCGGCTCGGTCTTGACCCTGGAAAATGTCACCATCAGCAATTGCCAATCCACCACCGGTTTTGGAGGCGGCATCTATGCGGCAAACACCACGACAGTTGTGATGCGCAACTGCACCGTCTCCGGTTGCTCGGCGGTGGGGGGCGGCGGAATCTGGATGGCGGCCGCCGCAGGAGTGGGGCAGCGTTCGGTCAATTTCACCATCATCGGCTGCACGTTCACAGCCAATGCCGCCACCACCAACGGCGGCGGCGGCATCTACAATGGAGGACTGACGACGGACAGCTATCCAGAGCGCCATTTAGTTAGCAGTATTGTGGCGGGGAACGCTTCAACCACTAGTGGGCCTGATTTCCTCGGGATTACTGGCAGCGATGGATACAATTTATTTAGCTCCACTGCAGGGATGAGCGGACTATCGCCTAACGACATTGTCTCAGCCACGCCCGGTCTTTCCGCGCTGGCCAACAACGGTGGCCCGGTCAAAACGCATGCGATCCTCCCTACCAGCCCGGCCGTGGATGCGGCGGCTGGTCCGGGCGGAGGCTATTTCCTGCTCACGGATGCCCGAGGAATCCCACGCGGAGCGGATGGGGATTCGGAATTTCCGGTTCAAATCGGCAGCGAAATCAGCCTGGCCGGAGCCGTGGCCACGCAAAGCTCGGAAAATCCCGGATTCCCAGCGCCCAATGGCATTGACGGAAATTTATCCAATTTCACTCACACGAGCCCCAGCGATTCAAGTCCCGCCTGGACGCTGACGCTGCCCAGCACTAACGCAGTAAGCCAGATCGTCCTTTACAATCGCGGAGATGGCTGCTGCCAGGAGCGATTCAAAGATTTGACCATCCGTGCCTACAGCGATGCGGCGGCTACGAATGTAATCTACACCTCTCCTGTCATCAATCCCGGCAATGTGCTCAGCAGCCCTGCGGTCATTCCGGTCTCGCTCAATGGCGTGAGCGCGCGAGTGATCCGGGTCTCCAAAAATTCCACGGGCACGGACGCGGGCATTCTTTCCCTGGGCGAGGTGAAACTCTACGGCGTGCAGCAGGATCTCGTGTCCGTTAGTCTGGCAGGAGCGGTGGCCACCCAAAGCACCACATTCAACTGCGGCCCAGGCTGCGCCACTCCAGACCTTGCGATCGATGGAGATTTCACCAGCATCAGCCACACGGAGGTTGGTGATTTTGCACCATGGTGGAAAGTCACACTGTCAGCGACCACGCAAATTGATGAAGTCGTGGTGACAAACCGCATCGACTGCTGTCCGTATCGTTTGAAGGACGTGACTGTGACGGTTTACAGTGATGCTGCCGCCACCGTGCCCGTGTTCACTTCCACGCTGCTCAATCCTGGCAATATTCTGAATGGTCCGGTGGAGCTTCGCGTGCCGATGGGGATCACCGTGAATGCCCGCGCCATCAAGGTGGCCAGGACCGTGGTGAACGGAGACGCGGAACCATTTTTGAGCGTGGGAGAACTTGTGATCAACCGTTACAACACCCGCCGGAATATTGGCGGCCCGGACATCGGGGCTTATGAATTGCAGGCTCCGTTGATCGTCACCACCGCTGCGGACACGCTGGATCCCGCGGATGGGAAACTTTCCCTGAGGGAAGCCGTGCTCCAAGCGGGTGCGGATGGCGGAGGAACCATCAAATTTAACACCACCGCCATGGGCGGCAGCACCATCACGCTAACCAGCCAGCTCAACGTCAGCGCTTACAGGGGCTTGGTCATCGAAGGAAGCAGTCGTCCTGCGGCAGCCACCTTTACCGTGCTGGGCACGGGCACGGCGGCCTTGCTGGGCAGCGATCTTACGGATCCTGAAAACGACGGCGTGGGCACCGGGGGCACTAAGGGAACCAAGTTCAATTGGTTGGACGTTACCACCAGCGATACCTCTCAGGCCTACTTCAATGATGGCACGGGTGGATTCGCGGAGGGAGCGTTAGAGGTTTTTGACAATCAACTTGGTGCCAACGCCAAGTGGTGCTGCGCAGCCGCCCCGCAGCAGGTGACAGTCCGCTTTGCCAAGCCCGTAACCTTGAGCCATTTCACCATTTCCTCGTCCAACGACACCCCATCTCGCGATCCGCTTGATTGGCAGATCCTTGGCTCCAACGATGGGGCGAATTTCACCCCCATCTTTACCCAGTCTGGAAATACCTCCCTGTGGTCGGCACGAAACCAAGTGGTGCTAGTCACCTTGCCGAATATCGCGCCTCCGTATTCTTTCATCCGTTATGCCGTCAGCCGCACGGGCGGCACGCAGCATGCCTTGGGGGAACTGGAATTCTTCGGCCCATCGCCAGATCGACTAACCATCTCCGGCGGCAATGCCACGCGTCATTTCCAAGTGGATGGCGGGAGGTTGGAATTGCGCAATCTCAATCTCATCAACGGTTCCACCACCAACTCCGGTGGCTCCATTTTAAACAAAGGAGAACTGGCCATCATGGCGTGTGAATTGCGTGGAAACAACAGCGGTCTGGGCGGCGGAGCGCTGCGCAATGAAGCGGGCGCGATGGCGCTCCTGGACAGCAGCACCATCTATAACAACACCGCAGCGACCGGTGCTAACGGAGGCGCAATTTCCTCCAGCGGCAGAGTGGAAATAACACAAAGCACGATCTCAGGAAACACCGCTGATGGTGGCGGCGGAATCGGCTTGACTGGCGGCTCGGCCCATCTTGTTTCCAGCACCGTTTCCAATAACACAAGCCGCATCGCAGCCAACGGGGCCGTCAACAATGCAGGGGCATCTCTGAAGTTGGAAAGCTCGATTGTGGCTAATGACAGCACGACGCAGGAAATCATCGGCAGCTTTACCCAGGACGGATCCTGCCTGCTCGGGGGCGATGCCATGCTGGGCCCGCTGGGCAGCTATGGTGGCCTCATACCAGTGCATCCGCTGTTGGCAAACAGTGCGGCCATCGACCATGGTAGGACCAGTGAAATTCCGCTCACTAGCAGCTCGGATGCCGTGACTCCTGCAGCCAGCAACAGTGCCATCGGCTCTGAAACTAGCAAAGCCTTCGACGGCAATCCAACCACCGCATGGAGCAGCATTGATCCGTCTCTGGTGGCCTGGTGGCCGCTGGACACCGGCACTCAGGAGTTGGTGGCCGGACGCACGGGTGCAGCGACTGGCGCGGTTTCCTTTTCCCAGTCACCAGCCACGGGCCTCAGTGGATCCTCGGTTTCCTATGCCTCGGACCTTTCTGGAAAGATCACCGTTCCATACGCCTCCGCGCTTAATCCGACATCATTTACCGTTTCCTGCTGGGCCTATCCCACCCTCGTGGACAGCAATTATCACAACGTCATCACTAACCGGGAATCTAGCCCCTTCCGTGGTTTCATCATTTACCTGGATGTCACCAATCGCTGGACCTTTGAAGTGGAAGGAACCACCGTTAGCTATCTTTATGGGAACACCGCTTTTGCAAACAACTGGTATCATCTGGCGGCCACCTACGATGCACCGACGCAGACCGCTCAATTCTATGTGAATGGCTCCCTCCGTGCCACGGCCACCACTCCCATGACCCTGAATCCAAGTGCGGCGTTCCGTATCGGAGATGCCTATGCGGGTAAGATCGATGACGTCTCCCTCTGGCGCACCGCACTGAGTGCCTCAGAAATCCAAGCCCTCCAAGCCCGGGGAGTCCAGAACCAGACGAGGCAGCTCACTGTCCGTCCCGCCAATCCTCTGCTGGCCGCTCATGCCCTGCGTGTCACCAGCGGCAATGGTCCGGCCACGGACGATCCCGCTTCCTATATCCTGGAAGGCTCGCGCGACGGGGAAACATTCCTCGAACTGGCCCGAGACACCATCGCGCCTTTTGCGGCACGCAACACCACGCAGACGCTTCATTTCACCGCCCGCAGCGGCTGGCCTTACTACCGGGTGGCATTCCCCACCGCACAGGGCGGCCCGGCTGCCGCCAGACTCAGCGTTGCGGAAGTCGAAATTCTCAACAGCCCGGTCATCGATGAGCGGGGACTGGAGCGCTGGGCCGACGGCAATGGCGATGATACGTTCCAAAGTGACATTGGCGCAGTGGAAGCGCGCACCTTAATCGTGACCACCGCCACGGACGGCATCGACGGCCCCGGCAATGGCGGATTCAGCCTGCGGGAAGCTCTCCAGCCGGTCCACATGGCGGATAACATTCTGTTTAGCGAGACGCTCAATGGTCAAACGATCCGCCTCGCCACCGCCCAGGGCGGGCAGAACACACCGTTGAGCATTTCCCGTTACGCCTGCATTTCTGCGACTAACCTCCCCAATGGAATCACCATTGATGCCGGAGGCCGCCCCTCCGCTGTCTCCGTGCCCGTCGGTGGTTATGGCTACCTTGAGGCGCTGACGCTAACAGGCGCTGTCGGCCCGGGTCTGGACAACGCTGGCACCGCGTGGCTGCAACGCTGCACGGTCACAGGAAATGCCGCCACCAGCACTTCTGGAGGATTGCGGAATACCGGAAATCTCACCGTCCATACGTCCACCATTTCTGGAAATGCCGCCGGAACTGGCTCTGGAGGTGGCATTGGCAATACGGGCACGCTGGGAGTCTATTTCACCACCATCACTGGCAACTCAGCCAGCAATGGGGGCGGCATCGCACATTCCGGCACCGGAACGGCCAGCATTTGGCATTCCATCATTTCTGGAAACACCTCCGCAGGCAGTCGCGATATGGCAGGGACCGCCGCTTCAGCAGGTTTCAATTTGATCGGCGTCAGCAACGGAAGCACTGGCTGGACGGCCAGCGATCGCACTGGCCTCATCGGTTCCCCGCTGGATGCCAAGCTGGGAGCCCTGACATCCAATGGTGGGCCTACCCGCACCCACACCCCACTGGCGGGCAGCCCGGCTTTGAACGCTGGCGATCCCACGCTCTTCGCTCTCTACCTCACCGATCAACGCGGTCAGTCACGAATTGCTAGCGGTATTGCGGATATCGGAGCCGTCGAACAAGCCGCCGTTAGCCGCCTTGGCGCAGACACGGATGGCGATGGCATGACAGATGACTGGGAACGCTTTTACGGCCTCAATCCAAACTCCGCTGCCGATGGCGCGCAGGACGCTGATGGCGACGGCCAATCCAACGCCAGCGAATTCCTGGCAGGCACCGTGCCCACCTCCGCAGCCTCCCGCCTGCGCATCAGTGCTTTCAGTGCCAATTCCAATTTGCTCAACGGTAAGGTTCTCGATATCACGTGGGAATCCGTCCCGGGAATCGTTTACAGCCTCTGGAATTCCGCTAATCTAACTAACTGGACCCCGATCAGCGGAGCAAACATCGTCGCCATCGCCTCAACCACCCATGTGAAAATCTCCATTCCCGCGTCCAACCGTGGCTACTACCGCGTGCAAGTGGGCGCGGCCGATGGGGCTGGCGCTGCCCATGAACCACCCCCAGATGCCTTGCTAGCGCCAGTTTCTGACTGGGCCACTGCCGGCCTAACCAGCGGCGGTGCGGGGACCACAATTTCACAATGGCTTGATGCCGCAGTTGGTGGGGACACCCTGCTTCCCAATGCTTCTCCCACCTTGCGTCTCGCAGTCACGCCCACGGGCAAATCAGCCGTTGAGTTCCGAGGCAGCACTTTTAACGACGCCTTGGCCTCAAACGTCCCGGCAGGAAAATACGCGCTGACCAATGCCACCAGCTTTACCGCCATCTGTGTCTTCAAACCAGACGGAGATTCAGAGAATTCCGTCGGCACTCAATTCTGGAACAAAGCCCAACTCCTCAATGCTGACATCAGCGGTGCCGGCAACGATTGGGGTCTCAGCTACGGCAGCGATGCCATCTGGTTCGGCGTCGGTGCAGGGTCCGGAGCCGGAACCGATGCCTCGATTTCCGTGCCCGCAGGCACCGGCATGGTTGGCAAATGGTGGATCGCGCTGGCCACTTGGACCGCCAATGACGGCAGCGGTAAACCAAGCTATTCCACTTGGCTTTTCGACGCCAATGGCCAGCAAATCGCCCAATCCGGATACATCGACCCCAACACCACCGCCGCAACCACTGGTCGTTACAACCTACCCAGAGCGAACACCGGAATCGCCATCGGCGGTGCGCGCGGAAATTTATCTGGCGGCAACTTCGACGGCCACATTGCAGCGGCTCAACTCTACAATGTCTATGCCACCCCCGCCATCGCAAGTGATCTGGCCCAGCGTCTTTCCGTCATTTACACCAGCACCGCCGCACCACAGTGACGGTCGCCCCGCTGGGGCCCACGTTCTGGTGGGTGATAACTGGATCTTCTGAATTTCGCTAGGCAGAGCCAAGAGTTGCTATTTTCCCAGCATCCCACGGTCCAGCGTGCGGTAGTTGATGGACTCCAGCAGGTGAATTTCCTCAATGCTTTCCTTGCCATCCAAGTCGGCCAGCGTTCGCGCCACCTTGAGGATGCGGTCATGCGCCCGCGCGCTGAAGTTGAGTTCATCCATCGAGCGCTCGAGGATGGCTTGGCTTTCCGCGGTGATTTGGCAGTGTTGTTTCATCAGCCGGGGCGTCATGGCGCTGTTGCTGGTGACGTTCTTTTGGCCTTTGAAGCGCGCTACTTGTATGGCGCGGGCGGTTTCCACGCGCTCGCGAATGGTGGCAGAGGTTTCACCGCCGTCGGCTTTGGATAAATCACGAAATTCCACTAACGGCACTTCCACGTGAAGATCAATGCGGTCTAACAACGGGCCGGAGATGCGGGAACGGTAGCGCTGGATGGTGATGGGATTGCAACGACACTCGCGTTTCATGTCGCCATAGTAGCCACAAGGACAGGGGTTCATGGCGGCTACGAGCATGAAGCGGGCGGGGAAGGTCATGGTGCCCATGGCGCGGGAAATGGTGACTTTGCCGTCTTCGAGCGGTTGGCGCATCACTTCCAGGGTGGAGCGGCGGAACTCGGGTAGTTCGTCGAGGAAGAGGATGCCGTAATGGGCGAGACTGACTTCGCCCGGCATGGGATTGCTGCCGCCGCCTAACAGGCCGGCATCGGAAATGGTGTGGTGGGGCGAGCGGAATGGGCGGGTGGTGACGAAGGAATCCCGGCTGTTGAGCAGACCGCAGATGCTGTGGATCTTGGTCACTTCCACCGCTTCCGCCTCCGTCATGGTGGGCATGATGGTGGCAATGCGTTTGGCAATCATACTCTTCCCGGTGCCAGGTGGGCCCACGAAGAGCATGTTATGGCCGCCGGCCACGGCTACTTCCGCCGCGCGTTTGACGGTGGACTGGCCTTTCACATCGTTGAAATCGATGTCGTAAGTTTGCTGGCCCGCAAAGTCTTCCATGGTGCGATGCGGCTGTGGGAAGATGGAAATATTTCCGGCTGCGAGTTCGAAGGCCTCGCGCAAGCTGGAAACACCATAGACTTTGATTCCGGCCACCACACTGGCTTCCACGGCGTTTTCCTGCGGCACGATGAGTCCCTTGCGGCCTTTCGCCCGGGCTTCCTGGGCGATGGAGAGGATGCCTTTCACGGGACGAAGGCCTCCATTCAGCGCCAGTTCTCCGACGATGCAGAATTCTTCAAATTTCCTTCGATCCATCCCCTCCGCGCGATTCGCTAACATGCCGACGGCAATGGGTAGATCGAAGCTGGGGCCTTCTTTCTTGAGATCTGCGGGCGCTAGATTGACGGTGCATTTGCCCTGCAAGCCTTTGAAGCCACTGTTGCCAATGGCCGTGGAAACGCGGTCCCGGCTTTCCCGCACAGCAGCATCCGGTAGGCCCACGATGATGACACCGAGTTCCCCGGCTCCTTCGTTGACTTCGATTTCGACCTCATAGGCCTCCACTCCTTGCAGGGCGGCGGAATAGACGCGCGTAAATTCACCTCTCATGCTGTCCGGGATAGTGCAAAGCTAACGGGATGGCAAGCAGCTAAATGTTCCCGATGATGACGGGGGGACTTCACGGAGTCACATCCACGGATTCAAAACCAGCAGTAGTGGACGCAAAGGTGTTGCCGGAGCAGGTGAACAGCCCGAGTCGGCCTGGACCAGAGAACGCGGTGGGGTGGGTCACCAGTGGCTCCCCCCAATGCTGGCCATCGGTGGAACGGAAGACTTGAATTTCCTGACCCCGCCGCATTAGTTTCAGCTGCAGGGGCAAGGTGGCTGGGCCAAGATCTTTGGCGTGGCTCTCGTCCGGGCCGATTTTATCCCGCCAGCGAAACATGAGTTTGCCGGTGGCTTCGACCTGGATCAGGGCATAGCGGCCGCAACCTTCGGTGAGTGATTCGCGCAGCATCAGACCCGCTGCAGTGGCGGGGCGCGAGTCCCATTTGTAAGCGGGGCCGCCGACGTTAGGAGCCAGACTGGTGAGGCGGGCGGAAATGGTGACATCGCCCGGGACGGCTTGGCTAACATAGGCACCCTGATCTGTGGTCCGCTCCCAAAATCCGGTCATGGCATGTCCGCAGCCGGTTAGGGTGAAACGACCATCCACCACGGACACAGAGCCCGGAATCGGTGGGGCTCTGAGTTCATGGAAACTCCACCCAGCAGGAAGCGAGGTCGGAGTTACAGTCACTGCGCAGGTTTGCTTCACGTTGCCAACTTTGGCTGTAATGATACAGTTGCCGGGACGTTTGCTGGCGACGATGGCAGTCTGCTCACCGATGCGCACCACGGCGGCCACGGCGGGGTCGCTGCTCTCCCAAGAGACTGCGCGCTCGAAGGTAGTCAGCGGCGTTAGGCTGGCGTTGAGCGTCGCGCGGCCATGAGCGGTTAAACGCAATTCAGACTGGTCTAAATGCAGGCTGGTCACCGTAATTCCAGAGCGGCAGCGGATGGCTTCGTTTAGCTCCAGCGTGGCAACCTTCACGCCGGCTTTGTCATCCGCCGCAGTGATGCGAAGTCGGTAAAGATTAAATTTCTCCGACTGGGTAATCGAGAACTCGCGTCGTTTGTCCTGCTGGCTAAACGCGGGCGTTTCCTGCAAGTCCAGTCGCTTCCAGGTGTGAGCGTCGTCATTGGAACCGAGCAACTCCAAGGAGCGTGGCAGGCAGGCTTGGTCTGGGCAGACTAACGCATACGAAGTCACGCGCGACTTCCGGCCATCGGCATACTGACATTGAATCCAACTGGACGAAGCGCGGTCCAGCCAAACGGATTTTTCTTCGTGGTCGAACGCGTTGATGGCAACTAGGCTCGCCTCTGCTGCGCCACTCGCGGTGATTTGGCAGAGGCCAGCCTGAGCGTAATAGGCAGTGTTGAAATTGAGCTGAGCTGGTCGGCCGCGGCCCGCCACCATCAAGTCTTCCAGGGCAGTCTCGACCGTTGCTTTGGCGCCCTTTTTCAGCACTAAATACGAATGTCCCTGCGGTCCACCGGCAGCCCAGGTATTGCATCCGGTGCCAGCATCCACGACGTTTCTGCCGCTGCTCACAACCTCATACCATGGTGCCGCGCCCCGCACCGCCACCAGACAGGAAACCGGATCCCAACTGAGCCGATCCCCTGCGAAACCAACGCCGGGATAGGCGGCATAAGCCATGGTTAGTGGGTTGTGCTCTGGCATTTCGTAAGTGACCCGACGACCAGAGTTGGTGGAGCCGCCTTCTCCATTAAACAAGATTGGCGTGGGCCACTGAGCGCTCACCAAGGCTGCCGAGGTGGCGTCCTTCATAAAATTATACTCTGCTTCTTTGCGATTAGCTTCCGGCGGATAGTGGCCGCCCATGACGTGGAGCAATTTCACTTTCTGCGCGATCAACGCGCGGTCGGATTTTAGCAAATTTGCCATGTTCCGCAGCGGTCCGATGGCCACGATGACGACGCTGCCGTCCGCCTGGGCAGTTAGCACTTGGCGATACACCGTGAGCGCGTCGGGGTAGTCCGCGCTGTTAGGAAATCGATGCGGGAAGCTTTTCACAATTTCCTCAGGGTAACCAGGGGCATCAAGCAACCCAGGATCCTTCAAGGTGCCGACGGGGATCTCCGGCCTTCCAAACCAAGTGTTGATGGCATCCAAGCACGGAGCGATGGCCTGCGTAGAAATGCAGCCCATAGTGGCCAGGAGCTTGGCTTCCCCCCGTTCCACAGCTCCATGCAACATGAACAGAGCCCCCACGTCATCGCAGTCACCACCCATATCGGTGTCGAAGATGACATTCACTGGGGCGGCCGCCGCCAAGCCCACAGTGGCCGCTACGAGCACTGCAATAGCGCAGGAGAGGCGGAGTTGTTTTGAGAAGAGCGGCATCTCTGGTGAATGGATGAATGCGCTTTCGGAAGGGGCCGCGCGCTATTTTCCGACGGCGTAAACATTAAACCCGAGCGAGCGAAGAGTCGCGTGATCTAGCACGTTGCGACCATCGAAGAGGAACGCAGGCTTGAACATATGGTCGTGAATCTTGGGCCAGTCGAGGTGGCGGAACTGGTCCCATTCGGTGAGGATGGCGATCCCGTGGGCTTTATCGGCTGCGGTGATGGCGTCCGCGCTGAAGGTTAGCTGACGATCGAGCGTTTCCGTGGGAACGCCAAGGTAAGCCAACTCCTCGCGAATTTTGCTGAGGGGAACTTGCGGATCATGCACGACGACGTTGGCTTGTTCCATGAGCAAATCCCGCACCACATAGATGGCCGCAGATTCACGGGTGTCGTTGGTGTCCTTTTTAAAGGCAAAGCCATAGACTGCGATCTTCTTGCCGGACACCGTGTTGAATAGTGTGGCCACGATGTGACGGGCGAAGCGGGTCTTCTGCCAGTCATTCATTTTGATGACTTGGTCCCAGTAGGCGGCTACTTCTGGCAGGCCGAAATGTTCGCAGAGGTAAGTTAGGTTGAGGACATCCTTTTGGAAACAGGATCCACCGAAACCAACGGAAGCCTTGAGAAATTTAGGTCCGATGCGCGAGTCGGTGCCGATAGCGCGGGCGACTTCATCAATGTCCGCTCCGGTGCGCTCGCACAATGCGGAGACGGCATTGATGGAGGAGATGCGCTGAGCGAGGAAGGCGTTGGCGACAAGCTTGGAAAGCTCTGACGACCAAAGGTTCGTGGTAAGAATGCGCTCCCCGGGGATCCAGCGGGCATAAATGCTCACGAGTGTCTCCATGGCGGCTTGCCCATCTGGCGTGGTCTCGCCACCGATGAGGATGCGGTCCGGATTTTCCAAGTCCGCCATGGCGGTGCCTTCTGCGAGGAACTCAGGATTGGAGAGGATCTGAAATTTCCCATTCGGGGAATTGGCGGCCAGCACGGTCTTGAGCGCTTCTGCGGTCTTGACGGGAATGGTGGATTTCTCGACGACGATTTTCGGACCATCGGAGAGTTCCGCAATGGTGCGGGCTGCCAGCTCGATGAAACGCAGATCCGCCGCCCGACCGGCTCCCGCACCGTAGGTTTTTGTGGGGGTGCCCACGCAGACGAAGATGATATCCGCTGCGCGAATCGCCTCGTTGACATTGGTGCTGAAGAAAAGATTCCGTCCGCGGGCCAGGGTGACAATTTCCTCCAACCCGGGCTCATAAATGGGCAGTGAGTTGGAGTTCCAAGCTGCGATGCGAGCCTCGTTGAGGTCGCAGACAGTAACTTGGATTTCAGGACATTTGGAGGCGATCATCGCCATGGTTGGGCCGCCGACATAGCCGGCTCCGAGACAACAAATTTTCATGCTTAAGTGGAAGGGGTGGAAAGTAGCCCGAACGCTGGCCCAGATTGCGCCATCGGTAAATCAACTTTTTCCCAAGTCTGACTTTTCCTGAAAGAGACAAAGCTGGGAGTCGGTCCCATGGTGTCCTGAAGTGGTGAACGGTAACGGGACACATTGCACCCAGTTAGCAGCTTGGATATCTGTCATGACAAGTTGTTGTCGGGGTTGCTGACAGGCATTTGCGATGGCGGCGGTTGGGGTGTAGGAACTCTGCTGCCTGTCCAGCCTCAATCTATTAACTCCATGAATTATTCCACCCTCCTCCATCGAACTGTCCTGCGTTGCTGCGCAGGTTTCTTACTCGCGTTGCCAGCGAGCGTCCGGGCGGACTCGCCCAAGGGAGTGGATCAGGTGGTGGCGGATTTCGAATCAGAGACCTACGGGGCTTGGAAAGTCGAGGGCAATGCCTTTGGCCGCGGGCCAGCGCACGGCACGTTGCCAGGGCAGATGCATGTTTCGGGGTTCTTGGGCAAGGGGCTCGTGAACTCATTCCATGAGGGCGATGGTGGCACCGGAAAGCTCACGTCTCCTGCGTTCAAGCTGGAGCGTAAATTCATCACGTTCCTGATCGGGGGGGGCGGCTTCGCCAACGAAACCTGTCTGAACCTGATCATTGATGGCAAGGTGGTGCGCACCGCCACTGGCAACAACACCAAGCCCGGAGGCGAGGAAACGCTGGAGTTGGCCAGTTGGGAAGTAACCGAGTTCGCAGGCAAGGAAGCGATGCTGCAAGTGGTCGACCAACGCCAAGGTGGATGGGGTCATCTCAATGTAGATCACATCCTGCAGACGGACACGAATGCCGTTTCCTCACTGGTGGCGTTGGAGAAATCGCTCACGGTCAATGGCACCCATCTGCTGGTGCCGGTGAGTAATTCCAAGCGCGGCAAGGCGCTCTTGTTGGGAATTTACGAGGGCAACACGTTGGTGCAAAATTTCACCATCACCCTGCCGCAAGAAAAGGACGCATCCTGGCTGGCGGCCTATCCGCTAGAGCATTTTGGTTTGAAGGGAAAGCAAATCAAGGTTGCGCCCGAGGACGGCAAACGCCTGCCGGAAACCTATCGGGCGGCTTTCGAACAAATCAGCATTGGCTCCGCCGCCGAGGCGCAAGCTGCTTCCGATTATGATCAACCTTACCGCAACCAATTCCACTCCTCCACGCGTCGGGGCTGGAACAATGATCCTAACGGCATGGTGTTTGCGGGTGGAAAATTTCACCTCTACTATCAATACAATCCCTTCGGCATTCAGTGGGGGAATATGCACTGGGGCCACTTGGAAAGCACGGACCTCGTGCATTGGCAGGAACAACCCATTGCGCTTTTCCAAAAGACCGTGCGCGATGCGGCCTTTTCTGGTGGGGGATTCGTGGATGTTCCCAACACTGCAGGACTGGGGAAGAACACGCAGTTTCTGGCGTTCACCAGCACGGGCCGGGGCGAATGTCTGGCCTATAGCAAGGACGGTGGTCTAACATTTACGGAGTTGCCCGAAAACCCGGTGGTGAAACATCAGGGACGCGACCCCAAAGTCATTTGGTATCAGCCAGAACAGAAATGGATTATGGTGGTGTATGACGAAACTGCCTGCGCAGAAACCGACGCCATTCCGCCGCGCGATGACAAGGCCCATGCCAGTCGCAACCTGGCGTTCTATGAATCGAAGAACCTGCGTCAGTGGACTCGCACCGGAGCCTTCACGGCTGCGGATCGTGGCGCGGTCTTTGAATGTCCGGAACTCTTTGAGCTTCCCATCCAAGGCAAATCTGGCGAGTCTCGCTGGATCATCATGGCCGCCCAGAATCGCTATTTCGTCGGCCAGTTCGATGGCAAAATTTTCCACCAAGAAGCCGGCCCGCTGGGCACCACTCACGGGGCGCTCTATGCCGCCCAGACCTTCAGTGACGTGCCGGATGGACGTCGCATTCAAATCGGCTGGGTGCGCACCGACAGCTTCGAAAACAAATTTCCCGGCCAGATCGTCAACCAAGCCTTCACCCTGCCGCATGAAATGACGCTGCGCGAAACTCCATCCGGTCTGCGTGTCTTCTTCTCGCCCGTGAAGGAACTGGAACGACTGCGGGGTGATGTCCTCGCGGAAGGCAAGGACCTAACAATCGAGCAGGCCAATGCGCTGCTCCAGAAATGTCAGGATGAACTGAGCGAGACGCTATTGGAATTCACCGAAGCCGGGCCGCGCCAACTCACGATCAATGGCATGGATGCCAGTTTCGATGGTAGCAGCGTCCGCGTCCTCACGGACAGCACGTTTAACGAAGTGTATGCCGAGGACGGACTTTCCTATGAGGTCCGCAAGCGCGCGAATAGCAATTTTGATTCCAAGGAAACCAAGCTCAGCGCCAGCGAGGGCACCATTCGTTCGCTGAAAATCTTCCGCCTGAAATCCATCTGGAAGCAACCATAGCACGTCGTGCGATTTGCTGGGACCGTTCATTTCCCGGCCTCAGGGATTGGCCACCGCACGATAAAATTCCCGTGCTCCTGGAGTGATGATGATTAGGAACTCATGCTGGCCGTTAGCAGGGAGGATGACGTCTGGGCCGTAGGTGGTCCAACTGTTGGGGAGGGCGAGATCGGCGGATTTCTGGATGCGATGGTTAATGCCGGGCTTGCCTGTCAGGAGCAGGGTGGCGTTGTTACCATTGACTGATGCGATGGTGAGAATCGGGCTGCCGGGGTCGATGGGTGGCCCTGGGATGCTGAGGGGATCACAGGGATCGCTGCCGCCGTTTTGTTCCTGAAGGTTCGTGTAGCCGTCTCCGTCTTTGTCGGCATTGGGATCGTGGAGGGCGAAGGTTTTTTCCCAGGCATCGGAGAGTCCATTGCCATCCGTGTCGGTGAATGACTGGGTGGCCAGGGTGGGCAGGGGGCCGAAGCTGTAAGTCCCGCTGGCCACGGGACCCGCGGGTCGGCCGGTGGGGTCGGCTGCGAATGCTTCCAGCAGGCTGTTGGTGGTGAGCAGCGGTGGCTTTTCCGCGTCGTAAGTTTGCCAGGGACCAGCATTGAGCCGCCACTGGATGGCGGAGGCGGGGCGCAGACTAGTTAGGGAAATGGAGCGTGGGATCGGGATCGTCACACCGTTGACGGTGGCGGAAGGTGGCGGGTAGGATCCAGGCGGCGGGGACAGCACTATTTCCGGACGTGGCGCGGACCGATCCGCCCCCAGCATGGCGAGCGAGACATCGCTGCGGGCTTGGTTGGGCTGGAGGAAACTCCCGGCTCCGCCGAAAGTGAAGGGGGTGGAAGCGGGATTACCCAGTCCGGCGGGCACGCCGCTATCGGTGAGGTAATTGACATTGGTAAGCGAAGCGGCACTGGTCCAGTCACCGTAATCCTGCACCGCCACTAACTGTGCTCCAGGCGTGGCCCAGGGTTCCGCGTTGAAAAGAAACAGCGTGGCCGCACTGGCAGAACGACGCACTGCTGGCAGAAGCGCATTGGCGGAAAGGCTGTGGCTGGTGCCATTGAAGGTGGCCCGCTGCCAACCGCTGGTGGTCCCGCCCGTTCCATTGAGCAGCAGGAAATGCCCGTTGCCTTGCGGGATGGCAGTCGTGAAGCTGGTGCCCGCTGGAGACGTAAAACTTTGCCGCAGCACGGGGCCGCTGGCAGGCGTGAAATTGAACAACCGGGCGGCACTGCCGTCCTGACTGATGGCCAGCAGCCAATCGTTGGCGGTAAATTCCGGTGAACTCACTGCTAAAAGTCGCCCAAGGGCAATACCTGCGGACCAACTCTGCGGGGTGCCGAACTGACCGCCTGCCTCCTGCATCACATGTTGAAAATTGGTCGCACCTAGCGTGAAAATAACGAAGGATTCCACTCCCGCAAAGCCAAAGCGCCCAACGGCAGCACGCGAGGCCGGGTTGAGTCCGCTGAGTTCTGCGTCTTTGAACAGCGTCGGACCACTGGGACGCCAGATTTGCAGTGCATGGTCTGACAGGAAACTGACGGCTTCTCCGATCGTCGTTTGCACCCGGTTTCCATAGCGCAGGACAGGTGGTAGAGGATTGGCGGCAGCCATAAAATTTGTTTGTCCGGCTCCGGTGCTCATGAAGAGAGTAAGCTCCGGCCCATTAGTTAGGATACTGCTGGAGGCAACCACTGGATCTGCCAGAACATCCCCCGCGGCATTCACAAAGGCGATGCCGCTGGGCTGGATTCCGAGGTTGGCCATGACGTGCCGCTGGTTGGTAAATGGAGTATAGAGTTCCGCCTGCTGCCACGCGGCACTCAGGGCCACCAAGGTCATGGGGGTTCCAGGGCCTGAGATCACATTCGCAGCCGTGAGCCAATCGGCTCCATTTAGGCCCGCGCTGGTGCTCGTCCAGGTCATGGATGCACCATTCCAAATGCCAATACTCAGCACTCCTGTGGCACGGTCGAGCACCGCAACGTCGTCAATGGAGGTGCTGTCCAAGGCGGCTGAGGTGATTAGTTCGGTGGGGGAGTCCGTGGTGGCGACACGCTGTGCGGCAGCGGTTCCTAACGTCAAGGTGGTGACTAGTAAAAGGAGGCATTTCATGGCTTCAGCACGTTAGAGGGTGTCGGGGATGAGGACTTCGCCAGCGTCAATGGATTCAAGGATTTCGCCATTGCCGGCATCGAATCGTAACAGTGTATAACGGTAGCGGGCACCTTTGACGACGGGCTGCGTGTCTAGCAGAAAGAAATCGAGCCACTTGCCGCCGGAGTCTGGGGCGTTTCCGCCGTAGCGGGTGACCACGCCGATGAAGGGATCCCGGATTTCGGAATAGTCGCCCCCGTCCACGCCCCAAGCGATTTCCCGCAGCATGGGGGAGACTTGCACGGTGGCCCCATTGGCCTCGGGAAAGCGCTCACTGGCTACTTGTTGACGATAGAGCACGGCGGGCAGTAAAGCCGCGTCACTCAGGACCAATCTTGAGGGGATGGTGCTTGGTGGCTGGGCATCCAGCTGGAGTGCCACGGAAGCAACCAAGGCTCCGTCACTACCGTCCAAGGCGGCCCGACGCAGGAGGAGGCGATTGGGGTCTGAATCATAGTTGGCTACGATATTTAGATAGTCCCTGAAATCGAAACTCGTGACTAACCGGCCTGAAGCTACAGGAAATTCTCTGGTAGTGATCCTCCAAGGATCCAGCACAGGCTGGGTCCGGAGTGAGGCGATGCGCACTCCCACGGGATAGTCGCTACTGGGTCCGGGCGATCTAAGATCCCACGTCTCCCAGCCACCGAAGGGAGAGTGGAAATTTCTAGCCGTGAGTTCCGCGCGCAGGAGTGGGTTCCAACGGCCGACAGGTGGAAGTTTGCGGGCAGGCCAATCCACGGTGGGTTCTGGCCCAGGTGCGACTGGGGTTGGCGGGATGGTCCAAAGGAAAGGATGCACCGGGCTGGATTTACTGGCGATGCCCGCCCGGCTGATCGCGGTGATACTAATGCGCCATGCCGTGGTGGTGCGGATGGGCACGTCCAGCGTGAAGACCGGTCCAGCGGCAAAATCCTGGCCGACTAGCCCGGTGTGCACGGTTAGGGTGTGGGGCAGCCATTTTCTGACACTGCGGATTCGGAAGGCCTTGAATGAGGGAGGTCGGCTGACCGACTTGAGCGCTGAAATGACGGGGACTGGCGTGCCAGATGCTACGGGATCCAATTGAATGCGGAAGCGTTCGATCCCCTGAGTTGGGCAATACCATTCCAGCCGCATGGTGGGTGCCGCAGCCGTGCCGCTGGGGCGGGGTGGCTTCAGAGTTGGGGTCGGCACGTCACGTCGGCCCAGTAAAATGCAATCGCCCAGTGGTTGCAGCGGGCCGCCGATCCCTGCTCGATTGAACGTTTGCCCGTAATAGCAGAGCTTGGTGGCGGTGGCTGGCAACGAACTATCCTCCCGCAGCACATCCCGATCCTCAGTGGCTAGTCCGGGCAGGCGGGAGCCATCGCCTTGGGCGAAGAGCTGCAATTCACCATCGTCAAGCCGGCGGAAGATGCGGTATTCCGCGCTGTTAGCCGGAAGGCGTAATCGCAATCGAATGGGTCGGATGCTTCCGTCCACGCTATCTGCCATATGAATGCAGGCGGTGGCTCCCGTCAGGACGGGATGCGCGCGGTAGCCCTGTGCCAGGCCGGCGGGATCACAGCAGAAAAGTTTTCCCCCCATGGCTTCGATGCCAGCCACGGTGGACCAGACACCACTGCGTAATGCGGAAATAACGAAGGGTGTGTGGTCTGCGGCAGCGGTGTTAGCAATGATGCAGCCGCCTCCCAGATCGGTAACATTTAGTGTCGTAGCTGGCCCCAGGCCGAACATTCGCGTGTGATCCGAACTCTCAACGCGGATTTCCCCCAGCGAGGGTGCGGCGGCCAGACCTGTTAGCACGAGAATCTTATTGTCATTCCAATCATTGATTTGTGAAGGCTGGACGATGGAATTGGAGCTGCGGCTTTCCGAACCAGCGTCGGAGCCTGATATCATGGTCAAGGTGGCAATGGCAGAAGCGGGAATTTGAAATTCAGGATTGATCGTGTCATCGTCATCCTCGAATTCATAATGAGTGTAGGCTGTTTCCGTGTGGTCACCCCAATTCCAGCGGACGCCGATCCACTCCACGCTGCGATCAAGGCGGGTCACCACGAGTCTCACCGTGCGCAACTCTCCCTCTACTGCCTCCGGGGGCAGGTCGTCAAAAGTGTAGGGTGCCCCGACCGTGGCCATGGACAGGCCCGCTACGGGACAACTGATGGATTGAGACACCACGGTGTTTTGCGGAGCCGCCGCGGAACGCAGACCACCATAGACCGCTGGAGTTAGTCGCGAGAAATTATCCGGCGGGCAGGGGCTGTGATGCACTGCGCGAATCGCATACCAATAGGTGCGGGTGCCGTCCGTAGTTTGTGGCAGGGCATCGTCCCGCCATTGCATGTAGCCATCCGCATCTGGGGCGTGGGGCAGGGTGGCTCTGGGCGGTGGTAGTGTGAGCGGGTCGGCTAAGTCCACGTTAGGGGTATCGATGGCGCTACCACGATAAATGACGTATTCGTCAGTGTCGTTGTCGCCCTCCGCCACGTTAGCTTTCCATCGCAGGGTGAAACATTGCATACTTCCACCATTGGTGGTCACGGTCTCGTCTAACAAAGAAACCTCCGCTGGCACGGACGGCGTCCGCCTGGCGCAGGCCAAGCCCAACCCAGCGGCGGAAACGTTTCCGGGCCGTCCCAACAGATCGCGCACTGCCACGAAATAATAAAACGCGCTGCCATCGGCAAAGGCGGTGCCAATGGGTTCTCCAGCCGGATTCAGCGCGTAGCGCTCATTGTCGTCCGCAAAATAAAGCGTGAGCGGATCTCCTGGCGGCAGGTCGCTGAAATTTCCAGCGGTGGCTTCGTCGAACATTTTACCCAGCCAGATCGGTGCCTGATTGATCCGTTTCGCCACCGCTGGGTTGGCGCTAAGCGTGGCGGTGCTGGGAGTAGTTAGGTGCCATCCGCGGGACTCCGCTTCCGTGTGGCTAACACGCCAGAGTTGGTGGCCTGCAGTAAGGGGAGCCTCCCGTCGCAGAGCGATTGGCGTCGCCCAGCGCAATTTGATCACGCGATCTCCAGTAGCCGTTGCGTCAGGAACTTGGATTGGTGCTCCAGGCGCGGAAAGCACAACTGGTTGGCCAGCCGTGATAGTCACCCGGCCAGCGATTCCGGTTTCCTTGCAGGTGACGGGATCCCACGTGCGCAGCTCCATCGTGACCGCTGCGCCCGTGCCCACCGAAGTTGGGCCAGCCCAGGCTGTGCCGATGGCCAAGGCCACCCCAGAATGCGCCAAAGCCATCTGGTTGAGAGACTGAGCGGTGCGGGCATCACCCTGCTTGGCTTGATGGATGAGCCTTGCGAGCTTGAGAGCGGTGGGGGCGTTGTCCGCCGGCAGGGCGGGGTTTTGATCCGAAGCTTGGTGATTGAGTCGAACCGAATCGTAAAGCGCGCTGGCATCCGTGGCCAGCCCTAACGTGTCCGTGCCCAGTCCCGCCGCCCGGCTGAGGTGAGCCGCCACGATGCTTTGCTCCTCGGCTGGCAAGGTGACTCCCTGCTCCACCAACGGAACCGCTGCGGCCGCGCCCCCATTTTTCAAATGAATTGCGAAGGGCGTGCCGAATGGCAGCGAACCATCCGCGCTGGTCCAGCGCACATAGAGCCATTGGCGGCCCGCCACGGTCGTGGTGGTGCCGGCGGTAATCAGTCCTTGCGGAACCGACTGGCCAGAGGCGACGGCGGTCCACAGGAGCGCGAGCAGGAGGTAAAATTTCATGGTGTGAAAATTGGTAAGGATGAAATGAGACCGGTTAGTAATCGATGCGGATGGGGTAGAAGAGCAGCGGTGGCGCGACTGCGGGATTGGGCTTGACTCCAATGACGATGGACACCTCCGCACAGGCCTCCCCGATCAGATAGTTCACGCAGCCTTTGGCCCAACCGGTGGCCGTGCCGTTGATGCTCTCGAGGACGGATCCGAAGCCGTCATTGGCGATCCGGGAGGCATTGACATCAAGGTTGAAGAGCAGTCCCGCCTGCCCGGTAACCCCCACGCAAAGCACATCGCCCTGAATGTCCAAGGCATCACGGATGCCCACGTTGACATGAACATTCGGACTACCAACACCTGTGACAAGGGCATACTCGCCCATTTGTCGGCCCGCTTTGAGACGCAGCAGGCAGGAATCGGGAATCCCGAAAAACCGATTCACGGAGATGAAGCCTCCGGCCCGCCCATACAGGCCAACGACTGGGAACTGAAGACATTTCTCCCCAGCGAGCCTCGGCAGAGGATCGATGACCGCTTTCCTGAGTTGAGGATCAATTATTCCGTTGAGTATGGACAGTTGGCGGGTAGCCCCCATGAAGAGATGCGCATCCACCTCCAGAAACCATACTGAACCCTTGGCATCAGCCGTGGCGTAAGCTTCTGTGCCACCGAGTCCCAACTGCAACTGCACTTTCTGCAAGGAGAGCACTCCCATCTCAATGTCTCCTTCGAAGCCCGCCTGGCCATCAAAACCGTTAGGTAATGGCAGCCTCAATCCCCCGGGCAGCGCCAATTCTGAGGTTCCAAACGAGAAACGTCCCTCCATGGACCCTGCGAAATTCTTCATTTCGCGAGCATTCGAATCGGCTTCTTTCTTGGCACTCATTTGCAGTCCTCCAGAATACCCCAACGTAACCTCCGTGCGCACGACCCCCGGTGCCCGACAAGAAGTGGACGGGGTGTCACGGTCGAGATTGCGGATTAGGATAAACCCTTGCGCGCCAATTTTGTCCGGCACCGAAAGTCCAATGTTGGCGTCCACCCGCAACTCCTCCAGCGTGTCACCTTTGGTCCGGGCGTGGCCTTCCACTTTGGCGAACTGCAGCACGCTGGTGGCCTTTTCGAATTCATTCGGAAAATCCCCGAGCGCACTTTGAGCCCCTTTAAATGCTTCCGCCCCTCCTGCCAAAAGTCCATTGAGAAGCGGGTTGGGATTGGCTGCGAGGTAGTCTTGAAATTGTTTGACCAGTTGCAAGGTGAGATTGTTCACCATGCTGTTGACCGCCGAGAACACGAGATCCAAGCCCTGATGGAGATCCTTTTGCAACGGTTCCACCAGCCTGCGCATTCCGCTGCGGAGTTCGGAGGACATGGTTGAAGCATGGAAGCGCTCCAGCAGCAGTTGCGCAAAGCGGGTGCTCACGGCGGCCAAATTGTGCTCGCCAAACCAATCGCCCGAGGCATCGCGCGAGGTGGTGATGTCCCCTTTTAAGACCGCCAGGGCTTGGTCCACCAACTCAGCACTGGCCCCGCCGGTGGCGGCAATGATCACGGCCCTGAGATCACGCAGGCCTCCATTGAATCCTTCGAAACTCTGCCGCATGGCTTGCAGCGCCAGTTTGGTGCTGCGCAGTCGAGCGTAAATTTGCCGCAACACCGGCTTCAAATCGTTCATGTCCTGGCCCAGCAAATCCAGCAGGGTGGACGAGATCCCATTGGAAACGGTCGCGATGTAGTCCTTGCCAAGTTTGTCCTGCATCATGCGGCGGACCCAGGCCTGAAGGAATGGATTCGTGGAGGCGAGCGCATCCACGATGGCCGGGCCAGGGGCAATCGGTTGGTTGGGATCACACAATTTGAGCAATTGATCCACCGCCGCTTCCGCCTTCTCCAGGCGGTCTTTGGTTTCTTTGAGCAGACCGGAAATTCCGTCCGCACCTGCCAGGATTTGGCTAGCGAGGGTGGCTTTGGCATACTGGCGGAATGGACCTGTCCTGGCATCCCACTGGGCGGACACCCGCGCCATACCACCCAGCGTGTAGTCTTGGCGCAAGTCACTGTAGAGGCTGGCAAACGTGGCGTCCGACGAGAGGGAATAACCCGCCTCCAGCACCCGCGCATCGGCCAATTGATCCAGCGCATCGCCCAGCAGTTCATCCATCGCCTTACGACCCTCCCGCAGAGCGGCACCGCTGATGGCGTTGGCAAACGCGTGAGCGAGAGAGTCCGCCAGCATTTTGTCAGGACTACCGGGCAATGGGAGGTTCTTCGTATCGAAGGCGCGATACAACAGGGCTGCGGTGGCCTTCGGCAAACCTTCAAACGAAGCTCCGAAAACAATATCTGCCCCCGCTGCATCCAACGTCCGCACCTGCGCCTGCGCCTTGAGCACGAGCAGAGTGTGCTCGGGATTACCTGCTGGCCCGAACTGGCGGGCAGTCGCGTCCCACTGCATGGGGAAATCGAACCGCACCAGCCCTCGCCAGTCCTTGCGGGCGCGCGGCAAATTCACGAAGGGCACGGTCGAACCGCCGTGACGGAAATCAGCTAACGCGGCGGCATTCGAGATGTCAGGGGCGCTCCGATTATCGGGATCGAAGGCCGTAGTGTTGAAGTAATTTTTTCCGGCCGGGCTCCACCCGTAGTCTGCTTGGGATGGATCCGTGGGCCAGCCACCGATGACATGGGTGGGATTGATGGCCGCTGGTTGCAGATGCAGCAGCACCCGCATGTCTTCGAAGAAGGGCACATCAAGATTTCCTGCCGCGAACAACCAGCCGCCGCCGGGGGTGCGAAAATCAGCCGCTGCCAAATCGTAGTTTACAAAGCGCAGCCTCGTCGCTGGAGTGAAGGGAAAAGTAAGTTGGCCGCGTCCTTTGAGCGCCAGGTTTGGCGGCGGGGCTAGACTTCCATCGATTCCATCCGCCAGATTCAACGAGGGCGGGGCAATGTTTCCATTAGGGAGAAACGCCAGTGCCCCCTGCACTTTCTGATCCGAGACAAAGCCCAGACTGAATTCCCCGCCCAGCGTAAGATAGGATTTATTGGTCGTGCATTTGTCAGGGCGCTGCGGTGTAAAATCGAGGAAACGGGGCGTCAGTTGGCAGCCCCAAAATGACAGATCGAACGGACCGGCGGCAGTATCGAGATCCGCAGCATCGAGATGCCCGCCGCAGGTAAAGGTCAGCTTATTGAACGGCACCGTGAAATCAGCCGGGAAGGGCAGCGCCATGCTCCCGGCGGTGGCGGACTCTTCGTTGCGACTATCCACAAAGGAAAGCCGTAGTCCATCCAGCTGCGTTTGATAGTCATAGAGCGCCAGATTTTTCGGAAACCCTGCGGTGACAGCATCGTGGATTCCAGTAATCCCGCTCACCCTAACGATGTATTTACTGGTGGACTTCAGCGAATAATTTCCCGTATCCTTGCCCGCCAGATGGCTCCGGGCCGTCAGCCCCGTGCCTCGAATATTCAAGCCCGCATAGTCGGAAAGACCCAGTGCATACCCTGCCGAATCTGGTCGCTCCACCACGTTAGGGTTACCCGGTTGACCGATGCCGCTCAGCAGCATGGCTGCGGCAAATTTGGGCGCGGTGACTGCTGGCACCGCCTCGGGAGCCAATTGGAAGCCCGGCACATGCAGCGACACAGAGGGGATGTTCGTTAGTGCATGCGTTGGTTGCGTCCCGTGCATCCCACCCCAGGACACCGCCCCGCCACTCAGCGTGCCCGTGCCCCGCCAACCGCCGTCTGGCGTGATTTGCAGATTTCCCGCCACACTAACACTCAATGGAATGGATGCGGCGTTGGTAACTCCGCACTCTGGTGCATCCGGGCAGTTGCGTTCAAAGGGCACGGAAAGCGGAGCGCTCAGGGTGAGGAATGAAGCGGCATCGAACCCTCCGTCCACCACCCGCACCAAGCCACCACTCATCGGCAGCGCGACATTTCCGGGGAAATGCATCGTCAACGACTGCCCAGGCGGCAGGCCGTTTAGCGGCAAGGCAGTCGTGAGCAAGGCACGATGGTCCGCGCCCGCCTTGATGCTTACTGGGAACTCATCGCCAGGATTTACTCGCTGGTAAATGGACTCATTCGATAGCTTCGAAGCCGCCCCAGGATTTTTCAATTCTCCACCAGCCAGATCCGACGCCAACCAACCCATCTCCCTAGCTCGCTCATACGTCGGAATTGCGTCCGGTGCCCCAATCGTGCCGGCAGCAACATTCCAAGTGAGAAACTCCACCAACTGCCGCACCGGAAGTTGCTCATGCGTCACATAGAGGGAACCAGCGGGGAAATAGTCCAGCGTTGGCTGCACGGGAGTGCCATCCAATTGAATCGCAGCCCCTGCGAAAAATATTTCCGCCTCGGCCAAGCGGGAAGTGGCCGAGGTGAGCACGCCCATCCCCGCAGGCAGTGTCACGCGGATGCCGGCTCCGGTGAATCCAGCTGTGCTCAGCGTGGTGTTTTCCACGGTATAGCGGATGTTTGCGATCTCTCGATACAGATTACCGAGGACGATATTCCCGCCTGCTTGCAGCGTAATATCTCCGCTGTTAGGATCGCGATAGACGGATTGGAAGTTGAGTCGAAAACGCGTGGTCGGACTGTCCAGCAACCAACAGGCGTTTGGTGCGGAATCCACCTCAAATGTATACCCCGCCCCGCTCACGGCCACGGTGCCGGGTGACCAGGAAATCTGATTGAACCGCGCCTCCACCGTTCCCGCCAAGAGCCGCCCGGATAGCGTCAGCAAATGCACATTGTCCTGCTGCATCCCACCGACTCCCACCTGACTGCCATCCGGTGCCGTGTAGCTGAGAGCAAAGATGATTCGGTAAGGCCACGAGGGATTCACGCTGAGATTTGCTCCAGCGGTAAAGGGCACGTTTGCCACGAGCGACGCCACCGCTGGCAGCGGTTGCGCCCCGCCACCATGGGTGGCCAGATTAACACTCGTGAAATAATCCCCCGCGGCCACGTCCACCGCTGCTCCCGTGTGCATATCCTGCACGGTCCAAGTGATCTTGATCGGCAAATCCGCTGCCACCGGAGCCACATTCGTCTCATCCAGTCGCTGGAAATCTGCTGTGATCTGCGCCTTGAACGTGTTACTCGCAGGGTCGTTGTAGTTAAGCACTGTGGAACTAAGCGAGCCCTGTCGAAACAGCGCATCAATGTGGGGATCCACATCCCCCGCCGGCGGCGTGAACGCCACTTCATCCACCCAAGCCGCATCCTGCCCGGCTACGAGGCTCACGTCCTTGGCATATTTCCAAACCACGGTATGCGCGCCAGCCCCTAACGCAAAGGTCGAACGTTGCCAGTTTTGCTCACCTGATTCCTCTAGCAACACACTGCCATCCACTAGCAGCAGTAGCTTGTCGTAGTCCGCCTCCGAGGAGACTTTCCACCAGAATGACAGTGTCACTGGCCCGGTAACGGTAGTGCTCATGACGGAATTGGAATTGTGCCCGACCGAGCCACTGCGGGCTGCCAACACTGCATCATGCGTCACCACCGCATCCTGCAACCATGGTGTAGTGGGTGGACTCCCAGCGTCAAAGATTTTCCCTGGGTTATTCACCGCATGGCTCAGCGTCTGCGCAGCGGAACTGAGGAGACTGCAACACCACAGGCACACGGGCAGCCAGACGGATGAAAGGGTCCTCTCAGAAGGGAGTGATGGCAGTCGATTCATGATGTCGCGTGATAAGGGTGGAACAAAGGGTGGGTCTCATCACTTCCACGCCATCCGCCGCACCGGATGACGCACATTTTAAAAAATTCCCCCGAACTCCCCACGGTTCAGTTTATCCGTTGAATTTCTCCTAAATCATCGCAGTGTAAAAACTCATGAAGTCGGACGCATCAACGGCACATAAATTTCCTGCGCCAGTTAATTTGGCGATGGGCTCACCCCAATTTATGACGACGCGTTGGACCATGGTGCTGGCTGCGGGGACGGACGGCCCAGGGCGGGATGCGGCCATGGAGCAGTTCGCGCAAGCTTATTGGTATCCAACTTACGCCTTTATTAGAAAACGCGGTCAGGATGCGGAAATGGCAGCGGATCTGACGCAGGAATTTTTCGCACAATTGCTGGAAAAGAATTGGTTGGCAGAGGTAGATCGGAGGGGGACGCGGTTTAGCACGTTGCTGCTAAATATTCTGCGAAATTTCCTCGTGGACGAGCATCGAAGAGAAACCCGCGTAAAACGTGGCGGCGGGCAAATGACCCTTTCGCTGGATCTGGTTTCGGCGGAAGGGTGGTTTGGGGCAGAACCGCAGACGGATGAATCCCCCGAACGGATCTTCGAAAGGCGGTTCGCTCTAGCTGTGCTTAGCAGCGCGTTGCAGCAACTGGGAACAGACCTGCGCACAGCGGGGCGCGGCAGACAGTTCGATGCCCTCTCCGCTTTTCTTTCCAGAGAGCCAGGGCGGGGCGAGTATGATGCGGCTGCGGCAACACTGGGCATTTCTACCAACGCCGTGGCCGCCGCTGTCCTTCGCTTGCGTCGCGAATACCGCTCTGCGGTCCGTGCGGAAGTGGCTGTCGGCCTCGTGGACCCGCAGCAGGTGGACGAAGAAATGCGTCATCTCGCGCAAGCACTGAGCACATGAATCCATGATGCAAGGTGGGGCGTCATGGTCGGAATAAAAAAGCGTATAAGTAAATAATGCCCACTCCTTCTCCAGTTTTGCCCTGCCCTGATTGCGGCACGCCCCTGCTTTCAGTCAGTCCTGTGGGCCATTGCCCGCAATGTCTGGTGCGCCTGTCCTTGCTCACGGAGGAGGAAATGCCCCCCACTCCTCCGTCTTCATCAACTGCCCCGTGGACCATCCTGGAGGACTACGAAATTTACGAAGAACTGGGCCGCGGGGGCATGGGCATCGTTTATCGAGGGAGACATCGGCGCTTGGCGCGATGGGTGGCTGTGAAGGTGCTGCGTGGAGGTGAACTGGCGGATGCCAAAGCGCGGCGGCGTTTCCAAGCGGAGGCGGAAACCGTGGCCCAGTTGCAGCATCCCGGCATCGTGACGATTCATGATGTGGGGGAGGAACAGGGCGTCTGCTGGTATTCCATGGAGTTGGTGCCAGGACGAAATTTGGAGGAATTGGTCCGGCAGCAACCTTTGGATGCCAAGGCCGCTGCCCTAATGGTGCAAGACATTGCCGAAGCGGTGGCGCATGCGCATCAGCATGGCGTGCTGCATCGCGATCTGAAACCCTCCAATGTCATCCTCGATGCCGAGGGTAAACCACGGGTCACCGACTTCGGAATTGCCCGCCGTGGAGGCGAGGCCGCCCCCACCCAAACAGCTACTGGGCAAATGCTGGGATCTCCCGGCTACACCGCTCCAGAACAGGGATTGCAGGGATTGGCTGATGCCAGGACCGATGTCTATGGGCTGGCCAGCATTCTCTATCATTTGCTCACCGGACGCCCGCCATTTCAAGGCCCGACGTTGGACGCCATTCTGGTGCAATTGCGGGAAAATGAGCCAGTCCCCCCCAGGCGCCTCAACCCCACGGTGCCGCGGGATCTGGAAACTATTTGTTTGAAAGGCCTGGCGCGCGACCCCGGGAAACGCTACCCGAGCGCGCAGGCGCTGGCGAACGACCTGCAACTTTATTTGACGCAACGCCCCATTCTGGCACGCCCCGTCTCCTTACCGGAGCAGGCTTGGCGATGGATGAAACGTCGCCCGTTCATTGCAACTCTGCTTGCGGTCATCCTGCTAGTCACGGTGGCTGCGTTCATTTTGATCGATCAAGCACGCCGCCAAGAATTAAGCGCCCGCCAGAATGAATCCGCGGCCAAGATCCTGGCGGAGACCCGCTCCAGGGAACTAGACCAGGCGAACCAGCGATCACGGGATCTTCTGGATACCACTGATTTGGAGCGCGCGGAAGAGTGGTTTCGCACCAGTGAGCGCGATCGGGGCTTGGAAATTTTGGGAAAAATTTTACGTCGCACGCCGGATCATCCCGTGGCGGGGCCTCGCCTAGCTTCCGCCTTCTGGCACGGCGGTGTGGCCATGCCCGTGCTGTGGCCCATCATCGAGAAGGAAGAAATCTTGAAGTTGTTTCTCTTGGAGCAGGGGAAATCGATCTTGGTCTGCACCTGTCGGGGAGCGGTCTTGCGGGATGCTGAATCCGGTCAGGAAATCCGGCGCTTTTCGATTGGTGATGAATATGTCAGTCACTTCATCCTCAGCCCCGATGGCAGCCATTTTTGTGCCTGGCATCCCAATCCCAACGGAAAGCTCTTTCATTGGAAGGTGGCTGATGCGGAATTGGTCTTTCCTCCCCTCCAGCATCCCGGTTGGGTGCACGTCGCCAGCTTCACCCCGGATGGAAGATTCATCCTCACTCTCGGCAGTGAGGATGAGGCCCATTTTTGGGATGCCGCCACGGGTGAGGAAAGTTTGCCCGCACTTCAGCATCCGGGTCCCTTGTTTGCCGGAGCCATGAGCGTGGACGGAACGCTCGCAGCCACGAGCATGAATGGGACCATTTTCCTCTGGGAACTGCCTACTCGTAAACTGCGGTGCATGCTCCCCCCGTTCTCAGCAACTGTCGGTCAGTTGGCATTCTCAGAAGATAACAGCCTGCTGGCAGCAGGTAGTTTCGCTGGCGAGGTGGGGGTGTTTGCTACCGCCAAAGCAGCTCCGGCACTTTGGAAGGGTCGGCTCGGTTCAGAAGTAAGCTCCCTGCAATTCTCTCCTCACGCAACGCGCCTTTTAACCGCCACCAAAGCCAAAGTAACACGACTCTGGAAGACCCAGGAGGGTGACTTCCTCGGCCGGGTCATGTCCCATGAGGATGAGGTCAGGAGTGCTCAATTTGATCCCGCAGCGGAGTCCTTCATTTGCACCGTATCAAGCGATGGGACCGCCCGACTTTGGGATGCTCACACCGGCCGGGCCTTGGCCCAGCCGCTCCAGCACGGGGAGCGGGTCAACGCTGCGGTCTTTACGCCAGATCATCACACGCTCTATACGGCGGGAGCATCCGGGGTGGTGGAGCGATGGAATATCCTCCCTTCAGTGCCTCGCCTATGGCATTTGGCCCATCAGAAAACCGTCACCTCTGCCGTGTGGAGTCCTGACGGAAAGCAAGTAGCCACCACCTCTGACGATCAGACGACTACGGTCTGGAACGCCCAGACCGGAACTGCCATGGTGTCCAACAAACATCGCTCCGTCCCCAGCTTCGCGATCTTTCATCCACACGGAGACGGTTTGCTAGTAGCGAGCGAGGCGGCGGGAGCGCGTCTCAAGGCCTTAACCCCCGGGATGCCAAATCGGGCGACGTATGCGCTGGAAGCAGGTGGACGGCAAAAATGTGGCGCTTACAATTCGGATGGCAGTCGCTATGCTGCCGGCACGGTGGACGGCCGCTTCTATGTGTGGGATACGCGAACTCCCGAAGCCGAGAAGCTTTTATTTGCACCCATCCTCCCTCATAAACCTGAGCTGAGCGCCATTACGGTGCAATTCTCCCCGGACGGCAAGCGGTTGCTCACCATTGCCGCCAGCGGAGCCGAAGATGAGCACCCCTACGAAGCCAAGCTGCGCGACGCAGAGACCGGAACCGTGCTGGGGGAATTGAATGGGCATAGTGACGACATTTATGGGGGGAGCTTCAGCCCCGATGGTGCACTGGTAGCAACGGCTGGTAACGACAATACCGCACGCGTTTGGAATGGCCAAAATGGCCAAGCCACGGGACAAGTATTTCGCCATCATGCTAGCGTGCGCTGCGTTGCTTTTAGCCCAGATGGTTCCCTGCTGGCGACCGCTTCAACCGATCATCAATGCCGACTTTGGAGCTTAAAAACGGGACAACTTGCCGCCCCGATCATGCTGCATCAAGATCAGGTGCACCAGGTGAGATTCAGCCCGGATGGAATGCGCCTCCTCACCGCTTGTGCTGACGGCACAGTGAGGCTCTGGGCGGTGGCCACCGGACTGGCCTTAACGGAGGAGTTACCGTCTCCCGGAGCGGTCAGCAACGCGACATTTTCGCCCGATGGCCAACGAATCCTGGTGTGCTCCCAAGACGCCGCCGCCCGCATTTGGGACGTGCCCAACTTTCCTCCGCGCCCTCCAGACTGGTTGGTGGACCTTACGGAAATGCTAACGTTTGCCGATTACGAGAACGACCAAGCCAAAATATTGCAGATCGTCTCCCGCTACCAGCAGACCCTCAACGCCATCCGTGATGAGCCTGCTGCCAGCCCCTGGCGGAGTTTGGCGATCAGATTACTGGATCGTGGGACCCCGGATCCAAAGGATTGAGGGCAGGGTCTTCCAAGACCCGGAGGAACGGATAGTGGTGGCTGCGAGGTATCGGTTGTGGCTGTTTGGCGAAGGCTAGGAAATTCAAGGTAATGAGGTTTCTCCCGCTCGGGCCCGACCCATGAGCGAGTCACACGTGGTGACGTTCAAACCACTTGCCAGCGAGCGGACCAACCCTACAATCCCGGCCACCATGATAGCCCAACTTGATTCCCTTCTGCGCGAAGCCCTAGCCGAAATTCCCAGTGTCTCTACCGACGCTGGTTTGGAGGAATTGCGTCTGAAATATCTGGGCAAGAAGGGCTCGGTGACGGTTCTCAGCGGTGGGATGCGCGATGTTCCGGCAGATCAAAAAGGAGCCGTCGGAGCAAAGCTCAACGAAGCCCGCACGGGAATCACCGCAGCGTTGGAAGCAAAGAAAGCGGATCTCGTTGCCGCAGCGGAAGCAACTGAGGCCGCCAAGGTGGATCTCACCCTGCCGGCTCGATCCGCCCCCATCGGGGCGCTGCATCCGATGACCCAGGTGCTGGACAAGGCGGTGCAGATCCTGCGTCGCATGGGTTTCGCCCTCGCTACCGGTCCGGAGGTGGAAACGGAGTGGCATTGTTTCGACGCGCTGAATACGCCTGCGGACCATCCTGCGCGCAACGAAAGTGATACCTTTTATTTTGATTCCGGCCTGCTCTTGCGGACTCATACCAGCAGCGTCCAAGTGCGCACGATGACGAGCCAGACGCCACCGATTCGGATCATTGCGCCCGGGAGTGCGTTCCGACGGGATGAGATCGATGCTACTCACCTCAGCGCATTCACCCAGCTGGAAGGATTGTATGTCGCGGAGAAAGTGAGTCTGGCCGACCTCAAAGGCACGTTGGAACTCTTCTTCCGTCAATTGCTGGGGCCCAAAACGGAAATCCGTTTCCGCCCCCACTTTTTCCCCTTCACCGAACCGAGCTACGAGGTGGATGTATTGCTCCACGCCACAAATCAAGCTCCGCGCTGGGTGGAGATTCTCGGCTGCGGCATGGTGGATCCAGCGGTGTTCAGCGCGATCTGTGAGAAACGGGGCGATGAGGTTTACCATCCTGACAAAGTGACGGGATTCGCCTTTGGGATGGGCTTGGAACGCCTTGCCATGACCCAGTGGGGCATTGGCGATATCCGGCACCTGATTGAGAACGATGCCAGGTTCCTGGCACAATTTGCTTGAAGCAACGCAGGTTTGCACCGGCGGATAGTTAACTATCCATAGAGTCGTCAAAAGCAGCCTCCCGCAAAAATCTTTAATTTCTCCGCTCGAAATCCCAGAACTTGCTCCCATAGTATGGCTGAACCCATCTTTGTCAGCCATTTCACGATCACCTATGAACCGGAACCTGCTCCCCCTCTACCTCAGCCCGCTGCTGGCGTTCTCGTTGTCTTTGCCGACGGTGGCGCAGGAAACTCCTGCCAAGCAGACTGCGGCCGCGCTAGCCACGCCAGCTGCTCCTGGGGCGGTGAAAAAGGATCCCTTCGCCAGGCCCGAAGGCGTTGAAGAACGGCCCAAGGGATCGGTGCCGGAGGATTTACTGGACGACGAGCATGTGCAGGAAGAGTTTGGGGTCAGCGAATTGACGACTCCCTCGATCAAGAAAATTTTCGAGGATCTGGAATCGCTCGGCACCCTGCCCTATGACAACCTGAAGCGCACAATCCCCAAGGGAATGTCCAGTGATCGCACGCTCATCGCCCTGAATCTGGGAATGCTCATCGGGGATGGATTTCTTTCCGTGCAGTCGGAGAAGGTGTCTGATTTGGAAGACATTGGGCGGGCAATTTTAAAGCACGCCAAAGTGCTGGGGGCCGGTTCCAAAGTAGCGGAACGCACGAAATCCATTTTAGAAAACAGTGCCCTGGGGGACTGGAAAGAATTGAAATCAGATTTGGCCAGCACCCAGCGTGAGGTGAAGCACGAAATGGTCTTGCTGCGCGACTTGGACATGGTGCATCTCATCAGCCTCGGGGGCTGGTTGCGGGGCCTGCAAATCGCCAGCACCACCAGCCTGACCCCATTTTCCGGAGAAAAGGCCAAAGTGTTGGGGCGGCATGACATTGCGGAATATTTTGCTTATACGCTGGAGAATCTGAATCCAAGTGTGATGAGATTGGAGCACATGGTGGCATTGCGCCAAGGCTTGGCGGAGATTGATACCATTGTGAACCTTCCGGAAGGCAAGCCGCTGTCCAAGGAGGATGTGCAGAATCTGGAAGCCAAGGCCACTGGCCTATTGAACTTGATCACCAAAGGCGAAAAGGCTGAAAAATCCGACAAGTCTGGTAAACCGCAAAAATAGCCACCCCTTCCGACGATGAGATTTTCTGCCGTTAGGTTCTCTCTGTTGGTGGCCCTGACGATGGACTGCGCCTGGGCTCAGGAAGCAGCCGGGCCGGTGGTGAAATTGCCGGGGCACAATCCCATCGCCTCCACGGGGGTCATGAGCCGTAAGGTGGGCGGTCGCACCGCTGATCTCAGCGGCTCTGTGGTGGGGGCTAAGAAATTATATCTCACGGTCATCCCATCGGAGAAATACGCCATGGATAACACAGCCACCTGGTTGGAGCCACGCCTGGTGGGGCCGGCAGGGATGAAGCGGCTCACCGAACTAACACCCGTTGCCGTGGCCAATGAGGGCGGGGCGTTGGCGGTGAATAAGACCATGGCGGGCCGGGCCTTGGTGCATCTGGGCCAAGCGGTGGAATACGGTTTTGGCGTCCGTGCGCTCAGTGTCTTGGAGTTCGATCTGCCGGAAGGATACGCCCAGTTTCTCACCACAGTGAGCATTGATTCCATGAACCCACAGGATCAGGATGTAAAAGCCAGCGTGCGCTTCAAGGTGTTCACCGACCTGCCGGGCGAAGCCAGTGCGTTCCCAGAACTCGATGCCAGGGAGAAAGCCAAGCTGGATGCCGAAAAGGAGAAGCTACGGCAAAAGGCCAAACAAGACCTCATCGAAGCTCGCAAAAAAGTTCAACGCAGCGAAGAGCGGATGAAACGCGAACAGGAGAGGTTTAACGAGGAAAAGCAGAAATTCGAGGAGCTGCAGAAGAAGTATCCGGATGTGAAGCTTGAGTAATTTCCTGCATCAGAGCGTAACTACCGCCCGCGGCAAATTAGGCTGATCTCGACTCGAAGCCAAGGGGTGTCACTCTTAAATCCACGTTTAAGATAATGACAGGTTATTCAGGCGACATCCCACCGAGCCACCAATTAGTTTGCTACCACATGAAACCCTGCTCACTCAATCTCGCCTCCGCCTTCTGCCTGCCGTTTCTCTTCAGCATTGCCTCCGCGCAAGCGGAGCCACCCCTGACGGCGGAGGCACCCATCGCGATTCCGCAGACCACCGGCAGCTTCGATTTCCTACAGATTGACGAAGCCAACCATCGGTTGCTGGCTGCACACACCGGAAATAACAGTCTCGATGTATTTGATTTGGCAGATGGCAAATTGATCAAAAGTGTGCCCACCGGGAAATGTCAGGATGTGGGTGTGGATCCCGCCGCAGGGAAATATTACGTCAGCGTCAGCAAGGAAAAGAAAGTGGTCGTCATTGATAGCAAGTCATTCGCAAAGACCGCTGAGATCAAACTGGAAGGCGAGGCCGATGCCGCCGTATTCAACCCGAAGAATTCCTGCTTTTATGTCGGACATGATGATGGTAAGGACCTGTGGGTCGTGGATATGAAAAAGCACAGTGTAACCGCTACCATCGCCATCCCCGAAGGACCAGAAATCGTTGTCTATGATGCAACCACCGACCGTTTGTTCCAGAACATCAAATCCAACGACAGCATGGTCGTGATCGACGCCAAGACCAACACCATCCAAGCCACGTGGCCCACCGCCCCCGCCACTCGCCCCCATGGCATGGTGCTCAATCCCAAGACGAATCACCTGCTCTGTGCCGGAGCCAATGGCAAAATGGTCACCATTGATGCCACGTCAGGCAAAGTTATTAACACCGTGGATATCGCCAGTGGCGTGGATCAAGTGGCCTTCGATCCCGCCTCCCAGCGCGCTTACGCCGCCAGCAGCAAAGGCGAAATTTCTGTAGTCCAGGACGAAGCCGCTGGAGCCAAATCTCTCGGCAACATCAAGTCTAATCCCGGTGCCAAAACCATCGCCTGCGATCCCGCCACCCACGCCGTCTGGATCGCCTATGCCGAAGGGAAGGCCAGCTACGTGCGGCGCTTTCTGTCCAAGTGAGACCCGGTTGCCTAAGGCCGCCTCAGAAAATGCAGCCCACTGGCCAGCGCAAGTGCCGATGCGATCAGGCCCAAACCACCGCCCGTAGTTGCGGCGTAATAGCTGTTGCTGCTGGTGGTTGCCAGACTCCAACCAATCCCAGCCGTGACCAGCAGACCCAGCCAGCAAATCACCAGGCCAATTATCCGCCAAGGCAAGATCCCTGCAACGTAGCCCAAGCTTTCCATGCGGGACATCTCGGGCGTTGGCTTGTTCGTGGGAGTGGGTTCTGTTTCTGGCATGTAATTGTTCTAGCCTGCGCAGCACCCAGTTGGCAAGAATTTGTTCTGGTGGGGTCGTTTCCCACACGGCGTTTCTGGTGAACTCATGGACGCTGTTCAATTCACTTACGAATTTCACCAATCGAAAGCACGCTGATAAAATGCTGCACCTGCTGGTTTGCTTGAGCCCAGTATGGACCTTCTGATTTGCGGAGGCCCCTTTCCGCAGTTCCTATAGCACGTTTGTATCCAACAGAAAGGCCATTAGAATCCAATAGCTCGATTTTCAACGTCCCGGCTGTGGGCCAACCCAAGCTCTACTTCCGGCAGAAGTGGCGGAGGTCTGGCAGGTGTTTGCCTCTCAGTTTGCCCAAGTGATCGGGGTTGCGGGCAATCATGATAACGTGCGTCAGATGTTGCGTGGTCAGGGGACTCTGATCCACCAGGCAAACGATCTGTGTCAGAGCCGACTGATCTGCCCTGATCCCTGAATGGTGCCGCCCTGCTCTGCCGGGCTTCTGAAGCCGGATTTCACGAAACGGGTGATTTGGATGAGGCGGTGTTTTGCGGTGGTGGGTTGGGGCTGCACTTCGATCATGACGCGTTGTAAATGTTTCGGTTGGCCGCTGGCCAAGGCTTGGATGGCTTGGGTGGCGTCTTCGGAGTCGCGTAGGAGATAGCCGTTTCCTAGCGAGGCTCCGGTGGTGGGGTCTTCCAAATACAGGCTGAGGTATTTGCTGCGGTCGTTGAATTCGTGGTTGTAGTAATCGTCCAGACGGACGCTGACGCGTTGGAGGTAGGAGGCATTGGGTTGCGCTGCGGCTACCATCTTGGCCCACGAGACTGGGGCGTAGGCCACGCTGGATTCCCATTCGATTTTCGGTCCGCTGGGGAGGAATTCCACGAGGAAATTCCGCACGGCTCCGTCCTTCATTTCTACTTCCACCACGCTCTGGAGGTTCCAGGATGGTTCTGAGAAATAATAGTGGGCGGGAGGCGCAGCGGTCACACTAACTGACGACTGGGCCGCTCCTCCGGCTTCGCGGGCATAGAATTCCTGCATCATTTTGCCAACTCGCATGGGATCGCGCACGTAGCGGGCTTTGCGCTCCCATCCGTCTGCGGCTAGAAATGCTTGAACGATTTTTTCTGCTTGGATCACGGAATCGAAGCCGGCTGGGCGGTCACCGTAGGCTAGGGTGATGATTTGGCGGTGCTGGTTGGTGGGTTCATCGGAACTGACCAGGAGGAATCCAAAGAAGCTCAGGAGCAGCACGGCCGCTGCGCTGAAGGCATGATGCACTTTAGGTAGCGGCAGGCCCAGGAAGCTTTTGGGTGTCGGTTGCGGTGCCAGAAAATGTTCTGGGTGGAGGAGGGATTCCACGGA
The DNA here is from genome assembly GCA_031411295.1 of Verrucomicrobiales bacterium. Taxonomy (GTDB): domain Bacteria; phylum Verrucomicrobiota; class Verrucomicrobiia; order Verrucomicrobiales; family V1-33; genus JAGNEJ01. Next base: position 743 of record JANOAV010000021.1, on the reverse strand, counting down.
ACGCTCGTAGTTGTATCCCGTGCTCTGGGCCTGCAACTGGGGGGCGCGGATGGCGGAGGTGCATTGGGGGCAACGCGCTTTTTGCCCCGCCTTGGCTTTGGCTAGGGAAATGAGGAAATGACAGGCCGGGCACGCGAATGTGAGGTGACGTCCGTCCACTTGGGTGGGCAGTAGTTCCCTCTGCCGCGCCACGGTTGGCACGGATGGCCGCAGGTGGCGATTCCGCTGGGTGCGCTTGGAGGCGGGAATCTGCGTCTGCGAGGTTTGGAGCAATGATAACTCCGCTAAGGCAGTGGCAACGGAGGAGAAAGTATGGCTGCTCCGGCTCCCTGACTCCCAGGAATTCCCCTCGCTGGGCGCTAGGAAGCACAACTCTGAATCGGCGGTCAAATCAGTGGAGGCTTTGACCGGTGCCATGCGGGGAATCGGGGGGATGACGGCGGGCGCCAAGCGGGGCGCTTGCTGCGGCGGTTGGGGTGCCAGTGTAGCCGCCTGCACGCGCTCCTGGATGGCCCTAATGGTGAGTGGGTTTTGTCTGTTAGTTGGATTCATTTGCGTGTGAGTGGAAGTTTGGAGTTCCGGAAGTTTGGAGTTCCGCCTTTAGGCCAATGCCTTTAAGGATTGGTGATGGTGATGGTTTTGACGAGCGGTTGGGAGCTGGGGATTTTGGTTTTGGGCCAGGCTTTGACGGGTTGGCGCAGGGTGCGGGGACAGCTCCTCGGCGGGCGTTCCTTGATCAGGGC
>JANOAV010000020.1:0-32599 GCA_031411295.1 Verrucomicrobiales bacterium | reverse complement strand
GCCCTGATCAAGGAACGCCCGCCGAGGAGCTGTCCCCGCACCCTGCGCCAACCCGTCAAAGCCTGGCCCAAAACCAAAATCCCCAGCTCCCAACCGCTCGTCAAAACCATCACCATCACCAATCCTTAAAGGCATTGGCCTTTAGGCGGTGCATCACGCAAGTGCACCATGCCAAGCGGCTCTGCATGTTCCTCAGCCAAAAGCGTGGGACTCCAACGCAGGTTCCCATTAACTCTACCCTGAGGCCACCTAGTTTCCCCGTAGACCGAGATGTCTAATTCTAAATTGCGTTCAAAATGCAATCTCATCAGATTCAAGCCGGAGGCTTGACAGAAATTAGCCGGGGGTTGAGCGATAGCGATACCCCCGGTCAGAGGGCCAAAAGAATCGCATCCCGGCAGGGATGCCAGATCAGCAATATGAGAGGAAATGGCTTGGCACCATGCTATTCTGGCATCCCTGCCGGGATGCGGTAATCTCGTTGGGATACCGGGGGTATCGCTGACGCTCAACCCCCGGCTAATTTCTGAGATCCCTCCGGGATCAAACCATCTTGAACGCAACCAGGAATAAGCCTGTTGCTAGTCACCTAACGTCGCCCTCTACGGCAGTGCCCGCATCCCTTACGGAGCAGCGTCGAGAAATTAGATTGTCATAGCCGCGCCTAGTGAGCATGATTTACCCCATGCGATTTCATTTCCCGCTCTGCATCATCACCCTGCTCTCGCCCACGCTTACTCAGACTGCTCAGGCCGCCCCAACACCAGTGGGCATGCCGCAGCTTGCGCCAGAGTCCCGCATCAGCGGCGGCATCTGTGTTTGGTTGGGCAACGCAGATAAGGAAGCCGTGGCGCAACTCGCCCTGAACGCACCATTTCTGATCCAACGTCATTTGCCACAGGCCACAGAAATGATGCTCCACGCCGAACGGGAGTTCTATCGCCAGCAGGGACTGGAAGGCCGTGTCACCGTGGAAGCCGCAGGCACCGGAGAGTTGCCGTATGCGGACCAACTGGTCTCTCTTCTGGTCGTGAACGATGGCGCAGCCGTGCCCGCCGAAACGGAATGCCTGCGCGTCCTGCGGCCATTTGGGGAAATGCTGGATCTTCGTGGCGGCAAGACCAAGCGCATCGTCAAACCACGTCCCGCAGAGATGGACGACTGGACCCACTGGCGACATGGCCCAGAGCGCAATCCCGTTTCCCACGACAACGTGGTGGCCATGCCGGAGCGCATCCAGTGGCTGCTGCCATCCCCTGTGCTGAGCGAGCGCTGCCATTTCGTCACTGCCAACGGCCGCGTCTTCAGTCAGGACAAAGGCGCGCTAGTCGCGCGTGATGCCTGCAATGGCTTACCGCTCTGGCAGGCGAAATTGAAAGTTGGGAAAGAGTTCGATTGGGAGTATCGCGAGAAAGTTTCCGCGCTCATCGTGGCGGTGGGAGAGCAAGTCTATGCGCTGCTGGAGGATGGCAAGTATGCCGCGCTGGATGCCGCCACCGGCAAGGTAAATCGCATCTTTGCCGAAGCGAACACGCCTTATGATGCCGTGGTCATTGAAGCGAGCAACGGGGCCGCACCCACCGTGGTCACCTTATCCGAAGATGCCGTGCGGGCCTTCGATGCCTTATCAGGCAAGCTCCGCTGGCAGGAAGCCACCCAACTGGCCGGCACCTTGATTGCCAGTGCGGAAACGGTGTTTTACATCGAAGGCAATGACAAGAAAGGAGCCACCGAAGGAAAGATCAGCGCTCGGGAACTCACTACGGGGAAACTTCGCTGGACCCAGACCTACGAATGGGCCCGACGCACGGAACAAGGTGCACTGGGGAATGATCGCATCGTTTATGAAATGCGGTTTCCCATCGATTGGAAAGAACGCTATGCCAACAACCAGAAGCTCAAGGACGAGGAGCGATATGCCCTCGTAGTGATCGATGCCAAGACCGGAAAATTGATCGAGAAAGTTTTTGGCACCAGCACTTCCGCCCGGCATGGCGAATTCCGGGCCGCCTTCTGGCATGGGGAGAATTTAGTGACCGAGGCCGTGTTGAAGAACGGCATTAACGTCGTGCAATTCGGCTTGGATGATTACACGAAACCGTTCCGCAGCTTCCGCACGAACGAAGTGGGAGACCGTGGTTTCGGGCATTGCTATCCCCCAGTGCTAACGGATCGCTACTATCTCAATGGACAATTGAATTTCGTGGATTTGACCACGGGCAGCCCCATGGCGAATCCCATCACGCGCGGCGGCTGCAACACCGCGCGCTCCGGCTACGTGCCGGCCAATGGGCTGATCTATACCTTTCCCAAACACTGTGTGTGTTATCCCATGCTGGACGGCAGTGTCGCCTTGGCTGCGCGCGGCACCACTCCACCAAAAGAAGATCATCCCTTAATCAAAGGTGCGGCCTGGCCTGCGAGCGCGGGTGTTGCGACTTCTGACGCAGATTGGCCCACCTTCCGTCATGATGCCTCGCGCACCAGCGGCACCACCGTCGAAGTGGCTGCTAATCTGCAAACACAATGGTCGGCAGAGATCGCCCCTGCTGCCAAGAAACAGCCGTTTACCGCCGAGTGGAGCGCCAATCCCTATTTGGCAGGCCCGCTCACCGCCCCCGTCGTGGCCGAGGGCTGCGTCTTCGTCGGCGTGAGCGACAGTCATCGTTTGGTAGCCTTGGAAGCAGCCACGGGGGCCGTGAAATGGGAGTTTGCCACCGGCGGCAGAATCGATACGCCCCCCACCATTCACCATGGCTCATGCCTGTTAGGGAGTCGCGATGGCTGGATCTATTACCTCCGCGTCAAAGACGGTGCGTTGATTTACAAACTGCGCGCCGCCCCGTGGGATCGACGCATTGCGGTGCACGGCCAAGTGGAATCCGCGTGCCCGGTGGTGGGCAGTATTTTGGTGACGGATGGCATTGCCGTGGCGGTGGCGGGCATTCATCCTAACAGCGATGGCGGCGTGCGCGTCATGGCGTTTACGCCGGAGTCTGGCGAAATTGTCTGGCAGTCTAAATTTGACGATCTGGGATTCAACTCCCCCTGGCCCGCCCCCTACGATCCCCGCACCACCCGCCCCGAGAGCGATCCCTGGCGCACGATCCATGCGCTGGAGTATCCGTATTTCGGCCTGCCCGTGCGGGATGGCGCTGGCGTGGCGGTCTCGCGTTGCGTGTTCGATCTCAAGACCGGCAAGGCTGACCTGCGCAAGACCAAAGGCTTCTATCACATCAGCGCCACCGATGTCTGGCTCCCGCGCACCGCCTGGCATTACGCCACCGAGCGCGAGGGCGATCCCCAAGCCGTGAGTCTCGGAGCCTCCGTCTTCGGCACCCGACCCGCCACCTCCAAACTCTTCCGCGTGGATTTCAAGCCCAGCCAACCCTTCAACGACGACTGGGTCCATGCCGATGACCCCAAGCAGGAAATTGCCAAAGAAGCCTTCTCCATCAATCGCATCCACGACCTCGGCCCCCAATGGGAAACCGCCTCACGTGATAGCCGACGCGAATTCAATCGCGCCATGCTCGTGGCCGGAACACATTTATTTACCATCACCCCACGTGGCCTGCTAACCATCCACCGCACCACCGATGGCACCCTGCTCAAGGAAATGAAATTGGACCAAACTGTCTGGAACGGCCTGGCCGCAGCCCAAGGCCACCTGTTCCTCAGCACCATGACCGGAAAAGTGATCTGTTTTGCAGAGGGGAAATGAACCGCCCCACAGGGTGGCAGGCGCGCCCTCGCGCCTGAAGGTGGCCGGAGCGCCCCCGCTCCGAGGAATGGAGGCAAGGCCACCTCCAACACCCGATGGGACGAGGGCGTCCCATCCACCATGTTATAAAACACACCCTAGAGCAGCCCAGCGGGCAGCTCCACACTCTTGAGACATTTCGGACCACCGACATCACCACCGAGCCATGGACGATTCCAAATGGGGAAAGCCAAAGCACCACCGCCAGTCCCCGAAAGATGCTTCCGTGATGCAGAACATCCGTTGGAGTTCCGCTTTTAAGCGGTGCATCACACCAAGCCTGCGATTCACCAGGGCTTTGCACGTTCCTCCGTCCCCTGTCCCCTGTCCCCCGCCTCACCCGCTCCGCACCACCACCGCAGCCGATCCCCGTTCATTATCCGTCGTTAATACCACATACACTTTAAACGACGCTTCCGCCCCCGGTCCCACCAGCCCGAACTGGCCCTGCCGCACTAACGCCACCCTGTCCGCTTCCTTATCTACCGAGAACGCCAGACGTTCCTCTTTCTTATCATAGGTTTCGCCTGGATACCACCGCACCTCATAGTGATCCAGAGCTGCGTCCTCGCTGGCTGCCCAGGAAATTTTACCCGCCTGATCTTCCGGCAGCCATTCTGCCTGCACCGCCACCGGCTCCGGCGTGTGCCCTGGCAGCGGGGAAATTCTGGGCACACTGGCCAGCAGCGGATGCTCCGCCGCCAATAATGCTGGCACCGCGCGCACATACGCCCCCAGGACCTTTCGCACCCGGACCTCCAGCGCGTCCCGCTCCACCCGCAGGGCCGACACCTCGAACGCTGCCGATTCCTGCTCCTCCCGCGCATCCTCCAGCTTCTGCATCAGCAAGGTAAATCCTGCCCGATCCAATCCCGGAGCGGCCCCCACCCGCAGCGGCAGCACCATGCCTGCCGGGGCGGATCCACCATCCACCCGCTCCCACAGCCGCAACAGCCCACGCGCCGCCCGCAGGACCTTATCCAGCGCTGCCCCCGTGTTTGGCAGCGGCACCACCAGCGCCCCCTCCGGTCGCCCCTCCCACCACAGCCGCACCGTGTCATAGAACGTCCCCATCCAGTCCAGCAGCACCTCCCGACGCAACAATATTTCCCGAGCCGCCACCCGTTCCCCCACATCCTTCGCCTCCAGCAGCGCCAGCTTCGTGCGCAACTCCCCGGACAACGCCAAAAACCCCGGCCGATTCACCCCACCGCGCACCACCAAACCGGCCGCACCGCCCCCACCAGCCACCAAAGCCGCATCCACAGCACTCCAATGGGCGAGAAACTCGTCCATCACCCCCGGATAAGAATAGTGACCCATCAACGGCATCGCCAACCCTACCACCCCCAGCCCCAAATGTCCACCAAAAGTCAACCAACTGTCGTCCTGATGCTGCAAAATGTGGCCATGATGACGTAAAATGTTGCCATGATCTTGTAAACTTTCGACATGCTCATCTAAATTTCCGCCCTGATGACTCTAATTTCTACCCTGATTATTAAAACTTTAGCCATGATCATGCAAAATGGCATCCTGATGACATGAATGTTGTCAAATCATCGAAAAATGCCTAAAACGGACCGCGGTTTCGCAATCCGCCCCCACATGATAAGCCCCTCTCCCGCCATTCATCGGCCACAAAGGACACAAAAAGCACAAAGGCACGATTCTTCCCAGAATCCCCCGCCTCCCACTCTGTGTATTTTGTGCTCTTTGTGGCCAAATCCAGCCCAATACCGAGCACCACCACTGCGAGAAGCCCCAGCGCATCTGATTACCGTTCCCCCTGCTCTTAGGCCGGGCCTACAGCCCTCAAGAGGAACGGGTTATGGCTTCCTAGGGCGTTGCCCTAGGCTGAGATGGGACGCACCGTTGGTGCTTCAGAAGGGCTGAAGGCCCGGAATATACCAGCCCAGGGCAACGCCCTGGGTGGTGTAATCCATTGATAATAAGGGCTGAAGGCCCGGCCTAAGTCAATGCGATCAGAGCCCCAAGCCGCGAGTCACTTACGACCCCGCCTTTTGAGACCCCCCCCCCAATCCAATGATTCAAATGCCTCAACCAACCGAAAACCTCTTGCCAATCAGCAGCGCCTACCATAGGATCCGCCGTTGGCAATCCCTGCCAATCTTGGGGGGAAACGTGTCGTAATACGCCTGAACATTATTTCCCCCAACAGCACTCAAAAGACTACTACACCCCTAGAGAGGGGTAAGTAGTATATTAGCCAATAAATTATGCTCAAAGAAAACACCATCCACCTTGGAGACTCCTTCAACCTTCTGCAAAAGGTCGAGGACGAGTCGGTTGATTTAATTATTTGTGACGGCCCGTATGGCGTCACCCAGAACGATTGGGATCGAATACCGTCCATTCAGGATTTCAACTTAGATCTGATAAAGAGGTTCTCCAGTAAGCTCAAAGAAGGTGGATCACTTTATCTTTTTGGCAAATCGGACTGCATAGACTTTATTGATTACCGACCGTATTTGACGCTTAAGTCGAAAATAATTTGGTATCAGCCTAGCCGACTAGCGCAAGGTCGACAAAATTTCACCAACAACTACGACATCATATGTTATTTCATTAAGGGGAAAAAGCCCGCACAATTTAACCTGGACGACATTCGAGTTCCTCAATTAGTCGAATTAGAACATCGATTGAGGTGTGAGAACGTCCCTTCGGTTAAAAGCGGGAAATTTGGAAAGACCAAATTTAATGATGACGGCAAAAATCCGGGGAATGTTTGGGGGGATATCAAGGGTTTAACCTACAACTCAAAAGAACTCGTTTGCAGAGATGCGCTGAATACCATTCAGAAACCTGAAAAATTGATTGAGCGGATAGTTTTAGCGAGTTCCTCGAAAGGCCATTTGGTGCTTGATCCTTTTTCTGGTGTGGGAACATGCCCCGTTGTATGTAAACGATTAGGGAGAAGATTTATTGGTTTTGAGATGGACAAGACTTTTGTCGATATGTCAAATGAACGACTTCAGGCAATTAAATCGGAGCAACAAATAATCGAATTTAGCTATGGCACTTGAGATATATCGAAAAATCGTGTCGCTTGTCGTCAAGGCTTCCGAGCTTGCTCGCTCTGTCCGCATTCCCAACTTACTTCAGCCAGGCTTAGTCAAAGAGATGATTATTGCCGACCATCTTGGTCATGAGTTGATTACCACGAAGGGTGGTGCAGATGCTCATGACATAAAAGATCCAAGCATTTTGTATGAATATCTATCGTGCAAAGAGGGTGGTTCGGGACAGTTGGACCGCATGTTCAAGGAGCCTGCGTCAGAACGCGAACAATCAATGAGCCGAATATGGCGCAATAAGATGATTTACTACGCGATATTTTACGAAGCTGACCAGATACGTGCTAAAGTTATTTATGAAATTACGCCAGAAGCACTTGCTTCTGAGACGGAGCGTCAATTAGACAGAAGCAGAAACGCTATTTCACATGTCGGATTCTCCAATAAATGGGCAGAAGAGAATGGAAGGGTAGTCTATCAAGCTCCAAGAGAAATCTAAGACGGCGAATCGGGTCGAGGTGGCAGGAGTGCGCCCGCCACCCCTCCCACACCACCCGGCATGCGGGTCCGCACCGCGCGGTTCCAATCAGACTCGTTATGGGACTAGCTTGCTCTTTCCTTTCGGTTTGGGCAGGTCTCTGTAGTGCTGCTGTCGAATTCAGCTGGCTCTCAGGTCGCTGACCTGGAGGCGAATGCACCTTCTCTATCAGGAGGCGACGAGCGTGTCCCGTCTACATTGCACCCTTTTAACCGCCAAGAGCCTTTCTGTTTGGCGGGAAATGCTGTCAAGACTGTCAGGACTTACGTTTGGAAGAATATATTTGCCAATCCCCTTATTAACCGCTATACCATGGCCCCATGAAACTCCGGAGTGATAAGCTTTTGATTGGTGCAGAAGGGGATGGCAGCGATGCCGCCGTGGCGTTGGGATATGGGGCTGCTCAGAGGAATGTGGCTTGGGTGTCAGGGGCGGAGTTGATGAATTTCAGGAATCAGAGGGTTTGCAGTAGCAGCGATGGTTTCTGCCTGTGCAGCCCCTGACTGAGACTTGGAAACACCACCTACAACTAAACTATCTCAAGCACTATGCCTATCACCGGCCCCTCTTCCTATCTGCCCACCACAGATCAATTCATTGCCCACTGGACAGCGGTCAATGCTGCGCTGGTGACCCCGGGATCGCCTCCGCCCGGTGGGTTTCCCGTGATCATCGTGACGGGGAATCGGGCGCTGGCGGGACTGCAAACCCTGCGCGCCACGCTGGCGACGGCTCGGGCAGATGTGGAACTGAAGTTGACGATCAAAGAGATCGCCCGGGCGGATGTGGAGATCAAACGCACGGCGGCGCTGGCCCGCTGCGGTCAGTTTAACGATAACGTGCGCGCCTCCTGGGGCGGCACGGCGCTGGAGGCGGGATTGCGCCCCGTGGCCAGTGTGACGGATGGTGCCTCCCGCGTGGAGCAATCGCTGGACGATGTGAGTGGCCACTGGGGGCTGGTGAATGCCTCCGCCACCTTTCCCGGGGTGACCCTGCCCCTAACGCTGCCTGCGCTGAGCAACACCATTACGCCTCCACCAATCCCCTACACGCTGGCGAACTTCCTCACGGAGGTAGCCGCCCTGAAGCTCAGCCATTCCACCCTGAAGACTGCGGAAGTAAATCTGGATACAGCGCGCAGCGTGCGCACGGCCACGGAAGTGCAAATCCGCGAATACCTGCCAGGGTATCGGGAAGCCGTGCCCGCCAAACTGCCACCAGACCACCCGCTCATCGGCAGCCTGCCCCGCTACAGCCCGCTACCAGGATCCACCCCGGATGCGGCCGTCATCAATGGCTTGTGGAACAGCTCCACGAATCTGGCCGTGATTACCTTCGTCCCCAGCCCCAGCGCCAGTGTGGAGCGCCACGAACTCCGCTTCGTAGCCGGCCCGGACTATGCCGCAGACGACGAAAGCATCGTGGCCAGCATCCCCACCAGCAACCCACCCCAATTCGAAACCATCGTGGGCCTAACCACCCCCGGCACCACCGCCAGCTATCGCGTCTATGCCATTACAACAGAGGGCAATGAACGCGCCAGCAACACGGTGGTCATTTCCCGTCCGGTGTGATGGGGTAGCGGGGAAGGATGCCAGATCAAAGCCCAAGGGTGGAACGGAAGTGTCCCCCTTGGGCTTTGAATTGTTTCTTATGCTTCTAAAAACCTCGTTGCGTTCAAGCGCTCTCGGTTCAAAACGGTGGAAATCCTCTCCCGATTCTAAGTTTTTAGAGGTGCGCTTGCTTTGTCGCGATAGCGTCTTGGAGTGCGGCGGGAAGGCTTTGCGCCACGCCGCTTTCGACTGTGCTTGAGACTCTGGATTCCACAAAAGACACGAACTCCTGCTGCAACGTCATCCATGCTCTCGGGCTGTTTCCGCGTCCAGAGCGGTGTCGCGCAAAGCCTTGCCACCGCACTCCAGGACGCTGGCGCGACGGTTCGGATTTTGCTCCTAGTTTAGGTTTGTCCCAGCGGTGGAGGCGTGTGCAAAAATCTGCCATGGCGAGCAGCCGGGAGAGTGGTGGAATTGGTCTCCAGCAGATTCAGGGAGGACAGCAGATTTGGCTCTGAATTTCGGTTTCATGTAAAAATAATCTGCTGTCCTCCCTGAATCTGCTGGAGGAATTCTGCTTTGTTAGGCAACGTGGCGTTACCCCTTGGTTTTGCGCAGCAGTCTGACCTTACGGATGATCATTTGGTGGTCCACGGCTTTGCACATATCGTAGATAGTCAAGGGCGGCCACGCTGACGGCGGTGAGGGCTTCCATTTCCACGCCAGACAGGCAAATGTGAAGTGTTTTACAGAGGGGAAATAGCCCCCCTCAGGGAAACACACTCGATCACCGCTCCCCTGCCTGTTCACTCCGCAGAAATTTCACCGCCTCCTTGCGAAACGCCTCCTCCGAGGCTGGCTGCTGTTTCCGGGCCCATTCGTAATAACGCTGGTGTAGGTGCCATGCCGGTTGCTTCTCGTTCTTCTCATTGATCAGCCAGAAGCCGCCGGGCTTCTCCGTTGTGCCTTCGTTATCGTAGAGTTCCCAATAGAGCACGAACGGGCAGCCCCACTCGATCCCGGCCATCATGGCTTCGATGCTCTTCTTCCGTTGCTCTTCCGGCGTATAGCGTGGTGCCGGGAAACCGTATTCGCCAATGAAGACCCGTTTGCCAGGAATGCCCGGCTTCGGCTTTAACTTGGACTCGATGTGATTCAGCGCAGCAACGAGATCGTCATGAATCACCCGCTGCAGACTGTCGTAGCAGGAGTAGCTCACGAAGTCCACATTCACCTGCGGCAGAATATCATTTGTCAGACACTGGCCGCCCTTGAGGAATGGCTCCACCAGATTCACCTCCGTGCAATGCCACACCTCCACGCCCTCATGCGGCGTATCCCGCTTCGCATCATCGATCGCTTCCTGCCGCACCTTCAACCACGCGGTGAAATTTTCCCCATTGTGCTCCGGGAACGGCTGCTTGTTATCGAAATGCGGCCGCAGATGCCAGTCGCCCTCCCAGTGCCCCAGATAGAATTTCTTGCCAGTGCCCTTGTAAGTCCGCAACAGAAGGGCCGTCAGATCATACATTTCCCGATACTCCAGATCCCGCTCCTCCTGCTTGAACATACCCGCACTACCATGCGTGGTGAACGGATACGCCCAAATCAGGAAATGCGTGAACGGCATATCCAGGAAACGAAAGCGTTTCACAAGTAACCGGGGGCGCCCGCGCACGCGAGATTAAAGTTGGGATTGAAACGCTTGCCTTCGGTAAATTGGCCCCCCTAAACAAATCAGCAGGAAAAAAGTGGCGCAATGTAAATTTCCTTGCGTCCACATGCTAGGGCTGAAATCCTTGTAACTCCTGCGAGAGACAAGGTGGTGGGCAGAGAAGGATTCGAACCTTCGAAGTCGTAAGACAGCAGATTTACAGTCTGCCCCGGTTGGCCACTTCGGTATCTACCCAGATTTTTCCGTCCCTTGTCGAGCGGACGGCTACTTAGGGAGGGTGGCGAAAAATTGCAAGTGCGTTTTGTCGAGGTTTTCTCGAATCCGGCATTTTTTCGCCTTGTTGTTTAGGATCAACGGGTAGGATGGAGGCATGATTACTTTCCTCAGAGGAAATTTAGCCGAAAGCCTGCCGGACCGTGTCGTTGTTGATGTCGGTGGGGTGGGTTACGAATGTTTTGTGCCCACCAGCACCTTCGACGCCCTGCCCGGGGAAGGACAGCCAGTGAAGTTGCTCACCCATTTCCATGTGCGGGAGCAGGAGCAGGCGATGTTCGGCTTCGCTACGGCAGATGAACGTGATTTATTCCGGCTCTTGATTGACCGCGTTTCCGGCATTGGTCCGAAGATGGGCCTGGCGGTCCTCAGCGGTATGAAAGTGACCGACTTCAAGAACTATGTGGTCAATGGCGATGTCACTGCGCTCGCCAAGATTAAGGGCGTCGGCAAGAAGACCGCCGAACGCATTGTCGTGGAATTGAAGGATAAGGTGGGCGTGACCGCTGCGTGGCAGGAGGCCAGACAACGCCCGGCCTCCATGCCGAAAAGTCAACAACTGGCCAATGATGTCATCCTGGCTCTGATCAATCTGGGCTACAAACAAGTGGAAGCCCAGAAGGCGGTGAGATCCTCCATGGAAGGCTTACCTGCAGGCACCGAGCCAGAATCGTCCGCCTTGCTCCGTTCCGCCTTGCGTATTTTAACTTCGTAAAATTTCTTCAATCCATATCCCACCTAACTTATGAGTCAGAACTTTCGTCTCCCGCTCCCCCTCTTAAGCCTCCTGCTCTGCTGCAGCGTTAGTGCCCTGGCCGCCGATGCCCCGAAGCCCATCGAACTCTGGCCGCAAGGAGCCCCGGGAGAAAAGGGAGACATCGGGGAAGAGAAAGACATCTCCAAACCGGGCGAAGGACTGGTGGCGGGCAAGCCATTGATTCGGCTGGGAAATGTCAGCAAACCAACCATCACCGTTTATAAACCAGCTCCCGAGAAAGACACTGGAACCTCCATCGTGATCTGTCCTGGCGGCGGCTACGGCATCCTGGCCTTGGATCTGGAGGGGACCGAAATTTGCGAATGGTTAAATTCCATTGGTGTCACTGGAGTGCTGCTAAAGTATCGGGTCCCGAAACGTGCCGGCTTGGAAAAGCATACGGCGGCCCTGCAAGATGCCCAGCGAGCCGTGGGCTTGGTGCGCCTGCGCGCGAAGGAATTTGGGATTGATCCCAGCCGGATCGGTATCATGGGCTTCTCTGCGGGAGCCCATCTGAGTGCGGCCGCCAGCACGAATTATGAGACCCGGACTTATCCCACCAGCGACGAGGCGGATGCCGTCCATTGCCGTCCTGACTTCACGATGCTGATCTATCCCGCTTATCTAACCGTTAAGGAAGAGGGGGACAAGGTTTCCCCGGAGTTGAAAATTAATGAGAAGACGCCGCCCACGTTCATCGTCATGACCGCAGACGATCCCCTGCGCATCGAAACCGCCACCTTCTACAGCATGGCGCTGACGAAAGCGAAGGTGCCAGCAGAACTGCACACCTACGCGACTGGCGGCCACGGCTATGGCCTGCGGCCCACGAAGGAAACGGTAACCAGTTGGCCGCACCGGGCCGAAGATTGGATGCGGGGGCGTGGCTTATTGCAAAAGTAACCGGAGTGGTTATGGGCTAGCTGAAGGTGCGCCAAAAATCTCCAGCTCCGTAAGTCCACTCCGGGCCTTATCCCGATTGGTAAACAGCACGCGGAGTTTGCTAGTAGTGACACTGTCGAAGGTGACGGTGTTCTGCGCGCTACCTGCAGGAAGCGCTGGATTTTTCTTTTGGTTGGCGATGTCCTGCCACTCGGTGCCGGTGTAGGATTGCACGGTGTAGCTGGTGGGGGGCTGCACCCCGCCTTTGTCATCGTAAATATAAAGCTCCACGCGACGCACTTCCTTGGCTTCCCCGAAATCGACTTCCAGCCAGTCTTGCGCGTTAGGGGAACCGTAACTCGTCCAACGGTTGACGGGATTCGGTTGGTAGCTTTTGCGACCGTCCGTGGCCGACGTGGGCACGCCTCCATAGACATCATGAAAGGACGCAGTAGCCTTCGGGAATCCTTGCCGGGTTGGATTATAGGCTAAATTCCCCGGCTGAGGGGGGACGGGGACGTAAGGCAGCGAGCCAATCCCCCAGGCTTCCAATTCAGTTAGTCCGCTAAAGCCGCCCGGCGCATGGGTCAGCAGCACGCGGAATTTTTTCAGCGCCTGTTCAGGGAAAGTCACTCGATTCATGAGATGGCCCGTGGGCTCGGCGGGCGTGTGCTTTTGTTCGGGCAGGCTTTCCCAAGCGGCCCCATGGGGAATCTGAATCTCATATTTCTGGGGTGCGACGATTCCCTTGCCGTCATCGAGAAATGCCAGGTGGATGCAGTCCAATTTACGTTCAGCTCCAAAGTCCACTTCGATCCAATCCTGCGGGTTCGGGGAATTGAGCGTGGTCCAGCGATTCACGGGGCGCGTGGTGTAGAAACAATTACCATCATTTACTTTCGCCAGTGAGCTGTCGGGGGCGGTGAACGAGGCCGTGAGATTGGGATAGTGATCCCCATCATTGTTGACCGCATAGTTAAGCCGCTTGGCAGGCTTTGCGGCGGGAGCTTTGGCAGGTAGCGCGATGGCGAGTTTCTCGATGGTTGGCTTTTCCGCCACCACTTTGCCATCCACCCAGAGTTTCATGCCGACTCCTTGCTTATAGTGTGAACCATCCCGGTCGTAGCTGAGGCTGATCAAGTGCCCGGCATAAGGAACATCATCGATCGCGAAATAGGACCACTCCACTGGGACCAGCGGATCGATTTCCAAGCTACCGGCCTTGTCAGTCTTCAATCCCATGAGGCCAGTGATGACGAGATCATTGAAGCTACTATGAAAATAGTGCTCGCTGTGGTTGAAGGCATCATGCCCTTCAAAGGAACCGGTGTCGGGATGCAAGGCTTCGGCCAGATACGGTTGCCCCTCTTTGCGGTGGGAAATGGCAAAGATGTGCAGCAGTTTGTAGTAGTCCTCTTTGGTAACGACTTTCTGCGGGTAGTTTTGCAGCAGGTTCGCCATGGCCTTCAACGTTTGCGCAGTGGAGTAGGGCCAGGACTGACCGCTCCACCAGCAGCAACCTTTCTGCAGCAGGAACATGGGATCATTCCGCTCCACCGTGGACGGGCCATAAGTGGCGTAGAAATATTGGGGATCCATCAGGAACTTCCAAGCCACCTCGTAGCCTTTATCGGCATCGGGCAAATTGAATTGCCACGGGATGTAAGCATGCTCTTCGCGTCCATGCGGGCTGCCGGCAAATTTTCCGGATTGGTAGGTCAGCGTGTGCTTCTTCACCACGTTGCCTTCCTTGTCCTTTTCCTCCTTCATGGACATGGGAAAGAAGAACTCCCGAGTGGGATCCCAGAGGAGCTTTTGCAGTTTCTCTTTCAGCCCGCTGGCCTTCTGCTCATAGGCTTTGGCGGTGGCGTCATCCCCGGCCAATTTCGCGCAGCGGGCAATCGCCAAGGCATCAGCCCACATGTAGGCGTTAAAGCCGGGGCGATATCCGTTGGCTCCACGCAGGATGTCAGTCGTCTGGCGGCTGTTGATGTTGAATTCCATGCCGTCGTCGTGACCATTCTGCCAAAAAAGCCCCACCTCGGGGACGAACTGTCGTTTCTCCCACGCCTCGTAGTTAACCTTTAGATCGGGCAACAGCGACTTCATGAGTTCATCGTTAGGATGCACCGCATGAGCCGCCCAGATGCCATCGGCCAGCCACGTGCCGTAATTGCGCGGCTGCGCTCCGGGCGTGCGGAACCAGTATTTGGCGTAGTCTTCGATGTAAGTGGCATCGCGCAACCAGCGCAGCTCATAGAATTGGTGACCAGCCGGGCAACTGATGGCGCCATAGGTTCCGCTCCAGAAGGGCCGATCGATGAACTCGGTGAAACTATAGCCGCTGTTCGGGGAACCATACGTCAGGTGCTTGGTGATCAACTCCCAACGGTAATAATAGGTCGTGACCAACTCGGCATCCGGACAGTCGAAGAACGGGATGTTGTCCTTATACCAAGCGAAATCCCGGTTATCCCAAAATTTCTGTGCGGCCAATGCGGCATCTTTTTCAATCAAGCCGGCGGGGGCCGGATCGGATGATATTTGCAGTGCGGCACAGGCGAGAACAATCGACAGGAATCTGGGCGGGATCATAAGCAGCATAGTTGACCTAAATAATGCCACGCCACAAGGAGGCTTCAGGGAAATTTTCGGAGAATTTCGGGCGCACCGGAAGTGGCCCGCGTTGCGCTCCCAATGCATAACGCGCAAAATGTCTTGATTTCACCATCGTCGGCTGTTGTTTTGGCCTCCTCGTATTCCCCGCTGAATGTCTCTCCTCTCAACTATCCTCCGCCGTCCCTGGACCATCGTCACCATTGTCCTCGGCATCATGGCTGCGGCCGGCGTGGCCCTGCAGCGCATGGCGCGGGATGTCTTCCCACCGCTGGGCATTCCCACCATTTACGTGGCGCAACCCTTTGGCGGGATGGATCCTGCGCAGATGGAGGGTTGGTTGACGTATTATTACGAGTATCACTTTCTTTACATCACCGGCATTGAGCACGTGGAGTCGAAGTCCATTCAGGGTGCCAGTATCATGAAACTTCAGTTCCACCCAGGCACGGACATGGCCTCTGCCATGGCGGAAACGATCGGCTACGTGAATCGCGCCCGTGCCTTCATGCCGCCGGGAACGGTGGCTCCGTTCGTCACGCGGTTCGATGCCGGAAGCGTGCCCGTGGGGCAATTGGTGTTCTCCACGGAGAACCCGAATCGGACGGTGGGGCAGATGCAGGATGCAGCCTTGAATTCGGTGCGACCATTGTTTGCCACGCTGCCTGGCGTTTCTGCTCCACCACCATTCGGGGGCAGTGCGCGGAGTATTGTGGTGAACGTGAACCCTGATCGGATGCGCAGTTACGGCATTTCGCCAGATGAAATCGTCACCACGCTCACGCAGGCCAACGTCATCAGTCCGAGTGGCAATATGCAGTTAGGCGACAAATATCCCCTCGTGCCCACCAATGCCGTGGTGAAGAACATCAAGGACCTGGAAGCCGTGCCGCTGCGGATCGCCAACGGATCGGCCGTCTTCATCCGAGATGTGGCCACGGTGGATGATCAAAGCGATATCGTCACGAGCTATGCGTTGGTTAATGGACGACGCACCGTTTACATTCCGGTCACGAAACGAGCCGATGCCTCCACGCTGAGTGTGGTAGAGTTGGTGAAAGAAAATTTACCCAAATTCCAAGCCGCCGTGCCGGATGATGTGAAGGTGAGCTACGAGTTCGATCAGGCACCAGTCGTTCGGGCTGCGATTGCCGATCTGGTAAAGGAAGGCGTCATCGGAGCCATCCTCACGGGGCTCATGGTGTTGCTGTTTCTCCGGGATTGGCGCAGTGTCATGGTGGTGTTAGTTAATATTCCGCTGTCCCTGCTCGCAGGATTGCTGGCCTTATGGCTAACTGGACAGACGATCAATTTAATGACGTTAGGCGGGTTGGCCTTGGCCGTGGGGATGCTGGTGGATGAGGCCACCGTGGCCGTGGAAAATTTGCACACGCATCTGGCCAAGGGCACTCCGCTGGCACGCGCCGCCCTAGCCGCCACGCGCCAGACTGCGCTGCCGCGTTTCATGGCCATGCTCTGCGTGGTGGCGGTGTTCATTCCGGCGGCCTTTATGGAAGGGGCCGCCCGTGCGCTGTTTGCTCCATTGGCACTGGCAGTAGGGTTCTCCATGGTCGCCAGTTATCTGCTATCCTCCACCCTGGTGCCGATCCTGAGTGTGTGGTTGCTCAAACGCGACGGCAAACATGGCAGTGAGTTAGTCTGGGGAAAATCACTCTTCCAAGCACTCGTGCAAGCGACCGTGCGCTTGCGCTGGGTTCTGGTGCCGCTCTATTTGACGACCTGCGGCTGGATCGTGATGCAATTCGGGACGCGGTTAGGCACGGACATTTTCCCCACCGTGGAGCATGGTCAATTCGCCTTGCGATTGCGCGCCCCTGCGGGCACCCGAGTGGAGATTACCGAAGGCCTCGCGAAACAAATTCTCGCGATCATTGATCGTGAAGCCGCAGGCCAAGTCCAGCTGACAATGGGCCTCGTCGGCGTGCATGCTCCGAATTATCCAGTTAATCTCATCCATCTCTGGAATGGTGGTCCCGAAGAAGGCTTGCTCTCGATTCAACTCAAGCCGGAGGCCAAAATCCCCATCGCGTTGCTCAAAGAAAAACTGCGTGCCACGCTCGCGAAGGAATTACCCGACGTGCGCATTTCCTTTGAACCGAGCGATATCGTGAATCGCGTGATGAGCTTCGGGGCGCCCACTCCCATCGAGGTTGCGGTGAGCGGTCCCGACTTGGCCGTGAATCGCGAACACGCTCAGAAAATTTACGATCAGCTCAAGAAACTACCCACCTTGCGCGATGTGCAGTTCTCCCAGGAAATGGAATTTCCCACCGTGGATGTGGCGATCAATCGCGAACGCGCTGGCCTCATGGGGGTGAAAGTCAACGATGCCGCCCGGTCATTAGTAGCGGCCACCACCTCCAGTCGATTCACTGTCCCTAACTACTGGGCAGACGGTAAGACCGGAGTGAGCTATAACTTGCAAGTGCAGATCCCCCAGGCGCTGACTCAGAGCTTGGAAGACTTAAAGAACGTGCCCGTGAGCACCAAGGACGGCAAGACGTCGCTGCTGAGAAATTTCGCCACGCTCACGCCGGGCACGACGGTGGGGCAATACGAGCGTTACAACATGGCCCGGGTGATTTCGATCACCGCCAACATTCACGGAACTTCCCTGGGCGAGGCCGCCAGTCAAGTGCGACTGGCGATGGCTTTGGCAGGCGCTCCACCGCCGAAAACCAAGGTGGATCTGCGGGGGCAAGTCGTGCCGTTGACAGGATTACTCAATGGATTGCAAACCGGATTACTCGTGGCCGTCGGGGTTATTTTACTCATTCTGCTGGCCAACTTTCAATCGCTCCGCCTGGCCTTGGTCACGCTGTGCACGGTGCCAGCAGTGTTGGCGGGGGTGGTCCTGGCGTTGAAATTTACCAACACCACGTTGAACCTGCAATCCTTCATGGGTGCCATCATGGCCGTGGGCATTTCCGTGGCCAATGCCATTTTGCTAGTCACCTTTGCCGAACGAGATCGCATCCTGAGTGGCGATGCCAGTTCGGCTGCCCTCAGCGGAGCCTGGGGCCGCCTCCGCCCCATCCTCATGACCAGTCTCGCGATGTTAGCCGGCATGACTCCGCTGGCCCTGGGCTTGGGTGAGAGCGGTCCGCAGACGGCTCCCTTGGGCCGCGCGGTCATGGGTGGATTGGCCGCCTCCACCATCGCCACCCTGTTCCTCTTGCCCGCAGTCTTTGCCATGGTCATGCAGCGCGCCAAAACGCATTCCGCCTCCCTGGATCCTGAGGATCCCTCTTCCGCTCAGTTTGAAACTACCCCCTCTTAGTTTATGAAAAGCCTTCTGTTCCTCAGCCTCCTCATCCCTCTGGCGCACGCAGACACGCCGCCGCTGGCATTGGCCCAACCCACCCGCGGCTCCATCACCCGGTCCATTACCCTGCCAGGAACCATCCGGGCCCAGCAGCAAGCAACGCTCTATGCGAAGGTGCCGGGTTACTTGAAATCTATCTCCGTTGACAAAGGTTCGCGCGTCAAGGCCGGGGACATTCTAGCCGAACTCGAAACCCCGGAACTCGCAGCAGACTTGGCCAAAGCCGTCGCTGAGGAAAAGGCCGCCACCGTCGATCTCAAGCGCCTCCAGACCGCCAAGCAAGAATCGCCCGCCTCGGTCACAGCCCAGCAAATCACGATTGCTCAAGGACACGCCGAAGCCGCGCAAGCCACCGTGGATCGAGCCCAAACGTTCCTGGCTTATCAGAAAATCATCGCCCCCTTCGGCGGCATCATCACCTCCCGCCAAGTGGATGTCGGGGCCTTCGTTCCTGCGGCCACCAGCAGCAGTGCGGCTCAGAGCGCGGCGGTCGTGACCTTGGCGGATTTCTCCACCGTGCGACTGCAAGTCATGGTGCCGGAGAACGAAACTGCACTCGTCGCCAAGGATCAGCCCGTCAAATTTACGACCGAAGCATTGAAGACCAAATCCTTCGAAGGCAAGGTCACCCGACTCAGCTACGCCTTGGACGAAGCCACTCGCACGATGCTGGTGGAAGCGGATATCCCCAACCCGGACCTAACCCTCCGCCCGGGGATGTATGCCACCGTCAAGGTAGGGTTGGAGCAACACCAGGACGCCCTCCTGATCCCTGTAGAAGGTCTGGTCATGGAGAAAACGAATGCGTTCGTCTTCACTTACGCCGACGGCAAAGCCAAGAAGCTCCCGGTCAAATTGGGATTCAACGACGGCATTAAGGTCGAAATTTCCGAAGGTCTCACGGCCCAAGCGTCAGTTTTGCTGGTGGGCAAGCAACTCTTGACCGACGGTCAGTCAGTCACTGTTAGCAAGAGTCAGCCCTAGCCTCAGTCGCATCACTCAAGGCTTGTGGCGGTCAGCGTAGGTTTGTTCCAAGACCTTGAATTTCGCCTGCAATTCCTCCAGCGGCATCTGCTTCAGCGCAGCATCCGCTGTCGGCGGGAGCGGTATGAGTTGTTCCAGCAATTCAATCTTGCCGACCCAAGTTCCGCGTAACTCCCCCTCGAGCTTGCCCTCGAGCTTGCCCTCGATCTTGCCTTCGAGCTTGCCTTCGAGCTTGCCTTTGAGTTCTCCTTCGAGCCTTCCTTCAGCGATTAATTTTAGGGCGGTGGACATAGTGGTTGCTGCTAGTTTTGGATTTGCCGAAAGTTTACCGTAGATCGCTTGCACGTCAAGACCAGCGTCTCCGTAAAGGGAGTAGAGCAGGAGCAGCCGCAACAGCTCGTCTGGAAGGCTGGCAACAGTCGCAGCCATCCATTCGAAGTATTCCATCAGTTGTTCCTTCGTGCGCACCATTTGCATGAGGCGGAAGGTCACTCGCAGCGTTTCGTCCGCTTCATGCGTGAGCGGATCGAATTGCGTTAAGTCCAGCAGGGCGTAGCGAAATTTCGGAAGAAACGGGACCAGGCTAGAGCCTAAACTTGTCGGCACGGCCACCAGATCACAGAACTCTGTGGGGACATTCCAGCGCGCGGGCCCCTGATGAATCACGAACGGTATAATAGCTGGCAACGGCAGCGATGGCTTGCTTTGGTCCGTATGCGCGAACCACATTTCGGTCAGGTAACCAAGCATGCGCAGGGGCATGAGCGGATGCGTGGTGGTTTGATGCTCTAACAGCAGGTAAATTAAGATTTCCTGATCTCCAGAACGCACCCCGAAGACAAGATCCGCGTGGGATTGCTCCAAGGTCCGTTTCACAAACGACGTCGGATGGAGCTTCAGCGTGGCCCAATCGATGGGCCCTGCAATATCGGCCGGTAAATGCTCTTGGAATAACTTCCGCGCCACCTCAGGCTTCCCGAAGCACGCCTTGAAGAAAGCATCATGGGGATGATGCTGCATTTCCTCCAGCAGCAGGAGTTCGGCTGCCGAGAAACGTTCGGGTTCGGATGGAGGCATCGGTTCAGCCATGAGAGCCCGAACCTCACCAATCCCGACCTGCTAGGCAAGCGCAGAATTCTGCGTCGTGGCTAACGTCAGGAACGGCGTGTCCGCCCATTCCTCGCTCGACAGTCGCAAATGCTCCAACACATAGGGCCGCATCGCCCTGCGCACCCGCAGCTCCAAGCCCGCCTCCGGCACCGCATAATCCAATCTTACCGCCGCTTGTCGATCCTGCGGCAGCTCCGGATTCGGCACCAACGTCAGCGTTTCCCACGTTTCCCACGCCTCATCCGCCGGCAATTCCGCAGCCGCCTCCTTCGGGAAATCCACCGCCTCCATCCGACTCAACACATAGTCCCGGAACTCCCCATGCGCCTCCGCCCACGCCCGCACATGCCACCGATACCCATCATGGCCGAACCCACGCGGGCAGATCCAGCGCCATTCATCGCCCCCCACCCCATGCACCGACCGATATTTCATCCGCACCCGCAACCCCTGCACTACCGCCAGGAAAATCCGCCGCTCCACCTCCACCTCCGGCCGCCGCACTGGCAAAGAAACACGCCCCACCAAGGAGGAGGGGCGTCCCGCCCCTCTTGAAAAAACAACCTCACCACCCATCGCATCCACCCGCCAACCGCTCTCATCCTCCAGAAGCATCCCCACCGCCTCATCAAACGATGGCACATGCAACCGACACCGCATCTTGGCCGATCCCTCATAACACTTCTTCTTCAGATTATACACCAGCGCCCCCGGACAGAGTTCCTGATACTTCTGCAAATCTGCCGAGATCTGTTGCGCCGACAAATTGAACACCTCCGCCACTTCCTCCCGCTGCACGGACCCACGCCAATACACTACCCGCTCGATGAAGCGCAGCCGCTCCCTCGTGGCCCATTGTTCTGGATTTGATATATTACCCATCGGAAATTACGCTCCAAGCGAAAATAATTATTGATAAAAACGAAAACCTAGCTATGCTCACTTTACCATCGTAAATGACGCCCCTAGCGTAAACAATACGACAGAACTCACTGATAATCAATAGAAATAAACCATTGAACCACCGCAGGCCAGCTCGTGAACTCGTGAATTCGTGACCTGTAGGGGTTTCTAAAATAAAATTCAGGAACATAGGCGTCCCCGCCTGCGCGGGACAGCGGCCACAAGACCGCCGTGAAGCATGCCAGCTGCCGGGCAAGCTAACACAACGGCCCAGCCGCCTGCGCCCAGCACAGGCGAGGACTCCAATGTTACATACTAGCAATATCCCCCCTCTCCATGAACCGCCTCGGATTTCTCAAACGCCTCGTCATCGGAGGCATGGCCGCTCCACTTGGGCAAGCCATTGCCACCACCCTCGGCCAGCCACCGCTACCCAAGACCGAAGCCACTGCCATAGCCACCACCAAACTCACGCCCACCGTCACCTCCGCTCATCCAGCGGCGGCTCCCAGCTACCGCCTCCAGACCAGCCCCATCCGCGGCTATCGGTATCGCTCTGAGCCCACCGATCTCGCCCGCCTCACCGTGGGCGACACGCTCTCGCTGCAGGCAGAACCAGAAAACCCCTATGATCCCTCCGCCGTCCGCGTCATCCATGACGGAAAACATATCGGCTACCTCCCCAGAGAAAACAACCACCATGCCAGCCGCCTCCTCCAGCAAGGAGCCCGACTCACTGCCTCCGTAAAATCCATCCACCCGACCTCCTACCACTGGGAGCCAATCATCCTCGATATCCACCTACACCTCTAACCATAACCACCCCATGACTGAAATCACCATCATTCTCGACCGCTCCGGCTCCATGGAATCCATTGCCAACGATGCCATTGGAGGATTCAACAGCTTCCTGAAGCACCAACAGCAACAGGAAGGCGAAGCCCGCCTCAGCCTCGTCCTCTTCGATACCCAATACGAAGTCATCCACAAAAGCGTCCCCCTGGCCGACGTTCCGCTGCTTACGGATCAAACCTTCGTGCCACGTGGTGGCACCGCCCTGCTCGATGCCATTGGCAAAACGATCCATAAGATGACCGACTCCTTTGCCGCCCGCCTGCCCAAAGCCCGCCCGGAAAACGTCATCATCGCCATCCTCACCGATGGCGAAGAAAACTCCTCCCGCGAGTTTACCCTGTCCCACATTAACGACCTCATCACCGCGAAGAAACTCCAAGGCTGGGAGTTCCTCTTTCTAGCCGCCAACCAGGACGCCATCGCCACCGCCGGCAGAATGAACATCTCCGCTAGTCACGCCATCAACTTCGACGCCACCCACGAAGGCACCCACCAAGTCATGGAAGAAATGAGCGCCCGCATCAGGGAATCCCGCCGCGCACCTAAACGCCCTCAGCCTTAACGCAGGTGAAGTTGTGGTGACGCGCTGCCGCGCGTCACTCCTGTCCAACTACCGAAATCCGCACATATGGAAGACACCGAACAACTACAGCGCCGGATCCAGTCCAGAACCCGGCTTAATTTTCCTTTCACTCCATCAGTATTCACCTATATTGACCCTAATCATGTCCAGCATAGCCGAAACAGAATTTCTGAAACAACCTGCCCACTACCTCAATGCAGTGCACCGCGGAGAAAGCTTGATTCTTTCCACAGAAGGCGAGCCGACAACGCTGCTTTTGTCGCTGACTGCTTCTTCCGGCCCGCGTCCGTTTGGACTCTACAAGGGAGAAATCGAAGTCCCCGCCGACTTCAACGAGCCGCTGTCAGACGAACTATTGGCCTCCTTTGCCGCCCCCCTGTCCTAGAAGTGAGTTGCCGTGCAGTTCAGATGAACTGCACGAACAACTGCACTTCCATTATCAAGAGACCACTATTTCAATCCTCGCTCCCGTTACAAGAGCGACTGCAGACTGTAGATCCGCGCGTCGAAATTGACTTAGTGAGCAACAATTTGCAAGAACATATTCAGTGGGCTCTTAATAATTAGCTGTCTTGACTTCGATCCATTTCCCGATACTCTTCAGACAATAAATGAACATTCTCCTCGATACGTGTGACGCCATTTGGTTCCTAGCTGGCGATGAAAGGCTCTCGGCAGCCTACCGGGAGGCATTCGCAAATCCACAGAACCAACTATTTCTGAGTGTGGTTTCTGACTGGGAGATCGCCATCAAGCATTCCATCGGGAAACTGCACCTGAAACAGTCGCCCAAATTTTATCTGATCGAAGGCCGTCGGAGACTTAGCATCCAATCACTTCCGCTGTTTCCCGAACCCACCTATGCGCTCGAGGATCTCCCCAAGCACCACAACGATCCATTCGATAGAATCATCATCTGCCAAGCCCTCGTCCACGGATTGGTCTTGGCCAGTTCTGATCCTTTGGTTCGTCAATATCCAGTCAACATTCTATAGCATGAAGGCGTCAACACAGACATGCGACGAATTTATTGCCCACCTCCGTGAGGGGGATGGTTTGACTCAGACTGTTAAGGATCATCTCATTCAGACGGCTGAATTATCGGAATTTTTTGGTGCAGCAGTTGGAATGCCGTTAGGTGGGCGACTCGTTGGACTGTGCCATGACCTAGGCAAATACTCATGCGCTTTTCAAACTTATATCCGGGAGGCGACAGGACAAATGGGGGTAGAAGGGAAAGTCCGAGCGGAGGAAAAACGCGGAAAGATCGACCACGCGACCGCTGGGGCTCAACTAATTTGGGATAGGTTGGGTGGCTCCAAACTAGGTAGGGCTCTGGCACAAATGTTGTCTGTGAGTGTCATGTCGCACCACGCTCGCAAAGGAATGAAGGACTTTGTTGCTTTGGACGGGAGTTCTCCATTTATCAATCGAGCTAAGTCACCTCGGGAGAAAACGCATTTTAATGAGGTTCTGTCCAAGGGGGATTGTGCGCTACTTTCTGAAATCGAGGAATTACTCAAATCTAATGAACTGCTTGCCGAGTTCAGGACGGCAGCATCCCGCATAGAGAAAGCAGTGATACTTCCGATCCCACGAAGCTTTCATTATGGGGCGCTAACGCGCTTTTTATTTAGCTGCCTGCTAGATGCGGACAGACTGAATACGGCCGATTTTGAAAAGCCGAAATCGGCTTCCTTTCGCACGATCTGGCGACCACCAGATTGGACAAGCCTAGCTAAGAAACTTGACACCCATCTCAGTAGCCTTTCGGCCAGGAATAACGTAGATTTGCTGAGAAACCAGATTTCAAACGAATGCCTCTCCGCCGCTGCTAAGCCCCGAGGTATTTTCACACTGACAGTGCCAACGGGAGGTGGCAAGACGCTAGCGAGCCTACGGTTTGCCCTCAATCATGCTGCGATTCATTCAAATCGAGAGAACCAAGAGCGAATCGAGAGAATTATATTTGTCATCCCTTACACCTCCATCATTGATCAGAATGCCCGAGTGGTGAGGTCGATTCTTGGGGAAGAGGTAGTATTGGAACATCATTCAAATATTGTGCCGGAGACGGATACATGGCGGAATCGAGTGCTCTCGGAGAACTGGGACGCACCTATTATTTTCACAACATCCGTGCAGCTTTTGAATGCCCTGTTTGATAAGAGCACGAATTCTACCCGAAGGATGCATCAGTTGGCCAACGCGATTATTATCTTCGACGAAATCCAAACGCTGCCAATCAAGACCATTCACATCTTTAACAACTCGGTGAATTTCTTGGTGAATCTTTGCCATTCGACAGTCGTTTTTTGCACAGCTACTCAGCCGCTAATCGGAGAAGTAGAGCCAACTCTTGGAGCCGCAGCCATTGGCATGGGAAGCGAAATCGTTGAAGACGCAACAAGCCTGTTTAAAAAACTCAAACGCACGTCCATTATAGATCAGAGACGTCCGGGCGGATGGACTTTTCAAGAGGTGTCAGCTTTTACTCTGGATCAATTGGCAGCACATCGAAGTGTTCTTATCGTTGTAAATACGAAGGAGGCCGCACTTCAGATTTACCAGCAGTTCCATGGACTAGAGGGCACGGCGGTAATCCACCTCAGCACGCACATGTGTCCTGCGCATCGAAAAGCCAAACTGAATCAGATCAATGAATGTCTGCGACTGGAGGATGGCCAGCCCGTTATATGTGTCAGCACCCAACTGATCGAAGCGGGGGTTGATTTGGACTTCGGCTGTGTCATCAGGTCGCTGGCTGGGCTGGATTCAATTGCTCAAGCTGGAGGCCGCTGCAATCGGAACGGCAACCGTGCCTGTGGACCTATTCACATTGTGAATTTATCTGAGGAGAAAATTTCCATGTTGCCAGAAATCCGCCAAGCGCAGGAATGCACAGAAACCGTTTTAGACAATTTCCGCAAGAATCCGATGGGCATGGATGATGATCTCTTATCACCTGCTGGAATCCGTCAATATTACGAGTATCATTTTTTCCAAAGGGCATCTGAGATGACCTACCCTTTAAAAGCGCAGACAAAGGAGCCTCAGATCGCAGCCGATACCTCCATGCTCCATTTATTGTCTGAAAACCCAGTTGGTGCGGAGGAATACGGACGCCAACGCCCGCTAGATGAGGAGACGCTGACGCTGCGTCATGCGTTTTCAACAGCAGCTCAATCCTTCAAGGTAATCGACGCTCCAACAAGGGGAATCGTGGTGCCTTATGGGAAAGAAGGACAGGCGATCATTGGTGAGTTAGCCGCCGCATTTACCAGCGAGGACTATCCACTCGACAAGCAAATCCCGCTGCTGCGGCGGGCTCAGCAATTCACCGTGAATGTCTTCCCTGGAACGATCACAAAGCTCAATAGCAACAACGCCATCCGTGAAGTCCAAGCAGGCTCAGGAATTTACTATCTTGATGACCGCCATTACCACAAAGACCTCGGGGTGACCCACGAAGCTCTCTCAGACTTACAATTCTACGACACATGAACCACACTACTCCAAAAAATAGCATTTCCTTCTGCGTTTGGGGACGCTATGCCCTATTTACCGATCCTGTAACGCGCATCGGCGGGGAGAAATGCTCCTACCACATTCCCACATATGAAGCCCTCAAAGGGATTGCCGAATCCATTTATTGGAAGCCCACATTCACTTGGGTCATAGACCAGGTTCGTGTCATGAATTCAATACGCACAGAGGCGAAAAACATCAAACCGCTAGACTTTAGCGGCGGTAACACCCTCGCGACCTACACCTATCTAGCACAGGTGAAATACCAAGTAATTGCCCATTTTGAGTGGAACCTACATCGCAAGGATTTAGTGCACGATCGAAACGAAGGAAAGCATTTCGAGGTGGCCCAGAGAATGTTACTCAAAGGAGGCCGACGGGATATATTTTTGGGCACGCGCGAATGTCAGGGCTATGTGGAGCCCTGCGCGTTCGGAAGTTCACCAGGATTTTACGACACGGCTGGCGAGCTGTCCTATGGTCTGATGTTCCATGGTTTTGACTACCCAGATACTATTGGAAGACCGGAACTCTACAGCCGATTTAGCAGACCCACAATGAGGAACGGAGTCGTCCAGTTCGCCCGCCCTGACGCTCCCGAAATTATTAGAAAATTCGTCCGCCCCATGCAAGCAACGCCACCCAAAACAAGCGGCCTAAATGAGAAAGGATTATTCGAATGAACTGGCTCGAAAAATTATATCGGACCTACGAGAACTGCAACGGAAGCATCGGGGACAAGAATGACAAAGCCCCTTTGTTACCGATCTGCCACATTGTTCAGCAAACGCAGATTGAAGTCTCCATTGATGCTGACGGCAATTTCAGAAATGCTTGGGTCGTTCCCAAAGAGGAAGCGAACACCATCATTCCATGCACGGAAGATTCTGCCGGCAGAACCAGCGGTATCTGCAGCCATCCGCTTTGTGATAGAATCAAATATTTGGCGGCTGATTATTTCACCCGCACGGGCGAAGCGGCTCCAGAGGGGAGAAAGGGTAAGGACGCAAAATTGCCCCATGTGGAATACCTTGACCTGCTTGGCAAGTGGAGCACCTCGCAGCACAGTCATCCGAGAGTGCAGGCAATTCACAAATACATCCAACGCGGAACCTTGATACATGATCTTTGCACAGTAGGCGTCCTGCCAACTACAGAGGACGGTTCGATTCTCGAAAAATGGGAGGGGGATAAAAAGAATACCCCCGCCATTTTTGCTTCCATGAAAGCTGGTGGTGTTCCTACGGATGCGTTTGTCCGTTGGAGTGTGAGCCTAGAGGGCGACCTTGCCACACAGTGCTGCTGGGACCGCAACCTTTGGCAGAGTTGGGCAGACTACTATCTCTCCACCCAAACAACAAAGGGCATCTGTCACATTTTAGGAACTGAGGAACTTCTCGCCACCCAGCATCCCAAGAAAATTCGCAATGCTGCTGATGGGGCGAAACTAATTTCGGCCAATGACAGCAGTGGATTTACTTACCGGGGAAAATTCACCGATTCAGGTGGAACTCAGGCCTGTGGGATTTCCTTTGATGTGAGCCAAAAAGCCCACAATACTTTGCGGTGGCTCTTGGAGCGGCAGGGGCGTCAGGACGGAGATCAAGCTGTGGTTGCTTGGGCTACCTCGGGGAAACCGATTCCAAAATTTGACTCGGATAGCTTCAGCCTTTTAGACGAAGAGGAGGAGGCGATACAGCCAAAGGCCGCAATCGAGTCACCTCCGTCTCAGACTTCCGCGCATGTGGCGCAAGCCTTCGCCTTACGTCTAAAGCAAAAAATAAGCGGCTATCATGCAGAATTAGGCAATACCGAAGACATAGTCGTTTTGGCGTTAGATTCTGCCACCCCAGGACGAATCGCTGTGACCTACTATCGTGAATTGAAAGCTTCAGAATTTCTCGCCAGAATTGAGGCGTGGCACTCAAAATGCAGTTGGTTTCAAAATTTTGGCAAAGCCAGACGATTCGTCGGGGCACCTTCTCCACGTGATATTGCGACCACAGCTTTTGGTCGCAGATTGGACGATAAATTACTCGCAGCCACTTACCGCCGACTACTTCCCTGCATTATCGACGCTCAGCCAATCCCAATCGACATCGTGAATAACTGCGTGCGACGCGCTTCGAGCCGAAGCGGAATAGATCACTGGGAATGGGAAAAAGCCCTCGGTATTGCCTGCGCCCTTTATCGAAAACAAACCATCAACCAACATACCTACCAAATGGCACTAGAACGTGAAAATACCAGTTGTGACTACCTTTACGGTCGTCTTCTCGCAGTCGCTGACCACCTAGAGGCCAGCGCATTGAACCTTGCAGACGAAAACCGAGACACCAACGCGGGACGCTTGATGCAACGGTTTGCGGATCACCCATTTTCCACATGGAGGACTATCGAATTATCCTTGGATCCTTATAAAAAACGACTCAGATCGAGAAGGCCAGGCTGGCTGATGGATTACGAAAAAGAGCAACAGGAGATCATGGGAATGTTCAAATCCGAAGAATTCAAAACCGACAGGAAACTGTCTGGGGAATTTTTGCTCGCCTACCACTGTCAGAGATCCGCCCTCTGGGAGAAACGAGGAAAGAAGAGCAATCCCTCCGAGGAGACCTTATCCACTGAAGAAGCTGATGATTAATTCAAAACGTCTCAACCTAACAACAAAATCCATAACATACAATACACTAATATGAGCCTAGACCACAAAATTGATTTCGCTGTCATCCTATCCGTGAAAAACGCCAACCCAAATGGCGACCCACTAAACGGAAACCGCCCACGCACCACCTACGAGGGCTTCGGTGAGCTTTCAGATGTCTGTATCAAACGCAAAATCCGGGACCGTTTGCTTGAAACTGGGGTTCCCATTTTCGTTCAATCTGATGACCGAAAGATCGATGAACATCCCAGCCTCCGTAGTCGTGCCGATGCCAATATGGCAGGTGCGAAGACTTCCGATGAAATTGCAGAACTTGCCTGCAAAACATGGTTCGACGTCCGCGCTTTCGGACAACTTTTCGCCTATAAGGGGAAGGCAAGCACCAAGGGTAAAGGCAAGGCAGCCCAGGCCAGTTCTGCTGAGGACGCAGAAAGCGCAAAAGCTGATAAGGCTGGTGTCTCAATTGGGATTCGTGGCCCCGTCTCCCTTCACCCAGCATTCAGTGTTTTGCCAGTGAGTGTAACCAGCACCCAAATTACCAAGAGTGTCAGTGGTGAAGGCGATGGCAAAACAAGAGGCTCTGACACGATGGGGATGAAGCATCGTGTGGACGAAGGTGTCTATGTCTTCTACGGCAGCATGAATCCGCAGTTGGCAAAAAGGACCAAGTTCTCAAATCAAGACGCAGAGACTTTTAAGTCGATATTACCAAAGCTCTTTGAAAATGATGCTTCCTCTGCTCGCCCAGATGGTAGCATGCAAATTCTCCAAGTGATCTGGTGGGATCATAACTGCGAGAGCGGGCAATACTCTTCGGCCAAAGTTCATCGTTCACTCACGGTAGAGCCTAATGGTTCTGCTTCATTTCAAGAGCTTGAGGGCCTCAAGCCACAAGTCATTGAAGGGTTTTGACAGCGCATCGCTTCCGATGGCCAGCCTTTGGATGATGTTCTGAAATCAGGTGGCTCCAAAGATTTTGCCGGAGTTTGTGTGCAGGGTGTGATGCTGTGTTTGGCCCGGCCCTGGTTTCGTTAACTCTATCTCCTAGCTCAACACCACTCCATGGACCTTCTCCCCATTTCTGCGCTCCAGCACATGCTTTATTGCCCACGGCAGTGTGCGTTGATTCATCTGGAGCAGCAATGGTCGGAGAACCGGTTCACGGCGGAGGGGCGGGTGATGCATGATAAAGCGCATGAGGGGCCGGATGAATCGAGGGAGGGAATTCGCATTACGCGGGGAATGCCGGTGGGGTCTGAAGAGTTGGGGCTCTATGGCATCTGCGATGTGGTGGAATTCCATCGGGACGGACGCGTGGTGCCGGTGGAATACAAGCGGGGGAAACCGAAATTGCATCGGGCCGACGAGGTTCAGTTGTGTGCGCAGGCGATGTGTTTGGAAGCAATGCTTCAGTGCGTGATTCCTCGTGGTGAGCTGTTTTACGGTGCTCCTCGGCGGCGGATGGAGGTGGTGTTTGATGCCGATCTGCGAAAGTTAGTAGCGGCGACGAGCAACGATTTCCATGCCATGGTGGGGTCCGGGGTGACTCCTCCAGCGGACTACGTGAAGCAAAAATGTGAGAACTGTTCGCTGATGGATATCTGCCAGCCGTTGGCCGGTAAACATCGGGGGACGGTGGCGGATTGGTTTGCCAAGGAATTAGAACAAGACCTATGAAGACGCACCTCAATACCTTGTTCGTGACCCTGGAAGGCGCCTATCTGCGGAAAGACGGGGAGGCCGTGGAAGTGCGCCATGAAGGGGAAACCAAGTTGCGCGTTCCGCTGCATAACCTGGATGGCATTGTGGCCATGGCTTGGGATGTGTCTGCTTCTGGAGCCCTGATGGCCGCTTGTGCGGAGGCGAAGGTTAGTTTGTCGTTTCACAATGCTCATGGCAAATTCTTGGTGGCAGTGAATGGATTCACATTAGGAAACGTGCTCTTGCGTCGGGAGCAATATCGTCGGGCTGACCACGAAGCGGCGTCTGTGGCGATTGCGGCTAACATGGTGGCGGCCAAGATTTCCAATGCCCGCACGGTGGTGATGCGGGCGATTCGTGATCATGGAGAGCGTGATCCAAGCCGGGCCTTTGTCTTGCAGCAAACGGCGGATGTCATGGCCAGTCGCATTCCGTTGACGCGCCACGTAACGAGCCTGGATAGTCTGCGTGGTGTGGAAGGGGAAGCTGCGGTGGCTTACTTTACCGCGCTGCCCATGTTGTTGACGAATCATGATCCGGAGATTGGCTTTGATGGACGCAACCGTCGTCCACCATTAGACCCAGTGAATTGCCTTTTGGGCTTTTTGTATTCGCTGCTGATGCACGATTGCCGCTCTGCCTGTGAGTCTTGTGGCTTGGATGCCCAGTGCGGTTTCCTGCACCGGGACCGCCCAGGACGGCCATCGCTGGCGCTGGACCTCATGGAGGAGTTCCGCGCCCTCTTGGCGGATCGGATGATGTTGAACTTATTTAACCGCCAGCAACTCACTAGCAAAGACTTCCAGACCAAGGAAAACGGTGCCGTGCTATTGAAGGATGAATCACGGAAGAAGGTGCTTGTAGCATGGCAGGAACGGAAGCGGGATGAGATCATGCATCCATTCTTACAGGAGAAGACCACCATTGGTCTGCTGCCGCAATTGCAGGCCCGACTCTTAGCCCGGCATCTCCGCGGAGATCTGGATGCTTACCCCGCTTTCTTATGGAAATGACCTTACAACTAATGCTCACCCGACTTCAGCCGCCATGTATGTCCTCGTAACCTATGATGTGGCGACCAGCACGACCGGTGGCACCCGCCGACTGCGCCACGTAGCCAAAGCCTGCTTGGACTACGGGCAGCGCGTGCAGAATTCCGTCTTTGAGTGCAAAGTAGATCCCGGGCAATTTGCCACCTTGAAAGGTCGCCTAATGAAGATTATGGATGACCAGACGGACAGCATTCGCTTTTACTATTTGGGAAATAATTGGGAACACCGCGTGGAGCATCACGGTGCGAAAGCCGGATATAATATCGAAGGTCCATTGATCATCTGATCACCCTGCGCGAAGGTGCAGCGCTCGCACGCTAAACCGGAGGGTTCGCAAATGCTGTAACCCATTGATCATCAGTTCTTTGACAGCTTCATCAGCTAGAATAACCTAGCGTAATTTATTTTTTCCGTAACGTTCGCGGAAATGACCTTTTGCGCAGTTGAGGCTTAGTATGTTACAGTGGTGGGGTCGCCTCCCCACACGGGGGGGCGCGGATTGAAACTCCTCGCCACTGCCACCGTCGCCCGTGCCGATGAGTCGCCTCCCCACACGGGGGGGCGCGGATTGAAACAGGGAAGAGGCCCCTACAGGGCTTTTCTCTTCCCGTCGCCTCCCCACACGGGGGGGCGCGGATTGAAACAGGCGTGTTACCGAACACTTGCCGCAGTGGTTTGGTCGCCTCCCCACACGGGGGGGCGCGGATTGAAACGACTTTGCCCGCCAGACCACCCACAAGCCAGTCGTCGCCTCCCCACACGGGGGGGCGCGGAGTG
>JANOAV010000019.1:0-13709 GCA_031411295.1 Verrucomicrobiales bacterium | reverse complement strand
CTTTGAACCGCACAGAGGACGGTGCGGACCACCTTAGGCATGGACACCGGTTTCACTGCGCCAGTCGATGAGGGTGCCGAGTTTGCGGGCGTCGATGAAGAGGGTTTGTTTGCGATGGTCGCGAAGAGGGGCACGGGCAGCTTGCCCGTGATCTGAAGAAAGGGTGAGCCGCCCGCTCCCCTCTTGCTTTTCGCGAGGAACCAGAGGCAGACGGGGATCCGCGTGCTGTAGAAGAGCTGGCCGGGGAGGGCGACCATGCAGTCCACGAGGTCGGCTCGGCGGATGTCTCCTTCGCCCTACTGATTGGAACTCATGCTGGCATTCGCCAACACCAAGCCCGCCATGCCTTGAGGCGCTAGGTGAGGAATGAAATGCTGCACCTAGGCGAAGTTGGCATTTCCCTTGGGCGGCACCCCGTAAGCCCAGCGCACGACGCAGGACGGGGTGTAGAATTGATGAACGCCCCCGCGCTCACCCTTCGGGCTACCTGCGGCAGTCTGTCTCGCTCCGCTCGGCTCCGCCGCGTCCATGTTGTTCCGCAGCTTGTCGGCGGTGAGCCAGAGCTTGGCCTCGAAGCCGATGGTGGCGGTGCTGGGGTCTTTGGCGGTGGATTTGGTCTTGGCTGGCACTTAAGAGAAGAAGAATCGGAAAGAAATCGTGGGGCGCTCAAATGCAAAATGGGCACCGTTAGGTGGCTAGTTTAGAGCGGGCGGAAAAGTTGGCAAGGTTTGGGTGGAAATTTTAGTGCGGGAGAGGCACGGAAATGGGTAGAAGGTGGAGGACGGAGGCTTGTGGGATCGGATCGGGGGGAAGCAGTCGGGCCGAGTGCTCCACACTCGTTCTTAGCGCAGTTCAGCGGACTGCGGTCACGCTCAAAATTTCACACGATAATCCGTGGGGCATCCGGCATGGCTTTGAGGAACTGCTTGCCGTATTGCTTGGTGAGGACGCGGTTGTCCAGGATGACCGCTATGCCTTGATCCTTCTTGTTGCGGATGAGGCGGCCGATGCCTTGGCGGAGCTTGAGAATGGCCTCGGGCACGGAGTATTCCATGAACGGATTGCCGCCCCGATCCTCGATGGCTTCGAGTCGTGCGGCGGTTAGCGGATGGTCAGGCACCGCAAAGGGGAGTCGGGTAATGATGACGTTGGAGAGCGCTTCGCCCGGCACATCCACGCCCGTCCAGAAGCTCTCGGTGGCGAAGAGCACGCTGCTCACGTCTTCTTTGAAATCCGCCAGCAATTGATGGCGTGGCTTGCCTTTCCCTTGCACCAGAAGATCCCAGCGCTTCTTGGCGAAATATTTCTGCATCCGTCCGGCCATGGATTCCATGAGTCGGTAGCTGGTGAAGAGCACAAAGGCGCGACCTTTCGACTCCTCGCAGAACCGCTGAATGTAGCTTTCCAGGGCGGGCTCGTAGTCCGGGTGATTCGGCTCCGGCATCACTCGCACCAAATACAGTTTCATCTGCTTTTGATAGTCGAACGGACTTCCCAGTTCAATGGCGCGAACTTTCTCTGCTCCGACCCGCCGCCGGAAGTAGCCCAATTCCGGCTCGCCTGCGGCAAAGGTAGCACTAGTTAGGATGCAGGACTTTTGCCCGTTAAAGAATATTTCCCGTAGCAAAGCAGCGACATCAATCGGAGCGCCATGCAGGCTGGTATTCCGCCCATCCGGGCCGTTGCGTTCCACCCAGTAAACGCGGTCTTTGCCCCGTATGCTGAGGAATTCTTCCAGCTCCAAGCGGATGCTCATGATGCGTCGGCTTAGCTCCTGAAGCTCCGGCGTGAGGCCTTCGTTGAGCGTTTTGTCATCGCAAATCATGCGGATGCGATTCGTGAGCCTGGCCAGGTGATCGCTCAGTGAATCCTGCACTAACGCGGGTTGCCGCACGCGGTATTCCCGACCTGCTGGGGAAAATTTACAAGCGTGCTGGACGTCGTAGAAAAACTCCTCCGCAGCCTCGGCGGTTTGTTCCAGTTCGCGCAGGCCATCATAACTTTTGGCCAGGGAGAAGAGGCCTTTTTTGGTGCGCGGATTGTAAAGCCGATGCAAATCAAAGCGCAGCGAGGATTGCGAGAGGTTCAGGCCGAGTTGTTTGGCGGCAATACTTTCCAGCGTGTGCGCTTCGTCCATCACGAGAAAATCATTGGGATAGAGGAATCCGGTGCCCTCCGCGCTCATGTTCTCCGTGCTGGAAAGCAGCGTAAAGAAGAGCGTGTGGTTCACTACGATGACGTCGGCCTCGGCAATTTTTCGTTTCGCAGCCTGATAGAAACATCCGCTGTCCGCTCCGCAAGTGCGCGCGGTGCAGATGCCCTGCTCACTGCAAATCTGCGCCCAGACGGCAGGGGAGGGGGTGAAATCCAGATCGGATAGGGTGCCGTCAGGCGAGCGTCGGGCCCAGTCGGAAATGCGGCGGAGTTCCTCTTGTTCGCCTGTCGTGAAGAGTTCCCCCTGCTGACTAAAGGCGCGGCCCATGCGGCGGGTGCAGAGGTAGTTGGAGCGTCCCTTGAGCAGGACCGCTTTGAATTCCTGGAATTCCTTGGGGATCACTTTGCGGACTAACGGAATGTCCTTGGACATGAGTTGCTCCTGCAAATTGATCGTGTGCGTGGAAATGACCGCCTTGCGTTTGTTCCGCATGGCATACAGCACGGAGGGGATCAGGTAGGCGAGCGATTTCCCCACGCCCGTGCCCGCTTCGATGACGACGGGTTTCTTCAACTCCAGCGCGCGCGCCACTTCCTGCGCCATCGTTTGCTGCTCCGGCCGATACTCGAAATCCCGCGAGCGAGCCATCCAGCCCGCCTCAGAGAAGGCGGAACGCATTTCCGCGACGAGTTCCGGTTCCACCGGCTCCTCAATGCGCACGTATTCGCGAGACGGTGGATCATCGAAATGATCCATCGAATCGTCGTCTAGCATGTCTTCTGGTCGGAAGCGTTCCATTGGTAACGGACTGTATGCGCGCGGATTTCCGAAAGGGAAACTGGAAAGTGGACGGGGTAGCGGCTTGGATTCTGGGGATCAGCCGCAAAGAGATTGGACAAGGTGGATCGGAAGGCCAGTCCACCCTGTCCACTCTGTCCACCAAGTCCAAAGATTACCGTGAATCCTCCGCCAACGCAGCTCTGGTTCTCCTGAGTGTTGCCTGCGGCCTGCTGGATCGGCAGCTTGCCGCACAAGCGGCAGCCTTTACTGATGAAGGAGGCTTCACAGAACGCCTCTACCGCATCCGCTCGGAACGCCGAAGAACCAAGTAAATTAGGGGAACTGCGGACTCTAGAGCGACTTCAGCCCTAGATTAGCGTAAATCTCCCGAGTGGCGCTGGATTGATTTAGCGTGTAGAAATGGATACCGGCTACTTTGTTATTCAAGAGATCGGCGCATTGCTCGGTGGCGTAATGGAGGCCCACGCGGCGGACGGATTCCTGATTGTCTCCGGCCCGTTTCAGCTCTTTTAAGAGTTTGGCAGGATACCGGCTCCCAGCCGCTAGCTCCGCCATGCGCTTCATGCCGCTGGTGGTGGTGATGGGCATGATGCCGGCTATGATGGGGACATGGATGCCCGCCAGGTCACAGCGCTCGCGGAAGTCGTAGAAGTCATGGTTGGCGAAGAATAACTGGGTGCAGATGTAGTCTGCGCCAGCGTCCACCTTGGCCTTGAGGAAGTCCATTTCATCCAAGCGATTCGGGGTTAGCGGGTGGCCTTCAGGGAAGCCGGCCACGCCAATGCCGAAACCGCGTTGGTCAGGATGGGCTCCGCTGTCATTGAATTTCTTGATGAATTTCACCAAATCCGCCGCGTGTTTGAAGGCGTCGCCACTCCAGTCGTAGTTTGGTTTATCACGCGGCGGATCGCCCCGCAGGGCGAGCAAATTGCTGACGCCGGCGTGCGCATAGCGTTCCAGAATTTCTTGCACCTCCGTTTCCCCCTGGCTCACGCAGGTCAGGTGTGGGATGGGATCCAGGAGCCCCTTTTCCTTGATGCGGATCACGAGATCGTGGGTCAGTTCTCGGGTCGTGCCGCCCGCGCCATAGGTTACGCTGACAAAATCTGGTTTGTAATCTTCCAATTGACTAACCGTCTCGAAAAGACGCTCCACGGCTTCTGGGCCTTTGGGAGGGAAGAACTCGAAGGAAAAGGTGGTGGGGGCGGAGGCGAAGATATCGTGAATATGCATGACGCTGGAGCCTAGAAAGGAAGCCTCATCCCGCAACCCCGGAAATGGGCAAAACGCTACGCTGACCTGACTTAAGCCGGGAGCACCAGGCTCATGGCCTTATAGTTCTCGATCACCGTGTGGATTTCCTTCACGAACGCGGTCACATCCATCGGTTTGCGGAAAATGGAAGTGGCTCCGTATTCGCGAATTTCTTCATCATCCAGATCCAAATCGCCCGTCATCACGATCACGGGAATGGAGCGTGTTTCCTCCACCTTCTTGAGGCTTTCCAGCACAAAATAACCTGAACCGGCTGGCAGGTGAATATCGAGGAGAATTAGATCAGGGCGCTCGCGGCGGGCCAGTTGCACGCCCATGGTGCCGTCATTGGCCTCCAAGGTTTTGAAACCGGACTGGCGTAATACGGCCGAAATCCAAAGACAACTGTCTTTGTGATCTTCGACGATCAGAACTTTTTTACTGGCGCGCATAACGGTGTCGGGGTGGGGGAATTGGCTCGGTGTTTTAAAGGTTTCGTCTAAGTTAGCTATAAAAACCATAAAGTCTAGTAATTTTTAGTTTGTTCTTGCGTTTTTTTAAAGTCTCCAATATTTTTGGTGCCTCCCCATTCACCTGAGGATTCCCGAGAGATATCTCATTTAATGCTAGTCATATTACTAGCAGATGTGAGCGGCTGACTGCCTTCTAAAATATTCCCCAATGCGCAAATCTTGACTCGTTCAAAGCGGCCAAGGAGGAAGGAGACCCAAGGTAGATTCTTTCTTGAAAACAGGATTGCATCCTGCCTGTCCTTTGAGTAGCTGTGTAAAAGCCATTCATTGCCAATGAAAATTGTTCCGTTCTTCACCCTTTGCTCCATCGTCCTCTGCTGCGCCAGCTTAGGAGAGTCCTTGCCTTGGGAGATCCGGGCTTGGAAAAATAGCGAAGGCAAAGAACTTAAGTCCACGTTGGTAAGCTGGGAAGCCTCCAAGGTGAAGTTGCGGAGTCCAGCCGGAACTGATTCCGAGGTGCCGGTCAACTTTCTGAGTATCGAAGATCAGAAGTTTCTGGCTGGAGAAAAGGATGGGATCATAAAACTTCTTAATGCTAAACTAGGTGCGGCAAGCGGCAACGGGGCTGCTCCGGCCACTCCGGTCGGTAATAAATCCAGTCTGGCGGTCTCCTCCAAACAGGCCAGCCAAATTTATCGGATTGGAGTTCCTGTGCCGGGGCCGGGTGGCGGCGTGGTGGCCCGGGTCTCCGGAAAAGTTGAGAATATTATCATCTTTAAGGAGAGTAACTTGGAGACCATGATCATTGCATTGGAGGGCGGGGTTGCCCTTGCTGCGGGGACCCATGAATCGGTCTTTGGCGGATCAAAAATGAAATTGAAGCTGGAGCAAGGATCGATCATCCAGTATCCCACGCCCCCATCGGCAACCGATGCCGCTGTCGCCCCCAAGGCCGCCGCGCCATTGCCACCAGTGCGATTGTTTGGGGTGGGGGACACGGTTACCCTAAGCGGGCAGGTCTATTTCGTGCCGGAAAAAGTGGGGACCAAGCAGTCTTACTTCGCTCGCGGGGTCAATTCGTTGGTGGGGGTCAACAAACCGGTGGTATTTGCCGAGCCCAAACCCGTGAAGCCGCCACCGAAAGTCGATCCCAAAAAGGACCCGAAAAAGGATCCCAAAAAGAATCCGAAAACGCCCCCCAAAAAGAAGCCATAGAGCCCTAGCCACCAAGATGATACTAGCTGTAATTCCGGCGCGTTACGCCTCCACGCGCTTTCCGGGCAAACCACTTTATTTAATCGCGGGCAAGCCATTGGTTCAGCATGTCTGGGAACGATGCCAGTCGTGCCGGGGCTTGGATCGAGTGGTCATTGCCACGGATGATCGGCGGATTCAGGTGGCAGCCGAAGCCTTTGGGGCAGAGGTCTGCATGACCTCGCCAGATCATCCCAGTGGGACCGATCGCCTGGCCGAAGTTGCGGCTCAGATTCCGGAGGCGGAGTTTATTCTTAATGTGCAGGGCGACGAACCGTTAATTTCGCCAGAGCTGATCGGTCAATTAGCGGCCGCGCTGGTGAGCGATCCCAGCCTTTCCATGGTCACGGCGGCGGCTCCTTTGGAAAATCGGGCATTATTGGATGATCCAAATATTGTGAAGGTCACGACGACGACCACGGGGCGGGCGCTTTATTTCAGCCGGAGTCGCATTCCCTATCCCCGGAATGGGGAGCATGGAAACTGGCTCTGGCACAAGGGGATCTATGGGTATCGGCGGGAATTTCTGATGCAGTTCGTGGCTTGGCCGCCCTCAATGTTGGAATTGACGGAGGGCTTGGAGCAACTGCGGGCGCTGGAAAACGGCGGCGCGATTCAGGTTATCTCAACAAACGAAGACAGTCCGGGGGTTGATACCCCGGAGCAAGCGGCTGCCGTGGAGGTTCTGCTCTATGAGCGGCAGCGGACGTGTTAAGGGACGTGATTTTTGCTTGCTCCCAAGCAAGCCATATCTAGTCTGAAGGA
Organism: Verrucomicrobiales bacterium; assembly: GCA_031411295.1. GTDB lineage: Bacteria > Verrucomicrobiota > Verrucomicrobiia > Verrucomicrobiales > V1-33 > JAGNEJ01. Next base: position 7,007 of record JANOAV010000019.1, on the reverse strand, counting down.
TGATTTTCAACCGATCTTTGATAGCTGAGTTTCTTGGTTCCCTGTTGCTGTGTCTGGCCCTGCCTCTGGGCCACAATCCAGCGACCACAGCCGGGCTATATGTGGTGCTCTTTTACAGCTTTGGTGGGCAATACAATCCCGTCCTCACGGTTGCCTCCTATTTGGGGGGGCAGATCACGCTGCCGGTCGGACTGCAACGACTCGCGGCCCAGGGAATCGGGGCCTTGGCGGCCAGTCTGCTGGGATTGATCTGGTATTATCAGGTTCCCGCAGAGGCCTGGGATGGATTCCGGGCATTACGGATTCTGGGATTGGAAATCATGGCTAGCTTTGTCTTCGGACTAGCCTATCTGCGATTTACGGAAGCACTGCCGACCTCCCTGAGTGCCTTTACCGGAGTGCTGGTGGGCTTGGCGGCCTATACCGCTGTCAGTTCTTTTGAGGGGGCCTTGGCCCACCCTACCGGTGCCTTGACTGGCGTCATCCTAGGCAGGTTTCCCATTTGGATCCTTTTGACGGCGTTGGTTGGTCCATTGGTCGGGGTTTTCGCTGCGGCCTACGTGGCCAACTGGTGGAAGCAACCCGAGCCCCCGCCAGCGGCCGCCGCCCCAGAACCAGTCGAGGAGCCTGCGGTCATTTCCGAAACTAGAATCTCTACCCAAAACTTATGAATAACTACACTTGGAATCTCCCATTTCTTGATTTGCATCAACGTTGCCTTGCTCTCTACGAAAGCGGCAACCACGACTTCACCACCTATTATACACCCGCAGATCGGGCGTTCTTAAAGTCCATCGGCTACCAACCGCGGGAGTTCTTTGATTTTGTCGAGGACCACAGCCCAACGTTTACGGCCTCCACCGCCCTGCTCATAGCAGGAGTTCGCCGGGCCTATTTGCTGATGGTGCAAAAAGGTGTGACTAGCACTAGCGTAATCGATCCCGGAACGCTTCCGCCGAAGCCCGCAGAAATGGGCGGAATTCCCTGGCTGCCACGCCTGATCGCGAAGGCCAAGGCGAAGCTGCGCGGAGAACTCCACCCTGACAGCATGTATGGCTGCGGCGGGGATCGGATGTTCTTTCAGAAATATGACATCGCTCCAGCAGACTTTTTGCTCACGGTCTGGCAGGCTCAAGGAGATGATCAAGCTGTCTTGGCCTACGTGCAGACACACCAGAAATAGTTTTAGGCGTTTGGGCCGCGTTGCTTGAGCTGGATCGGTTCGAATTACGCCGCACCCTTTTTCCAACTTTGTTGCCGCCGCACCAAGGCTACCATCACGCCTTGCACGAAAAGTTCGCGAGCTGGAATCAAATCCGGGTAGGCCGTATTCTCGGCTTTCAAATAAGGGACGCCGCGTTTCGTTAAATACCGTTTCAGCGTGCATTCCCCATCTATGAGGGCGGCCACGACATCACCCTCGTGGGGTTCGCGAATTTCCATGACAACTAAATCTCCCGCCACGATATGTGCGTCCACCATGGAGTCCCCCCGGACTTGCAAAGCGAAGGTCTTGGCCTTGGCGGAAATCCCCAAAGCATCCAGATCTACGCAGAGATTACCTTCAGATTCCGGGACTGCCTCCTGCGGCATCCCGGCAGCGATACTCCCGTAAATTGGAATTTGCGCCAAGTTGACGTTTTGCTGAACGGAACCGGATTCGTGCGGTGCCAGGATTACGGCCCGGGCCTTGCCCGGGAGTCGGCGGATTGCGCCCTTGCGTTCCAATGCCCGAAGTAAATCCATGGCGGCGGTCTGGCTGGCAAATCCAAAATGACGTTGCACCTCCCGCGAGGAAGGCATAACGCCGTGATGGGTTTGTTCGTCACGAAGAAATTCTAAAAGCTGCTGTTGCCGAGTTGTTAGCATTATGTCAGTTGGGGTAGATGGACGAAATCAGGATTAACCATTTTGCTCCAGAAAACAAGTCAAAATTTGTTCACGTGAACAGGGGGGTGAGCTGGGCGCATTTGAGAAATCCTATGGAAATCCAAAAATCTCTTGCACTGTGCCAGTGGACACACTAGTCTCGCGCCCCTTTGCCGGGTAACTGGAATCTCGACCAGCTCGTTCCAGTTCGCCCTTAATACTCCCTCACCATTAACTGATTCATGGCTAAGCCTGCGAACAAGACCAAAGCGAAGACCACTGCTAAACCAGCAGTGAAAGCAAAATCTGCGCCCAAATCCAAAACCAGTAAGCCATCCAAGCCGGCTCCAAAGCCTGTGAAGGCGGCCCAGCCGGCGCTGAAGAAAGCGGTCAAAGCTGTCAAGCCAACACCGAAGAAGCCAGCCAAGCCAGCACCGAAAAAGCCAGCTCAGCCAGCACCGAAGAAGCCAGCTAAGCCGATGCCGAAACCGGCCAAACCTGCGCCCAAGGTCTCGAAGCCGACCTCAGCCGTGCAATCAGCGACCAAAAATTTGTCCGTGAAATCCAAAAAAACCGCCGCTAAACCGGCACCTGCCAAAACTCCCGCCCCCAAGACCCTTGTCAAGAAATCCCCCGCCGCCCCAGCCAAAGCGGACGCCACCGTTTCTGTGCGAACGACCCGGGGGAAGACCGCTGCCGCCCCGGTAGCGGCTAAAAAGCCAGCACCTTTCAAAGAGCCCAACACCCCGGTGGTCTTCCCAGAGAAGAACCCCCACAGTAAAATTTTCATCGGCCTGCAAAAGCAGCGTCTGTTGGAACTCAAAGACGATATCGTTGACTCCATGTCCGGCATGGCCAGCGAGACGCTGCGCTCCCGCGCCCAGGACAGTGAAGCCTCCGCTTTCGGGATGCACCAAGCCGATGCCGGCAGTGATGCTTACGATCGTGACTTCACGCTCAGCCTGCTCTCCCAAGAGCAAGACGCCCTCTATGAGATCGATGAAGCCCTCAAGCGCATCGACAAAGGGACCTACGGAATTTGCGAAATGAGCGCCAAAACAATTCCCGTTGACCGTCTCGAAGTTCGACCTTATGCTCGATTCACAGTCGAGTGTCAGGAAATAGTGGACAAAGAATACGGTCCCAACAGTCTCCGCCGCGGTATCCGCAGTCTCTTTGGTCTTGGGACCGATGAAGAGGACGAGGATGGTGACGAAGATTCCGCTGACGAAAAAGACAACTAATTTATATTCCAACCCGTCCACCAATCTTACCCCTAACTATTTATGCCACGCGATATCATCATCATCGAATGCACGGAAGCCAAAGCTGAAGGAAAGCCGACCTCCCGTTACGTCACCACCCGGAACAAGAAGAGCATCCGCACTCCCGGACGTTTGGAAAAAGTTAAATACAACCCCTTCCTCAAGCGTCGCACCGTGCACCGTGAACTCCGCTAGTTCCCGCTTGCCAGCATTCATTTCCACTCCCTTCTAATATCATGGAACCAAAGACCCAACAACGCCTCATCAATTTCCGCAAGGCCAACCGCCGCCTGCCCCGTCGTCGCTACGACATCCAAATCGACAAGATCGTTTACACGAACCCCGATTACCTTGCCAAATTTACGACCGAAACTGGCAAGATTCTCCCTCGTCGCATCACCGGTGTTTCCGCATGGATGCACCGCCGTGTGACCAAGGAAATCAAACGTTCTCGCGCAGTAAATCTGCTCGCGTAAGTTTACGTGAGGCTCAAGATACGGCTGTTGGCATCCAGCAAACGTATCTTTCCAGCCTGCACCAAATATTTTCCTGCACAGGGGCGGCTTCAATCCGCCCCTGATTGCATTCCTACCCTAGTGACTCCCCTAATTTTCATCCCATGGAACTGAAGGATACCCAAAGCGAAATCGACACCCGCGGCTGGCGGATCAATCGCGTTGGCATTAAGAATTTGCTTTACCCAGTGGTGATTCGAGGCACTCAGACCGCTGCGCGTTTTACGCTCACGGCAGATTTGGCTGCTGAAGTCCGGGGCACTCACATGAGTCGGTTCGTCAGCTTCTTGCAGCAATATCGGGAGGATATCTCACCGGCCCGACTTGGCGAGATGCTCAAGAAAATCAAAGCATCCCTGAAAAGTGATGCCGCCCATCTTGAGGTTTCCTTTCCCTTCTTCTTGGAAAAGGCTGCTCCCGTGAGTGGTGCGGTGGGGTTTCTGGCGTATGAAGCCAATTGGGATATGACGTTGCATGGCCGGACGCTCGAGACGATCTGCACCGTGCGAGTGCCCATCGGGACGCTCTGCCCCTGCTCTAAAGCCATCAGCGATCGTGGCGCCCACAACCAACGAGGCCTCGTCACGCTCAGCGTGCGCGCCAGGAAAGCTCCAGATCTGGCCGTGCTGGCTGCCTTGGTCGAATCCGCTGCGAGTTGTGAACTGTTCTCCGTGCTCAAGCGCCCGGACGAAAAATTCGTCACAGAGCGGGCCTACGATAACCCCAATTTTGTGGAAGACGTGGCCCGGAATGTCGCCATGCAGGTGGCCAAACTCCCCACCGCGCAATGGTTCCGCGTCAGTGTGGAGAATTACGAAAGCATCCATCAGCACGATGCCTACGCCGTCATCGAAGCGGATTTGTAGCACTACTACACCACCAACTTCAGCATCGATAAAGAAGAAATCAGCGTCGATTCCGATGGCACGCTGAACGCCGGGGTTGCCACCCACTTTACTCAATTTCAAACAGTCCTGAGCGAATTGTTAAACCGAGCGCGACGTCTTTTGGTGATGCCAGCCAAGGAGCAGACCAGTAAGCTAATGAAGGCACTGGGCTCTGGAACTTGGAACTTGATGTCCGTGACCTCAAACGCTTCGGACCCCGAAATGCCTGCCCCATAGACTTTGAGCACCACATCGGTAGCGTCTGCGGGGATCTGTGCAGCCAGATCGAAAGTGTTGTCAACCAGACCGAACGCCTGAAGTCCGAAGAGATTGAATTCGTCACGGTTCCAATTCATGGAAGAGATGAACGCGATGAGGGGAAACGTGGTGGCGGACGCGAAGGTGGACACGGGAAGGGTGGGGATTCGGGGTGGCCGGGAAAACCGGGTAGCCGGACGTTCACTAGTCGCGGGGTGCGACTGGTGAAAATGGGAAAGTTTTCCCGGTTCCACGACACTTCCAGTTCACCTGCCCTCTACTTTATAAAATTTCTTCGCTTCGTGGCTCACATCAGCATCTTTCCAAGAACTTGGATAGCCCGTGCCGATCATCTGCGAGCTTAACTCCCAGTTCAATAGATCCGTGGTGGAATAGATATTGTAGCTATTACCAATGAGGCTGGTAAACGACAAGGTTGGTAGACTACCGGCAACTGTTGGATCGTAATTCATGGACAATATCTCGTCCGCCGTTGTAGAGACGCGAAATGGCACAACCATCGAATCTGAAAATTGCAGGCCAGTTCCCACAGGACGGATGCTTATTTCATGTGGGCCATTAGCCAGTGTCGTCGTGCTGAGAATCGGATTTGCTGGCAATGCCTCCCCTATTTTTTGATTTCCGTCGAAGAATTCAAATTTCTCCAACAGCTTGAAAGTGTCGTCCTCGATTCCCAGGGTCTCTGCGGTGATCGTGAGCGCCTTGCCCTCGGCGTAGGCGGCATCTGGTAGCAGTCCCTTCACTGCAACAGTGACAGGTGTTTGAACTGAGACTTCGATTTCCTGTGAAAACGTCGAGGCGAGACTATCTGACACTACGCACCTGAACCATCCGTCATTCACAGCAGTAACGGGATTCATAGTGAGCACTGAAGAATTTTGACCAGCCATAGCTTGCCACTGGCCAGCGGTGGCGGTTCCAGCCGGGGCCGGAACCAACCGCTGCCATTGGTAGCGAAGCTCACCATTTCCAGCCGCTTCAATACTGAGCGTTACCGAGCTTCCCGCATAGGTTTGCTGGGCGGTTGGCTGTGTTGCAATTTGAGGCCCAGCTGCTGGTGCTTCCACCTCCACAGTCACCGCCTGTGATCCTTGAATTGTCTCCCCGCCTTTTGTCAGCGTTTCTGTGGTAATACTCACTTGCCCCAGACTGGCTGGAGTCCAGTTGATAGTGTAGGGCTCAGTGGCAGCCTCGCCAACTAAGACCCCGTTCGCATAAAACTTTACGGCACTCACCTGGTCAGCCAATTCACCAGAGTAACTGCCCTCAGTGTCCTTGAACAGCTCTGCTTCAAGGGAAACCGACTCATTTCTGAGGACGGATGTTCCCTCCACGGGGAATACTAGGTCTGCGCAAAATCCCTGAGGGCGTCCAGCTGCAATGAAGTAACTCCGTTCACTCCAATCTGAATCGCCAGCCGCCGTGTGTGTCAGCACGCACCATTCTACCGTGGCACCTGGCGTGACAGTCAGGCCAACGGATTCACCGTCATTGACTATGGTATCAAGTGTCAAAATTTCATCGGCCCATGCCTGAACGCGGTAATACTCCGCCCCTGCCACAGGCCGCCACGTCAGGCTAGTGGGGCACACCACATCCAGATTGCCATCCTCAGGTGAAACCAACTCAGGAACTTCAACCATCGGATAAGTGTATGCTGACCAGAATTCACTCCACCGATTGCCTTGCTCAAGAACCCTAGCCCTTATTTTCCAGGTGTATTTGTGGTTCTTTCGGGTCGAAATAGTGGCGTGCGAAGTCGGAAGTGGTCCTCCTTCGTTTTGATAGTAGAACACACCGTCCTCCAGCACCAGAACATCATACCCCCTTGCCCCTGGGACGGAGTCCCAATCCAGCAGAAGATTCCCCGTCAACCCGGAGCTATTGTGCTCGGGCGTCAGTTGCACCGGCGGTTCAGGACCTTCGTCTGTATGAAAGGTCCAAAATGGGGACCATTCGTTGCCGTCGTCTAAGGCCCTTCCACGCACCCTCCACTTGACCTCTACATTACCCTCAAATTGGATTTCTACCTGGGTCACGGTTAATGCTGTGGTATTCCGATAGATTAGTTTTCCATCCACAATGGCCTCACAGTCATAGAGTGCGATCCCGGGGATAAACCTCCAATCCAAAATTGCTTTGGTCGGAATGCCGGTAGCTCCATTCGCAGGGGAAACCTGCTGGGCAATTGG
>JANOAV010000018.1:0-41761 GCA_031411295.1 Verrucomicrobiales bacterium | reverse complement strand
CTTTTGGGCCTCTAACCGGGGGTATCGCTATCGCTCAACCCCCGGCTAATTTCTGTCAAGCCTCCGGCTTGAATCGGATAAGATCTCATCTTGAACACAACTTAGAATGAGTCCTGTCCCCTGTCCCCTGTCCCCTGCCTACTGCACCACGATCCTTCCCGCGCTTGGTTTGCCTTTCTCCAGCATCACGTCCTGTTTGATCGTCTTCCCGTCTTTGGTGACGGTGATTTCGTAACGACCGAAATATCCTGGCACGCTGGCTTGGCCTTGGGGGCTGGACTTGAGGGTAACGTTCGTTTTCCAGCGGCCGCAGACCCAGTCTTTCCAGACTTTGGCATTCGGTTTTTCGCTCCAGTCCTTACGCCAGAGCGCGGTTTCCGGTTTCCAATGGGAACCTTCCCAGAACCCCCACATCACGAAGCCAGTATAAGCAGGATGACTGAAGCACACGATGAGGAGATCCCGGGTGTAATCGGCGGCCAGCGCATCGTCCCCATCGGTGTTGATATCGAATTCGGTGATTTGCAGGGCTGGCACCAACTTCGCAAAGCGATCCGAGTTGGCTAACAGTTCTTCTGGCGAGGGCAGGTAGCTCGAATGAAAATGGGCTTGGTTGCCAATACCGTCAATTTTCACGCCGGCGGCCAGCAGTTTCTGGATGCAGGTGAAATATTCCTCCTGCTGGCGACCGGGGCGGAAGACTTGATCTTCATTGATCCACAGCGGAAGTTTGGTGAGTTTGCGCGCCTCTTGGAAGACCTCGGTGTAGAAGGCATCGCCCAGGACGGTGTCCACACAGATACCTTTCTCCCAGGCTACCGGATGGTTCAGCGCGTCCCATTCAATGACCCGATCCCCCACCACCGGGGCTTTCTCGCGCATGTTCTCCAGCACCTTCTCACGAATCGCTTGCGGGGTGCTTTTCAATTTTTCTGACCACGGTTCAAATGGCCCCCAAGCGAAATAATGTCCCCGCACGGGAATATGGTGTTCGGCCAACCAACTGAAGGATTGGTCCAGCCAGGATTTGCGGAAGCCCGTGCCTTTGTTATCGCCTTGGTAAATGTCCCAAGCGAACGGCTTGAGGTCATTCTCGAAGACCACTCGACTGAAATTTTCGTCAACCATGGCGCGATACTTTTCGCCATCGGCGGAGGGATCGCTGAGCCACTTGCCCGTTACCGCCGCCCCGAATCCGAATTCGTGCCGTTTCAGTTCCGCATGAACTTCCGCACCCGCCACTGGCTGACCGGTCGCATCCACGATGGATAGATTCAGCGTGCCCTTGCGAGTCTTTTCAATCCGCGCCAATGCAGCTTCGCGCCACGGGGCGGCTGCCTCCCTGCCCTCATAAGTCACGAGCGCTCGTGGCAGTTTGGCGAGATCGAAGTCCGGTCCGTAGTTCAACAACTGGACTTGCGCGATTTCGATGGTTTGCACCGCTCCTCCCAGATGGATCGCCACACTTCCCTTGCCCTCTGGAACGGACTTAGAAGCCGTGAACGGAGTATAAACAGAGGTCCATTCCGCTCCGACGCTGAAGGATCCTTGGCCGACTTTGGGATAGTCCGGCGGCAACTGAATTTCCACGTTATTGTTGCCGGCGGCCTTCTTGCAATCGATGGCCCGGGCCTTGAATGTTAGCAGACAACGGTCCCCTTCATTGATGGTTCCTTTTACCGGCGCGCCCAACTGCGTGCCCCAGGAAGTGGGCGGAAGCGTTGGAATGGTGATGAGCCAAACTTCTCCCAGTTCAGAGGTCGATGACCGCACAGCGGTGGACTCACCACCTTTCGGCACCACGCCATGGGATTTGCTTCCCTCCAAGAGGTTTTTCCCGCCCGCAGGAAGCGGTGGCTCTGGCGCGGCGGTTAGGGAACTACTGATTAGCCCGAAAAAGAGCAATACATGCTTTAAAGTCATGCCGATGTTGGGGCGGAGTGAACCGACTGGCAACAGACAATTATTTGATAAAGCCAGCATGCGGCTTGAAGGGCCAGTAAACCATGAGGGCAGGCCCCACGAGGTTTGCCTGGGGGACTTTACCCCAGGCGCGGCTGTCGGAACTGTTGCCGCTGTTATCGCCACAGGCCATGTATTCCTTGTCGTGGAGGCGATAGGTGATCGTGTTGCGTCCTTCACGCTGCGTGTTGGCATTGTCGATTTCGAAGCTGGAGGCACGTTGATTCAACATCGTGTAGCCGTGGTATTTATTGACATGAGGGCTGAGGGCCGCGTTGGCGTCCCCTTCGTGTTCGATGACGCGTTTAATGCCAAACTCTTTCGGCATTTCTCCGTTGATCCAGAGGTAGGGCGGATCAAGCTCCAAGGTGTCATTGGGCACTCCAACTAAGCGTTTGATATAGTGCTGTGATTCGGATCCCGGCGGCAGGGTGGCTTCAATGCCCTTGATGCCCAAGGTGCTGAACACAAATGGCTCGCCTCGCTTAGGTTGGCGGAAATGATAGGAAACTTTGTCCACCAGCACTTGGTCTCCGGTATCCACCTTACCACGCGCCAGCAGAGCCCCGGAGCGCACCGGGTAATTCAAATCATTACGGGTAAACGAATCAGTAGCCGGCAGGCCGCGCGCATTTTGGCCGAACGGCCCGTCGCCATTTTCCGGCAACCACAATTCCCCGAACAATTGGCGAGCCGGAGCGTAACACCAGGAGGAATCGCCATTACTAAACTGAATCACGGTCCGCGTGAAGAGCATCGCGAAGGCCTGCTGCCGGACGGAAGTAATGGTCAGCTTGCCTGACGACTCAGGCGCGCGCAGATCCGTGTAATTGGTCCCAGACCAAACGAAATCCCAAGCCTTGGCGACGACGTTAGGTGCTTCTGTGCCTTCCGGCATGCGGGTGGCGATGATCCCATTCAACGTTGGTTGCATGGACGCAGTGGGGATCTTGAACGGTTGCACGATGTAACTGCGAATCCCCAGCGCGACGACGATGGCGACGATGATGACCTCAATGTTCTCGCGGATTGAGTCCGTCTTGTAATCGGGCACTGCCTTTTCACACACGGAGAGCAGGTGCTCTTTTTCCTTTTGTAACTTTTCCTTGTCGCGCGTTTCCAGCACCGCAGCGAACTCATCCCGCGCCTGCATGATGGCCCCGATTTTTTCCTCGGACATCAGATCCCGATGCTGATGCACGAATTTCTTAACACCAATGAGCAATTGCTTGCCTTCCTTGACGTGGGCGGGGAGGAGAAAATCAAACATGATTTATGAGAGTAAGAGAGAAGAGACTAAGAGAATAAGGATTATGACTACTGTGCGGAAATTCCGTTCAGTGGCTAGTCGGAGGATTTCAGGACATCGATGAAGGCCTCCTGCGGGATATTGATGCGGCCGAAGGCTTTCATGCGCTTCTTGCCTTCCTTCTGCTTTTCAAGGAGTTTCCGCTTCCGGGAAATATCACCACCATAACATTTGGCGGTCACGTCCTTGCGCAGCGCGCTGATGGTTTCCCGCGCCACCACTTTGCCGCCGATGGCGGCCTGGATCGCAACCGTGAAGAGCTGGGGTGGAATGACTTCCAGCAACTTCTTCGCCAGCGCGCGACCACGCGTTTCGGCCTTGGTGCGGTGAACGATGGTGCTGAAGGCATCCACAGGTTCCTGCGCAATGAGAATATCCATTTTCACGAGGTCATCTGCGCGATACCCGGCATGTTCGTAATCCATGCTGCCGTAGCCGCGCGTTAGGCTCTTGAGCTTGTCGTTGAAGTCCACCAAGATTTCGTTCAGCGGGAGGATGCACGTGAGCATGACGCGGTTGTTATCCAGCGTTTCCGTGTTCTCCACGGAACCTCGTTTCTCCATCACTAGGCCCATGATGTCGCCAATGTATTCGTTGGGAATCAGGATGAAAATTTTGACGATCGGCTCGCGGATCTCCTCAATCGTGCCGGGGTCCGGCATGAAGGATGGATTGTCGATGCTTAGCTCCGTGCCGTTGCTCAGTTGGATTTCATAGACCACACTGGGGTAGGTGGAAATGATGTCCATGTTGTATTCCCGCCGCAGGCGTTCCACGACGATTTCCATGTGCAGCAAGCCGAGGAAACCGCAGCGGAATCCGAACCCTAACGCCACGGAGGATTCCTGCGTGAAGCGCAAGGCCGAGTCGTTGATCTGCAGCTTGCCCATGGCCAGTTTCAGTTGCTCGAAATCATCTGTGCTCACCGGGTAAACCCCGCTGAAGACCATGGGCTGAAGTTCTTTGAACCCGGGCAACAGCTCCTTCACGCCGTTGTGGGCGTTGGTTAGGGTGTCCCCGATCTTCACTTCCTTGGACGCCTTCATGTTCGCCACCACGAAGCCCACATCGCCTGGTTCCAGACTTTCACAGCGGGCTTGCTTCGGTGTGAAGATGCCGACCTCTTTGATTTCGTAAGTCGCGTTGGTCGAAAGCAGGCGGATGGGCGTCCCTTTGGTGATCGTGCCGCTCACCACACGCAAATACATGATGACGCCACGGTAGGAATCGAAGACGGAATCGAACACCAGCGCACGCAGGATACCGTCGTCAGGGTAGGTGGGAGCAGGGACGCGCGCGATCACCGCTTCTAGAATTTCCTCAATGCCGATTCCCATTTTCGCACTGGCGTGGATCGCTTCCTCGTGGGGGATTTGCAGAATGTCCTCGATCTGCTTGTTCACGGCGGGAATGTTCGCGCTGGGAAGATCGATCTTGTTGATGACCGGAATGATTTTCAGCTGTTGGGCATTCGCCAAGTGGAGGTTAGCCACGGTTTGCGCTTCCACGCCCTGAGCGGCATCCACCAGCACCAACGCGCCCTCACAGGCAGCCAGACTGCGGCTGACTTCGTAGGAGAAATCGACGTGACCGGGGGTGTCAATGAGATTGAGTTTGTAAATATTGCCGTCCTTGGCCAGGTATTTCATCGTGACCGGATGGCACTTGATGGTAATGCCGCGCTCACGCTCCAAGTCCATGCCATCCAACAACTGAGCCTGCATCTCGCGTTTGCTGACAGTGGAGGTCGTCTCGAGCAAGCGGTCAGACAGGGTAGTCTTTCCGTGATCAATGTGGGCAATGATGGAGAAGTTGCGGGTAAGTTCGGCCTTGGGCATGGAAATTATAAGGGGGCGGTGGAGGGAACGCGGAAACTAAGGGCACTTGCGCGGTTGTAAAGAGAAAGGGCGAGGCGTCTGGTGGCAGGGCTTGAAGGCGAAAGAGTGTGGATCAGTCGGCTCGACTGATGTCTCAACTCGCCCGAAAGCAGTCCAGCGGACTGCTACCACCCTCGTTTCCATGACCGGCAGACTCAGAGCTTCAACAACTCCCGCGCCTCTGCCATCCCGGGAGCCGGGCGGCCGTATTCGCTGGCTGTCACCCGGGCCAACGCACAGAGTTGGCGACCACGGAAGGCTGCGCGGGTGTTGGCATATTCTTCGGTCACGGTGCGATAGAATTTCTCTGCATGGAGGGCTCCGTCTTCGCTGATGGCATATCGACGGCACACGGCAAAGATGCCTGCCGCATCATGCCCCAACTGCCCATACCGCTGCACGATCCCGCTGGCGCGGCCTTGCAGATTGCCGCGCACGGCTTCATCCAAATCTCCCAGCAACGCAGCGGCAGTGGTGGATTTCACGTCGCTAACATGGCGGGCCAATGGCAGGGGCTCCCAATTCAGGAAATCGCCTCCGCGATTCACCCGATCCAGCGCGACTTGATAAGCCCCCAGGATCAGGCAGGCGAAGGTGTTTTGCGGACGGGAGGCCTTGGCCAGATTCCGCCAGGCTCCCGCAGAATCACACGCATGCACCCCGATGGAATCACCATGGGTGCTGCCAATCGGTTTACCGGCCACTTCCATACCAGGGGTGCGGCCTTGATCACGCAAAATGAGCTGATTGGCCGCCAGGGAAATGGCTTCGCCAATGGCGTCTGGAGTCATCCCGTCGGCCAACGCCGCGGCCGCTGCCGCTGCAGCTTGCTCTGGGGTGGATTTAAAGAAGGTCATGCTCAGAGCCTCCACCCATGCATCCTCAGCCACTCGAGTTCCCGGTTTGGCCCCTAGGAGCTTGTGTTCCTCCAGCAGTTTTGCCAGCAAATCCCGCGAACGATTTCCCGCCCAGCCTTGCTCCGATTTAACACAATACCGCACCGACTGTCGCAGCAGGGTGTTGGCATGATCCTGACCGATCACCCCCAGCAGATCCCAGGCGCGATAAGGCAGCACCACGCGATGCACTTCCGTGTCATCCTGCACCTCTTGCAGCACGGCGTTAAACGCATCCTCGGGAGAGGTCGCCACCAGGGCAAAGGCAGCCTCCGCCCGCGCAAGATCCTTGCTGCGGGCAGCTTCCCGCAGGTAAGCCCCGGGATTGGGTGGGGCGTTGGTGCCATTGCCGGCTAACGGGTGCAGCACCTCGTGTTCTGACCCTCCCGTTTCCTGCATCCGATTCGTATTGCGATACAACACCTTGAAAATAGGCAGCGGCTGCTGTTCCACGGGCAGTTCCCGGGAAATGTGATACCCTGGAGCCAACGCCATCATGGTGTGGAAACCCACATAATCCTCCCCACCAAAGGTTCTGGCATTGGCCAAGGCTCCCGCTGCCACCAATTGCTTTAAGTCCGTGCCACTGCGCAATTTATCCAACAGCAATGGCAGCAACTTGGCGGCCGGGGTGTCCTGCATCAGTCGGACCAGCGGCTCCTGGGCGCCAAACTCCAAACGCAACGGGACTTCTCCAGCCTGCGCGACCCCCAATCCCAATTCCCGGGCCAACTCCAGTCCGACTGTCGCAGTGATCATTCCTCGCCCCACCTCCGACAAAAATTCCCGGCGGCTTTGGTGTTGGCTGCGTGTTTTCATAAGTTGGTTCTCCAGTGATGGTTTGGTATATCCCTGCCCTGCGACCGTCCTGCCTTGATCGTAACCCTCCCCAGCGCATCCGCCAGTGGAAGGTTGCGTAAATTTCGGTTTCCAGAAGAAAATTCGGCATTGGCGGTAAATTTGCCAAAGTTTTCGCTGGAAATCCCGCCAAACATCGGCAAGGTCGGTTCATTATGACATGGGGTATCTTCTTCGGCTTTTTCTGGATGGGTCTTGGCGTTTTGGCGTTTCTTTATTTACTGAAGGCCAAAGACAAGGCCTAGGCCCGTTTTTTTCTCAGTTTTTATAGCTGTGCGGTCTTGCTATTTTAGCAAGATTAGTCATAGTGCGCGGAATGCAACTTCGCTCACTTTTACTGCTCATCCTAACCGCCAGCTTCCTGTCTTCCTGTTCTTCCCTTGGCACCAAACCAGGGGCTTCCATGCCCACCAGTGCCCGGCCGGAGGATGTGGCTGCCGCTGATGCCTTCTTCAAGACGAATCAGGGACGAGGCATGATCCCGGATGCGGCCAGAACCCCCGCGCTAACGGCGGAGAACTCAGGTTTCGTAATCGAACTGGATCAACAACGCGTTTACTTTTACTATGGAGATCAGTTGCTGGCGTTTTCCAAACTCTCCAGTGGAAGACCGAATTACCGGACCGAAACGGGATCCTACGTGATCGGTCAAAAGGACCTGAACCATCGGTCCACCCTGTATGGAGATTTCGTGACCTCCAGTGGTGGCAGCGTTATGATGAAGGATGTGACGCAAGGGTTCGATCCACGCCCGGTCGGCGGAAAGTTTCAGGGCTCCCTGATGAAATATTTCCAGCGCTTCAACACGTCTGGCGGAGCCACCACTGCCATGGGCTTCCACACCGGTGTGCTCCCCGGCAGTCCGGCCAGCCATGGTTGTGTCCGCCTGCCCGATGGGATGGCCGCGTGGTTCTTTGAACACTCATCGCTGGGCACCCCAGTGTTCATCAACGGGACCAAAAACGGAGTGCCCCGCGGCACCGCGCAAAAGCGCGCCAAGCGGGAACCCAAGATTCACTCCTCGCTCAAGAAACCAGCAGCTCCCGCAGCCCCAGCCACGCCTCCAGCCGGCAGTGAAGCCGCCGCAGCCCCAGCCGCCGAGGCTCCCGCCACGCCTGCAGCTCAGTGAGTTGAGGTAGCTACCGACTGCGGATTACAAGCAAACTACCGGTTTCGTCCCGACTTGGTGGTTACCACTGCATCGGCAACTCATTAATTGCAGGACGGAGCAGTCCGGCGGACTGCTCCCACGCTCGGGGTTAGGCCCGGGCGCGTGGTTTGGCGGGCGGGTGTGCTTGGAGCCAGGTTTGGCGGAAGGACTTGAGGAAGGAAATGAAATCGGATTCCCGCTTCCGATCTGGTGGAGTGTCCTCGTAGCGCACGGTGTAGTGATATTTCGTTAGCGACGCGAGCATCGGATCGTCACACCCTTCGGCTTGCAGCCGGCGGTGGAGTTCGCGCACCGTTTCACCTAAGGTGAAGGTGAGTCCAGCGGCGGTCGCCAGTTCCCTGAGTTCCTTGACGTAGGCGGGTTGCTGGTCCCGGGCGGCGGCCGCTCGGCGGGCTATTTCCTCGGGCGATTGCATCGCTTGATGCCGCCGCCACCACGTGATTCCTGCGAGGATTAGGGCGATCAGCGCGAGGAAGGTTCGGACCTTGGGATCACCCAGCGATGGCCATAGCTGCCCCAACTGAGCGAGGAAGCTTGGGGCTTCGACGATGGTTTGATTGGTATTAGGCGGCGGCGTGTTCACGTCGTTGAAGGCCTCCAGGTTCGGTGCGGCAGCGGCCGTCTGGGTGGCGCCTTCGCCCGGGGCGGGCGCTACTTGCGGGGTGAACTCACAAATGACCCATCCTTCTCCTTCCAGCATCACTTCCACCCACGAGTGGGCATGGAGTTGGCGAAATGTGGTCAGGCCGGTTTTGGCATCGTAATCTCCGGCCATATAACCGAAGCCAAGGCGGGTGGGGATGCCGACTTTGCGCAGCAACAAGGCGGCGGAGGTCGCGAAGAGATCGCAGTAGCCCTTGCGCTCATTCAGGAGGAAATTCTCCAAGGGATTGAGGTTATTCTTATTCTCCACCGTGGTGCTGTAGGTGTAGTGGTCGTGGAGGAACTGCTGCAGCGCAGGGATACAATCTTGAGGCGATTGCTGGAGCTTAAAGATCTGGTCTTTGAGTTGCTTGAGTTCATCCCCCAGCCTGCCCTCCGGCACTTTAAGGTAGCCAAGGCCAGGGTTGGCAGGCTTAAGCTTTTCCGCCGGGAACCGCCCCCAGATTCTGGGTTCCGAACGGGCCCCGTAACGAATGTTCCCCGTGTCTTGAATTTGATACCAAGCATCTGGGAGGACATAGACCTTGGGCGCGTCCACTTGCTGCAGACCCGGCAATGTTAGAAGGGTGTTGCCGTCGGCCTGGGGGGCGAACACGGTGTAATGCACGGACTGGGTGGTGTCTTTGCTGAGGGTGACG
The DNA here is from genome assembly GCA_031411295.1 of Verrucomicrobiales bacterium. GTDB lineage: Bacteria > Verrucomicrobiota > Verrucomicrobiia > Verrucomicrobiales > V1-33 > JAGNEJ01. The sequence goes on along the minus strand of JANOAV010000018.1, from coordinate 32,387 downwards.
CGACCATCCTTTTTCCCGTCCTCGTCGTCCTTGGTCCAAAATCCATCCTGACTGCTGGGAAGCCACTCATTATTCTCATAGACGCTCAGGGCCAGGCTGCGCAGATACAACGGGCCTTGCTGCTGGAGCGCTTCCGCCTGCTCTTTGGAATCGAATTGCACATAAGCCCGGGCCGCCTCAGTCTGATTGATATTCACGCGTCTGGGCAGTCGCATTTGGCCAGTGCGGGCAGATTCATCCGCATTCTGCCGCGGGATGCTGCCTGGCGCATCCTCAGCACCATCTTCCTGAGGAGAGGGCTTGGGACGATGCGGTGGCCCCACGTTGGCATCCAGCACGGGCGGTTTCCACTTGGGGGAAAGTTTACAAATCGCCTCCGCCACTGGCGGCAGCAACGCGGAGAAGGCCAGCATGGACAAGGCTGCAGCCCCCACAACGAGCGCGGTTCGTCGCCAGAATACGCTGCGGGGCAATCGCTCCGGCGTGCTCCCAGCCTTCAAGCGCAGGATCCGACTGCTTTCCCACGCCACCAAGCTCAGCACAAAAACCGTGCCGGCCAGCAATTGCTGGTGCAACCAAGCGAGGCGCAGATTGTCCGCTTGCAGCAGAATGAACGCCACGCCCCAAGCGGAGTAGAACGCCATGCTGAAGACCGAAATGCGCATTTCCCGCCCACGGACAGCCGTTTCCTTGCCGGCATGCTGCATTTCCCAGACACACTGGGTGGCTGCCAGAAACTGCGGCAAGGCCAGTAACGTCAGGAAAATGACTTCCATGTGATTGCCAAAATTTAACAACCCAAACGTAATCATGAATCCTGAAATCAAGATGCGCACGATCTCGGAAATCCCTCCGGCGCGCCCGCACAAGGCCCCGTAGAAGATGATCCCCACGACGGGGAACACCAGCAGCATGGGCGAACCAGTAGCTTGCCACGCGACGAGTCCGTCGATCAGCAGTAGAATCAGATAGAGGAGGAAACTTAATTTCACGGGGCGGCTATTTCTTCACGTAAAGTTGCGGTTGGCGCACCCGTAACTCAGACACACTGAGACAGGTGACGAGGCAGGGAACTTCTGGCACGCTGGATTCCCAATCTTTGACTGGCACATCGCTCAGCAGGAAGACCCGCTGGGAGCTATCCACGTTGGCCAGCACCCGCTGGAGGCGACTGAAATCGGTTTCCGGATTGCGGCGGGCATCGGCTAGTAAACGCAGGCCGGATTGCAAATGCTTGGCCGTGCCGCCCACCGGCTGGAGTTTCCAGTCATTGAAGGAGGCGATGAGATCCATCGGAATACCTCGTTCGTGCAGGCCGAGCAACAGCCCGCAGAGCATCTCCATGGCCGCCTCGAACGCTTCCCCGTGGGCTGCTCTCGATTTTCCCACCAGCGAATGGAACACAATGAGGAATCGGCTCGGCAACCGACGATCGAATTTGCGCACCATGATTTTCCCACTGCGCGCGGTGGCTGGCCAGTCGATCTGCTTCACGCGATCCCCTGGCTGGAACTGTCGCAAGCCGTGGAAATCTCCCGCATGATCCAACTGAATGCTTTCAGAATCGTCCGCTTCCAACAGGGAGGCAAACTCCGGGTCATCGAGAATTTTAGGGGCAATCGGTCGGGGCATGATGGCCATTTCCAGAGTATCCTTGAACTCGGTCTGAGCCCGCCAGAGCCCAAGCGGAAAGGTGCTGGCGAGATTCCCCCGCACCCGATGCCGGAGTCCGCGGCGGAGCAAGCGCGTCGAGAAGACCCGCTGCACGCAGCCACCAGCCCGCATCCAGGCCGCATGCAGACCCCGCTCCGAGGGGCCGGAAATGCTGTCTTCGTATTCGATGGCGAAGGCGTCCAGTCGGCGTCGATCGTTCTGCACCGTGATTTCCAATTTGAAAGATTGCCCGGCAAAAGCAGACTCCGGAGCCACCCGCTTGGAAGAAAGCCCGCGTAAATTGGCTCGGGTCAACGGCCAGGCAATCACCAAGAGCAGAATCCCCAGCAGCCCTAACTGCACCGCATGAGGCTCCGGCAGCGTCATTCCCAGCGCCAGTGCCAGCACCGAGAACACCAGCAGGAAGCCCCCCCGGCCCGTCAGTTTTTGATGAGACCCACGAGCGGATGACTGGTCGCGTAAGGAAGCGGATGAAGAAGAGGAAAGCGGCATGAAATTTTGTGCCACGCTAGCAGCGGCAGTCGAATTTGACAACCTGCTTGGTGGAATGTTGGCGGAAAAATCATGGTGGATTTTTACTCGGGCGTGGTCCCAAGGTGCGGGGCTTTGAAAGCCCCGGCAATCATGACAGCAAAGTGTATCATCCTAAACCCTCCCCACACCGGAGAGCGCTACGCAATAACGCAACATGAATAACCTTGTCCTTTTCGCACAAATTTGATTAAATCGTTCGGAACATTCTCTGCTAGACCGTCCACTGATTCATCTATGAAACCTACCCTCTCGCCCACCGCTGGAATTCTTGCCCTTGTTGCCTTTCCCGTAGCGTTTCCTTTGCCGTCCTTGGCTACCGATTACAATTGGGTGGCGAATCCGGGAAATGGCAATTGGTCTGACACCTCGAATTGGGCGGGCAGCGTGGTGCCAGTGAGTGGTGGAGGGAATCAGATTTTCATTCACACGCCAGGCAGCATCAACATTGCCGGGGTGGCCTTGGATGCGGGTTGGCTGGATTTGGCGGTGGGGAATGCCGGGGCTCCTACGAGTGGATATACCTTCGGGGCCGGGACGTATAATGTGGGGACCTTATATGTCGGGGAAAATCACTTTGGGACGAATCTGGCTAACGGCTATGGCCGTGCCTTCATCAATGCGGGCACCACCGTAAATGTGGGGGCCTTCCACCTCGGTGAATGGGATGGCGGCACGGGACATGTGATTCAGTCTGGTGGGGACGTGAATGTCTCCGGCCAGTTCCGGCTGGGCCACTGGCCACAGGCGGGGGGATCGAATAGCTATGATCTGAATGGGGGGAATTTCACCATGGCTACGATCACGAATACGGGCACTAGCGAGGGCGCTGCGGGGAATTTCATTCTGGGAATCGACAGTTCCGGCACGTTTACCGTGAATGCCGGAACGCTAACCGTGAATGGCGTCACCATGCAGACGCGCTCGGCAGGTGGAGGGGAAAGTTTCCTGGTGGTGAATGGCGGCACGGTCAATGTGGGGCCCAACGGGATGAGCACCAGTAACCCCGGCACGCTGAATAGTTATGATTTGCAGTTCGGCGGCGGGACAATTCGGGCCACCGCCGGGTGGTCCTCTAACTTGGAAACGCATCTCATCAGCGGAACCGGGATTCACTATGATACCAATGGCTTCAATGTCGCCCTCAGTGGCGTGCTGAACGGCGTGGGCGGATTGGCGAAGGATGGCGCAGGAACCTTGACTCTCTCCAATGCAGGGAACAATTACACCGGCACCACGACGATCAATGGCGGCACCTTCCAAATTACCGCAGCAGGTGCCGTTCCCACGTCGAATCTCGTGGTGAAAAATGGCGGTATCCTCCAACTGGACAGCGCCAGTAAGACTCTGCAGTCCTTGAGCATCGAATCTGGTTCCACCCTGACCATTAGCGGCGGCACCGGATTGACCAATACGATCACCAATGCGCTTAATTTCACGGGTAGTCCTAACTTCACGGTAAAGCCCTCCCTCTCCGCTCCGCCAGCGCTCGGGGCCACGTTTGATCTCTTTACCGCAGGCAGTATCACGGGTGCTCCAGGCACGATCACCACCGACTTCGGACTGTCGCACGCCTCCGGTCACACGGCTGTTTCAGGGAACAAGTTGGTGCTGACGATCGATACCGCTGGCGGCATCCTAACGTGGAGCAATGGTGCTGGCACGGGGAATTGGGTGACGAATGCGGACGTAAATTTCACGGGAGCAGACGGGAAGTTTCTGAATAACGATCAAGTGACTTTCACCAACACCGCTGCCGGGACCGTGAATCTGGTGGGCGCATTGCTGCCCGCCGGAGTGATTGTGAATTCCTCGGCGGACTATACCTTTACTGGCTCCGGGGCCATCACAGGAGCCACCACGCTGACGAAATCCGGCAACGGAACACTGAACCTCGGCACCATCAATACCTACACCGGCGGCACCACGGTAAACGGGGGCGTGCTGAATGTAACGGCGCAATCCGGCGGCACCGGCACCATCCGTGGCACCGTCACGGTCAATGCGGGTGCAGAATTGCGGGCCACGGGAAATTCTGGAGCCATCTTCGGTTATGATACTGGGGGCAAGATCGACACGCTCAACATCAACGGCGGCTTGGTGAACTCGGTCGGCGGGGTGAACCACCTTTGGGGAGCCACGGTAAACATGACTGGTGGCGAACTGCGGGTGAACAATGGCGTAAGCTCGCCCACGAGTGACTTCTACGAATGGGGCAACAGCGCCCTGAACACAATGGCCAGCAGCAACACGGCTGCGATTACCGGACGGATTCGAGTGCGGGCGGATGCCAGCGCTAATTTAAACATCGACGTCGCTGACGGTGGAGCCGTCACGGATCTGCTGATAAGCGCTGCCATCACCACGCAGAATGGCAACATCAACATCAATAAGAACGGTGCCGGGGCCGCAGAATTCTCCGGCGGGGCCGCCTTCGGTGGCACCCTGCGCACGAATGGCGGGGCGCTGACACTGAGTGGCACGACTCCATTTACCGGGAATCAGGTTCTATTTACCAATGGCAGCAGCATCAGTCTGACCAATGGGGCCAATGTCAACGTGAACGATCTGGCCTTCGGAATTGGCGGGGTCAATGAAACGGTCGGCGGGACCATGAACGTGGGCCCGGGCACCACCTTCACAACCAACACGGCCCGTCTGGGTGATTCCGGTGGCGGTGGTAGCCTAACGCAGGCCAACTTCAACCAAACGGGCGGCACGGTCAATGTGAACGCCCCCGATACCGATGGTCGCAACTTCGTGCTCGGCCATTGGAATGCCACTCAGGGGATCTACAGCCAATCTGGCGGCACCCTGAATTCACCGAACATCTCCATGGCCATTTCCTGGGATGGTGATGGCACCTACAATCTCAGCGGTGGCGTGGCGAATGTGCTGGGCCTGCGCTTCGGCCACAATGGCGGCCGCAGCGGCGTGTTCAATCTAACGGGTGGTGAGCTGAATCTGGGTGCACAAGGCATCTGGGAGCAAAATGCAGGTCTGCCGAATGACATCAACCTGGGCGGCGGCACGGTGCGCGCAGCAGTCAATACCACCATTTCCGTCCCCACCGAACTCACCGGAACAAACGGAGACACGACCTTCGACAGCAATGGCAACACGCTCACTGTGACGGGTGCCATCACGGGCGCTGGTGGCTTCACCAAGACGGGAAATGGTCGCTTAGTCATCAATGCGCCCAACTCCGCTGCGGGCATCATTTCCGTGAATCAAGGGACCTTGGCGTTAGTGGGCGATCAAACTGCCAATCGCTTGGCCCCAGGCAGCTTGGTGCAAATCAACAACGGCGGCACCCTGGAGTTCGGCTCGACCAACGCAGCGAATTTCACGGCAAATTATACCGTAGCCGCTGGCGGCACGCTGACCAGCGCAGCGGGCGTGGGACATATCCACTTGGGTGGCCTGCAACTCAGCGGCGGCACGCTGACCACGGATGCAGGCACGGCCAGTTATGATGGCGAAAATTACATGCTCGACGGCAACGTTAGCGTGACCGGAGCCACTCCATCCACGATCACTCAGCAAGGCGGCACCGCAGCCAATCGTGGTGTCTCCTGGGTGGGAAATCGCACGTTCAACGTGGCTACTGTTTCCACGCTGAATGTGTCCACGGAACTGGAAAATGCCGACAACGGCACCGCCACGTTAGTCAAAGCCGGTAACGGCCGCATGAATGTGACCTTCCCTGCCAGCTATACCGGTGCCACCAACATCAACGGCGGCAAACTCGTGATCAGTGGAGCCGGAGCCCTATCCGATGCCACGGCCGTAAATATCAACAGCGGCAGCGGCGTGCTGGACATTGGTGGGATTACCGGAACCACGGAGAAAGTTGCCTCCCTCGGCGGCAGCGGTGGCACCGTAAAACTGGGAGCCAAGACGCTGGAGTTTGGCGATAGCACCAACACCACGTTTTCCGGGGTCTTTGATAACACCACCCTGGCCGCCAGCGGTTCCGGCGGACCGCTCGGAGTCGGCACCGGCAGTATCACTAAAGTGGGCAGCGGCACCTTCACCATGGATGGCATCGTCACGAGCACCTACACCGGAGCCACCAACCTCCAAGGCGGAACCCTGCTGCTGGGCAACAACAATATCCTGCCGGACACGGCCGAGCTGAATCTCAGTGCGGGCACCACCTTCGGCACGGGCGGCTATAGCGATACCACGGGCTCCGCTTCCTTGCTGGGCAGTGCTATCATTGATCTGGGTGGAGCCGGTGGCGTTTCTGCGCTGACCTTTACCGACATCGAAACTTGGAGCGGCGTGCTGAGCGTGTGGAATTGGAGCGGCAGCGTGAATACCGCCGGCGTCCCCGGCACCGACAGCCAATTGATCTTTGCCGCCAATACCTTCAATCGCGATCTCAGCACCGTGCAGTTTTATAGCGATGGCGGCGTCACACCAGTCGGCGTTGGCGCAGGCTTCATCGGCAGCGAACTCGTAGCCGTGCCGGAACCCACCGCATTAAGCCTCTGGGGCGCATTGTTGACACTCGTAGGCCTGCGGAGACGGCGGTAACAAGTAAACGGCAGCTTGTGCGTTTGGGTCGGTCCCCACTTGCGCGGATGGCCGCAAAAGAAGGCAGCCAGTGCCTTTAGCGCCACTTTGTTAATTCACATAGTGGTGCAGGTTTTGTCTCCGACTAACCTGCAGCCGTGGACCAGCCTCACCATATTTCATCTCGGCACGATCCTGATTGGTAAAAGATGGTTGGTAAAAGATGAAACCTATCCCAACCCAATCTTTTACCACGAATCTTTTACCAAATCCCCCACGAGTTGGAGGCACGTCATGCTGGGATCATGCTGCGGCACGAACCGCACCACTTTTTCCAACCAACAAAGTAGAGTTAGGCTCTGGTGCCCTCAATTGCTGCGTTCCTTTTTCTCCCTTGGCGATCTTTTGTGACAATTGGATGAGAGCAAGCACCAAGGTGCGGATTGCAAAATTCGATTTTTTACGCCAGTAGACACTATTCCATGTCGCCACCCCTGCAGCAATACTCCATATTCCACTCGCGTTTTCTCCGATGGCTCATCCCTGCCGTAGCGCTATCTGCTTTGGTTGGGGTCTGGCTCTACGAACCGACCTTCCCCGTCCTGCCTTCAGCCCACATGGCCGATCTCACGGAACTGCCGCGTCCGAATTCTATGACATTTTCCTTTGCGCAAGCTGAAGCGCGCAAGGAGGAAATCTTCCAGAATCAACCGACAGGTCCCGTGTGCGACTGGCAACAGTCCCCCTTAGGGATGTCTTTTTCGATTCATGTGCATTCGGACGACTCGCTGGAAATCGACCATTTTAAGGAGGGATTCCACCCGAGTGAAATTAGACGATCCCTTAATTGGTTGCTTGGCCCAGCGCCAATTAAGTATCAAGAGCAGGTGCATCGCGCTTCGCTGGCGCAACTGGAAGATATCATAGCAAATTGCAAACTACATAACGAACCTACCACAGTTGTGATTACCTCGGATCTCTCATTGGCTGACTCCAAGCAATTCAGGCGGGCCCTGGAGATTCTATTCAAGCCAAGCATCCGCCTTTACTACGTCCCCACTACCGCTCCAAAACAGCCCCACCCCTAACATGCTTTTCCCTGCCGATCCCACCCTCAACCTCCTCCCCGACGACGGTCTCGTGTGCTACCACGGTCCGGTGCTCAGTGTGGCGGAGGCGGATCGGTATTTGCAGCATTTCCTAACCACCATTCCGTGGCAGCAGGACGAGGTCATCATGTTCGGCAAACCCATCACCACCGCCCGCAAAGTGGCGTGGTATGGCGATTCCGCTTACGCCTACACCTACAGCGGCACCACCAAACAAGCCCGCGTCTGGACCCCGGAGTTGCGCCAACTCAAGGCCACCGTGGAGAAACTAACCGACACCACTTACAACAGTTGCCTGCTAAATCTTTACCATCACGGGCAGGAAGGCATGGGCTGGCACAGCGATGATGAGAAAACCTTGGCGCATCACGCCGGCATTGCTTCCGTGAGCTTCGGGGCGGAACGCAAATTCAGTTTCAAACACAAACAGACAGGCGAAACCATTTCCCTCCTGCTGGAGCACGGCAGCCTCCTCCTGATGGCCGGCGCGTGCCAGACCCACTGGCTCCATTGCCTGCCGAAGACCACCAAATCCCCCACCCCCAGAGTAAGCCTAACTTTCCGCACCATCCTGCGCTGAATCACCGTAGGCACTCCAACATCTGACCTACGCCCGACGAATGATTTCCAGGAGGGAAAACCCACGAGCTTCCAACGGGGGCTGACGGTTCCATGCGAAGACTCAACAACATCCCGCTGGAGTTCCGCTTTTAAGCGGTGCATCACTCCAAGATCACTCTGCGGAAGAGCGTTGCCTGTTCCACCGCCTAAAGCGGCCTAAAGCGCGCAACTCCAACGCAGGTTCCCCATAAATCAACCCTCAGGCCACTTATTTTCTTCGCAGGTCAGGATGGCTGAGGCTCACGCGGACTACCAGCGGCTCATCCGTTGCTTGGCGGCGGTTTCGGTGGCTTTCGTTAGCTCTGCTGCGCTGAGTCCGGTGCGTTGGGCCCAGTCAGCGGGGTTGAAATTTTGTGAGGCTTGTTTGGCGGTGGCAAAGACGTCACCCAGGGCGGCGGGGCGTTTGGCATCGGGTAATTTCATGACCCAATCGACGGCCTGGGCCAGGTCCTTCCGCACCCATCCGTTGGCAATTGTGGCGATGCCTTGTTCGGTGGTCCCCACGGATTGCAACCATTCACCAGCAGCCTTGGGGTCGGCTAGAGCCCAACTGGGCAGGGCCATCCCGAGCGCGCGATCCTTGGACTCCGGCGTGGGTTCGGCATTGCGGATGGCGTAGTCGGCGGCCTCGCGTGGCTCCACGCGGCGGCTCCAGCGCTCGATGACGCTCCATTGTAAATCCTGATCTTTGCCGAACGGTTGCGTTTCCAACCACAGCGCAGCATCGCGCGGACTCACATCCGCCCACGCTCCGATGACACTGCTCCAGGCTTTCTTTTGCTTCGCGGCGTCCGTCATCTGTCCGATGGCTTGAAACAACGGCTCGCGATGCCCGGCGGAGTTCACCAAATGGGCCAGACCATACCAGCCATCGTAAGTTCCATGCGCCTGCTCCGCGACACACGCCGCCACGGCTTCCGCAGGATTCCGCAGCCCCCATTGATAGATCAACACGTTGAAATCCTGCTCCAGCTTGTGCTTGAGCGAACTGGGCGCGGAATCCAATTGCTCCAAATACCAAGCGTGAGCGGCCTTGGGATCGTGCCGGGCCCAAGCCTCCAGCATGCGGCCGCGGGCGTCGCCATACTCCGTCTGCGTGAGCTTCGCCTGCGCAAAGGCCAGGGCTTCAGTGCCTGCTGCGGAGGCCCAACGACTCAAGGCAACACTGATCATGGCGACGGGTTTGGGCTGGAGGCGGATCAAGTCTTCGAGCAGTGATTTTGCTTCTGCCACACTCAGTTCCCCGAGCAGTCCCATGGCTGCTGGATCGGGCGTGGTGGCCGCCACGCTGGCCGCAGTGAGGATCTGCTGTTTGATGGCGTTGAAATCCTGGCTGCCCCGCAATTTCCATTCCGGAGCGATGGCTGCGGTGTAATCAGTATGAACTTCCAACGCTGGTGCCGCGGGCGCTGGGGAAGCGACGCTGGAAGCACTTTGGCTAATGACGGCCTGCTGCTGGCGGATGCCAGCTTTCCATCCGACCCAGGCGGAAAGCGCTGAGCCTAGCAAAATAATCGCAATTGAGAACAGTGAGGTTTTCATGGCTTTTTTGAGGAAAGGATTGGTTGTAAAACGGCACGGTCCGCATCCGTTAGGGATGCGTCCGTCAGCGCTTGCGTGGCTGCAGCAGGGTCTTTGGTATGCCAGGCTTTCAGCGCACTGGTTAGGGCATCCTTGCGAATGGCTTCAGGAGCAATCGCCTTGGCCCAGGTGAAGGCGCTTTCGGGATCCTTGGCGTTCAACTTCATGACCAGTTTAGAAATGGCCGGAGCAGTCTCGGCATCCTTGGGTTGGGCAGCGAGCCATTCTGAGGCCGCAATCGGATCGGCTTCCGCCCACACTTCCACCAAAGTTTCCATTTTCCCAGAACGCCCGGGATACCCACCGGAGCGGCGCAGCCACCATGCCACCGCCTTGCTGGGATCCTCAATTAGCCAGCCTTTTAAGACGGGTTGATTCGCCATCGTGTCACTGGAATTGGGGATTTTCTGCTGATCCAACCAAGCGGCCAACTCGGCTGGTTGCACTTGGGACCAGCGATCCAACACGTCCCGCAGCCCGATCCAGCGGTTCCCCTCCTCCGGTCCGGTATATTTGGCAGACAAAGCGTCTAGCAACAGTGACCGATTTTTCGCCTGCGCGCTACCCTCGCCTAACCCAATCATCACCCCTTGGAGTTCGCTTTTGTCTTCCATGCCGCCAATCGCCCGAGCCACGGCCGCAGGATCTTTCAGCGCCCATTCGCCCATGATCCAGCGCAGATTGGAAATGGGCACCCAGTCGCCCACGGTGGCGCCATCCAGTGCCTTGCCTTCACGGCTGCGGGCGCGGAACCAATCGAAGGCTGCCTGAGGATCGCGTGCCGCCCATGCTTTCAAAGGATCCATGATGGGATGGATCGAGAGCCGGGGTTGTTTCAATTGCAAACTGAACGCACACGCCGCCGCGCCATCGTGCTCTGCCCAGCGTCCCATGAGCAACGCGGTGAGATCGGCATCGATCTCGAAGCCCTCGCCCTGCTTGATGATTTCCAGCGCTGCCGGGATGTCCTCATAGTCGATCTGGGACACTTTGGCGGCCGCGAGATCCTTGGCGGCCAGTTCGATCTTGCCTTTGTGCAAGGCTTCGCGCGCCTGTTGCAACAACGCTTCCAGTGATACGCGACGCTGCCCTGCGGCTTCCGAGAGCATTGGCTTACGCGAGATTCCCCCACGTTTCACACCACCCGAATCCGCAGGCGCAGCGGTTGCTAAAGCCGTTGCTTCCCGCGAGTTATGCCCCGCCATCCAGCCACTAAATCCGGCCAGGCTGAACGCTAAAACAGCCACGACAATGAAGGTTAGTTTTGTTTTCATAAGTGTCATCAATAACAGTTTTTGCCAACCGGCCATGAGCGGAGTTAATTTCAGTGCAGTTGGAGTGAGATTCAGGGCCGGAGGCAACGCGGCCTGGGCGGTGGATTGTGCTAACGCCGCGGCCACCGCCGTGGCTGAGAGCATGACGCCGCGTTGCCGCAACGACCGCGCCATGCGTTCCAGCGCCCGGCTGGCGCGTTTCTCACAAGCCTGCACGCTGGAACCCAGTGATTGCGCGATCATTTTGTAGGGCGACTGACTCCAGAATCGCAGCAGTAAAATTTGCCGATCCGGCTCCGGAAGCTCCGCCAGCGCGGCATCCAGCATCGGAAAATGTTCTTCCATGGCTGCCGCGGAATCGTCTGTAGAAAGATTCATCGTTTCCGTATCGTGATAGGATTGCAGCAAGCGTTGGCGAGTGAACTCCTTGGCCTGAGCGCGATCCGCCTGATAGTGCGTGGCCTTCTGCAGCCACGCCAGCAGAGCGGGATGATTTACTAACGCCGCGCCTTTTTGCGCCAGCAGGGCAAAGATATTCTGCGTGATCTCTTCCGCCAAACTTCGATTCCCCGTCTTGCGCAGCGCCAGACAGAAGATGAGCCCACCATGGCGCGACACCAATTGAGCAAACGCCGCCTCATCTCCGTGGGAGACGTAGCGGGCGAGTAAAGCTTGATCAGTGGGTTCCATGATGATGACTAAAGACGGCAGGTGGTTACCCTCATCATCCGGCACCAAAGAAAAAACCGACAGATTATTTTCACTGGAGCTGGAAATTTTCGGACCTCCGGGACCGATCTCCCAGGCGAACCGGGGGACAAATTGACCCCGCTGAAAAATAATTTCATTTATTTTGAAACTTCGGCCAACAAAAAACGAATATACTTGTGATGGGTCTTAGCGAGTGCGGACTCTGAAGGCGTGCCGCCCAAATATGTGGGCGGGCGGCGCGCCTTAATTCTCTCTCTGCCGGGTAAAAAATGGTGCCGGAGTAAGGAACATCAGGTAATCCCTTAGGCCAACCCCCGTGATGTCCTCAATCAGCGTTCGCGTGGAGGAATACATTTAGACAATTCCAACGGACTGTTTACGGTGCAGAACTTCTCACTTCCAAGTCCCCACCTATTTACTTCAATAATTCCATGAGCGAACTCGCAACTTCCGAGACCACCACCCCACCCGATGACAAGGCCCTCGTCAAAGAACTCAATGAGGTCTATGCCTCCATGAAAGTGCAGTTAGCACAGGTGATTGTGGGACAGCACGAGGTGATCGAACAGATGCTGATCGCGATTTTCTGTCGGGGCCACGCCCTGTTGGAAGGGGTTCCGGGCTTGGCGAAAACATTGCTGGTCTCGACCCTCTCGAAAGTGCTGGACCTGAGTTTCAAGCGGATTCAGTTCACGCCTGACTTAATGCCAGCGGATATTACGGGCACAGACATTCTGGAGGAAGATACCTCCACCGGGAAACGGACGTTCCGTTTCGTGAAGGGGCCGATCTTTGCCAACATGATTCTGGCGGACGAAATCAATCGGACCCCACCCAAGACTCAGGCTGCGCTGCTGGAAGCCATGCAGGAGCATCATATCACGGTGGGGGATCACACCTTCCATCTGCCAGAACCGTTCTTCGTGCTCGCGACGCAAAACCCGATCGAGCAGGAAGGCACGTTCCCGCTGCCGGAAGCGCAATTGGACCGTTTCATGTTCAATGTGGTGGTGGGCTATCCAAATTTAGCGGAAGAGCAGCAAATCATTAAGAATGTCACTGGCACCTACAAGCCGAAGGTGGACAAACTCCTGGATGCAGCCTCGGTGCAGCGTTTGCAGGAGGTGGTGAAGCGGGTTCCCGTGGGCGATCACGTGGTGGAATACGCCGCTACATTGGTCCGGGCCAGTCGTCCGAAACAACCCGAGGCCCCGGACTTCGTGCGGGAGATGTGCGCCTGGGGTGCTGGTCCCCGGGCAGGGATTTATTTAATTACCGCCGCCAAGGCACGCGCCATTCTGCAAGGTCGCTTCCATGCGACCACGGGTGACGTGGCCGCCTGTGCGCTGCCAGTGCTGCGCCACCGGATTCTAACCACGTTTAACGCGGAAGCCGCGGGCATTAAGAGTGAGCAGATCATTCAAATGCTGCTGGAGCATTTCAAACCCAAGTCGGACCTCGACGTCTAATTCTCAAGTAACCCATCATTCATGGCAACTCCGCTCCAAGAATTGGCTTACATGCGCCTGCTGCCGCAGGAAGCCACCGGCACGTTGAGTCGGCTGGAACTGCTGGCGCGGGCCAAGAAGCAGGGCTCCAAGAGTGGTCGGCATGTCAGCCCGAATAAGGGCTTCAGCGTGGTCTTTGCCGAACACCGCCAATACGCCCAGGGGGATGACATCAAGGATCTGGACTGGCGCGTCTATGGCAAGAACGACAAGTATTACATCAAGCAATACATCGAGGAAACGAACCTCCGCGCCACGATTGTGCTGGATGCCAGTGGTTCCATGAACTACAAGGGCGAGGCCGCGAGCACGGTGTCCGGGGCCACGGTCTCGAAGTTTGAATATGGTCAATATTTGTCCTCCGCGCTCGCTTATCTGATGATCAAGCAGCAGGACGCGGTGGGACTGGTCACGTTCGATGACAAGATCCGCGCCAACCTCCGCGCAGCCAGTCGCCCCAGTCAGGTTCGGCTGATTCTCGAGGAACTGCATAACACGAAATGTGCGGGCGACACGAACCTGGCGGGTATTCTCCACGAAGTGGCCGAGCGGATACCGGGACGGGGGCTGGTGTTCATCGTGAGTGATTTTTTCGACAAGGCGGATGCCATCGTCGAGGCCCTGCACCACTTTGCGTTCAAGAAACATGAGTTGGTATTGTTTCATGTGATGGCAGAGGAGGAACTGTCCTTCTCGTTCAACAAGAGTCAGGAATTCAAGGATCTGGAACTCTCCGGCACGAAGATCAAGGTGGACCCCATGTCCGTGCGGAACGCTTACCTGCAACGGGTGCGCGAGCACGTGGGCAAGCTGGAAAAGGTCTGCGGGCAACTGCGGGCGGATTATGTGCCAGTGACCACGAAACAACATTTCACCAGTGCCCTGAGCGACTTCCTGGGCCGTCGCGCGTTCCAGCAGCGCTAGCAGAGGATGGTGGGCTGCGCTGCGAGGTGCTCTCAGCACGGGAAAGCAGACTTTCCCAACCTTGGGCGCAATCGCGGAACCCAAAGCATGTGATTGCACTTCGTCGGAAATCGCGACAGAATGCGGGATGAAGTATTTTGTCCTGCTTTCTTTCATCTCCGCTTTGGTCGGAGCCAATTGTGTTTACGCCCAGGAATGGCCAAGGTTCCGTGGCCCCAACGGATCCGGGGTCAATGCTGCCGCCAAGGATCTTCCAGTCAGCTTTACCGATCAGGATTATCGCTGGAAAGTCGAGCTGCCCGGCCCGGGCACTTCCTCGCCTGCGTTGTGGGGCAGTAAACTTTTCCTAACCTCTGAAGGGGCCAACGAAGGGAGTCGGGAAGTGCTCTGCTTTGATTCCGCCACCGGCAAACAACTGTGGTCGCACAGCGACACCTTCAAGCCCCACGGGCATCACAAGTTCAACAACTTCGCCTCCGCCACGCCGGCGGTGGATGCGGACCACGTCTTCATCGCTTGGACCAGTGGCGACGAAATGCATGTGCTGGCGTTGTCTCATGTCGGGAAGAAAATTTGGGAAGCCAACCTTGGATTCTTCAGTGAGGAGCACGGCAGCGGGGCCTCGCCTGTGGTGGTGGGCAACGTGTTGGTCGTCGCCAAGGACCATCATTTGGACGGTGCTTTTCTCACGGGTCTGAGTGTGGCCGATGGAAAAACGCTGTGGAAGATTCCCCGCAAGACCGCCCGCAGCGCCTTCAGCACGCCGCTGGTGGTTGATGCTTCAACCCCGAAGCCGGTGGTGGTTTTCACGAGCAACCCCAATGCCATGACGGCAGTGGACCCACAGACAGGGAAAATCCTCTGGAATCGCGACTACGAACAAACCACCGAATTCCGAGCCGTGGGATCGGCCGCCTACTGTGACGGGGTGTATTTCACCAACGTTGGGCAGGGCACGAGCGGTCGTGCTGGCGTGGCCCTCAAAGTGGTCAACGGCAAGCCGGAAACCGCCTGGGAACTGCCGAAAGCCATGCCGTATGTGCCCACCCCACTGGCCTTGGATGGGCATTTCTATGTCTTAAATGATGGCGGCATCCTGAGTTGCCTGAAGGCCGCCACGGGGGCAGTCGTTTACAGCGAACGCGTGGCGGAGAACGCCTACAGCTCGCCCGTCTGCGGCGGAAATCAAATTTACTGCATCAGCCGCACGGGTAAAATCACGGTGGTCAAAGCAGGCGAGAAATTTGAAGTGCTGGGCAAAGGAGAGTTGGGCGAAGCGTGCGAGTCCACCCCAGCCATTGCCAATGGGATGATCTTCATCCGGACCGCCAAGAGGCTGGTGGCCCTGGGTGGGACCAAGGCGGCGGCCAAGCATTTCTATCATGGCACCGGCGTGGATATCACGCTGCTGAGCGAAAATGCGACGGTGCAGCCGGGGCATCCATTTACCGTAGGGTTCAATCTCCAGCATGTTAAAGGCTGGCACAGTTACTGGAAGAATCCCGGGCTGGCTGGCGTGCCGTTCGGTCTCAAATGGGAACTGCCAGAAGGCTGGACCGCCGGAGACATGCAGTATGCCCCGCCCGATAAAGTTTACATGGCACAGGTGCGGACCCATGGTTACGAACACGACGTGACCCACTTGGTCGAACTAACGCCACCCGCCAATCTTCCGATTGGCGAAACTACGCTCAAGGCCAAGGCCCACTGGTTGTGCTGTGCTAACACGTGCGCGATTGGAAATTGTGAATTGGAACTAACGCTGCCCGTGACGCAAGCCGCCCCAGTGGCCGATGCCGCGGCGGCACCGCAAATTGCGAAAGCCCGCGCCCTCCTCCCCCACCCCACTTCCGATTGGACGTTCCAAGCGCATCGCAGGGGAACGGAAATTGAACTGGTGTGCTCACCAAAAACTCCCCAAATAAACCTCCCGGCCATCACTCCGGAACCGATTTTCTTTTCAGACAATCGCCTCATCTGCTCCGATCCGACCCAGCGCTGGGCCTCCGCCAATGGCACTCTGAAAGGAGTCCTACCAGTGGCGGACTATGCTCCCCCAGAGGCTGCGAATCGCCTGTCCGGACTGGTGTTAGTTGAAGGGAAATATCTTCCGGTGGATGTGGCCGTGGTGCAGTGAAGAGGGTGCAGGACAAAAAAGTTACGAGCGGATATTGCCGCCAAAACCAGCAAATCATGGCAGGTCTCAATCGTTCTCAGTCCTGTAAGGACGAGGCATCAAAGCCCAGAGTGGAGCGCAGCGTAACTCTGGGTATCCAACGCCCAGAAGACCAAGCCCTGGAAGGGCGAGACACCGCAACACCCTCGCATCATGCCTTGCCTTGAGCTGTCCACTGGTCCCCGTCCCCTTGTTTCGCCCTGACAGGGCTTTAGCTTGTGGGTGGTTGGAACCCAAGGCTGCGCTGTGCTTGCCTTGGGCTTTGATGTTTCGTCCTTACGGGACTTGAGGAATAGAACCTGGTGATGGTTGAAAACGCCCCAACAAGTCATGGGAAATCCGCCTTCACCAGCTAGCAAATAGTTCTCAACCACCATCGAAAAAGCTTGCTGTTTCCGCACCATGGCCACATGATCGCTCGTCAGCGACTCACGCCAACCGCGTAACAAAAGTAACTTCCATTACCCATGGCTAGCCACCGCAGTATCAACCGCTTTCTGGAAATTAAGCGGGAAGCCTCAACATCACGCGAAAGCATCCAAATGATAGTAGAGTCAAATTTAACCCCGCCAACTCCTCTGCTTCGTCGCTAAGTAGAATGTTCGCCCAAGTCCCATGCCCGTGACTCTTCCAGATTGCGACGAAGTATTCTCGACGTTTTTCGATCGCTGGTATGATGACGATGACCGTCAGCGGAAGGGATTTTCTCATACGAGGCCCGACATGATGACGGCATTTCGTCCCGGATACACAGGGGCTGACCTCAGTCCACTTTCCGAAGCTTCTCAGCAGGGAGTGATGGACCAGATTTCGACGATGCTTCAGACTACCACCACTGATTGGCGGACATTCCTTCCGGTGTCCGGTGAGATCGATACCGATTGGCTTCAGGCTTTCGACAGCTACTACGACGCAGAACGCATTGCAGCACTTATAGAGGAGGCAGACCCAGAGGACTTCGCGAACCCATACTTTGTAACTGTGTGTCAGTTTGGAGCCGTTCTTGGCCACGTTATGAGGCTGTGGGAGCCGAGATTGCAGTGGCTGCCCGAGTGGCCCTATTGGGAGAGCAGCTTATACGATCCAGTCACAGGCCAAGTGATTCCGCCCTTTCACTGGGCCATCAAGAAGTTCAGTGATTATGGGGTGGACGACGGCTATGCGCCAAAGATAGGATGCATGAAGGATGCACTTAACCAGTCGAATGATTAGTAGTAGCCACGACCAACCAAGGGCGAAGAGCGCGACTAGCAAGCCTCCGGGCGCTCTACTTTCTTCGATGACTCACCGTAATTCCAACCTTCACCGTGCGTTCCACGCGCAGCCCCGCCCGGAGGCTGCCAGCGCTTGAATGTTAGCCCAACCTCAGCAACCCTTCATGGTGCGATTACTCATCAGTTGCGACAAGATCAGTGCCAGTCGTCCCGGACAGCTTCGCTTATGCCTACAGGGCGGAAGCGTGTTTGACGATTTTGATTTGGACTACTTTGGCATCGTGGCCTTGCGAAGCATCTCCTTTGACGGCTTCGGTTGTTATAGAGTGGAGGGGCTCACGACTCGAATGAGTGCCCGCGATTCACAACTGCTCATCGAATCAGTTACATGCCATCAGTTGGATTCCATTCTAGTTGATGAGCTTTTACGGAAATACTTCCGAGAGAACGCGGCAGTGCTTTGGAGTGACGCACTGTCGGAGCACGATATACTTTGACCATTTTCCTGATTTTCACTCAGACTTTGACTAATTTAACGCCAAGGGACAGTATGTGAGCGAGGAAGGAGAATGCCACATCTGGATCACGCTTGAGCAGGTCGAGATTTATTCGTTGCGAACAGCGGACTAGCTAACCTGCTGGCTAGCTTTCCAACTTGTCGAGATAGTTGACTCTTCTATCATATGCAGTAGCCTACTTCAACCATGCCCCCCAACCTCCAGCACATTCCACTAGCCGAAGCAAAAACGCGGCTACCGCTAGCCACATAGCTCTAATGTTCGCCCACCCTCGCACCCTCCTGATATGAAGTGCCGCCCGACAGTTCTCTTCCTTTCGATGCTAGCCATCGTAGCAGGGTGTCTGTTCCAGTTGCGGCATGCAAGAAACGACTTTTTCGAGTATTGCACGACAACAGCATACGGTCTGCCTTTGCCGTGGCGCGTTGACAACTGCGAATGTGATGGGAGAGGCGGCTTGACAGAGTATCCGCTGATCTACGCCTTCCTGAACTGCGGGATGGCAGTCGGGCTTTCGCTCCTTTCTACTTTGACCCTACAAGGGTTAATGACTTCCTTCCGAACGAAATCATGACAAGCCCCACCGAACCGCCAAGAGCTAACAAAACGGATGGAGGCAGGGGCTCGTATGGCATCTGTCGTGTCATCGACGCCTCCCGCTCGCTGTCGCCTGATCCGAAACATTCGCTATAAGATGACTCAGCCAACACTAACTACCAAGCGTTTGACATTGCGACCATTTTGCGTAGCTGATGCAAAAGACGTGCAGCGGTTGGCTGGGGATAAAGCCATCGCTGATACAACCTTGAATGTTCCTCACCCCTATGAGGACGGGATAGCCGAACAATGGATCAAGACACATGATCCTAAGTATCGTTCGGGGGATCTCGCAGCCTTTGCCGTGATCGAACGCGCTAGCGGCAATTTGATTGGGACCGTAGGCCTTACCGTCTCACAGCAGTTTAGCAGGGCCGATTTAGGCTATTGGATTGGAGTTCCATACTGGGGCCAAGGATACTGCACAGAGGCAGCCAAGTGCCTTGTTGATTTTGCTTTTTCCACAATGCGCCTCCACAGAGTCACCGCCTACCATTTGGCTCGCAACCCAGCTTCCGGCAGAGTCATGGAGAAGATAGGCATGACGTTGGAAGGCGTCTTTAGAGAGCACACTTACCGATGGGACAAGCATGAAGATCTTGTCGCATATGGTATCTTAGCATCTGATCAACAAAGAAGCGAACCAGACACGGATGGCACCCACTAGCTCCTCTGTTCCCGATGATTCACCGTAAATTCAACCTCAACCCCGCGTTCTGCGCTGGCTCCCTCTAGTTAGGCTGCCATCGCTCTATCTTTCGCACGGAATGTCGCCAGCTTACGCCATCGCCTGCCTAATTACCAGGCTAGCCTTCATTTCTGCGTCGATTGGATTATGCGGGTTTGCTGGCAGCTTGATTTCAGGCGACGTAAACGAGTTTTGCTGATGAAGAAGCACGCGGGGCCGGCACTACTGGAGCCAGCGCATCATGCTAGTCCAGATGGTTCGCGGTTTCATTTTATTTGTGGATCCCTTACTTTCCGAGCAATCTAGGATTACGTTCATGCTATGGATAACTTGCAGGCTTTTTTCGCCAAGGTGGTCCGCACAGTCCTCTTGCGCGGGGTGTTGGCATGCTCGATTTGAACTACAGAAGACGGAGCGCGCTCAGAGCGGCTATGGCACGACCTTAGTTGCGATTTAATTCCGTTTCCATCCTTATCCACCAGCTTCCGACTCGTGTTTCTCCCGTCGATTGCGTTGACTTTCCTGTCGTTACCACTAGGATTACCATGCCATCCACCACTCCTCATGCCCCTCTGCTCCAAACCTGGCGCGGATGCCGCTAGCAGCAAAACACTAACATCCCCCCCTGTAACGATTACACTCTATGAAATGCATCCAATGCGAAAAGGAAGCGAGGGCGATTTGCAAGTTTTGTGGTCGGGCTGTTTGTGAGGATCATATCTCGGGTCAGAGATTTGTTTCTGGTTACACCTCGGTTGGTGGCTTATTCAGTTTGACTGCTAATGGTGTCAGCGTTGAGGACGCGGTATGGTGTGGTTTGTGTCATCCCGAATATCACAGCACCAAGTAGTGCAGATGTGGGACCGGCCGCCTTACCTTCAAAGATTGCTTTGAACGGCTTTACGCTTCAAAACGGTTAGTTATTCAGCAGGCCCGGTTATTCTCGCTCAGCGAATTCGGCCGTGGTGGATGAACTCGCGAACACCGAAGGACAGCTTCACAGCAACGCAGCCTGGGGATGCCAGAGCCGCTGGCCCGCGGGGGGGGCCGTTTGTCAGGGGCCGTTCTGGCATCCCTTCAGGATGCGATCATTGGCTGAGATGACCCGGGGTATCGCTCGTCACTCGCTCAACCCCGGGCTAATTTCTGTGAAGCCTTCAGCTTCGTCGATCCCTGCGTCGATCCCGCCTTGATTTTCAACGACGGATGTTTGCCCCCTCAAGGCGTGGGGCTTTGAAAGGCCCCATAGGAGCAGTCCCGCGGACTGCTCCCACCTTCGGGTTGGCTTGTGCGGGGATGTTCCCGCTGGTTTACAAAAACCCGTGGAACAAAAAAGCGCGATTGCATCGCCTCGTAGAGAGGCCAGATTCGCGCTTTCTTTCCCCCACCCTTCGTTTCCTCCCTGCAATGCAAGAACAACTCTCCGAAATCCTCCGTAAAGTTCGCAAGATCGAACTGATTACGCGGGGTATTGTGCGCGAGGCGGTGGGCGGGGAATATCAGTCGGTGTTCAAAGGCCAGGGGATCGATTTCGATGATTTCCGGGAGTATCAGCCGGGGGACGAAGTGCGGTCGATCGACTGGAACGTCACGGCTCGGATGGGCTTCCCGTATATCAAGAAATTCACCGAAGAGCGGGAAATGACGGTTTTCCTGGCGGTCGATATCAGCGGGAGTCAGAATTACGGTGGAGAGCACAAATCCAAGCGCGAACTGGCGGCCGAGATTGCCGGCGTTTTTGCCTTCAGCGCCAATGCCGCGCAGGACAAGATCGGGCTGCTGCTGTTCAGCGATCAAGTCGAGCTGTTCCTGCCGCCCTCCAAAGGCTCGCTGCATGTGCTGCGGACGATTCGGGAAATCTTGTCGGTGGATCCCAAAGGGAAGGGCACGAATCCCGCCAAGGCCTTGGAGCGGCTGACCAACCACGTCACGCGTCGCGCGCTGATCATCTTGATTTCCGACTTCGACTGCACTGGCTTCGAACGGGCTCTGAGCATTTGTTCCATCCGCCATGACGTGGTGGCGGTGCAACTGAATGACCCCAACGAACTGCTGCTGCCAAACGTCGGCTGGATCACCCTGGAAGATCCGGAAACGGGCGAACTGAAGGAAGTAAATACCAGCTCCAGCAAAGTTAGGGACCAGTATCAGCGAAATCGCGCCCAGTGGCAGGCGAAGCTGGATGCGACCTTCAAGTCCGCCGGGATTGATAAAATCGATCTGGTGACCAATCGCGACTACGCTCCCGCCCTCCACGCGTTCTTTAAAAAGCGAGCCGCCCGCGCCTAGCCACTTTCATTTCATGCCCGAATTCCCTAAAATTGCCGACGCTCCCAACTTCACGCCCCCGCAGTTGACCGACTGGCTATTGACGCAACCGTCAACCTATCCGCTCTGGCTCTGGGCAACGCTCCTGGCCATCGTGCTGCTAGCGGCTTGGGCGCTGACGCGTTTTCTGCGCAAGCCAGAGATCCCGCATCCGCCAGCTCCACCCCTGGCCAATCACGTGATGGCGATGACGCTGCTGGAAGATCTGCGGCCGCAGGCGGCAACGCTTCCCCCCAAAGAACTGGCGGCCCGGGTGACGGAAGTCATCCGCACTTACCTGCACCGGCAATTCGGCATCTTGGCGCGCTACCGCACCTCGCAGGAAATCCTGGCCCAGCGGGGCGATCCCAACCGTCCCCCGGCCCTGCCGGCCGTGCGTGCGTTTGAAGATTTCCTGCTGACCACCGATGCGCTGAACTACGGGGGCGTCACTTCCGCCCCGCAATCATTGATTGATGAAGCCATCGATACGATCCGACGCTCCCAATCGGCCCTTACTCCACTTTCCTAGCCTTTTCCCTGATGTCCGATTTCTATCGAGAGTTCTCCTTCGCCCACCCACACTTTTTGTGGCTGCTGGCCCTGCTGCCATTGCTGGCCCTGCTGCGGGGCGGAGCGAGTCAGGCCCCGGCGGTAAAATTCAGTTCACTGACGCACCTGAGCGGTTTGGGGCACGATCCGCGTTCTTCGCTGGGGCCGATTTCCCTGCTCCTGACGATGATTCCGTTGGCCTGTGGCATCGTGGCGCTGGCGCGTCCCCAGCAGATTCGCACCGATGAACGGGTCGAGGATAGCGGGGTGGAAATCATGATTGCGTTGGACGTCTCCCTGTCCATGGCCATCGAGGATTACAAGCTGGAGAACGAACGCGTGAACCGACTCACGGCGGCCAAGAAAGTGATTCGGGAGTTTGCAGCGGATCGCAAATCCGACCGCATTGGCCTGGTGGCGTTCGCTGGTCGGCCTTACGTGGCCTCGCCCCTGACGATGGACCAGAAGTGGTTCAACGAGAGCCTGAAGCGGGTGGCTTTCAATTTGGTGGAGGACGGCACCGCCATCGGATCCGCCATCGCCACCGCCGCCAGCCGATTGGATAAGCGGGAGGCGAAATCGAAGCTCATTTTACTGGTCACAGACGGGGCCAACAACTCCGGCAACATCGCGCCCAAGGATGCAGCCAAGCTCGCGAGCACGTTGGGGATTCGCGTTTACACCATTTCCATTGGCACGCCGGGGAAGCATAACATTCCCTTGGCCAACCGCGGCGGGATCATGCCGGGCGTGCGCCAGGAGTTCGACGATAGCACCCTCAGAGAAGTGGCGGAGATCAGTAATGGTAAATTTTACAAAGGTCAGGACACCAGTGCCGTGCAGCAAATCTTTAAAGAAATCGATCAGTTGGAGAAGACCAAACTTAAGGTGCGTCGGCTCAGTGAAGTGACCGAACTTTTCCCCTATCCTGCCGTGGCTGCGCTCATAAGTGCGCTGCTGGCGCTCGTCTTTTGGCAAACCCTTGGCCGCCGCCTGCCCGCATGAACCTTACCTTCGCCCATCCCAGCTTCTTTTGGCTCCTGCTTGTCCTGCCGTTGTTGGTCTTGCTCAAGGTGGCCTCCGACCGACGCAGCAAAACCCTGCTCAAGCGAGCGGTGGCGGCCCGGTTGGTGCCTCGGCTCGTGACCCCGCAACCGGCCTGGCGCGGCTGGACCGGTCTGGCCATGGAAATGATCGCCTTGGCGCTGCTCATCACCACCATGGCGCGGCCCCAGCTGGGCTTCGTGGAAGAAGAAGTCCTCACCAGTGGGCGCAGTATTCTTTTCGCCCTCGATACCAGCCGATCCATGCTGGCCAATGATTTGGAGCCGGATCGACTCACGCGCACCAAGTTGGTGATAACCGATCTCATCGCCAAGCTAAAGACGGATCGCATCGGGCTGATTGCCTTTGCCGGAAAGCCGTTCCTGCAAGCCCCCATCACCCAAGACCATGACGCGCTCTTGGAAACGCTGGACCAATGCGATACCGATATCATCCCGCGGGGAGGTTCGAATCTGGCCGAAGCCATCACCTTGGCGGTTGAATCATTTAAAGGAAAGAACCTGCCCGTCGGCAAAACCGTAGCGGACCTCTCCAACGAGGAACGCCTGCTCATCGAAAAAGCTCAAGCCACCTCTCAGGCGCTCATCATCTTCAGCGATGGCGAGCAACTGGAGGGCGAGGCCATCACTGCCGCCAAGCTGGCGGCAGACTCCAACGTCACGATCATCACGGTAGGCGTGGGCACCAAACAAGGCGGCATCATCCCCAGCCCGGAGAGTAAAGGCCGGGATTACGTGCGGGATGAACAAGGGAAGCTGGTGAAGTCCGTGCTCCAGCAGGAAGTGCTCGAAGAAGTGGCCCGGGCCACCCGCGGACTGTATTTACCCCTGACGGAAGTGCTCTCGGATAATCGCTTGAACCTTATCCTGAGTAAACTAGACTCCGGCAGCAATAAAAACAAAACCCTTAAGAAAGCCGTGGAACGATATCAATGGCCCCTCGTGGGCAGCCTGCTATTTCTGCTAGCCGCCATCGGCGTGCGGATCCTACGCTCACGTCCGCGCCAGGACGTCGGCACCGCTCTCACTGACGTGCGCGGCATCACGACTGCCGTGGTCTGCCTGCTGTTGCTAACCGTCAGCCAATCCCCTGCGGCCAAGTTACCTGGAGGCCCCGGGGCGGCTGAACCACCGAAGGAGAAGCTGCATGATCCCGCGCCCTACGAGCAACGCCTGCAGGAACTAACCACCACGTGGACTGGCGGCAATGACCATCTCGCCTGGAAACGCTTGGGGGAAGGATCCGTGGCCTATGCCAAAGGAGAGTATGACACGGCCGTCGAGAAATTCGGCAAAGCCCTCCTGGGACGCGATGCCTCACTCCTGAGCCAGGCTCATTTCAATCTGGCCAACACCCTTTTCCAGCGCGCCAAACTGGCCACCGAAGGCGTGAAGAAATTTGATTCCAAGCTGCTCGGAGAAATCATCACCAAACTGAAAGACAGCGTTTCACAGTATCAGGAGACCATTACGCTGGAACCCAAACACGCTGAAGCCATCGACAACAAACGTAAGATCGAGGAGTTCATCAAGGAACTGGAAAAGCAAAAGGAAGCCGCCGAAAAGCAAGAGGGCAAGAAGTCCGACAAAAAGGACGGAGAGAAAGAAAAAGGCGAAGAAGGCGAGAAAAAAGAAGGCGAGCAAGAGGGCGAAGATAAGAAGGACAAAGGTGAGGAGCAGGACGGCAAAAAGGACGGTGACAAGGAAGGCCAAGGCGAGAAAGAAGGCGAAGGCAAGGACGGCAAATCTGGTGACCCCAAAGATTCCAAGGATGGCAAATCCGGTGAGAAGAAAGAGGGCCAGGGCGCAGGCGATGAGAAAAAGGATGATGGTAAGACCGCCCAGCAAGGCAAGGAAGACAAACGCTCCGAGGAACAGAAAGCCAAGGACAAGGCTGCACTGGAAGAAAGTAATCGCGAATTCAAGAAGTCCGACAAGCCGTCAGGCGATAAGCCAGGTGAGAAACCCAGCGAGCAGATGGCCGCCGAAATGAAAAAGAACGAGCGCACGGGCTTCAGTCGCGTCGAGGCCCGGAAAAACCTCGACCGCTTCAGCGACACCGTGGAAGTCCGCCCGCAAATGGAAGATGCCCGTCCGGATCGACCCTTCAAAAATTGGTAGGCTCCACCAACGCGTGGGTTCCCTCCCGCAAACGATCATTCGCCAAACCGTAAACCCCTACTAATTAACATCATGGCTGAAAAAGAGAAAAAAAATCCTATCCGTGTCTGGCTCGTCGAAGACAACATCCCCTTCCGTCGCGCTTGCGCCCGTCTTATCAATAAACTCGATGGCATGACTTGCGCGGGCGAATTCGGCTCCGCCGAAGAATCGTTCCGTCGCTTGGCGATTGGAGATATTCCAGACGTGATGCTGCTGGATGTCGGCCTGCCCGGCATCAGCGGCATCGAAGCCGTGGGCCGCATCCGCAAAGCCCTGCCGGACACCCGCGTCATCATCCTCACGGCCTTTGAAGACGACGACAAAATCGTCAAAGCCATCTGTAATGGCGCTTCCGGTTATCTCTTGAAGAGCGCCCCCATGGAAGAGATCACCGCCGCTATCACGGACGTCCTCGGCGGCGGAGCCCCCATCAATCCTCGGATTGCCAAACGCGTGCTCGAACTCTTCTCCAGCATGGCCCCGCCAGAAGGTAAAGACTATGGCCTCACCCCCCGCGAGCGCCAGATCCTCGATCGCATGGTCGAAGGTCGCATCAAAAAGGAAATCGCCTCGGATCTGGACATGAACTACCACACCGTGGATGCACACATCCGCAGCATCTACAGCAAGCTGGAAGTCCACACCCGCGCCGGAGCCGTCGCCAAAGCCCTCAAAGAGAACCTGCTCTAGGTATCCCTAGCAAAATTATGCATCGGTCCCATGGCAAGTCCATGGGGCCGATATTTTTTGTGAGAGGAGAGTGTGGCGCTGTCCGCTGGACTGCGCCTCTCGGCATCGGAATGCCGAGCTACGTAGCGCGACATTCCAATGTCGCGATGGCAGGCACTTCCCACCAGCACGATTCGTGGCAGACGCAGCATGTTCCTCTCGGCATCGGAATGCCAAGCTACGTAGCGCGACATTCCAATGTCGCGATGGCGAGCACTTCCCCCCGGTTCGATTCGTGGCGGACGCTGCAGGCTCCTCTCGGCATCCGAATGCCAAGCTACGTAGCGCAACATTCCAATGTCGCGATGGCGGGCATTTCCCTCCGGCTCGATTCGTGGCGGGCGCTGCATGTCCCTCTCGGCATCGGAATGCCGAGCTACGTAGCGTGACCTGCAACTCTTCCCGGTAGGGTTACCCCCCAGTGCAGTCCACAGCGTTCCTGCTAGCTTGCGCCACACGAACGGAAAAACCAACTACCACCCTGAACCGCGCTCAATCACAAATCTTATGATCACGAAAATCTTAATCATCCTCACTTCGCACAGCCAACTGGGTGACACCGGCAAGAAAACTGGGTTCTGGGTGGAGGAGTTGGCCGCCCCCTATTATGCACTGGCAGATGCCGGGGTGGAAATCACTCTAGCTTCGCCCAAAGGCGGGCAACCGCCGATTGATCCCAGAAGCGAGGAGGCTGAGGCTCAAACCCCATCTACCCAGCGGTTCGCCAAGGATGAAACGCTCAAACAGAAACTCGCCCACACGTTGAAATTGAGTGACGTCAAGGCTTCCGACTATGATGCCGTTTTCTATCCGGGCGGCCATGGCCCTTTGTGGGATCTGACCAAGGATGCTCATTCGATCGCCTTGCTCGAAGCCTTTCAACAACAAGGAAAGCCCATGGCCTTGGTGTGTCATGCGCCGTGTGCCTTGCTCAACGTCAAACTGCCCAATGGCGACCCGTTGATCAAGGGAAAGAACGTGACCGGATTTTCGAACACAGAGGAAGCCGGCGTGAAGCTGACGAACGTGGTGCCGTTTTTGCTGGAGGATGAACTGAAAAAAGCAGGCGGTCATTACAGCAAGGGACCGGACTGGGGCGTCTATGTGCAAGCCGACGGGTTGCTGATCACGGGCCAAAACCCCGCCTCTTCCGCCGGAACCGCCAACGCTCTGCTTAAACTTCTGAAGCCATAACCTCCAACCACACTTTCAAATCCAATTATGAAAACACTATTTACCGCCGAAGCCATTTCGAAGGGAGCCCGTTCGGGAACGATTCAATCGCCCGATGGACTGCTGAACGTCACGTTAGGAAACCCCCTGGAGCAGGGCATCGAGACGCGTGGCCCCAATCCGGAGCTACTCTTTGCAGGCGCCTATTCCGCTTGCTATCATGGGGCCGTGGGCAATGCGGCTGAAAGGCTCGGCATTCACGTCGAAAACACCACCGTCCGGGCGCTAGTGAGTTTGCTTGAAGATGACCAGGGCGGCTACCGACTGGCGGTGGAGTTGCATGCAGAACTTCCCGGAACCGACCGTGAGCAAGCGCAACGCATCATGGCCGCAGCCCACGAGACCTGCCCTTATTCCAAAGCCCTGCGTGGCGATGCGGCGGTCACCCTGGTGTTGGACTAGCCAAAGACCCGGCGGGGTCCGCTGCGTTCTCGACTTTGGAAAGTCGAGCTACGTCCTCGGCGGTGGAGCCCAGCAAGTCCCGTGCTCCACCGCAGAGCCCAGCTGCCCGAACCGTTCGGGGGCTCCGTCTTCGAGGATTGATTCGTAGAGGCTCATGAATGGAACCGCTCTTTGATGTAGGCGCTCATCTCGCTCAACGGAATCTCCTGAGATGAGTTACCGCTGCGCGCATAAAATTTCTCCGTCAGTTGGCCGTTCTTGTCCTTTACTTTCAGAATCACTGGCTCTTTCGCTGCTGCGGTTTCAATCTGGCAGACTTCTTTTTCGTCAACCTCGCGGAACTTAATCACCACCTTGCTCGTCACGAAGCCTGTTCCGAATTGCTGGTTGAGAAGATTGCGCAAATGCAGTTCGAACTTGTCGCGGTCCACGCCCCCCAATGAATGATAGTCGGGCTCAAGCCCGAGAACTTCACCGTCATCCGCGACGCCGATAAGCAGCGTGCCGCCCTGCGAGTTGGCGAATGCTGCCACGGTCTTCATGATGACCTCTTCCAGCTTCTTGTTGATCGTCCCTTCCTTCACGTCCCACCGCAGCGTGGATTTGAACTCCAGTTCATCGCTCTCCCCTTCCGCGATCAA
The DNA here is from genome assembly GCA_031411295.1 of Verrucomicrobiales bacterium. GTDB lineage: Bacteria > Verrucomicrobiota > Verrucomicrobiia > Verrucomicrobiales > V1-33 > JAGNEJ01. The sequence goes on along the minus strand of JANOAV010000018.1, from coordinate 3,649 downwards.
ATCCTCCAGCGACGCTGGCGCGACAGTTTCCTCCGTCTCCGTGATCTTATTTAGAAAGCCATTCAGATTCTTCGCGAGCATCTTGCGGCGCTCTTCGAGGAACTGCTCGTAGTTCTCAATCTTCCAAAGCTCCGGGTCCTCGGGTATGCATTGCAGTTCAAGCGCCTTGGGAAATTTCAGCTTCACTTCCGCGAGGTAGTCCGCCGCGTGCGCCGCCGACTTGCCGCGATTGGCTACCTGCGTCAGGAATGCTCGGTTGGTCAGTTCCTGTGCCAGCGCGTATTTGACGCGGTTGCCCTCACCATAGCCGACCTCCTTCAGTTTCGAGTAAGGGAAGATATGGTCACGCTCCAGTTGGTATTTGCTGCCCATGTTCCTCCGCAGGCTCATTCCGGTGGTGAAGCAGACCGCACCGCGACTCTTGAGATACCAGCGCACCATGCTGAACAACGGATGTTGAATCGCGCGGCCCACAAACTCAGCAGGCAGGATTTCCAATCGGTTCTCTTCGGCGATGACTTGGAGGAGCGCATCGAAGGGCTGCGGTGATTCTGCCACTGTCCGCAAATCCCGGTCGAGCTTCTGCGGCAACTGGCTGACGTAGCGCGTCCGCACCTGTGAATAGAAAAACCATTTCACCATCTTCCGGATTTCCGCGTCCGTCAGATGCGTGCCGTTCTTGTCGAAGCAATAGGCAATGATGGGCACCAGCGCGTAGGGCGAGTTGATTTCGTCCGTGTGGTCAACAAACGCGTTCGTCCGCATCAGATTCACCACATAGTCGAGCACCTGCTTTTCCAAGCGGTCCCACGCCGCGCGAATCTTTTCTCCGTTCTCCGCGTCGTGCAGTTTCTTCATGTCCGACCCCAGGTGGTAGAGACAGCCCAACAGGACATAGACGATGAAATCCAACTTGAACACGAAACCCTCCTTTTCTAGTGCTGTGAGCTTCGCCTTGAAACGGTCGCGGGCTTGAGGCCAGTAACCGGAAATCTGCGCCAGCGCGAGTTCCGCATCGGTCAGGGCCACCCCGCTCGCATTGACCTTGTAGAAGATGTCGATTGCCTCGCGAATGCTCGCCTTCACGGGAATCGTCTGCTCGGGAAACTCTCGTTCCTTAATTCGAGTGATAGCGTTGATGTTGTCGTTCAATCTTCTGAGGTCTTCCATCGCGAGAGTCTTCCCCGTCTCGGCATACTTCGCCTGTAAATCGAAGGCGCTGACATTGCCCTTGAAAACGTCCGTGATGTTCTGCCACGACGGATTGTTCTCCATTCGGGTTTTCATGTAGTAGAGCAGTTCGAGCGTCTCAACATTCACATACAGCCCTCTCGTGTCATTTATGATTTCGGGAGCAGTGTAATACGGCGGAATTTCTCCGTTAATCAGCATGTAAAGCGTCGTCACGCGTTGCTGACCGTCTAGCAGCAGCTTTACGGCGCCCTGCTTCTCGTTGTATTTGTGCGGCCCTTTCAACTCAGGCGGGTTCGCCGTTTCCCATGTCAACATCGTGCCCGTCGGATATTCCTTTATGAGCGAATCAATAAGTTGCTTGGCGTCGTCGCGCTTCCAAACGTATTCGCGCTGGAAGGCAGGAACGAAAAGTTGGTTCTCGTCGATCTTTTCGAGGATTGTGGATATTCTCATGAGTGGTTGGCTGATTGTGTGAGTTTGATCATCTGTCAGGCTGCCAGCGTGTCAGCCCTGGCACGGAATCGGCGTGACACAAGTTGAAATCATTGAGAATCCGACGCTTACGAACCTCTGCCGCCGCATCGTCGAATGTCGGCAGCACGACGGCTGGCGCTGTGGGGAGTTGTTGCCCATTTCGATGCCACCAAGCACGCAGAGCTAGCGCTACTAACACGGGATGACTACTGACTAGCATCCCAGGCCGCGAAGCTAACTCGTTCCACCCCTCTTCCGCCGGACGCACTTCTCCATGCACGCGAAACCACTCTTCGGAAACCTCTGCTTCGGCGATATACACAGCCCATCCCATTTCCAGAATCGTGTATTTCTCTCCAGCCCTAAAACGATAACCTGAGATGGCAACATGCAAATTGCCGTGTTCATCCAACAGCGGATTCTCAATGATCAGCTTTGGATTCATGCGGAAACCTCCTTCTCGGCATCCGCCACGCTCAACTCCCCGCTCAGCAGCCTCGAATGCGGCGTGTCGCGCAGGTTGGCGAAGGTGACCAGCTCGGCGCGGTGCGCATCGAATCTAGCACTGGAGTCTTTGGCGGTGGAATTGGTCTTGGCGGGCACTTGAGAGGATGAATCGGGGAGGAAACGTGGGGCGCTCAAATGCAAAATGGGCACCGTTAGGCGGGTAGTTTAGAGGGGGCGGAGAAATTGGCAAGGTTGGGGTGGAAATTTTAGTGCGGGTAAGGCACGGGAATAGGTAGATGGTGGAGGGCGGAGGCGGGTGGGAGCGGAACTGGGGTGAAGCAGTCGGGCCTGCTGCTGCCTCTCTCGGTTTCGGAGGGGTGCGGCGGGGGTTTTGGGGTAACTTTCTGAGAATAAGGGGGTTGTGATAATGCTTTACGGTTTGGGTGAGGGGGAAACAGTGTGGTGACGGGTTGTTCAGGAGCCCCTGACGGTTGTCCGGGGCTCCTGACGGTTCGTCGGGGGCTCGTGGCGATTGTCCGGGAGCTCCTGACGGTTGTCCGGGAACTCCTGACGGTTGTCCGGGAGCTCCTGACGGTTCGTCGGGAGTTCCTGGCGGTTGGCCGGGGGCTCCTGACGGTTGGCCGGGAGGTCCCGGAGGGCTTTCGCTGTCGAGAAATGGCGGTCCGGGGCGGGGCGAATGAGCCCGAAAGTGGCTTTTACAAGGAAATGAGCAAAAAGAGCAGCCTACGGTAGGCCGACGGCTGGACTGCGGGGTTAGTTCGAGGGAGGGAGCAGTCCAGCGGACTGCTGCCACGCTCCGGGCGCACGGCGGGCGGGGGGCACAAAAGGGAGCGCTTCGGGAATTACTTCGGGTGGGCAGGTGGCATACCGGTTCGAATGCCGTGCGGAATCCTTCCGTTGCAGGGCAGAATCATTCTGTTGCCGTGCGGATTGAGTTCGCGTGGTCGCAAGGTCTGATTGCCGTCGTGCAGGGAGGCTTCGCGCGGTCGCGAGGTTTGGTTGCGCTCGTGCAATGGGACTTTGCACGGTCGCAAGGTTTGGTTGCGCTCGTGCAGCAGGACCTTGCGCGGTCGCAAGGTCAGATTGCGCTCGGGCAATGGGACCTCGCGCGGTCGCAAGGTCTGATTGCGCTCGTGCGGTGGGACCTTGCGCGGTCGCAAGGTCTTATTGCCGTCGTGCGGTGGGACCTTGCGCGGTCGCAAGGTTTGGTTGCGCTCGTGCGATGGGACCTTGCGCGGTCGCGAGGTCTGGTTGCGCTCGTGCGATGGGACCTTGCGCGGTCGCAAGGTCTGGTTGCGCTCGTGCGATGGGACCTTGCGCACGACGGGGAAAAGTCTTCCGACGGCGGGGGCAGGTCGGCGGTGGGCGGGATTCCTGCGGGGGATGCAGCAGTCGGGCCGACTGCTGCCACATTCGGGCGGGAGTGTGGTCGCAGTCCGCTGGACTGCTGGGTTCAGGTCCGGTGGGGATGCAGCAGTTGGGCCAACTGCTGCCACGCTCGGTTTCGGAGGGG
>JANOAV010000017.1:0-19777 GCA_031411295.1 Verrucomicrobiales bacterium | reverse complement strand
CTGCCCTTCCAGCCTCTGCGTCCTCGGTTCCTCTGTGGTTAAATTTTACTTGGTTCGAAAGGGAAGCGATTTCGGGATTCAATGGTCGACGGATGGCTTCTCCAAAACTCAATACCCAAAGACCACAGGGATCAGCCTTGGCCTCTGTGGTCCTCCCTGAATCTGCGGGAAAATTGGGCGCTTCCCACAGATTCAAAGCGACCGCGGATCAAGATCACAATTCACCGTCCAAAGTCCGTCCTACCGCATCCGATCCCGCTATGCCACGCCCAGGGAAGTTCACCACCCGTCGCCTCGGAAATGACGCCCTGGGCTCTGCCGTGCTTCACCTTCAGCACCGGCCCCACTGTTAATCCGTCAAACGCCTAGTGTTTCACCAGGTGGTGCTAAAACCAATTTCGTTGGCCGAAAGAAACGAGCAAAAGCCCATGGAGATTCTCTTGTCTGACATTCTGTTGTCTAATGCCTGAATCCATTGCCGGTTTGGGACAGGAGAATGTGAGACAAAAGAATGCGGGCGGGATCAGGGCATCGGCCTTGGCATCTGTGGTCCTCCCTGAATCTGTGGGAAAAATCGGGAGCTTCCCACAGATTCAGAGCGACCACAGAGCCGTTGCCTGTTGGGTGAATTTCCACGCCAGTTCATCTTTCGTCAGCCGACCCAATCCTCCTTCCCAAACTGCCCGAGCCAATCCCGTCCGCGCCTTGCCAAGGCCAGCCACCGCTTCCCCAGAGCCGCTCCACCCATAATCCTTCGGATCACAAACCAGCCGCGCCCGCACCCTCCACCATCACACTCGTAAAACGCTCCGCCCACAGGGTCCAAAACGGCTTGTGAAACGCATTGAGCCACCGCGCGAACCTCTGTTTGAGCAACCGCATGAACCAAGAAAGATCATGCCTCAGCGGGACATATTTGTTCGGGAAATCCCGCCAAATTTCATCCGTGGCTCCAGTTAGATTCCGCATCCGATCCTTCTCCAGACCGCCAAACAGAATTTCCCCACGGTTCATGCGAGTGCTCGCATAATAAGCCGTGGGTTCCGAAGTGACTGTCTGTCGCGCCTGAGCCATGGAGCGAGTATGGGGCCGTGAGTTTAGCTAGTTACGATTTATTTTCTGTCTTGTTGTCAACGCACGTTTTGCCTTCACAGGGCTTCGATGAAGACGTGGCGAACGGAGAATTTTCTAGACGTTGAGGGAGATTAACGGTAATTGTCCTCACCATGAATGCTCTATTCTTCCCATTGCTAGTTGTAGGCCTTTTATCGGGGTGCATAAATAACGGTGTCTTGCCAAGTTCTGGCGGCAAACCACACAAGGAAGCTGCCGAGTCAATCACCGTCGTGCGCAATGGTTATGAGGGCTACCTGGTCCTGCGCGACTCGAAGAAAGTAGTTCGGATTTTTCCTCAAGGATCGCAAAATTTGACCTTCGACATCGAAGCCGAGCTGGATTATAACTTGGACAATGGTTGTGCTATTGGAGGGAGTGGCTTCGCCTTTAAATTGGATGCGACCGGAAATTTGATTTGCCGGAACCCGGCTGCGGCTGATGTAGTGGACCATGAGTTACGACTGAGGACAGCAAAGATCAACGTCGAACCCGGGGCGTATGGCTCCAATGGCGGAATTTGCCAAATCCAGAGTTGCGCGGCTTTTAACACGCCTGGGGCAATTCCAACCAACAAAATAACCCAGAGCAGGGCTTTTCCCTTAATCTGTGGTTTAGTTTCCCGACTGGATCTCTGCAAGGCTGGCGTGGAATTTCGCCCACCAAACAAATATTATGCTTCCTTAGTTGATTTTCTGGTGCGTAGAGATGGCACTGTTTACCCAATTCCACCCACGTTGGGAAGTCCGTATCCGGCCTCCGGTGGGGATCACCTCTTAAAACTCAACAGCGCTGTAGTGACGATCACGCCGCCCTCACCGACGACCAAATATTCGGTTGGATTTGGGTCTGGGACGATAGCTTTCACTGGCACGGCAACGAATGTCCCGGTGGTGCTCGGCTGTTACACCGAGGTAAGAGATGCGGCGAGTGGGGACCTACAGTATTTTATCCCCTATTACGGAGCTGATTCGGCCCGTTTGATTATCGGTGGAAAATACTATTCCTGGGCTTTTTCGAACGACATCAGTAACCAGTAGTTCAGTTGGTCGAAAATATGGTCCGCCTCAGCAATATCTTCTTATTTTCTAACTCACTAAATATTCGTTCTCTGTCTTTTTGTCAGCGCAACTTAAATCAAATAGACTGTTATGGGTGCTCGAGATTATATGTTTAGCCTGGTAGGTGATCCCGCAATCATGGCGAGAACACATGAAGTGCGCGATTTTTTGTTTGAATTCCGTGATTACTGGGCCAAGAAATACAAGGAAACAATAGACTTATCTCCACTGGATGTTCTTTATAATTCTTTTGAAAGCCGCGCGAGGGAAAATTTCGACCGCATGTGTGACGACTGCAAGTTTACTGTTTCAAATGGCACAAGCATACATAACCCCTACCGTGAGAGTCGTCGAAAGAGACAAGCAGACGGTTACGCCTTGCAAGGAATTAAAGTAGGATATCCAAAGCTCCTAGATCCTGGGCCTGATCACCTGTGTCTTGAATGCGAGAATGCGTGGCTTGATGAACTTCAATACGGGTGGGATCTCTATTGCGAGAAACGCCTAGATTGTATTAGCCTGGGAGTGCCAAAGGACAAGCCGTTAGGTTACATCAAATGCGGACGGCTTCCTGGTGGAAAGTATATGTGGTATAGCTACGCCATTCCGGGATACACAGCCAAAGAAGCCTATGCGAAAAAAAATAAATTAGATGATTTATTTATATTAAACATGGATAAAGACAAAGCTATAGTTAAAGAAGTTGAAATAAAATATTTAAAAAAATGGCCGGTTGACTATATGCGCAAAGAACTCTTATGGCATAAAATTAGATTTTATATTGCCGAGCATATAGCTGAAGATGGGTTAAGGTTGGAACAATGGGAAGCTGGATCAAAGGAGCGTTCAAATCAAGTGCGGGTTGAAATTGAAGCGGAGTTCATTTCTAAGACGGTAGATAAATATGGCGAAAATGTTCTCAACTCGATCTCACCATCTGATATAGCCAGATATTGCATGGGTGTTGAAGCGGGTGAAAACGAAGAAAATCTCTGGTATTCAATTTTGGAAAAATACGACTTTGATCAGACTACGGACTCCTGCCTTTATTTCATCAAGCAAGGAAATGCTACCAAGATAGGTATAACTAATTCGCTTGCTTCGAGACTTGCACAAATCAAAACGTCAGCAGCTTTTCCGTGCGAAATCATGAATGTTGTATACACTCACTTTGGCTACCGAATGGAGCAGGAATTACACCGACGACTGAGTCAATATAACAGCCACTTGGAGTGGTTCGTCCTTCCCCAAGAGATTGAAGAAGTTCTCTTCAAGGCTAAGAGTCTGAATGACATTGAGGATTTGTTGAAGAGTTTTGAGGGCAAAAATTAGGCCTTCATCAGAGGATTTCGCTGCCGCCGTCGCGCTGAGGTTTTCCGGTGCCCCCCCGGGTATGATGCGTTCAGCCGCGGTGGCTTCTTTGCTCTGATGACAAAGCAACGTGCAGATAACGTCTCCTCCGACGGCGAATGTGAATAACTGCTGGCCTAGGGTGGCCACTGACGGTGGGGGGCGTTTGTCCACTCGGCATCTCCCCTCTGGAGAATTTTGTATTTTCTATCGAGAGCATCCAAAATGGCCCAATTTTCTGCGACTATATGGACTTTTCGGAAGGTTGGGCATGTTGGATTTGTTGAGTAAAGCTTGCTCACCTTGTCCTGAAGAAATTCCACGGCGGGTTCAAATTCGCTCATTGGACCTGTTACTGACATCGAACGGAGAAGAAGGTCGCATTCCTTGACTTTGGTCAGGTAGCTTTTCTTCAGTTTCGTCATTTTTTTGTCGATGTGAAATGTCACAAGGTCAGCCCAATCCCGTTCAACGCACAATCCGTTGTATTCTCGTGGACCGAACTCAGGATCGGTTATCTTTGGACCTAATCCCAAAATGCCATCGGTGTGTCTCTCATAAGGGGTGGTAGTTGCTTTGGTTTCCTCTAACCCACAAATACTCCCTCCTCTGTCCACGATAAAATCGGGTTCGTGAGAGCCCCCAGCGCGATGGACGATCAGCGGTGGAGCCTCCATGCCGGATTCAAGCGCCCATCGGAGATACAGCGTGACGGAATGCCTTTCTTGCCCGTGAGTAGATTTTATTTCAGCGGCACTTTCTGGTCGCCATTGCAGTTGGGGTGATTCTGCATGGCAATCCGTCTGGCCTCTAAATTGGAGGCAGTTCCCGTATTTGCCGAAGAAAGGAACGGAATTGGAGGCGGGTGTTGTCATGCCGTGCGGGTGTTTTGGATAGCTCATTGGTCGGGGCGAACCGCCCCGACTTGGGTGGGCGGGCCGCCCAATCCTGTCACTTTACACGGATGGCTTATGAAGGCAAGACGGGCCAGTCTTAATGTCGACTGGCTGCGAGATCGGAATCCGCAGGAACCTGCAGCAGTTCAAGGCGGCTGCGCCAAGGCAGGTTTTATCGATTGCTGTCCACTGGAGTTTCCAAGCGATTTCCCTTTTTGTCTAAAATGCCGGCTTTGATCCTGTGTTGCCGGGCTTGGGCTGGGGTCATGCTGCGGAGTTGTGCTTGAACTTGAGCGATAACAGCATCCGAGATTCGGCCTTGGTGGCTGAAGGGAGGCAGGTGTTAGGCGCTGGTTTTCGCAGGGGCTTTACTCATGAAGTTTGGCGGCAGTTGGGCGGGGTAATTTCCCGGCAGCTAGCAAATTCATGGTTTCGGCATGGATGGATTCCACGCTGTCTGTTCCAAGCCATTGTTCACGATCATTGGTGTAATTGCCGATGCCTTGTTCGTATTGTTGAAAGAACCGGGCGTAGTCCACAGGGCCAAGTTCCCGGAGGAGGATGGATTTGGCTTTTTGGTTAAGTTCGGCGGGCAGAGTCATGGCAAAACGGTAAGATCTAAAGGATTCAGCAATGTTACCATCAATTTGCCATGGTGTCGCAGAGATTTTTTTAGCAATCGATCATCTGTTGTCAGAAGGTATTCACACTTGGTCGCTTCGGCGGCGGCAATGTGAAGGGCGTCGAAGTGTTTGATGCCAAGTTGTTCGATCTCCAGCGCTCGTGAACCGACTGTTTGCGATGCAGGCACGTGTATTCCCGCATAGTTAGCCATCGCAAGCGTCTGGTTACGCTTGTCCTGATTGGGGTTTCGCAGGAGTTCAGTTAAAAGATAGTCACTGGTCACAACGGTAAACTTTCCCAAACGCGATTCCTCCAATATCCATTCCACTGCCTCGGCTTCTAATCTGGTCCGCACTTGGGAAAGATCGTCGAAGGGGCGATTCAAACAGCAACAGTCAAGGTAGATGCGCGTGCCAGGGTTTATACGTTGATCGGTATTCATCATGTAGTCTGCGGGTTGATAGGGTCCAGTCGCGTTTAAGCGGGATGCGCCACCATACCAGATTGTTAATGCAAGTCAATTGTAATAGTAATTGAATTGCAATAATAAAATCCCCTATCTGGATAATAGATCGAGTGTCGGGGCGAGCCGCCCCGACTCCTTTGGGTCAAGGGGCGGGACGCCCCTTCTCCTTGTTACTGGCAGCTCTCGCAGTCTTCGCCTGTCTCGTCTGCGCGGCGGCGGCAGGCTTCGGCGGTGGTTTCGGTTTCCATGGCGGCGGCTTGGGCTGCGATGTTGGCCAGGGCGGCGTTGTTGGCCAGGGTGGTGACGTGGCGCGCTTCTTTGCTGACGCTGACGGTGGCTTTCTCGATGTTGTTGGCGGAGACGGTGCGCAGGTAGTAGGTGGTCTTGAGGCCACGGCTCCAGGCTTCGCGATACATGCGGCTGAGGGCTCCGATTTCTTTGCCTTCAAACCACAGGTTGGTGCTCTGGCTTTGGTCGATCCACTTCTGGCGACGGCTGGCGGCCTGGAGGACCCAGGTGCTGGGCACGCCGTAGGCAGTCAGATATTTGTCTTTGATGTCCTGCGGGATTTCCTCGATTTCCGCCAGTTCGCCATCGCGATACTTCAGTCGGTCCAGCATGTTCTGGTTCCAGAGGTGGCGGGCTTTGAGATCGCGCACCAGGTAGGGGTTCAGGATGGTGAAGTCGCCTGAGAGGTTGGATTTCCCGAAGAGGTTTTTAAACGTCGGTTCGATGCATGGGGTGGTGCCCATGATGTTGGAAATGGTGGCGGTGGGGGCGATGGCGAGGACGTTGCTGTTGCGCATGCCTTGCTTGCGAATCTTTTCGCGCAGCGGTCCCCAGTTCATCTTGCCGCCACGGGCGACGTCGATGGGCAGGCCACGTTCGCGCTCGAGGAGTTCCAGGGTGTCCTGCGGGAGGAGTCCACGGTCCCATTTGCTGCCTTTGAAGGTGCTGTAGCTGCCGAGTTCGGCGGCCAGATCGCTGGAGGCTTCGTAGGCGTAATAGGCGATGGCTTCCATGAATTCATCGTTGAATTCCACGGCGGCCTGGCTGGCAAATGGGATGTTCTTGATATAGAGCGCATTGGCGAGGCCCATGATGCCGAGGCCGATGGGGCGGTGGCGCATGTTGGCGCGACGGGCGGAATCGGTGGGATAGAAATTGATATCGATGACGTTGTCCAGCGCGCGGACTGCGATGCGGATGGTGTTGCGCAGTTTCTCGTGGTCCAGGTTGCCTTCGTCGTCGAGGTGATTTTCCAGGATGATGCTGCCGAGGTTACACACGGCGGTTTCGTCCGCGGAGGTGTTGAGGGTGATTTCCGTGCAGAGGTTGCTGCTGTGGATGACGCCCACGTGGTCCTGCGGGCTGCGGAGGTTGCAGGGATCTTTAAAGGTGATCCAGGGGTGGCCGGTCTCGAAGAGTGACTTCAGCATTTCCTTCCAGAGATCGACGGCGGGCACTTGGCGGCTCCAGACGAGTCCGGCGGCTCCTTTGGCTTCGTATTCCACATACTTCGTCTCAAACGCACGGCCGTAGAGATCGTGGAGTTCCGGACATTCGTTGGCGCGGAAGAGGGTCCACATTTCGCGTTTCTCCATGCGCTTCATGAACAGGTCTGGAATCCAGTTGGCGGTGTTCATGTCGTGGGTGCGACGGCGTTCGTCGCCCGTGTTCTTGCGCAGTTCGATGAAATCGTAGATGTCGTTATGCCAGGTTTCCAGATACGCACAGCCGGACCCTTTCCGCTTCCCGCCTTGGTTGACGGCCACGAGTTGGTCGTTGTGGAGTTTCAGGAAAGGAATCACGCCCTGGCTTTCCCCATTGGTTCCGTTAATGTAGCCACCAGTGCCGCGCACTGCGGTCCAGGAACCACCGAGGCCGCCCGCCCATTTGCTGAGGAAGGCGTTTTCGGCAATGCCGCGGATCATGATGCTCTCGATGCTGTCGTCCACCTTGTAGAGGTAGCAGCTGGAAAGTTGGCTGTGCAGCGTGCCGGCGTTGAAGAGGGTGGGCGTGGAGCTACAGAAGCGGCGGCCTTTATACAGGCTGTAGAGGGCGATGACGTGATCCGTCTGAGCATCGGATTTCTCGGCTACGAACAAGCCCATGGCGACGCGCATGAAGAAGAGTTGCGGGGTTTCCAGACGACGATGCTTTTTGCTAGTCTTGTCAACGATGAGGTAGCGATCAAACAATGTCTGGATGCCGAGGTAGTCGAGTTCCATGTCCGCCATGGGATCCAAGGCCAAGGCCAACTGGTCCAAGTTCATGTTCTGCAAGGCGGGGTTCAGGCGCTTGATTTCGATGGCCCGGGCCATGTTCGTCCGGAAGGCCCGGCGGTGGAATTCACCCAGCGCTTCGGGGCCGTCTTTCATGATGTTCCAGCCGAGCGTTTCCTCATATAGGAACGTCAGCAAAATACGGCCGGCAAATTTACTAAAATCAGCATCGCGCTCGATGAGGGTGGACGCATTCATTTGAATGGTCTTGTTGAGGTCCTCACGCGTCATTTCGGCGTAAAGGGATCGACGCAATTCAGTCTCAATTTGATCGAAGCTCAAGCAGAGTTCGAGACCGATGCGAGCATAGTCAATGCGCTTCCGCAGTTCCTGGCCATCCCACAGACTGGATTCGCCCGTGGTCTCGGTCACGACGATCATGTGGTCCTGACGATTGATGGAATCCTGACGTGTTTCCTCGTCGCTCTTGGCGCGGACCTCGCTGCGATGGGCGCGGTAAAGGATGTAGGCAGCGGCCACTTTATAGTGCTTCTGCTTCATCAACTCTTCCTGCACGCGGTCCTGCAGGTCCTCGATGTTGATGAGCTGCTGGCCGGACTCACGGAATTGGGCCGTTAGGGCGTGGGAGATTTGCTCGGCAGGGCTGCTGTCCAGATGCTGGGAAAGGAACGCTTTGCGCACGGCAATTTCCACCTTGCTCTCGTCCCACGCGACGACTTCGCCATTGCGACGAACGATGCGGCAGACGGGCCGGGCGGAGGCTGCTTTTGGTTTGTCCTCAGGGGTGGATTGATTTCCGTTGCTGGCCATGTTCGTGATGAATTGTTCGTGATTGCCGCTGGCATAGTTGGTGACGAAAGACCGCGCCACGTCGTAGGCATTGTGGCGGATCATGGTGCGCTCAATAAGGCGGGAAATTTCGCGCTGGGTCAGGCCGGCTTGCGCTGCGCCCCGGGCTTCCAACTCATTGGTGACGGCGGCAGACAGGGTGTTCACCAAATTCTGGTTCTTCTCGTTGAAAATGTCCTGCTCCTGACGGGCCAGCAAGAGATCCGTGAGGGCGTCGCCAATCATTTTGGAAACGTCATTGGAGGTGTAAACGCCGCTGTGGTTAGCCGGGCTGTCGTTACCAGGACCGGACCAGTCGTAGCGGGGTTTGGTGTGGGGTTGGCGGATCAGTTCTTTGAGTTGGATGTCTTCTTCGATAGAGTTACGGGCAATCATGGTAGTGGTCTGGTCGTGAACGGTTGGTAAAAGAGGTAGTGAAGTCGGATTTAGACGCTCTAGTGAAATTTCGATTAAAAATTCCCCGTGAAGTGAATAAGTTTTGCAATGCGTGTGGTCGGAAATGCGTAAGTTCTTCGAGTGAAGTCACTTATGCACGGAGGCTTGATGCGTCCTAATTTTTAGAATTGTGGATAACTTTGTGAAAAAGCAGGGGACAACATGGGAAGAATTCGGCTTCTCTGGTGGCGGATCTGAAAATTACAAAGTTCATGGCAAATTACGATTCGAGGCACTACTGGTAGTGGTCGGAGGGGAATATACACAAGATACTGTGGTTATGGCAACGAAAAAATCGAAAATCTGATGTCGCTTCGGGGGCTTATTTCATGCCAGAATGGAGTTAAAAAACTTAATTTTAGTTAAGTAATTATCTTAAAATTATGGCTTGAGCAAAAAAGCGGCTGGTTTCTTTGATTTACGGGAGAAAGACGCGAAAACGTGATGTCAAGGGCTGGAGGAAATTTTTTGAGCAAATAATTTGGGTGGGTTGAAAGAATTTGGCGTTAGGGCACGTGGGGGGCGAGCCCGGGAGGGGGGAAAGGCCATTTTGGTCGATGGGGCCCTTTTTTCGGGCTGGTGGACGGAACGTCCACCCTCCTATGCTGGGGCTAGGGGATGCGCGGCATTTCTCCCGGGAGCGGTTCGTAGAGGGCTTGAAATGGCAGGCGGTCGGTGGGCTCTGGATTGGTGGAGGAGGGGGTGGGTGCCGGAGTGACGGGATCTTCGCGGAAGGAGGTCTGGCAAAGTTTGGCGTAGAGACCGCCGGCGTGGACGAGATCGTCGTGTTGGCCACTTTCGACGACGCGGCCCTGATCCATGACGTAGATGCGATGGGCGTTGCGGATGGTGCTGAGGCGATGGGCGATGACGAACGCGGTGCGCCCTTTCATAAGGCGGTCCAGCGCTTCCTGGATGAGGCGCTCGGTTTCGTTATCCACGCTGGCGGTGGCTTCGTCCAGTAGGAGGATGGCGGGATTCTTGAGGAGGACGCGGGCGATGGAAATGCGCTGTTTCTCCCCGCCGGAAAGTTTCACTCCGCGCTCTCCGGTCTGGGTGTCGAGCCCTTCGGGCTGGCGTTTCACGAACGCTTCGCCATTGGCCGCGCGGAGGGCGGCCCAGAGTTCGTCGTCGGTGGCATCCGCTTTGGCGATGCGCAGATTTTCCCGAATCGTGCCATTGAAAAGGAATGCTTCCTGGGTGACGTAGCCTAGGCCTTGGCGCAGGCTGCCTTTGCTGATGTCTTTCAGTTCCTGGCCATCCAGCGTGACGGAACCGGCATCGTATTCGTAGAAGCGGGCGAGGAGATAGAGGATGGTGGATTTCCCGGCTCCGCTGGATCCGACCAAGGCGATGGTTTCCCCCGGCTGGGCTTCCAAGCTGACTTCCTTGAGGGTAGGGCGGTCGGCGTAGGAGAAGGAAACGTGATCGAACTTCACATGGCCGCGCAGGTTGGTCACGGGCTTGCCATCAGTTAAGTCCACTTCGTCGGCGGTATCGAGAATTTGGAAGACGCGCTCGGAGGAGACTTTGGCCGATTGCAGCATCTGTTGGAGGTCTTTGATGCGCTGAATGGGATCGTAGAAAGCCCACAGCAGCAAGAGGTAGGCGGTCATGTCCCCGGGTGCGATGACCCCGTGAAGACAGAGGTAGCCGCCATATCCCAACACCGAGGCATACCCCAGCGCGACGATGTTTCCCATGATGGGGCCGAGCACGGCCCAGAAGAAATTCACGCGCAGATTCGCTTGGCGCAGCGTTTCGCTGGCCTTGTTGAAGCGGGTTAGTTCCTGATCCAGTAAATGGTAGGCCTTGATCTGCCGCATGCCATTGACATTGTCATTGACCAGCGAGTTCAGCCCAGACGAGGCCTCCCGGGCTCCGCGCTGCACTTCGCGCGATGGCTTGTTTGAAAAATAGCCGCCCACGATAAGGAAAGGCACTGGAATCATGGCCACCAGAGTCAGCGAAGAATTGATGGAGAACAACGTGGCGGCCACCACGACAACTTGCAGGACGAGGCGGGCGGTCGTTTCCATGCCTTCATTTAACAGCCGCTCCATGGCCGGGACATCGTCCGCCACCCGGGTCATAATATCGCCCGTGCGCTGGCTGTCGAACCACTTCACGGGCAATCGTTGGAGTTTGTTGTAAACGGCCTCCCGAATGTTGAACGAGATCATTTGCCCGAATTTCCCGCTGACGCGGCAGCGGAAAAAGGCTAGGATGTCCCGGACTAAACCGACCGTGACACAGAGGCCGATCATCCACGCCAGCAGGGTGAATTTGTCGCTGTGCCGCGCCCCGAGACTGCCGAACCAGCTATCGGTGGTGGTGGTTTTGCTGCCGATCACGCCGTCCTGAATGTAGGCCGTGACTTTGGGGAAAACGGGGGCCCACAAGCTGTCCACCACGGTGAGCAACAACAAGAGCAGCGCCATGCCAGGCGAGAGGCGGGCGTATTTAAGAAGGCGACGAAAAAGCATACGATAGGAAAGTTAGAAATGGGCAGGAGGCAACCGAAGTTATGGCAGGAGTGATGCCATTGCTTCCTGAAGTTGGCGGGCGCGTTCATTTGCAGGGAGGTGAGCGAGGCTGGTGCCGCGCCACCAGAGCAGGTCCAGCGGTTGGAATTTCATCGATTGCGGTGGGGTCAGGAAATCGTGCTGCGGCAACCTTGATGAGCTGGCGGCAGGAACCGTGCCGAGGAGAATGGCATCGTGTGGCAGTCGGTGTGCTAGTGCCACCAGGGCAGGAAATTCAGCCGACACCAGCGATCGGTTGATATCATAAATTTCCACGCGCCCGGCTTGGTGGTGAATCTGAATCGGTTGGTCTGCGCTGGATTTGGGCAACGCAGCGATCACGGGCCGGAACACTTGCATCCGCAGGGATGCAAGGTCGCCCGCCAGCGCGGCGGCCGCACATTGCCCCCAACTCCCCAGCATCCACCACGAGGCGTGAAGCGCTGCGATAGTCACGCCGGTTATGCTGGAAAGGACGTTCACCAAAATGGAGCCGTGGCACATGAGCGCAGGGTCTCCACTGAGCCACCGCGCAATGCCATGAGCCTCGGCGGGTGCCACTTCCCGGAAGAGCTTGGTAAGCAGATAAATTTTATCCGCCGGGGTGGGGGAGTGCAATACGGCCTCGGTCCGTTCCAGCAATTCCTCCAAGGTAAATTCTTGGCTCGGAGCCAGACGCGGCACTTGAGCCAAGGCAGTTGGCAAGGCCAGCGAGGCATCCGCTAGCTGCTGGGTCAGCGCGCGGTATGCTGACAGATGCCAACCCGTGATAGCCAGCACTGCGGACCGCAGATGACTCCAGTGCGGCCGCTGGGAGTTCGTTGCCCTAGCCCCCGCGAGCCAGTCCACATGCCAGCGGAGGAGATCTGGCTCCAGTGATCCTAGGTGCTGCGAGAGTCGCGCTTCTTTCTGGGTCGGGGTGCGCAGGGCGCCCAGTTCCTCCGCAAACGTCAACCATTCGAGAAACGGAGTTTTTACTGCGATCGATGGCGCGATTACATTGACCGCTGCGGGAGCTGCCGTCAGTTGGAGTTCGAGTTGTTCGGTGCCCTGCAGCATCCACGCCTCCTGCCCCCGCCGTCGCAAGTCCTGCGCAAACTCTGCTGCGAATCCATGCGTGGTCAGCACCAACTTCGGCTGCACCAAGCGCACCAGTTCCAGCAACCCCGGATAATCTGCGTGGTCACTCAGCGGCAGGACCAAGTCCGAGCCGGTCTGATAGCGCGCTCGGGAATCCATCGCCCAGCCGCTGAGCATGGCGGAGACGGGATTGGGCAGGGACTGGAACTCGGGATTCTTCACGACCATTGGCGGCAGAATGATCACGTGCCCGGCCCCCGCACTGGGTGAAAATCTCGCATACGGAGGAAACGAAATGCCGCGTGATTCATAGACCTGACACATTTTCCAGACCGTCTCGTGCACCGCAATGGGCAAATCTGAGCCCGTGAGGAGGGCGAGAATTTCCTGCGCCTTGCCCAGCGAGTATCCCAGCAGCAACGGCGTTTCGCCCGCCGCCAGAGCGGAACGACACCACGCAACCACTTCGTCCCGCACCGCTTGCTCCGGCGGGAAGACGTAGTGCGGCAGGCCAAACGTCGTTTCCATAATCAACGTATCCGCCTGCTTCGGAACGGCGGGTTCGGCCGTGGGCGAAGTGCGCAATTTGAAATCGCCCGTATATAAAAGTGTCGCCCCATCGGCCGTGCGAGTCACATGGACCATGGCCGAACCCAGGACATGGCCGGCGGGCAGCAGCTCCAGCAAATACGGCCCCAGAGCATATGGCGTGTGATATTCCAATTCCACCTGCGCGCCCTTGTGACTGTAGCGCGCCCGCAGCAGGGCCGCGGTCGCAGGGGTGCAGATAACCGTTTCGTGGGAGGCCACGTGATCTGCGTGGGCATGGGTAATGACGGCCAGGCGCTTCGAGCGATGCGGGTCCAGCCACAAATCCACCTCCGGCAAATACAGTCCGTGCACCGGAATGGTCGGGCCGGGTGACTGGGGAATAATTTGCGAAATTGGCTTGCTCACGTTGAACGAAATGGCCATGATCGTGTCTGAAGTCGCTGGACGGAAGCGGATTTACAATAAAATTTCATCCCGTCTCCAGCCTCAATTTCCCATGAAACGCCTCATCCTGCCCCTGCTTACTGTCCTCAGCCTTGGTCTTCCCGAGATTGCTGGGGCGCAGGCGATATCGGCTCCAGCCATTCCTGCTCCGGCCTCAGCCACTGGGCTTATTTTACCGCTCTACGGCAATACCACCGTGCAGTTCGCTGCCGCTTTGGAGGCAGCCAAAGTCGTGCCTGTCATCGCTATTATTAATCCCGATGATGGCGTGGGCGAGCGCAAGGACCACTTTATTGCGGCCAAAGTGGCCGCGCTGAAGGCCGCCGGGGCCAAAATCGTCGGTTACGTGGCCACCGGCTACGGCAATCAGCCGCTCAATCAAGTCCAGCGGCAGATGGATAAATACCTCCGTTGGTATAACGTCGGCGGATATTTTCTGGATGAAATGGCCGGCTCCACCGGGAAACTCGCCTACTACCGCACGCTGAGAAATCGCGCGATCAGCCAGGGGCTGAGCATCGTAGGCAATCCCGGGCAGGGAGCCGCCGAAGGCTACGCTGGCCTGACGGATGTCATCATCACCTTCGAGGATGCCTACGCCGACGGTTGGCAGACCTACACGCAACCCACGTGGACGGCCACCCTTCCAGCCAACCGACTGGGCACCATCGTTTACAGCGCGAAGGGAAACTTACTCAACAGCATTATCGATCGTGCCATCACCCAACGTTACGGTTGGGTCTATGTGACGGACAAAAACGAGCCGGATCCGTATGGCATCTCGGCCACGTATTTCAAATTCGAAGTTAGTTATCTCCAGAGCAAGAATCTCCCTGCTCCCGCCGTTGCTGAGCCATTGCCAGCCGAGGAAATCCCCGCTGATGTCGAAGACGAGGCCACCCAGCCGTGAAGCAGGATTGGTTCAGCTCGTCCGACAGGCTTAACCTTGTGTTTGTAGATTACGTTTAAGACATCTTAAACAGGATGGATCACCTTTTCTGGTGAGCACCCGGAGTTGACATGGTAAGTTGCATGGGGTTTGCTTCCCACCCCTCTTCATCTGTATTTAAGGGTGACAAAGTAACTATCATGTTTTTGCCAAAACACACCAACTCATTCAAAGCTTTAAGCTGTTTCCTGGGACTCAGCGCCTGCTTGGTGTCCGCTGAGGCTGCCAAAGAGAAGAGCGCCCCGGCAAAGCCGTCGGGGAAACAGGCCGCGGGATCGACCAAGACGGTGAAGAAAACGCCGGACGCCCCGCCGCCGCCCATCAGCTACAACTTTCAGGTGCGGCCGATTTTGGCCAACGCTTGTTTCAAATGCCATGGTCCGGATGCCAAGGCCCGGAAGGGGAAATTACGTTTGGATTTGGAGCAGGAAGCCCATGCCAAGGTCCTCAAGCCGGGGGAGACGGAGACTAGTGAGTTCTGGAAGCGCCTCGTCACGCAGGACCCGGAGGAAGTCATGCCCCCGCCGGAATCTCATTTGGAGCTGAAGCCAGAGGAGCGGCAGTTGTTGCAGACGTGGATTTCTCAAGGCGCGAAGTATGACACCCACTGGGCTTTCAAGCCAATTGTGAAGCCTGAGGTGCCCAAGGCGACCGCCAAAGATCCCTGGGTGAAACAGGAGCTTGATGCCTTCGTGTTGGAGAAATTGCGGGCCGCCAAAATCGAGCCCGCCGAAACTGCCTCCCGCGAGCGCTGGCTGAAGCGGGTCACGATGGATCTGACGGGACTGCCTTCCACGGTGGTGGAAATGGACGCTTTCCTCCGGGACAAGTCGGAGGATGCCTATGTCAAAGTAGTCGAACGCCTGCTGGCAAGCCCGCAGTTTGGCGAGCGCATGGCCAACGACTGGCTGGACGTGGCGCGTTATGCGGACACGTATGGTCGCCATGAGGATGGCGATTCGGAAAATTTTCCGTATCGTGATTGGGCCATCCGGATGTTCAATCAGAACCTGCCGTATGACAAGTTCATCGAATGGCAGATCGGTGGCGACATGCTGCCGGAAGCCACGGTGGATATGCAGTTGGCGACGGCCTTCAACCGCCTGCATCCGCAGAGCAACGAAAGCGGCAGCGATGAGGAGGAATTCCGCATCGACCATGTCAATGACCGCGTCAAGACGACCGCCACGGCTCTGCTGGGGCTGACGTTCGAGTGCGCCAAGTGCCACGATCACAAGTATGATCCCATTTCCATGAAGGATTACTATTCCTTCAGCGCGTTCCTGAATAACATTGACGAGCAGGGGCTGTTCAGTCGGTTTACGAATGCGGTCCCCACGCCGGCCATGTTCCTCTATGAGGGAAGTCAGGAGGCGGACCACCAGGCGTTGTTGAAGAAGATTGCCGACAAACGCGAGGCGATGGAGGCGCTCAAACCCGAGGCCGAAGCGCGCTTCCAGCAATGGCTGGCAGCCGGGAATAAGCCTGCGGCGTCCCAACCCACCGATCACGTCTCGTTTGAGGGGAAACTCAGAGCAGGCGATCAACCAAACCTGGCGAAGCCAGACCGGCCCGCCAGTTATAAATTCGCGATCGAGACCCGTGACGGTCCGGTGGGGAAAGCGCTCTTCCTCAAGGGTGACGTGAAGATGAGTTGGGAAGGTGCGGGAGATTATCATCGGTCCGATCCCTTCTCCATCGGCCTGTGGCTGAAAATGGATCAGGAACAGAAACGGGCGGTTATTTTCCACCACACGGTGGGCTCGGTGGATGCCGCCAGTCGGGGGTATGAATTCCTCGTGGATGAGATGCGGCCGGATTTCTGTCTGGCGCACTTCTGGCCCGGCAATGGCATCCGGATTCGGGCCAAGGAAAAAATCACCACTGGGAAATGGCATCATTTACTGGCCGTCTATGATGGCACCAGCAAGGCTGCTGGGCTGCACATTTTCCTCAATGGCAAGGAAATGGACTGCGATGTCATTGGGGACTGTCTGACCCTGGATTTGCGCTATGAATTCGAGAGCGGGGACTTGGACCCGAAGAAAGTGGCGGATGCCGGACTCTCCGCCATCGTTGCGCTGGAAGTCGGGGGACGGCGGAATGACGCCGGATTGATCAATGCCTGCATCGATGAAATCAAGGTCTTCGACCGAGCCCTGACCACCCCTGAAGCGGAGTTGCTAGCGGGAGTGGACGCCTCCCAGCAGGACTGGTTCCCGTGGTATCTACGGGAAATCGACCCGCCGAACACGGCTCTCGCCAAGGAGTTGCATGCCTTGCTGGAGGAGGAATGCAACTTCACCAAAAAAGTCCGCTCCATGATGGTGATGCGGGAGCATGAGGGGGAGCGCCGAAAGACACACATCCTAACCAGCGGACGCTTCGACGCCAAGGGGGAGGAAGTCCAGCCAGATATGCCAGCGAGCATCCTGCCATGGCCCGCCGAGCTGCCACGGAATCGCGTCGGCATGGGCAAGTGGTTCACGCATCCGGAGAATCCGCTGACCGCCCGGGTGGCGGTGAACCGGTTCTGGCAACTGTTCTTCGGCCATGGATTGGTTGCTTCGCAGGAAGATTTCGGCATCCAGGGGTCCTTGCCCAGCCATCCCGAATTATTGGACTGGCTGGCGGCTGATTTCATGCAGGACCAATGGAATGTGAAACGCCTCTGCCGTTCGTTAGTGCTCAGTTCCACCTACCGTCAATCCGGGGCGCCAAGGGATCCTAAGCTGCTGGCGGAGGATCCGGAGAATCGCCTCCTGGCGCGCGGACCACACCATCGGTGGACTGCGGAGCAGATTCGGGATCAGGCGTTGGCCGTTTCTGGGTTGTTGGTCAAAGCCATCGGTGGTCCCAGTGTCTTCCCGGCTCAACCGGCTGGACTCTGGGAGGACAGCGGCACGCAGCACAGTTATACGCAGGACAAGGGGGACAATCTTTACCGCCGCAGCATGTATAGTTTCTGGCGCAGAACCCTGCCGCCGCCCACGATGACGATCCTGGATGCTCCCACGCGGGAATATTGCAAGGTGCGCAGAGACCGCACAACCACTCCCATGCAATCGCTGGCGTTGATGAACGACCCGCAGATGGTGGAGTGCGCCCGGGTCATGGCGGAAAATTTAATCCGCGCGAATCCGCGGGAGGAAAAAGTGCGACTGAGCGAGAGCTTCCGTCTCTGGACGGGTCGGAAAATTAGTGATGCAGAACTCACGGTGCTGCACAAATATTACGAAGGCGAAAAGGATCGTTTTAGAAACGATCCGGCCGCTGCGTCCGAGCTGGTCCAGAAAAATGGCGAATATCCCAGTGATGCCAATCTACCCGCGCATGAAGTGGCCGCCTTAACCATGGTGCAACGCGTCCTGCTGAATGCGCCTGAAACTATTATCAAATATTAACCACGCTCTCCTCCGATGAATCACTCACTTTGCAGCGGCCCGATGGATGCGCGGAATCTGACCCGTCGCCAATTGCTAAATCGACTCGGCATGGGCATGGGTGGCATGGCTCTGACGCAACTCATGGGAGGGGACGCCATGGCTAGTGCCGGGCTGCGGAACCTCCCGCACTTCGCCCCCAAGGCGAAGCGCGTCATTTTCCTCTTCATGAGCGGGGGCGTATCCCAACTCGATGCTTTTGATCACAAGCCACTGCTCAAGCAGAAGATGGGACAGGACATGCCGGAATCCCTGCGGGGGGGCAAAGATTTCCTGCCTGGCATGGCGGGCCATCAAACGCACTTCTATCTGGCGGGCAGCCCGTATGAATTCAAACAACACGGGCAGAGCGGGGCTTGGGTGAGTGATCGCTGGCCGGAAACTGCCAAGGTGGTGGATGATATCTGCTTCATTAAGAGCATGACGTCCGATGCCGTCAATCATGACCCGGCCATGATCTTCATGAATTCCGGCTCGCAGCTTCCGGGCCGCCCCAGCATCGGCTCGTGGCTGAACTATGGGCTCGGGAGCATGAATGACAACCTCCCGGCCTTCATTACGCTGATTAGTAAATATCCGGTGGATCAGCCTCTCTCCTGCCGCCTCTGGGACAGTGGATTTCTCCCCACCCAATACCAAGGGGTGCAGTTCCGAGCCGCGCATGATCCCGTGCTCTATTTGAATCCTCCGGCCGGCACCTCGTTGGAGGACAGTCGTCGGGCGATCGACGCCCTGAAGGAATTACAAGCAGTCTCTGCGGCCAAAGATACCGTTGAGACGGAGGTAGCCGCCCGCATTGCCCAATACGAAATGGCCTTCCGCATGCAGACCAGCGTGCCCGAAGTCACGGACATTTCCAAAGAGCCGGAATCCGTCTTCAACCTCTATGGCCCCAAAGCCAAGGAATCCGGCAGCTTGGAAGCCAATTGCATCCTCGCCCGCCGCTTGGCCCAGCAGGGCGTGCGCTTCATTCAACTCTACCATCCCGGGTGGGACCATCACGGCAGACTGCCGGATCTCTATCCGTCCCAATCCTTAAGTGCAGACCGCGCTTGCGCCAGTCTCATCACAGACTTGAAGAATCATGGGATGCTGGATGATACCCTCGTGGTCTGGGGCTCGGAATTTGGCCGCACTCCCTTTAGCCAGGGCAACCTTAGTAAGACGGGCGGCTTCGGACGGGACCACCACCGCAATGCCTTCACCTTCTGGATGGCTGGTGCCGGAGTGAAAAAAGGATACACCCACGGAGCCACCGATGATCTGGGCTTCAATGTGGCACAGGATCCCGTGACCGTAAATGATTTCCACGCCACCATGCTGCACCTCATGGGCATCGATCACGAACGCTTCACCTACCGTTTCCAAGGTCGGGATTTCCGCCTCACAGATGTGGCGGGCAAGGTGGTGAAACAGATCCTGGCGTAGCTCGGCACGCCCACTCGTTATTTACCGAGGAGTCGGAGCCGCTGGCTCCGACGACTGAACCGGGAGCAGCCTCAGACATCCTGACCTGCGCCAATGATTTCCAGAGGGGAAAACCCATGAGCTACCGGGAGGAGTTGACGGTTCCATGGGGAGATTAGCAACATCCGTTGGAGTTCCGCTTAAAAGCCAATGCCTTTAAGGATTCAAAAATATCTGGAATTCTGTAATTTCCCATGGCGCCCTGCCAGCTTCTGATGGATTGGGCGGATGCCCCATAACTCCCTGCCGCTTCCCGCATTCTTTTCCAATTTCGCCG
>JANOAV010000016.1:0-51623 GCA_031411295.1 Verrucomicrobiales bacterium | reverse complement strand
AGTCGTCGCGAGACAAGCGAGCGAACCAATCCGCACGACCGATGTGGGTTTAATGGTTGACAGAATGTTTTTCATAAACTTGTTGATTGTTTCCGAGTTTCTAAAATTACCACAGGGCTGGATATTCAAGTTAATTATATCAAATCTATCCAGTATAATCAATGAAAATGCCAAATGTAATTTTAATGGTTTTTGCAGAAATATCCAGAAAAATATTCATAATTAGCAGAAAATATGCGCAATTGCAGTAGGAATCGCATTAATGAGAGGGTGGAGCGGGCTGATCCAGGAATTCAGCCGACACCTCCTACAATTTCCGGGAAATGATCCCTTGTCGTGCGAGGTTGATTATTGAATATTGCGCGATGAACGCTGCTGGACCGAACAATCCCCTGCATGGAATTAAGTTGGAAACGATCCTGACTACGCTCGTCGAGCGCGGCAGCTGGGCCGAGCTGGGCGAATACACTGGCATTCGGTGTTTTCTAATGAATCCTTCCATCAAGTCCGGTCTGAAGTTCCTCCGCACCGCCCCATGGGCCCGGGCCAAGGTGGAGCGACTGTATCTGGAGATGATCTGTCGCGACGCTAACGAATGAGTGCTGAGGTGCGGAGAACCCGAGGGCTCACCGGTTCCAGTAAATCTTCAGATTTTTCGTGCTGCGGCCCGCCGCAATGATGTCCAAGCGACCGTCGCCATCGAGGTCCGCCAGTTTCAAGTCTTCACAAGCCATGCCGTTTTGATCCACCCAGGCTGATTGCCACACTGCGCGGTCGGGTCCTGTCGCCCAGTAGATTTTGACTCCGAACTGTTTGTCGGCATTGGGCTCCCGCCACCCTGCAACGATTTGGGGCTGACCAGTCCCGAGCAGATCAGCACAACCGAGGGCGTGGCCCTGAGCGAGCGAGGAGTCGAGAATCCGCCGGGTATAGTGCAGTTTGTCTTTGGCTTGATAGACTGCGAGCACGTTGCCGTGGAATGGTTCGATGGCCGCCAGGTCTTCCCTGCCCAGCCAGCGAATTTCCCCTATGCCAGGAAAAGGAGTCACGGGGAGCGGGCTGTCGGTGGCATCCTTCAAGGTAAGCTGCTGCCCGGGGCCGAAGCGGTCCCAGCGGTAGGCACCGGCTTTGCTTCCGATGATGAGTGCTCCATCGGCCGCGGGTTGACGATCCAAATTATGCGTTACGTGGAGCGCATCGTTGATGGTCTCCAGTTTCCAATCCGCCGCCACGCTAGGATCCTTTCCAGGAAAATAGGCTTGAATTTTGACTCCGTTGGCTCCTGCTCCATCGCGATTCTCCCGACCGTGTAAAGGCAGCACCACCAAGGCCCAGCCCCGTTCGGCAAATTTCACCCAACGCATCCGGTGAACTGTGGGTTCATGCGGCAGTTCGACTGGTTGCCAGAGATCGCCTGCGGTTTTTGGTCGCACTAAATAATGCACGGAACCACTCTTTGCTTCGTCCGTGGTTTCGGCCGGATTCCAATTCGCGCCCACGGCAATTTCGATTTTGCCATCGCCATCAATGTCCTCGGTGGACAAGCAAACGTTGTCCCGGGTGCCGGGAAGTTTGGCGAAGACTTGCCGTTCCCACGTGGGGTTGCGATACCATACGAACTCACGCGCGTCGGCCAGCAAGATGTCCTGTTTCCCATCGCCATCCATGTCACCGATGGCCAAGCCGTAGCCGATGCTGACTTTGGAGTCGATTTCCTGGGCGGTAAATTTTGGGGTCGAGGACTGAGCCGAGACCCAGGTGAGGCATGGAAATAACAGGAGCGGAAGATAGTTGAAGCGCAGCATGGGGCCACCATACCACGGAAGCGAGCATTTAGGCAACGCCCTGATTAGGTATCGCTTTACGCTGCGTCCCGGCCGTTCTTCTTGCGACGCTTGATCAGTGGCGGACGCTCACCTTCGACGACTTGCTTGTTGATAATGACCGTCTTGATGTCATCGCGCGTCGGCACTTCAAACATAATATCCAGCATGAGACTCTCAAAAATACTGCGCAGCGCGCGAGCCCCTGTGCCGCGTTTTAAGGCGGCGGCCGCCAGCGCTTGCAGACCGTCGCGTGTCACTTGCAGTTCCACGCCTTCCAGTTCCAAGAGCTTGGCGTATTGGCGCACGAGGGAGTTTTTCGGTTCGGTGAGGATGCGCAACAGGCTTTCCTCGCTTAGCGGTTCCAGCGTGCTGATAACCGGTAGTCGCCCGACGAATTCAGGAATGAGGCCGAAATGGAGCAGATCCTCCGGAGTGACTTGCTTGAGCAGATCAGCCTCCGTGGTGGGCTTGTTGGCAGGATCATGGACCGCCCCGAAGCCCATTTGGCGGCTCTTCGAGCGGCGGGCGATGATTTTGTCCAAGCCGCTAAAAGCCCCCCCGCAGATGAAGAGAATCTTCTCGGTGTTCACCTGGATGTATTCCTGCTGCGGATGTTTGCGCCCGCCCTGTGGGGGAACGTTGGCCACGGTGCCTTCCAGCATTTTCAGCAGTGCTTGCTGCACCCCTTCGCCCGAGACGTCACGGGTGATGCTGACGTTTTCTCCCTTGCGTCCGATCTTGTCGATTTCATCAATGTAGATGATCCCAAGCTCGGCGCGTTTAACGTCGAAATCGGCATTCTGGAGCAGGCGGAGGAGGATGTTCTCCACGTCCTCTCCGACGTAACCAGCTTCCGTTAGGGTGGTGGCGTCCGCAATGGCGAAAGGAACATTTAGCATTTTGGCCAGCGTGCGCGCCAGCAGGGTTTTGCCACATCCGGTGGGACCGAGCAGGAGGACGTTGCTCTTTTCGATTTCCACATCGTCCTGATGATGGCCGCCGCGCACGAATGCGTTGTCGGCCATTTTTTGATTGTGGATCAACCGCTTGTAATGGTTATGCACCGCCACGCTGAGCACCCGTTTGGTATGCTCCTGGCCAATTACGTAATCCTCGAGGTGATGGTAAATTTCCTGGGGCTTGAGCACCTTCAACTCGGGCCGGGGCGGAGTTTCTTCTTCCTCGATTTCCTTATCCAGGATTTCCTTGCAGACGATAATGCAGGCATCACAAATGTAAACGCCCGGCCCGGCAATGAGCTTGCGCACCTCCGCATGGCTTTTGCCACAGAAGGAGCACATCGTTAGGTTGGAGGAGCGAGCCATGGCGTTAGGGCGACAAAGAATTTAGGAGGGGCTGGTGATTTCTGCGATGGGAGCAACCAATTCCTTTTTGCTTTCGAGCACGCGGTCCACCAAACCGTAGGCGCAGGCGGTTTCAGCAGACATGTAGTTGTCCCGGTCGGAGTCTTTTTCGATCTGGGCCACGGTCTGACCGGTGTGCTTCGCGAGGATGGCGTTGAGACGTTTCTTCAAGCCATACATGAATTCCACGGTGCGCTCCACGTCGCTGGCGGTGCCTTGGGCGCCACCGGAGACTTGGTGAATCATCACGGTGCTGTTCGGGAGGGCGTAGCGTTTCCCCTTGGTGCCCGCGCAGAGGAGCACGGAACCCATGCTGGCGGCCATGCCCATGCAGTAGGTGTTCACATCACACGTGAGGAACTGCATGGTATCGTAGATCGCCAAGCCAGCCGTGACGGAACCACCAGGGCTGTTGATATAAATATTGATATCCTTGCCGGGATCCTGCATTTGCAAATACAGCATCTGCGCAATCAGATAGTTCGCCAGTGGGTCAGAGACTTGCTCGCCCACAAAAATGATCCGGTCCTTCATCAAGCGTGACAGCAAGTCGAAACCCATCATTCCAATCCCCGGCTCCTTCTCATACACCGTCACATTTCGCACCGCGGCATTGGAGGAACCCAACATGGTGGAGGCGCGCTGACGCAGGTGGGGCGGGAGGAGCAGGAGGGAATCAGGGTTGACGTCGTGGAAAGGATGGCTGGTCATGGAGGGGATGGTTGTTGGAACTTGTGCGGGAAGCTAAAGCGTTCGCGCACGACGTGCAATCAAGAAAAACGGGGCCCGTTTGTAATTCGCGGAAGCGGACTGCTGGCGTTAGTTAGGCGAGTCCAATGAGCTTGCGTCCAACCCAGTAGGCCATGAGCAAGAGCACCAGGGTGCCGCACCACCAGGGATCGCTCCAGAGGCGGGAACGTTGTTCCTGGAGTTTTGGTTCCGGCAGGATGCTGATTTGGCTGAGGAGTGAGCTGAGGTCGCCTGTGCCGCCGGATTTGCCGCCTGTGATGGCGGAGATTTCGCGGAGGACATCGGCTTTGGCAGGGAGGCCTACTTTTTCGACGGTGGGGACGGTTACTTCCAACTTGGTGTTCAGTTTACGCCCCGCATCCGGGCAGGCCACTTCGACTTCATAGGTGCCACCCTCGCGTGGAATGAATTCGCCCACCCGCATGCCCCAGTCAGCGTTCTCGGTGATCAGATCGATGGTTTCGCTCGTGCCGCTGGGGGCCTTGAGCGTAACCGTAACTTTGCCGGTGGAGATGGGGATGCCGAGTTTATCCATCACGGTCGCGTTCAGGCGGACTTTATCGCCCCGTTTGGGTGTCTCCGGATTGTAGAAGAAGCGCATGCCTTCGTCCTGAGCCAAATGGCGTTGGTGGGCCATCCAGCGCACCACTTGCCCCCAGAAACGATAGTGATAGGTGTCCTCCACGCCTTTCCGCCAACGCCAGGCAGAATCGGTGCCCATGTAGAGAACCTTGCCGTTGCCTTGATTCTTCGTGACTAGCAAAGGAATGCGGCCATTGTCATTGCGGGCCATTTGATGCACCGCTAGCACTTCGGAGCCTGGTTTGGCTTTGATGACGGGTGCATACCAAAAGAATCCAGGCAGGCCTTTCCAGACGGCTTGGTTAGCGGCGGGATCGGTTGCTAACATGGTGAGCCAGTGATCGCGTCCGCGGAAGGTGAGGTCCAAATGTGCCTCCACGCTGCTGGCCATGCCGATGCCTTTCGCAAAGTCCGTTTCCACCGGGATCAGATCGCCCAGGGGGGAATCGGCCAGCGTGCGTTGCCGACCCAGCGGGCCGGGGAGGAAGACCAGGCCGCTGGCTTGTTGCTCGACCAGTCCCTTGATCATTTCCGCATTTTCCTTCGTGAGTTGACCATCCATGCCCACGTCGCCCAGGAAAATGACGTCGAACCCTTGCAGGTCTTCCTTCTTGGCAGGGAACTCATTGAGATAGCCGTTGCCAGCGCCCATACCGAGCTGCGGATGATAGAGCACCGTGTTCACGGCCACACCTGGATCACGCATGAGGGCGTTGCGCAGATAACGAAATTCCCAGCGTGGGGCAGAATCCACCACGAGGACTTTCAGCGTTTCCTTACGGACCGCCATGCGAAAGAGTTTCTCGTTGTTATCCTTGAAAATTTCCTCGGTTTCCACCGGCAGGCTGACCTTGAATTCGCCATCGCCTTCCGCTTGGGGCGTGACGACCAGCATTTCCTGCGTTTGCCCCAGCGCAGGCAGTGTTACTTGCTTGGAGCCAGTGGCCCCGCCCGGGCCGGTAATGGTGATGGTGGAACGCACTTCACGTTTTAAACGATTCTGCAGCGTGACCATGACGCTGATGCGCTCATTGACTAGGCCGTAGGTGGGAGCCATGACGGACAGCATTTCGATGTCCGGCAAATATTGGTCGGTGCCCACGACCGCGCTGAAGACGGGGATGTCCTTCTGGGCCAGGGCGGTGGCCGAGGTAATGGGGGATTTCCCCCGGTTCCAATCACCATCTGAGAGTAAAAGGACCGCGCGGAGATCTCCGTATTGTTTCGGCAACAAGTCCAATGGCTCATGGAGGTCCGTGCCCGCTTCTGCGATATCTTCCACGCTGGCTCCCTGAGCAGCATCCGGCACCGGAGAAAATGGCAGCACGCTGACTTGATAGCGCGCTTGCAGCGGTTTCCAGAATTCAGCCTCCACCTGGCCTTTGAGCCATTCCGCGCGCGACTTTGGGGCGACATTCTCTTCCACCACGTCCCGGGTAGCCATACTGCCGGAGGCATCCCAGAGGACGGCCACCCGCGGCTGTTCGGTCCGCTGTTGCACGGCCACACGCTCTGGACGCAGGAGGGTCAGCGCCACCATGACCGCAGCAGCTAGACGGAGCAATTGCAGCAGGATATTCTTCCTGGAGGCTCCTTCGCGCTTCAGACTGCGGAAGAAAAACCACACGGAAGCTGTCAGGAACAGCACCACCGTGATGACCACCCAGGGGGCGAAGTTGAATTGCCAGGAGTAATTCATGCAGGGTCGGTCAGAGGCCCCGCAGCGAAGATCGGCTGCGAACTAAGGGAACTCGGCTGGGGGTAAAAAGGGCAATTCATGCGGGAGTCGGAAATTTATTATTCCTTCCAGAGCGCCTACCATGTATGGAATCTCGGCGTTTGTCATGCATCTTTATTACGGGAAAGGGGGAATTTGTGCTGCCGATCGCTGGCTGGGGCTGCAGTAGTTAGGTAACAGCCACAAGGAAGCAGTCTGGCGGCCTGCTCCCACACTCTTTGCCTTACTGCGCCAGCGGGGTGGTGGGCTCGAAGGTGAGGATGTTGTATTGGCGGATGGCGAGATCCCACCAGGGATCTAGTTCCTGGGTGGTGCTGGACCAGAGGTCGTAATGAAGGCGGAGCATGATGTCAGGATCATACATCAGGGCTTTGACTTCGCGTGGGTTGAGCGCCCCAGGGCCTTCGCGGAGGATTTTCTTACGAAGACTTTCGAGGTATTCTTTGGATTCCGGGGTGGTGCGTTGGCGTTGCCGCAGCAGGCCCACGTGAAGGGCGTTGATGTAGGGATCGAGCACGGCTTGGAGCAGTCCGTAGTGGTCGGCCAGACGCGTGAGTGGCTTGGAGCGCAGTTGCGCTTTCCCGAAGTTTTCCTGCATCTGGGCGATGACCTGGGGCTTGTCGATCTCCTCCCGGGTGAAGAATAGTTTATCCCGCCAGAGGTTGCTGGAGGTGACGATGGAGAAGGGAATGGCCAGAGCCATGCCAAGGAGCACGGGAAGGATCCAGAAGAAGAAGGTGGGATTGAGCACGATGGCTACGGCCATCCAGATGAAGGCCAGGATGGTAATGCCAGCAAAGTTTTGGATGCTTTCCTGCCAATCGATGGAGTCGTCTGACTTGCGACGTTGGGCGGCCCATTTGACCCCTTTGCCTGCGAAGGTAAAGAGCACAAACTTGCTGTGGAAGACCATCAGAATAGGGGCTAGCAGGGAGAAGAAAAAGGTATCCACCAAGCAGCCGCCGAGCACTTTGAGCCGCCCGCCATACTCGCGTGCCACATCGCGACGACACATTTCGGTGAGCATGATGGCGACTTTGGGGAGAAATAACAGGATGACGGTGAGGATCAGCAGGACCATGCCGGAAAGCCGCTCCGTGGTATCACCATAACCCTTGAGGCCGGCCAGGATGGTGGCGAAGACCAGGAACGCGAACCAGAGCGGGCTCGAAACGTAGCTGAGGATGCCGTGGAGGAAGTTGAGTCGGCTGATGGGCTTCCAGCCTTTGGCAAACAGGAGCCAGATATGTTGCATGTTGCCTTGGCACCAGCGGCGGTCGCGTTTCAAGGTGTCTAACAAGGTGGGTGGGCCTTCTTCATAGCTGCCTTCCTGCACGGGCAGCAGGAACACGAACCAACCCGCCTTCCGCATCAGGGCGGCTTCGACGAAGTCGTGGCTCAGGATGCGGCCACCGAAGGGTTCCTTGCCGGGCAGTTCCGGCAGGGCGCAGAATTCGATGAACGGAGCGAGCCGGATGATCGCGTTGTGGCCCCAGAAGGTGGCATCGCCCATTTGCATGTAATTCAATCCGCTCATGAAGGGGCCGCCGTAGATGGCTCCCGCAAATTGCATGACGCGGCCAAACAACGTTTCCGCTCCAAAGACGCGTGGGGCAGTTTGCAGAATGCCGATGGCAGCATGCTTGTCCATGATCCGTGTCATCTGCACCATGGTATCGCCTGACATCACGCTGTCCGCATCCAGCACGAGCATATAGCGGTAACGCTTGCCCCACCGACGGCAGAAGTCGCTAACATTTCCGCTCTTGCGATTAATCGGCTTGCGCCGTTTGCGATAGAAAATTTTGCCGAAGGCGTTCAGTTGCTTGCAGAGAGCCAGCCAGGCGGTCTCTTCTTCGATCCATTTGTTGGGGGAATCGGAATCGCTGAGGACGAAGAAATCGAAATTTTTGAGGTGCCCGGTTTTTTCGAGGCTTTCGTAAATGACCCGGAGTCCTTCGAAGACGCGGGTCACATCTTCGTTATAAACTGGCATGATGATGCCCACGGAGCCGTTGAGCGGAAGGGCGGCATCCTCGGGTTTCAGTGAATGCGTTAGGTCCAACGGGTCTTTGTCGCCTGTCAGCTTGACGAACAAGCCCATAACCGCCAACCAGAAGCCCGTAACGAGTTGATAAAACAACGGAGTGAAAACGAGGATCATGCCAACCTCCAGCCAATTGAGGCTGTCTCCGGTGTGCATTAGAAAGTCGAGCATCATCCACACTCCGGCTAGGGTGGTGAGGAAGACCACCGAAAAGAATGTCGCCCGCCGTTTATGAAGACGTGAGCGGGTGAGGTGGGGGATGTTATGGACAGGAGTCATGCCAAGGCTGCGAGCGAAGTAGATTAATCGCTACAGCTTACGAAGGCGCTGGGCGCTCGTAAAGTCTGAGTTGGTTGATTTCTCGAACTATTTTACGGTCCAGACAGATCAATGGGCCGTATGCTTCGAGATGTAATTCTGATCTGCTTCAGAAAGTTTACTGATGGCGAGGGAGAAGGTCTGGCCGTTGGGGGATTTAAATTTTCCGGTATCCCCGTCCACCCTGAGCAGGGCCGCCTCCATAATCTTGCCTTCGGTGTTAGCCCAAGCCCGGGTTGGGATGAGCGGTGCGGCGGTGGCGCTGGCGCTGGCTTTAGGGCTGTTCGGACTGGCGGTGGCGGTTATAGGCTTGGCTGGGGAGGCTGCGGGAGTGGTGGCGGCGGTGGCAGCGTCCACGCCTTTCATTTCCTTGCGGACCACTTTTTCCATTTCGTCACCCGGATGACCGCTGTAAACGAGATCGCCTGCCGGGTTGAAAACGAACGTGTGCGGAATGCCACTAAAGGAATGAGCGGAGGGCACGCTGCTTTGGTTGACGACGGGAAACTTCATCTTCAACTTCTCCACCGTTTTTTTAACTTTATCATCGGGTTCGCTCTGACAATGCACGCCGACGATTTGGACGCCCTTTTTGCCGTAGCGTTTATCCATGTCCACGAAGGTAGGCATGGCGGCAAGGCAAGGACCGCAATTGACGCCCCAGAATTCCAGCACAACGACTTTGCCGGATAATTGATCCAAGGAAGCTTGCTCTCCGCTCAAGAGTGGGCCGAGTTTGAATTCTGCAAGTTTGGCGGGAGTCAGTTTGGCTTCCTCCTTGGCCATGAGGCAGGGCGAAAGCGAAGTGATGAGGAGGGCAGCGGTGAGTAAGAAGAGCGGCTTCATGGTAATAGAAAATGGGATGCTTGATGGAGTTTACGAAACTAGCAAAATAGTTCCACTCATTTTTTGGATTGGAAATTTAAGAGCCCAAGCAGATGCGGTTTGATGTTAGTGAACTGAGGGCGGTGGCTTGTTTTGCTAAAAGAGAAAAAAAAGTTGAAATTGGGGAAGTGTGCGCGACATTACCACATGACTTATGCTCTCTCCAGAACCAGCATGGCCTTGGACCAGGGAACCCTCCAAGCATTGAAAGAACTCACCAGCCGCTGGGGAGTCTCCAAGGCTGAAGTGATGCGTCGCGCAGTCCGCAAAGCCAAAGAAGAATCTGACCGGGAAGCAGCCCTTCCCAGCCCGTTAGAAGCCCTTGCTTGGCTGCAAGGCGGCGGAGGGCTGAGCCAGGAGGAAGCCGCAGTGCTCCGGGAGGATGTCCGGGAGGAACGGCAAGCCAAACATTACTGGTGGGAATCATGATTCATTTGGACACCAATTTACTGATCGATCTGGTCACGGCGGGATCTCCGCACGTGGCCATGATTGAGCAGTGGCTGAAGGAAGGCAAGCTCTTGGGGACTTCCGCCATCGCTTGGTCCGAATTTTGCAATGGTCCGCATAGCAAACAACAAAAGGATGCGGTCTTTGCAGTGTTAGGTAAACGCATTACGGAATTCACTTGGCAACAAGCAGAGCAGGCATCGCGCTTATTCCATTATACTGGTCGGAAACGGGGCTCCCACGCAGACTGCATGATAGCTGCCGCAGGGATGGTCAATGGTTTCACCGTGGCGACGAGAAATATCAAGGATTTCGAGCGCTTTGTGCCGCATGGACTGAATTTGACAGCCGTGCCCACGGTTGTGTTGCCCAAGCTAGGTCATTAAAAAATCTGCGACGGCTGGCGCGCTATCAGCGAGGTGCTCAGGCAGCACCGCCCAGTTCGGTCAGCCGGACGGGGGGCATTATCACGGTGTGTCGAGGGAATGAGCGGTCGGGGCTATTAGCCGTCGGGATTCAGGGCCTTGGCACCGGGGGTCTTGTCGATGAGTTTGGAGATGTTTTGGAGTTTTCCGTCGATTGGTTCCATGACGCGTCCCTCGGCGTCCAGATCGATGACTTTTGCGGCTCCGCTAACTCGGACGACGATGGCCCAGCGGCCCTTCCAGACACCGCCTTTTTCCGTTTTATCCTTGGACCACCGGAGATCGGAGCCGGGAATGAACCCATCCATCACCAACGGGGTAGTGGGATCACTGGTATTGGCATTCAAGCCACTGACGTAGGCGAAGTGGTTCTCATTTCTAGCCAGCGCTTGATTGAAGCCGGTTGCTTCGGTGCCAATGTCGTGGTCCGATTTGGTCTTGCCATCATGCCAGGCTGAGCGCTGGACGTAGAAGAGTTTTTCATCATCCAGCAAGCCTGCGCGGAAAAGTTCCCGGTAGGCCTCATTGGAGGTAAGATGGTCGCTGCCTTCCTGTGGAGGCACGGGAAAGTTCCCGTCATGGGTTTGGGCGTAGGCAAAAAGCGCTTGGTGGATTTGGTAGGCCTGCCTCATCGCAGCCTTGGCCTTCATTTCGGAGAATGAATTGAGGTGCCGCCAGAAGGCGTAGGGAAAAAACACCAGAACCCCAAGTAAAAGGGCCCCGAGGACGATTGCGACGCGCGATTTTGAAGCTGCCATGACCGAGTGTAGCAAGATTCCCGCAGCGCAAGCGAGCTTTATTTGACGAAATGGGCTGTGGCGGGACTGGAAAGGTGCACTGGGGGGACCTGTCGGGTCTGATCCAGCCGAATGCGCAGAAAAAACGGCTCCATCGGGTCTTCGGGAGTCCACGTATGGTAGTCATGATGAGTTTAAACGCCGTCATGCTCGGGTGGGGCTCCAGCGATGCGGATGGCTCGGCTCAGCGGGGGGGGAAGTGGCGCTAGCGGGAGCGCGGCGGGGTGCCCCTTGGTTTCATGATGGCGGGGGCGTCCTCTGGGATGGTTGCACCTGCAATGATCCAGGCGCGGAGGGTGGCAATTTCTGCTTCTGTAATTTTGTGGCCGGTTGGGGGCATGGCACCAACTTGGTTATCATCGAGGGTCACCACCTGGAATAACCGACTTGCTTCTGGCTTGCCGGGGACGATCCATTTTCCTGGGCCAATCAAATCTGCCAGGGAGGAGGTGGTGGTCAGAGCGGGCATTTGGGGGAGGTGGATTTCTCCGTGACAGTGCACGCAGTTTTTCTCCAGCACTACTTGGGCCTTGGCAAAGGTGGGGTCATGGGCTGTCCCTGATCTGGCTGAAGCAGGGCTTTGGCAACTGGGTTGGAGGCTGGCACAAATCAGCATTAAACAACAGTGGAGGGCAGATTTCATGGAGCGATCGCAGGGGGGTGGGGGAACTCATTTATGTAACCAGAAGGCGCGCCCAGTGAAGTGAGCCATGATGCCCGCAACCAAGGCTGCTACGAGAATCACTAGCAGGAACAACATGAAGCCGCGTTTGCTCTGCTTGGTTGGCTCCTCTGAGAAATCGTAAACCTCTGGCTCGGGTTGGTGCGCCCCGAACGGGCCGTCCAAGAAATTGCGCTCGCCTGAGATGGGTGGGTCCAGGGGGCCGGCTTGGAAGATGGTGGACGGGTGAACACCTGGACCCTCGTCCGGCTCGGGTGTCAGTTGTCCGCCAAACAGCATTTCGGCAAATCCGGGTGCCGCCGAAGTGGGAGGCGCATAGCTGGCGGATTCTCGACCCAGAGTCAGGTTGCCCGGGGTGTCTTCCAGGAAATTGGGCTCATGAGGCCCACTCAGGAAGCCGGGCGCGGTGTCGTCGAAGGGTAGGGCGAGTTCGTCTTGAGCGGGAGCCTTTTTTTTGCTGGCGGTTTTCTTCGGAGATGTCTTGGTAACCAGGGCGCGGCCGGACATGGCCGCCAACCGGTCCACAAATTCTTTGGGCGTGGGCTGATGGCCACCTTTGCGAGTCCGCAGATGATCGAAGATGTGATGCCGCAATTTTTCTGATAACTCGGCTCTGCCTGCGGTAAAGATGGCAGTGAGCAGGGCCATGTCTCGGGTGCTGAAGGGAGTGAGCAGGGAGGACGATTTCTGGGCCGGAATGGTATCCACACCGGGATGGCCGGGGGGCAGAAGACGCTCGAGCAGGAAACGCTCGGGTTGGCAAAGGTTGAGCGCGGTGGGATAGGTGCGCACGCGGAGGCGGAAGGCTGGCCATTGGCTCAGGGGTAGGCGCGATAGCTCAGCTTCGGAGGGGAGCTGATTTTCGCCCAGCGGGTCGGTGAACTGGAAATAGATCTGGCCCAGTGATCGAATCACGGGGGTGAGGCCGCAACCTTCCGCCTGGCGCTGGGCTTCGAGGAGTTGCTCCAGAATCAAGGTGCATTCCTGGGCATCGAATCCACCCTTGAGCCGCAGGACCGAGGCCAAATGATATTTCCCGGTGGCTTCTTCAAGGTATATTTCCGGTTGTTCCGCGTCCGGAAATGCGACCACGCGCAACAGGTTAGGATGATCCAGTCCATTGATGCGTTGCACCGCCGTGCGCAGGCTGCGTGAGTAATCCCGCGGCATCAGGCGGTCCGGCGGAAGCAGTTGGATGGTGGCGGGGACGCGGGTGGAGCGGGTGATGGCGGCATGGCGGTAGGGCAGGGCGGCATCGAAGGGCTTGGGGTCCACCGTAAAGTCCCCACTGACGATCTCGCTGACGGTGGTGGGTGATAGATAATGGGACTGGAGCGGCAGGCGGGGGCGCAGAGAGAGGGAAAGTTTATCCGGTCTGGCACCGCCGGGATCCCCAGCAAGATCGCGCTGACAGCGCTCCACCAGATTACGTAGTTGCTCCAAACCCGCCGGATGGTGCGGATGTCCGGGGGTGCCGATAGCCGTGAGGAGGAAACTTACTTCTGGCGCTAGCGCACCCAGGTCAGCGGCCTGTGGCGCGGCCTGAGGCATGTTGCCCGTGAGCATGTAGAAGAGCAGGCGGGCCGCATCCACTAAGACCCGCTGGGTGGAGGTGCTGAGCACCAGATCGGCGGGCTTCGGTTGCACGGTTAGGGCCAGATCCGCAATCTTGCAGAGCAGGTCTTCGGGCGCTTCCCCCAATTGCTGGATGGTGGAATTGAATAAATCGAGGGATGCCAGCAAGGCCGGCTGTTGGGCCAGCGGCAGCATTCCGTTGGTTAGTTGGCCCAGGATTTCCAAGGCCAGCCATGGGGGCAGCGGATTGCAGCGAGCCAGATACGAATCCAGTCGCTCGCCATCGACGAATTCGGTCACGTAATAGTTCGCCCCCTCGT
Source organism: Verrucomicrobiales bacterium (assembly GCA_031411295.1). Taxonomy (GTDB): domain Bacteria; phylum Verrucomicrobiota; class Verrucomicrobiia; order Verrucomicrobiales; family V1-33; genus JAGNEJ01. The sequence continues at coordinate 37,864 of JANOAV010000016.1, read as the reverse complement.
CCTCGCCACTATCCAGAATGCTCAGGAAATGGCGCTGCCGAATCTGGCCCGCCTGGGTGGCGATTTGCTGGAAGGGCTTCAGTTCGCGCGCCTGGGTGGGATCTGCGATACCGACGTGAAGCTCGACGAAGACTTGTCGCAGCGTATCCACCGCCACACAGACGACCTCACTGCCGCTGCGCCACACCTCAACGGCCCCGCCAGTGGGGTCTTGAGAGATGCGATAGTGACGGAAGGTTTGGATGGCGGACATAGGGAAGGCGAGTCACCGTAGCACGGCCTGTGCGTTTGGAAATTATCGTTTTGCGTTTTTGCGAGAATTTCTGACCAACGGGCCGAGGCTACATTTTGACGCCGCAGAGGGTGGCAAGTTTCACCGTCAAGAGGAACAGTAAGTAGGTGCCCAGAACATAACTGGCGAGGGCCCCCCAGAATCCGATGCGTTGCATGATGGGACCGAAAGCAAGAAACATGGGCAGGGTTGGCAGAACATACCAAAAGACGAGTCGCGTGTGTTCAGCGATAGCTGCCGGGGCCGCCTTCTCCTGCCACATCCAGAGCAGCACGAGCATGGAGGTCCATGGCAGCGAGTGAATTAATGCGGCCGCGCCATTGTTGCGCTTGGCCACCTCCGTGACGGCAAAAATAATCAGCGCGCTGAGCAGCGTCTTGATGATGAATTGAATGGTCATCTTGAGCGGGGGATAAGTTAGAGTTCGGGAGCAGCATCGCGAGCTTCCAGTCTGGCGAGTTTTTTCTTAATGGCCTCGAGTTCCGTGGTCAGTTGGTGCAGGTGTTTGAGGCAATCGTTCTGCGTTTCCGCGTCGCCCAGATGGGGGATGGCGGGATGAATCTTCATGAGCGCCTGCACGATGGTGCGGGCGGCATCGCGAATCTGGGTGGTGGCTTGGGGACGGTCCATGGGGTGGGGGAGTTTAAACTGCTTTGGATGCCTCAATCTGTTGGGCGGCTTTGATGGTGTTCTGCATCAGCATGGCGATGGTCATGGGGCCGACGCCACCGGGCACGGGCGTGATGGCCTGGCATTTCGGGGCGACGGACTCGAAGTCCACGTCTCCAACGAGTCGGAAGCCGCTTTTCGTGCTGGCATCCGGGATGCGGTTGATGCCGACGTCGATCACAGTGGCACCCTCTTTGACGAATTCAGAGGTGACAAATTTCGGTTTCCCGATGGCGGCAATCAAAATGTCCGCGCCTCGGCAAACGGCAGCGAGGTTCTGGGTGCGGCTGTGGGCCACGGTCACGGTGGCGTTGGCCCCGGGGCCTTTGGCCATCAGCAGGAGAGCTAGGGGCTTGCCGACAATCATACTGCGGCCCAGCACGACGACATTAGCGCCTTCCGTGGCGATGCCTGCTTCCATGAGCAGACGCTGGCAGCCTAACGGGGTGCAGGGAACGAATCCGCTGGGGTCTTCCAGTGCGAGTTTGGCGACATTTTCCGCGTGAAATCCATCCACATCTTTGGCGGGATCGATGGCGCGGATGATTTTCGCTTCGTCGATGTGTGGTGGCGGCGGGCTCTGCACCAAGATCCCGTGGATCGTTGGGTCCTGATTCAATTCGCTCACCACGGCCAGCACCGCCGCCTCCGCAGCATCCGCTGGAAGCACGATTTTTTTGGAAACCATGCCTAACTCCAAACAGGTGCGCGCTTTGTTGGCCACGTAGGTCTGCGAGGCGGGGTCTTCGCCAATGAGCACGACCGCCAAGCCCGGCGTGTAGCCTGCGGCTTTACAGGCAGTGATTGCGGTTTGGCACTCGGCCAGGACTTTTCGAGCTATCGCTTTACCATCAATTAAAATCATAGTCCCAGCACAGGACTCGAAGTTGGCGCGTTGACAAGTGTCTTTCCCGCTCTCAATCATGTGGCGTCAAATTTTCCTTTTCATTTCACCCCCTCTATTCATGGCCGATTCCGTATTGAAAGCCCGTATCAAGTCCGTTCTGGTCGAAGAATTAATGCTGCAAGTGACCGCCGAGGAAATCGCGGACGACCTGCCGCTCTTCGGCCCGGAAGGCCTCGGGCTGGACTCGGTGGATGCGCTGCAACTCGTGGTGGCAGTGGAGAAACATTTTGGGCTGAAAGTAGGGGATGCAGAGGCTGCCCGCGGCATTTTGCAGAACGTGGAGAGCATAGCGGCAGCAGTGGAGCAGGCGGCTGGTTCATAGGCTCTTATGAAGACGGACGAGTCGCTCTACGAAATTTTCTGTCAGCATCCCGAGTGGATTGCGGACATGTTGAATGAGCCCACGACGGCCCCCGGGACGTTCAGTTCGCCTATTATCAAGAAAAGTGAGCGTCGCTTGGACGGACTGCTCGTTCCTGCGAATAGCAAGCAACCAGTGCTGGTGATCGAGTTTCAGTTCTTTCACAGCGCAGACATTTATCTAAGGGCCGCGGAACAGAGAATTGCGGTGCATCGGCTCTACCCCAAACGCGAAGTTGGTGCAGTGATCTTTTTCGCCAACAAGAGTTTTGATAAGCGCCCGTATCCGTGGACTCATGTCGTCCGGGCAGTCTATTTGGACGAGGAAATGGCCGTGCTGGCGATGCGAAACCCCGCGCACCCGCTCCCAAAATTGTTGGCCCCGATTTTTGAGAAAGACGAGACGACACTTGAAAGCCAGGCGGCCATGGTGTATAGAGAATTAGGTCGAGTGCAGAATCTTTCGAAACAACAACTAGAGAATCTGCGCGCGATCTACACCAGTCTCCTGTTTAGCCGCTTCAAGAATCGAACCAGTCAAGAAATTAACGCCATGATCCGCACATTTGATCTAACAAAAACCCGCGCAGGTCGGGAACTCATGGACCTTGGCAAGACTGAAGGCCGGACTGAGACGCTGCTTAAAATCCTGGCCAAGCGCCTCGGCAAACTTCCGAAGACCGTCGTTTCCCAAATTGAACATTTGAACTATATCCAATTGGAAAAACTGGAAGATATCGTGCTAGACGTGCCAACGGTGGCTGAGCTTTCTGCCTGGCTCCGAAAGTTAAAGCCCCAGCGCTAGCGCAAGCCTACGCATACAGCGCAAGGATCAGCTCTAAAACCTCCCCCCGCGGAAACACCCCTGGCCCCAGCTCGTTGAGCACCAGTCCGACGCCCCAACCCATTTCCGGGTCCGCCCACCCGATGCTCCCGCCGGCTCCGGGGTGTCCGAAAGCACTGGTGTGCGGTCCGTAATGCTGGCGTAACTTGCGCCCTTGCTCATCAATCGGATCCATTTGAAAACCTGCCGTGAACGTCGTCGGCATTTTGAGAATGACATCGTTTCCCGAGATTAGTGGCTCCCGCATCCAACCCAGCACTTGTGGCGGAAATACCCCGCCGCCATCGGTGGCCAGTGCGGCATAAAATTTGGCCAAGCCTTGCGCCGTGGTGATGCCACCGAAGCCGGGATTTCCCAACCGCCAAGCGTCCGCGTGATTGAACTCGAAGACCGCATTCAGCCCCTTGAAGCTATCAAAGGCCCGCCGCGTCAAGCTGCTGCCGTCCATATACGCCCGCACGAATTCAGCTTCCTCCGGGCGGTTGCTAGCCCGGCCCACGTGCACTTTGGTCATCCGGGGAAACTCGCTCTCCGGCAGCCCAAAGTAAAATTCGACGCCCAAAGGCCGCGCCAATTCCCGTTGCCAGATCACGCCCAACCGCTCCCCGCTGAGCCGCAGAGAAATTTCATCCAACAGAAACCCGAACGACCGGGGATGATATCCATGAGCTGTCCCCGGTTCCCAGTTGGGCGACTGCGTGGCCAGACTGGACGCCACGCTAGCATGATCGAAGACCGGTAAATTTCCCTCGGGTGCCGCCAAACCTGCCTGATGCGAGAGCAGTTGGCCGAAGTTCACCGGGTGGACAAACTCCGCCCAGACCTGCGCCACCTGGGTGGTCAAATTCAATCCTGCCCGCTCCAAGAGCCATAAGATCGTGGCCACCGCTGGTCCCTTGGAAGTGCTCCAGACCGGCACCGAGGCTGCCTCCGGCCAATTTCGCTCGAGCCGCAGCGTTTCCCCCAATGGACCCCAGACCGCTAGACTGAAACCACCTTTCGGCAAAGCTTCTGCGAGTCGGTCAGCGGCGGAGTTGAGGACGGAATGATTCATGAAGATTCCCTAAAACGTGGTTGAACGTTTTTCTAGTCAAGATGTCGAAATGTGTCTATGGTGCCCGGAATTCCTCTCACCCCAGACTATTTTCCCATCTAATTTCATGAAATCACTGCTCTTAGCCCTCTCTCTGCTTTTTCTGACTGCCATTGACCGCAGCTTTGCCGCGGTGGAGCCAGATATTGTTGGGCCTACCGTTACGGTGGTCAATCCCGCGATCGGGGTGCTGGCCACCACCGAACTGGTGGTCGTCTCAGGAACGGCAAAGGATAACAAGCAGGCCCCGACCGCTGTTGCCACCGGAGCCACCGCCAACACCGTCAACTTGGCGGGCGTGCGTTCCGTGCAATATCGCTTCGCGGGCCAGAAAAGTTGGCGCAAGGCGATCATCATTCCAGGCACTGCCTCCGGCAGCGGGGCCACTGCCACGGCGGGTGATCCCAGCTGGGTCTTCACTTTCAAGCTCGCCAAGGGCGCGAACAAGCGGGTCTCCATCCGCAGCACGGATAATGAGGGAAACATCGGTGACATCATCACCATCCGGATTAAGCGTTCCCGCGCATCTTCCTAACGTCGCTGCGGGCTCGTTTAGCTACATCCGGTAACATCATGCCTGAGGAAAATCGCACCAGTCAGGCCCTAACGTTTGTCGTCGCAGCCGCCTTGGGCATTGGCTCGATGGTATTCGTCGCCCACTCTTGCAAGAAAGTAACTGTGGAGGAGTCGGCGGACGCGGTCATGGCTCCTGCGCCCGAGACCATCGCCTCTCGCAAAGCGAAAGCCGCCAGCGGAAGCGAGCAGAAAAAGCCATCCGGCCCTGCGGCATTCAAGAAACCCACCAGTTCCGCCTCCGCAGCATTTGCCACCCAAGCCAATGCCTTGGCGAAACGGCCCTTGGAAGAAATCAGCGATCAACTGGACGAACTCATGGCTCAGTGGGCCAGTGAGGATCCTGCCGGAGCGGCGGATTGGGTGAAACAATTGACTCCCGGTGACCTGCGCGAGGCCGCGGCCGTTTCTCTCTGTCAAACGTGGGCTGGCATAAACCCGCCAGCGGCCGCCGCATGGGTAGCGCAGAATTTGGATAAAGGCATGCTCCAGGGAGCCTTGGGGGCGGTATCCAGCGTGTGGGCGCACGCGGATCCAGCCGCTGCTGCCAATTGGATTGCCGGTCTCCCGGAGTCCACCGATCGCACGGTGGGGGAAGTCGCGCTGGCGCAAACTTGGGGAGAGATCAATCCCGCCGCTGCGGCTGCGTGGATGAAAACGCTGTCCCCCGAGAGCCAGGGCAACGTGGTGCAAAGTTTGGTTATCGGAATGGCCGCCTCCGACCCCGCCGCTGCTGCCGCTTGGCTTCAGGGCGCGGTCAAGGAAAACAACAAAATCCCGCTGGAGACTGCCGGAGTAATCGTCGGTTCTTGGGTGGCAAGCGATGCCGGGGCCGTTTCGCGTTGGTTGAACGCGCTGCCGGAAGGTCCGTTCTACGAAGCTGCCGCCACCGCATTCTCACAGGCTGCGGCCGAGAAATCTCCGGCCGACGCCTTGGTCTGGGCCCGCTCGCTGGGCAATCCTGCCAATCGCGAACTGGCCGTGGTGAACGCCATGGAATTGTGGATCGATAAAGACCGCAAAGGCTTCGTTGAGGCCCTACCCAAACAACTTGAAGCCACCACCGACCCCGCCCTGCGCAAAGCCATCTACGACATGCTCTATCGAAAGGATCCCGACTTCCGAGATTCATTGCTAAACTTGGCGGAAACCCCGGACACACCGACCCGCTGAGAATCTAAAATGGGGTTAGCCGCATCGGCTCCGCATGATCCAAGTATTTCGTGCAAGTGGCGAAGAAATCCGCCTTGGTGGTAACGCGGCGGATTTCATGCAGGAACTGACCAGTGGGTTCCACTCCTGCGCCCACGAAGCCCAAGTATTTCTTCATTTTCTGGACTTGATCCAATTCGCGCACGTTAGGCTCAGTGACCGCCCCATAGAGTTCTGTTAGGTAAGTTAGGACGTCCCGACCCGTCGGGAGCCAGACCGTTTCGTTTGCATCGTGCTGGCGAATCTGGGTGAAGATCCAGGGATTGCGGATCGCGCCCCGGCCAATCATCAAGCCCCGCACGCCCGTGTCACGCACCACATCAGCAGCTCCCTGCGGGGAATAAATATTGCCATTGGCGAGCACGGGGCAGTTCATCGCAGCTGCCGCCTGCCCGATGCGCTCATAGTTGACTCCATCCCGATACATCTGCGCCACGGTGCGCCCGTGGACGGTGAGCAAGTCGATGTGATGCTTGGCAAAGATGGGCAGCAGCACGTCCAAGGTGGCTTCGTCATCAAATCCCAGCCGGGTCTTGACGGTAAATTTTCCCACAATGGCATCGCGCATCGCTCCCAGGATGCGGTCGATGCGGTCCGGCTCGCGCAGCAGTCCGCCGCCAGCACATTTTCGGTAAACAATCGGTGCCGGGCAGCCGAGATTCAGATCGACCGCGGCTACGTTGTGTTGTTCCAATTCCCGTGCGCTGCGGGTGAGGGCAGGAATGTCATTGCCGATCAGTTGAGCAATGACCGGCCTTCCGGTAGGGTTTTCGGTGATGGAGGAAAGGATGGTTTTGTCCAACTTGGAGTCCACATGGACGCGGAAATATTCCGTGTAATAAACATCCGCTCCTCCGTAGTGGGTCATCAGTCGCCAGAACGGCAAATCCGTCACGTCCTGCATGGGAGCCAGGGCGAGGATGGGAGTGGGTTGGGACAATAAATCAGCAAAGGAAATCACAGTGGGGACGCTAGTGCCGTGCGGCGGTTCGCTGCAAAGGAAGATTTCAGTTTTCAGTTCTGAGTTTTCAGTGATGGTGCCGTTCACCCCAGCTCTGAAAACCGAAAATTCCCCCCATGCTCACCTATCCTGAATTCGATCGCATCATTCCCCGTCAAGACACTGGCAGCCTGAAATGGCAGCGCTATGCCGAGCGCGACATTCTGCCGATGTGGGTGGCGGACATGGATTTTGCGGTGGCGGATTGCGTGCTGGATGGTATTCGGGCTCGCGTAGATCATGGCATTTTGGGCTACTCCGTGGCGCATGCCGGCGTAATCGAGGCCATTTGTGATTACCTGAAGGAGGAACATCAAGTGCCTGCCGAAGCCAGTTGGGTCACGTTCACGCCCGGCATGGTGCCCGCCAAAACGCAGGCCGCATTGCTGGCAGGGCAGCCGGGCGATGCACTGATGGTTTGCATTCCAGCGTATCCTCCGTTCCTGAATTTGCATCGGTTCACGCAACGCCAGCTCATTACCGTGCCACTGAAGGAAATTTCGTCCACTCCATTGCAATACAGCCTGGATTTCGCAGCCATGGAAGCCGCCGTGACTCCGCAGACGAAAATGTTCTACCTCTGCAATCCACATAATCCCGTGGGCCGCGTCTTCACAGCCGAAGAGGTGCAGCAAGTGGCTGACTTCTGTGTGCGACACGATCTGCTACTGGTGTCTGATGAAATCCATTGCGATCTCTTGCTCGAACCAGAAACCACTCCGCACACCACTGCACTGCGCCTCACGGGGGACATCCAAGAGCGACTCATCGTGCTCATGGCGGCCAGCAAAACGTATAACATTCCCGGGCTCAGCACCTCCTTCGCCATCATTCCAGATGCCACTCTGCGACGGAAATTCCTCGCTGCCAAAACCACGTTTATTGCCGAAGTGAACCCTTTAGGTTACCACGCCACGGAAGCCGCGTATCGCCACGGCCGACCATGGCGGACGCGCCTGCAACAATACCTGCGGCAGAATCGGGATCTGCTTTTCAATTTCCTGCAAACCAATGCCCCCCAGATTCGGATGCCGCACATGGAAGCCACCTACTTGGCTTGGTTGGATGTGCGGGCGATGAAGCTGGAGGCACCGCAACCATACTTCGAATCCCACGGCCTGGGCTTCTCGCCCGGCACCGACTTCGCTGGGCCGGGTCATGTGCGGTTAAATTTCGGCTGTCCCCGAGCCACCTTGGAAGAGGCGTTAGCTCGATTGCAGAAGGCGGTTGCGTAATGTGGAAGGCTGCCCCGGGAAAGCACCGCCATACATGACTCCAGCGAATGGAGCAGTTTACCCAAGGCATTGATGCTTTGCTCAGCGCATTAAGACTAGCCCGTCTTGCCTTCACGATACTCCGTAAAAATCACGCCATGGGCGGTCCCGCGAAAGGCGGCCTGTTTTGCTTGGGTGGCGGGGATTCTGCCCGCCACCTCAAACAACCGATTCTCTGTCAAGCTTGAGCACAGGCAAGCGCAGGTAATTAAAAGCGGTGATCAGCCTGAATCCTAGGAAGCAAATAACAGGTTAGGTTTCTGGCTTTGAATTTAGCGCACAGATCAACATCCCAGCCACGATACCAAGTGCCTTTGTGTTCCGCTACCACTGGTAGGCAAGCGGTCAAGGCACTTGCACGGTAAATGGTGTAGCCACCACCGATCCAATTGACTGAGATAGGCGACTTCTGATTCGTGTTAAACGGAATGTATCCAGTTCGCAAATCGCCCGCGCAGCAGAAACCTGGTTTGTTGCGGCTGCGGTAGGCCACCATACACGCAGCTGCATTCGACGGTAGCTGCCGCCATTCATCCAGCAACATTGACAAAGTTCCGACTGGTGCAACCACGTCATCTTCTATTACAAGCACCTCACGGATTTCAGGTGGAATACGAGTGAAGGCGAAATTGTAAAGCGCCGCCACCAAAAAATGTTTTGAGCAGCTTTTTGGTAGCACCACTTCTTGGATTTCTACGATTCGTTCACCAAAACCGACCTGTGAGGCGCAATCATCCAAAGCTGATCTGGCCTCGCTCCCTTTTTCAACAATCCAAAGAAAATGTGCCTCCTTAGGGAATGCTTCATTTGCCAAATAAGTAGCGACATCCGCCTGATTTTGCGTCCAGTCGGAGCGCCATAGTGTAAGGACGCAGAGGGACATGTTCTTTAATTATTGGTGAATATGAGTATCCCAACAAATTCCCCGTTCAACGGCCTATGTCTGTATTTATTGCATATATTTTTATGCCCTCATTTGTCGTCTTTAGATGGCGCAGCAAGAGATGCGAAGTGCTCAAGTAGAAGTGCTTATTCGCTGCCAATACCGGGCAGTTGAAATACCCTTGGGAATCCGTGGTCGCAGACCCGAAATGCACGATTTTACCATTGATGCCACCTACGACAGAGAAAACCACCTCTGCGTTCTTAAACGGGGTCTTACAACTGAAATCCGTAAACGCCTGTGCCTTGATTTTCTGATTGGTAACGCGATACATGACGCAACTTGATGTGGAAACAACGAGCAAGAATGCGTAAAAGAAACACTTTACCGTGTTCATATCCAGATGTTGGTGTTGTGGCTAACGATATTTGAATGCACGACGAGTCCCCCACCGTTAGTAACGTCTACATGCACGTCTGTTTGATCGATGTTATCCATATTAGTCACCGGACTTCCCCAGAAACGATTCTCAGCAGAAGTCAAACCATGAGGCACGTTGTGTTGATAATAATTTGTGGCTGCTGCGACGTATGTCCGATTTATGGCTTCGTAAACGTGAGTAGCCGTGACAAACCAGTTCCCCGGATGGGGATCATAAGTCACAAGCACGTCCACATGGATTTCATCCACTGCCAGCCTCCTGACCAAACGCAAGGCGGCATCACCGCCACAACTATAACCTAAGACCTTCAATGTTGAATTCGGGTGGTGTTGACGCCACCATTTTACGTAGCCGTATGCTTGTGAAACTATCCTGCTGTTGTTAGTAGCACTGACGCCGCAATCGTAAATCCGATAGTTTGTGTCGTTAACCTGTTTGCATCGTTCAACAAAGGCTGCATTGTTGCCCTGGCCTGTGTAGTCATTGCCAGCCCCATCGAACCCAATCAATAGTTCACCACCATTGCTATCGCCTCCCCCTTTGAATTCATTTTCGGCATTAGCTCGATGCGAAGGAATCAAAAAAAGCGCAGCGGCGGCACCCGAACTACGGATGAATGCACGCCGCCTGATGAGTCCTCCAAATGAGCAGATGGAAGGATTTGACTTGACTTCATTGGGGGGGGGGGAGGTATGAGTTATTCATGTTTCGTGAGTGTGATGGGTTTAACAACAGCGTCGGAAATTGACGATAGGATACCGATTCAGCTCACGATTGTAAAGATTTTTTTCAAAATGCTTCCCGAATTTCCAAACCTCATACTTCTGTCTGAAGGCCGCAATGGGTCTCTTTTGAGGGAGCGGCCTATATCGAAAATACTTTCAAGTAGCCTTCTGAGGACTTCGCCACTCGCCGAAGTAATCTTGTTGCGCTCAAATAATGACTCACCACCAATCTTTAAAGTTGAGCGGACAGGATTCTCTGAAACAGTGATTCCAGACCCGTGGACTGCTGAAACCGAAAGCGAAGCGGGGGACGACGCATTTGCTTGCGCCGGCCCCTTTGCCGGAAGCTGGGACTGGCGGCACCTCGGGCTAGGCACGAACTTAGAAACTTTCGAGAAATATGGGTGGGTGATTTACATGGGATCTGGTTCCCTGGTGCGGCGTTCAGTGGAGCATTTGCTGCGCGAAGATGCGGATGTATTATGGGCACCATTGGGGATTTCAATGGATTCAGGACGTGCAGTCGGCATCCTCAACGCTGGGGAGAAAGCACCTTCCTACAGGCCATCACGCCCGCACAGCCGCCCTTGGAGGTCCATCGCCAGTAGCGGAGTATGGGCGGTGCGGGCTTGCTACTTCCATCAACTTCTTGAGCAATGGCGCAGCTTACTGCGAAACCTCTACCCGGGCGGCCCTGTGAACTCAACGGGCAAAAATTTATGTGTGGAGGTGGCTTGGAACCGTTTCTTGATGGATACACCACTCCGGGTGCAAAGATTCGAAAAGGAGGAAGTTCAATTTCCGTCCTCACACACGTCGGATTTTCTCGTCTGGAAGGATGCGTGTATTGTTAACGTGGGCGGATGGCCACAAGATGCACAGAGTTCATTCCTCCAAGCGTGGTTTCTAGGAACATTTTTCGGTGACGAAACTGGACTTTTTATCGATATGATTGACCCCTAATCCTCACACAATATGAACCCGACCTTCGTTGAACCGAGTCCCCCTCCTCGCGCGGCCCATCCGCCTTCTTCGGATCGTTGGTTGGGCAGTAGTGTTTTCACTGAACGTGTCCTAAAAGTTTGTATCAACCTGAATAGGCGCCCCGACCGCTGGGCCAGAGTAAAAGCCCATTTTAAGAAGCATGGATTGGAAGTAACCCGCCAATCAGGCATTAATGCATCTTGGGTGAATGATCCGCGGGGCTTTAGAGAAGCACAACGCTATGCTTGCAGTTTAGCTAAACGATTGGCAATCCGCAGGGCAATTAATGCGGATGCTGACGCTATCCTTATTCTGGAGGATGATGTGGTTTTCGACGCGCGCCTTCGAGAAATCTTGAGTAGTTTGACCCTTCCAGCCGATTGGGGGATATTTTTTCTTGGCTGCCGTCACCTAGAGCTTCCCACGCAGATTGACGGTCGCTTAGTCCGTGTGAATAAGGCAATCGACCATCATGCAATGCTAGTGCGTAGCACCCATTTTCGCGAAGTGTCAAGAGCCCTCGCTGGTGGCGCCAAAAAATCTGAACAGCGCTATTCTTTTTCAGATCTAAAGCTGGCTCAGGAACAAGGACGGATTCCAACGTATGCGCTGTTACCTAATTTAGCATGGCAAGAACCTCAATTTTCGGACGGCTCCAGGGCCGTCATTGGTCACTATGACAAGACAGGGCATCAGATCGAGCATCGTGAAGCGATCCTTGCTCTGGAGGAAAAGATGTCCTGCACAAACACATCAGAGCTGACCGACGATGAGCTCCCGATCCATTCAGAGGTTCCAGCGTGCGACATAAAAGAATCTGCCCATGACATTCCGAATGATGCAGCGCCTGTAGAAATTCCAGAAGCTTCATTTAATTTTTTGGCGCACTTGCGGCAGTGTCACGCATTAGAATCGTCCTTTGACGGCATGCTCTATTTGAATCTCTCTAAACGAGGGGACCGAAGAAACGAGGCAGAACTTCAATTTATGTTTCAAGAGCTCAGTGTTACTCGCTTTCCCGCAGCAGATACGAGTAAATCCAAAAACACTCGAGGACACACAAGACGAGGCCCTTATGGATGCGCGCTTTCCCACCGAATGATGCTTCGACATGCTAAGCACATGAAGTGGCAATCAGTCCTTATATTTGAAGATGACGTCGTCTTGCACCCCAATTTCCGTCGAATGGCAGAATGCATCGCATTACCCGATGATTGGGGTATTTTTTTCTATGGCTGTGTGCATATGTCACGTCCAGAAATTGTCAGTCCTGGGCTTGTCAAGGTGACTCGTGCACACACAACTCATGCCTACGCTGTCCGACATGCATACTACGACCGTGTTATTTCAGCAATGGGGAGAGGACTCCCCCATTGCGGAGTCAGAGCTTGCGACGTGATTCTGGGGCATTTGGCATCTGAAATCCCAACCTACGCCGTATACCCTAATTTTGCGTGGCAAAGTGAAAGTCTCTCAAGTATTGAGGGATTTCGACGGAAACAGTTCCTGAAGGACGGAAGCCAAGCAAATCGCAGATATTGCCTGTCTGAAGTGGACCGCCTTTGCAGGGATTCCGCAGTGTTGCCCTCTGACATCTTGTGCGAACGAATTACAGCTTAGCTTATGAAGACAAAATCCAAAATCCTCGCACTTTCTGTGCTAGTCGGCGTTTTTTTCATTTCGAGACAATACATGGATTTTGCGTCGCGCTCATCCAAATTGTCCCCAGCTAAAGAAGACGCTGATTTATCGGCCAAATCACAAAAGATGACGGACAAAACGAAAGCGGTGCCGGCTTCAACTTCTGTGTCCAAATCTGCCCAATCGTTACTTGAGAATTGTCGTCGGATACTTTCACTGACTGGAGGAGACCGAAAACAACAAATTGACGCATTCCTTGCAGGACTTGAGAGTGAGGCTGATTGGCTAGCGGTCCAAAAATGCATTAGTGAAGCAGCTGAAGCTGGAAACGAGTTTTCTTACGCCTGGACGGCCTATTGGAAACAGTTGAGCACGAAGAACTGCGCGTTAGCCGTCGCATGGCTTAATGATCTTCCCGTTAATCATCGATGGTATTGTGAAGCTGCGGAAGAGGTTGTCGAGGCATGGGCTGGTAAAGCTCCCACGGAAGCGCAGCAATGGTTGGACAAAAATCAGGCCATCCCTGACGAGTATGTCACCCTGATCGTCAAAAAGTTGATTCGAGGCTATGCAAATTACGACCCTGTGCAGGCGGCAACTTATGCGTCGAAGATATTTCAGCCGAACGAAATCGACTTTCGAAATGTTACGTTTGACATCAGTAAAGCTGTGTTTGTCCGGAATGGTGAGGAGGGCCTAAGAGCTTGGTTTGATGCTATACCTACGGAATTCAGAAGACAGTATTTTGGTTCCGTGGGCAATAGGCTAGGTTCAAAGGATACAGCACTCCAGCGGAAATGGCTCGAAGATCAGGTTGCCTCGCCATTCCGAGACAATAAGGCTTATGATAACTACATCAAAACTAGCGCTGAAACGGATCCGAAATCTGCGCTTGAGTTCGCGCTCAGTATTCCACCTCATGTTTCGGATGGCACTTCGGTATCCGTCGGCACGGCTGTGGAATCGTGGTTACGCAGAGGTTCAATGGGCCTACAGGACTATTTAAAAGCTATGCCGGAGAGTTCTAGCAAAGAGGCCATATCACGAGAGTTGGCTGAACAATCTAAAACTGGGAAGAGTTTCGCTATTCGGCGAGCAGCCGAACAAGCTGCAAGTGCCTTAGTTGTGCCCCGGTGAATCTTGCTCCCTAGTGGGTTAGGGATTGATGCACGTGGTGTTAGCCTCAAGTATGATCAGGACAGCGGCATGTTGCGGTGAAGGCAAAGGCAAAACGTGAAGGCAGTTTACCATAAGGGGGCACAATCAAAACATTCCCCCACGGAAGAACACAGCAGCGGCCAAAGCAGGTAATGCTTCACGAGGGACTGCACGATTGAACCCAATCGCGCAACCCACGAATCGCTCTGACTCAACTCGGCCCGGCCATGGGTGGTTAAGTTTCGGGTGTCCACGGGCTACCTTGGAGAAAGTGCTGGGCCCGCCTCCGGGTAATGCGCTAGCCCCGTAGCAGCCCGAGGAGATAGCGGATTTCATCGTCCACCTGGGATTCGTCCGTGACGGTGCGGCGGATTTCATCGCGGAGGGTGACGCCGAATTCCCGGCGGAGGTCGAGCGCGGCTTGTTTCACGGCGGTTTCGCTCATGGCGAGAGCGGCGGCAATTTCCTGATACTTTGCGGTGTCCCCGCCGCTCAGCAGCCCGCGTAATTGCAGGAACACGGGTTCGCGTCCGCGGGATTTAAGGCGGGCTTGAAGGGCGGTGAGTGCGTTGTCATAAACGGCCCGCGCCCAGCGGCGGTCGAAGGCTTCTTCAGGCGAGGCGCCGTCTGCGATGGGCATGACTCCGGCGGCTTCCAGTGCGTCGAGGGAGAGAAGTTGCTGGCCACCGCCGCGCTTTTGGGCGTTGGCGGCTCGGTGTTGATCAGCGCGCCAGTGCTGGAGGGCGCTGAGGAGGAAGGAGCGGAAGAGGGCCGTGCCGGGTTCAATCCGACGCAGGAACTCTTTGCTAAGCAGGTGGGCGAAGAATCCCTGAACGTCGTCAGCGGCAGCATGGTGGTCGGCCCCGCGGCGGCGGAGGAAGACGTAAAGAGGCTGCCAGTAGGCGCGGGCGAGGCGTTCCCAGCCGGCGAGGGCTTCCGCGGGCACTTCCCCCTGCGCCTGATGCAACATGGACCATGCGGTGACGGGGAAGGCTCCCCCACCGGTCATGCTGGAATCGCCTTGGGATGCGGAGTTGTCGGTTGGCTTCGTGATAGGCGATTTATGAGGCAAAGGCGGTTTCTCTGCAAGCGAAGATTGGGTTTCCGCCTGAGCCGCCCGGAGGCTTCCTGAATTTTGTAGGAATTCCGGCTGACTTATGGCGGAAAATTTCGTGAACTAGGTGAA
Organism: Verrucomicrobiales bacterium; assembly: GCA_031411295.1. Taxonomy (GTDB): domain Bacteria; phylum Verrucomicrobiota; class Verrucomicrobiia; order Verrucomicrobiales; family V1-33; genus JAGNEJ01. The sequence goes on along the minus strand of JANOAV010000016.1, from coordinate 22,621 downwards.
TTAGGATTATCTCGTAAATTATTTCGTAAATTGTGAATTGTAGCAACACCCCCTCCCACCACGCCTCACTTTGTCCCGAATGCGGAGCGCCGCTGGAGGCGGACGGGGTGTGCCTTGCCTGTATGTTTGGCGAGGCGCTGGTGGCAAAGGATGTTGCGGGAGAAATGGAGGAGGCGGACAGCCAGTTCGGGATTTTTGCCCCGCAGGTGGCAGGGCGTTTTGGGAAGTATATCCTGCGGCGCAAGCTGGGCGCGGGTGGCATGGGTGTGATCTGGGAGGCAGAGGACACGGCGGTGCAGCGCGTGGTGGCGCTGAAGATGATTCGCGGGTTCGTCTTTGCCACGGAGCAGGATAAGCTGCGATTCCGCACCGAGGCGCAGGCGGTGGCGCAACTGGATCATCCGCACATCGTGCCGGTGTATGAAGTGGGCGAGGTGGAGGGACAGCCGTTTTTCACCATGAAGCTGCTGGAAGGCGACGCGCTTTCGGAGCGGCTAAAGGCGGGAGCGCTTGGGGCGAAGGATGCGGCGGGTATCATGGAAAAGCTGGCGCGCGCCGTGCAGCACGCCCATGAGCGCGGCGTGCTGCACCGCGATTTGAAGCCGGGCAACGTTCTCTTTGACCGTGCGGGCGAGCCGTTTCTCACCGACTTCGGACTGGCGAAACTGATGGACTCGGAACAGGGCCTGACGCTTTCCCATGCCCAGGTAGGCACACCGCAATACATGTCACCGGAACAGGCACGGGGCCGCGCGCGGGATGTGACAACGGCAAGCGATGTCTGGGCGCTGGGCGCGATGCTTTATCAGATGCTCACGGGGCGGTTGCCGTTTCCGGGCAGCACGCCGGCGGAGATTTTCAGTCACATCGCGCACGCTGAACCGGTGTCGCTGCGCACGCTGGCGGCATCGGCGGACGGTGATCTGGAGACGCTGTGTCTGCGGTGTCTGGAAAAGGATCCCGCGCGCCGACTGCCGGGGGCCGGTGCGCTGGCTGATGAACTGGCGCGCTGGCTGCGAGGCGAGCCGATCCGCTCGCGGCGCGTGACGGGACGCGAGCGCGCGCTGCGCTGGATGCGGCGGCATCCGTGGCGCGTGGCGGCGGCGGCGGCGCTCGTGGTTTCGCTGCTGGCGGGCACGATTGTCAGCCTGGCGCTGTGGCGCAGTGCGGAGGCGCATCGCCGCACGGCGGAGACGAACAGCTCACGTGCATTGCAGGCAGCCGCAGCGGAACGCTTCACAGGCTATGTCTCGACGATGGCAGCGGTGCTTGCGGCACGGGAACGACACGATTTTTCCAGAGCGCGGCAACTGCTGGCCGCAGCGCCGGAGGAACACCGCGGCCTGGAGTGGCGGCTGCTGGATCAGTTGTGCGCGGGCGACCAGCGTTCGCTCTTTGGGTTGCCCGGCGGAGCCATTCCAGATACCCTGGACACAGGGCCGGACGGAGAGTCGCTCGCCATCGTGACGCATGATGGCGTGCTGCATTTATGCCGCCCGGACGGTTCTGCGCTGCGCCCGCCGCGCCAGCTGCCTGCGCTGTCCGGCAAGCCCGATACTGGAAAGCTCAATCCGAATGAATACCACAGCCTGCTCTATGCGCCAGGCGGCCGGTATTTTGCCTGTTCCTTCCGCAATACGGTGCGCGTCTTCGATGCGGAAACGCTGGAGGTCGTGATGGAACGTTCCGAAGTCCTCATCCAGCCGCAGAGCGCGTGGCTGGATGAACGCCGCCTGCTTTTCGGCAATGACCGGAACACAATCTCTGATTTGGGCGCCTGCTCCTGGATCTTTGATACGCAGGACCGCAGCACCATCGAGCTGCCACCGGCATGGAGCGCGCCGCTCACCGTCTCCGCAGACCGCAGCGTGGTGGCCCTGACCGGACCGGCCCAGCGTGAAGTGACCTTCCTCCGTGCCACGGACCTCTCGGGTGCTGCCCCGCTGCAGAACGCCACGCCCATCGGACGCTGGACCTATAGCTCCTTCGGAACACCGGGATGGGGGAACGTGCTGGCACTCTCAGCCGATGGCCGATACTTCGCCACGCTCTCCGGCCCATTTGACAAACCCTCGCATTATCTTGAAGTCGCGGAGACGGCCACGGGCCAGTTGCTGCTGCGGCGGCAGGGCTTCCTGGAGGCCATGACGGGATTGGTCTTCCATCCCACGGAGCCGCTGGTCGCTGTCGTCGGGACGGATGCCGTCGTCCGGATGTTCCACTTCCTGAAGCCCATCCCCGAAGGCCCGCCCACCTATGACGACGACTGCGCGCCGTCGATCCGCGAGCCGCTCAACGGCAATGGCACGCACAGTCCGCCGCGCCGTCTGCTCACGCGGAGTGCGCAAAACGGGCGCGCCGCCTTTTTGCTGGGACACGAAGGCCGCGGCAACGGTGCGGTCTTCGCGCGGGATGGCGCGAGTCTCTTCACGTCCGCCGCCGACGGCACCGTGCGCTGCTGGAATCCCTCCGTGCCCGCACCGCCCACGCGCATCACCAGCGTGTCTCTGACCCAGCTTGAGCGGCATCCGTCCGTCTCGCCGGATGGCTCCCGGCTACTGTATTCCAGCGGCTCGGGTGCTGTGCGCTACTGGCAGGAAGGCCGTGGCTACACCCACGTCGCGGACGACCACCTGCCGCTCGCCGTCCTGCCCGCGGGCCGCCTCGCCACCATGGAGCGCAAGACCAGCGATATCATTCTCTGGCAGGAAGAAGGCGAGACCATCCGGGAAACGGATCGCGTCCCCGGTCCGGGCTACATTCAAGGCTTCGATACATTGCTGCGCGGCCTGGTGTTTCCCGGTGGAACAAAAATCGCCGGCATCACGCCGGGCCGCGTCTTTGTCGTGGATCTGGAAACACGGACCGTCTCCGCCACCAGCAACCAGGGCTGGGAAACCGGCCCAGCCCGTGCCTGGGACCTTGCGATCTCTCCCGATGGCCGCCGCCTCGCCGCCACCGGACTGGGACGGCGCGTCCGCCTCTACGATCCATTGGACCTCACAAAACCCGCCCCGCCCATCGGCGAATTCCGCTCCTACGACACCGCGCTGGTTTTTCATCCCGACGGCAGCCGCCTCTACTGCGGCAATGAAGATGGCCGCGTCCGTGTGTTCGACACCACCACCTGGACAGAACTTCCGGAGGAAAGCTGGCAGGCCCACAGCGGAGCCGTCACCGCCCTCGCCATCAGCAACGAGACGCGCCTCATCGCCACCTCCGGCGACACCACGCTCAAGCTCTGGCTGACGGAAAAAGCCGCCGGTGCCGCCCGCGTCGAGATGCTCAGCTTCGCCACCTGTTTCCCGGCAGTCTGGCTGCACTTTGGCCGCGACGCGGACGGCAGCGACCGTTCGCTCTTGCACGCCCAGCCCTTCTGCCCGCTGGAAATTTGGCCCGGCTCCCGCGGCCCCGTCATCGCGACACCGCCGGGAGGGGAGGAGTCGTCCGTGACAAAGAATGAAGAGATCGAGACTCAACTGTTTCAGATGTCTTCCGCTGCCGGCAGCGCAACAGCTCAGGAATTAAAAGACGGATCCAAAGTCAGATTCGTCAACGAAGAAACCGGTTACAGAATGGATGGTGGCACCACATTTACCCTCGTAGCACAGGGCAAACATAAAAGTGGCGACGGGATCTTAAGTGGCGCCGGAATCTTCCAGATTAAAAAACAAGAAAAAGATGGCACGGTGTATATGCTTGCTGATAATAAAGAAGGAGCGCAAATCGTCTTCGCTGTAGAAAAACCGGAAGAGGCCACCAAGTGGATTCTTTTTGACAACGGCGGTGGTTGGTCAATCATCCATGCGGCAAGCGGAGTAAATGCCCTAATTCGCACTGAAGACGCAGAAACAACGACGCTGTCGAGAAATCGGGGTAAGAAGGTCCAAAAGTGGGTGATCAAACTGCAATAACCTGCGACTCCGCCTCTGCTTCTGCTCCAGCAAAACCCACGAAGCCGGAAACCACGGTAATCGGGGTAGATAGATAAAAAGACACGAATGAACGGCAACGGGGGATTGGCCACACGGCTGATCCCCTCTTTGCTCACGAAGGAAAAGGCGGACCTCCACATGGACATCACCGGGAACAAGAAAGGCCGCTACGTGCGTCTTTTCCTTCAAGCCAGCAAGGGACCGCTTAGCCTCAGGGCGGTGCAGGTCTTCGGTCGGAAATAACAATCCGACGTCAGAACCCCGGAAGGGAGCCGTCACCGCCCGCGTCGAGATGCTCAGCTTCGCCACCTATTTCCCGGCCGCCTGGCTCCACTTTGGCCGAGATGCGGACGGCAGCGACCGCTCGCTCCTGCACGCCCAGCCTTTCTGTCCGTTGGAAATTTGGCCCGGCTCCCGCAGCCCTGTCATCGCCAAGCCGCCGGACAGAGTCAGCCCGCTGAAAGTCCTGGGCGCCCCCTGATTTGGGCCTTTTTTGAAAAAAGTTCACTTTTTGCCTGACCTTCGCGGCGCGATTCCGTGGAATGAATTGAGTTCCTTCGGCAATGTCTGCTGATCAAAGGGCTTAAACCAAATACAACACAAACTAAAACCATAAACAAAATGAAAAAACTCGTAACAATAGTTCTCGCGCTCGTCGTCAGCTTCCTCACCAACGTAAAAGGGGCAGATATGGAGGGCGCCGGAACATATAATGAACCGACTGGGGGGATTGCGATCATCAGGAAGGCGGATGATGCAAAAAAAGAATCCGGTCCTCTTAGGTTTAAGCTGACAAATGGGACTACTCCGGGCGAGTGGGCTTGTATGCTTGGGAAAGATAGCGATGGGAACGGGAGCTTCGTCTTCAGTGAAGGGCCTTTCAAAGGTCAGGAGTATAAGGCAGAAAAGAATGCGAAGGGTAAGTGGGTGTTGACTGAACAAGGGGGCAGGAAGACAGTATGGACGCAACAGTAATGCCCCGTAATTCCTGGAAGTTGTCCCTTCCGTAGATTGAAGTTCAAATGATCGGGGAAGGCTAAAGAAAAAGGGTGTCAGGAACGCTTGTTACAAAGGAAGTGACCCGCTCCAAAATCCGTTCGCCCATCCGGCATAAGCGCCGCAGCCGAAGCTGCGGCGCTTATTACATTTTATGGCAGGTCCACACCATCCGCGCGGATGTCTGTGTGGGGAGGGCAAAAAGGGCGTCAGACAAAAAGGGTTTCAGGAACCCTTGTTGCAAAGGACAGAAAACGGCATCGATGCCGGGCACTTGCTGATGACCCATGAAAATGTGGCAAAAAGATGCCAAGCATTTTTATTTTGGCTCCATCTTGGCCGCGATGCGGACGGCAGCGACCGCTCGCTCCTGCACGCCCCGCCCTTCTGCCCGCTGGAAATCTGGCCCGGCTCCCGCGGCCCGTTCATCACGACCCCGCCAGACTTGATCAGCCCGCTGAAAGTCCTGCGTGCACCCTAATTTTGGCCTTTTTTGAAAAAAGTTCACTTTTTGCCTGACCTTCGCGGCGCGATTCCGTGGAATGAATTGAGTTCCTTCAGCAATGTCTGCTGATCAAAGGGCTTAACCCAAATAAAACACAAACTAAAACCATAAATAAAATGAACAAACTCGTAACAATAGTTCTGGCGCTCTTCGTCAGCTGCCTCACCAACGTAAAAGCCGGAGCCAACGATGCACAATTATTCGCCAAGATTGCGGGAGATTACACGGAGCCGACTGGGGGGGCGGCGAAGATTAGGAAGTCGGATGATGCAAAAAAAGAAAGCGGTCCTCTTAGGTTTGTGCTGTCCAAGAGCAATACCCCGGGTGATTGGGGTTGTTCGACGGGGGATGCTGATTTCACATTCATGGAAGGGCCTTTCAAAGGTCAAACCTATAAGGTCGTAGACGGTAAGGACGGTAAGGTGGAGTTGCATGAACAAGGGGGCAGGAAGACAGTATGGACCATGGTCAAGAAGGCCCAGTAGTAGTTCCTGGAAGTTGTCCATTCCGTAGTTTGAAGTTCAAATGAGAGGGGAAGGCTAAAGGGAAAGGGTATCAGGAACGCAGGTTACAAAGGAAGTGACCCTCTCCAAGATTCGTTCGCCCTTCCGGCATAAGCGTCGCAGCCAAAGCTGCGACGCTTATTGCATTTTATGGCAGGGCCACACCAGCCGCGTGGATGTCTGTGCGGGGAGGACAAAAAGGGACTCAGGAACCCTTGTTGCAAAGGACAGAAAACGGCATCGATGTCGGGCACTTGCTGCGGCTGAGTTCCGCCACCGAAGACGCCCCCGCCTTCCCCGGAGACGCCACTTGGGTGGTCGAGCCGAAGTAGGCTCCGCCCGCAAGATTCAGAAAAAAGTTCACTGCGCGCCTGACCTCCGCCGCAGGATTTCGTGGAAGAATGTGGGACAGCAGTATCGCGCCGAAGCATTCGGCACACCATCGCTTCCCGAAACATAGAAATCCAACAGACATCATGAACAACCATAACATTAAGACACCTCCAGCCGGTAGAGGCCTCACCCGATTCAGCCCAACTGCAGTCCTGCGGAGGAGTTGGGGAGCCGTGGTCGCTTGTGCGATCACGCTCTCATTAGGAATCCCCGCCTTCGGCGCTCCGCTAACGATCGAGTTGGGAAAAGCAGTTAAAATTGAAGGGAAACTTTTCGATCAGAAGTTCTCCACCTCCGATGATGACCCGAAGTTCAAAGGCGAAACAGCATTTCTTCCGATCATCGTCAGTGACCAAAAGCTGGCATTTAAGTTCTCGGCCATTGACAAAGGTTTCCTGATTGGAGAGCCACCAGCCGAACCGGTTGATCGGATAGAACTCACGTTCAAAGATCCGTTGTTATTGGCGATGCACGAAAAAAGCATAGGCAAACCTGCTCGAATTGTGGGCACTCTGATCATCGACCAGGACAACCGTATGCTGCCCGTCAAGTTGGAGGTCTCCAAACTTGAAATTCTTGAGCCTGCCGGCAAGGCAAAGACCGCCAGTCCTGAATCGGGAACCCAGCCTAGCAAAGCCATCCCCGAATTTTGGAAGGTGGCGGCCCCCCAATGGAAAGCCGGGCCGAAAACAAAACTGGAGGAAGAAGAAACGGAGGGCACGGTGCAAACGCATACTTCGGCCAGCCAGGCAATGACTACAGAGATTAGAGAGTTCGGGGAGAATGGCTACACCATCACCCACAAACTGATCAGCACCAAGAACAAGGTCCTGCTGGCAGTGCATGAAATCAGCTGGACCAATGACCCGTGGAAATTGACGGAAATCCTCTACGAATTTGGCGCCACGCCGGCCAAAAAGCATTCAAGGGAGCAGGAGATGAAAGAGCATTTCCTCAAAATGAAATCGAAGCCGCAGGCAGTGGCGGGTTCCTATGCCACGGAAGAGCTGGATGAAAAAGCGGCAGCGGCCTTGAAAGAAGAGCGCGCCGATTGGTGGGAGGGGGGATTGAAATAGAGCCATCGCAGCCCGTGCTTCAGCCTGCACAGGCACCGCAGGCTGAATGACACATTGTTTTGCGGTGTCTTCCCCAAGCGATCTCGGTAAGGAAATAGAGCTGCCAGATTGATGGTTTCATCGCGGGTCATGCCTGCACGAGAGGGCGCACTAGGCGCGCCACCTGTCCGCAGATCTTTTCCACCTGTGCAAGTTCAAGGTCCGGATAAATTGGAAGGCAAGGAATTCTGCGAACGACGTCTCTGGCAACAGGAAGGTTGGCGGGGTCCGCCGAGGGCACGTCGCGATACATCGGAAAATCCGGGATGAGGGGATAAAAATACCGCCGGGAATGGATGCCGTTGTCCTTGAGTTCCTCGTAGAGTTCGTCCCGGCTCTCGACCCACACTTTCTGCCAGAGTAGCAAAAGCGGACTACCTTGTTTTTTGGATAGCCAAAGAAAGCGCGGTTTTCATGTTATTTCGACTTGCTTAGCGGTCTCTTGCTTATAATTTTCATAATACGACAGCTCAGGAAATCATCCTCCCTCATCTATCTCATAGGGACCCTCACCATGCTTTTGGTTTTGGGCGTTGTGGCCTATTGGGACACGGTGGGAGATACTCGAGTGTTTGGATTCTATGCCAAAAAGGTGATTCCATACGGAGCAGGCTGTGCGGGCCTGATTGCCGGATTGGGTTTCAGTGTGAGTCTTAAAGCTTTGGGTAGGCCGGTTACTGGGCGGTTTCTTTTGGGCATTTTTGCTATTGGGGTGGCCGGTTTTTTTCTGTTTCATCTTTGGGGCTACCATCAACTCAACAACCACCATGACGCGGGGATTCGTGGGAACTTGGCTTTCACAGATTACGTGCAGGAATTAGCAAGATCACTGACCATCAAGCGAGACTACAATGCGGCCGGACATGAGGCGTTGGGTAAATGGGGCTATCTTTGCCTCGGCGCGGAATTGCTGTGCTTTGCTGGCGGCTTCGTCGTGTTTTGCATTGATTTACAAGGCGCACCACACTGCCAGGAATGCGTCCGTTACTTGGACTTGGTTGGAAAGCATTTCCACTCCACCGCAAGTCAGGTCGCTGTTGTAAAAAAATTACCCAAAGCGGACCAGCTTTTCGAAATCCAATCGTGCAAGGATGAGCTTGATGATCTTGCGAGGCGCTATGAACAGTTGCTCGAACGAAATCCGCCCAATGATCTGCGAAAGTTGATTCAGCATTTTTCCTCGTCGGAGTCCGCAAAAGCATTGGGATGGCTTGAATTCAGCGCCTACTGCTGTCCAGCGTGTGCGGCCCAAACCCTGCAAATTAATCGATACCTGCTTAACGTCGCCAGCAAGATCGACAACCTGCACCACACCATGAGAGCACTGTCGAACGTATCCATCTCGTCCCCGCAAAGCCGCTATCGTCAGCAGGTTACCTTCTCTCTGCCCACGTGAAATTATTACTCCTTCTCACAGCCTGTCGGAGGTAAAGTTCATCACTGGGCTTGCGCGCGGGATCGCTGGTCAGGAATTTGTTTTAGCGATTTTCTAGACAAGTCTCATCTTCTCTGTCTTTTAGAAAGAAGATGGCGGAGTGGACTTATGCCTAAACTGCTTTCTACCTCGACCGAAACACCTCGCTCATTAAGCACTCGACCATGAGCGTTTTAAGACCAAGACCTTGTTTCTTCACTTTTTCGTGGAGCTGGTCCAGGAGGAGGTCGTCGTTGAGTTCCATGGTGCGACCGGTGGTGTAGGTGAGGAGCTGGCGGATGAGGTGACGGGTGAAATGATCGGCGCGGGTGTCGTGGATGACCTGCTTGAAGGTGGTGAAGTCGGTGTAGGCCTCGCCAGAGGGGAATTCGCCAGTGGTGTCGATCTCGGCGGGTTTGGCTTTTTTGTTGGTGGCTGGGTAGTTTTTTCGCCAGCGACCGACAGGATCATAGGCTTCCAGGCTGAAGCCAAGAGGGTCGATCTTGCGATGGCATTCGGCACAGGCGGCATCGGCGCGATGCTTGGCGAGGCGGTCGCGAATGGTGGTGGCTCCGCTGACATCGGGATCAATGGCGGGCACGACATCTGGCGGCGGCGGCGGTGGGATCCCGATGATGTTTTCACTGACCCACACGCCGCGCGTTACGGGAGAGGTTTCGACGCCGTTTGCACTCACAGTCAGCACGGCAGCCATGCCAAGTAGTCCGCCGCGATGCGTATTTCCTTTGAGGCTGACTTTTTGGAAACCGTCGGCGAGGTGTAGTTTGTTCTTCTCTGGTAGATCGTAGAGTTTGGCGAGTTTCTTGTCTGCGAAGGTGTGCTCGCAGTCGATGAACTGGGCGACTGAGCCGTTATGCTTGAGTAAGTCGTGGAAAAACAGGCGCACTTCGGTTTTCATCGAAGCGGGCAGGTCCTCGGCGTAGTAGGCCAGATTTGTATCCCGTGGTGGCGGCATGCCACCGAGGTCGCGTAGGTTTAACCAGCTATCCAGAAATCCTTTCACGAAGCCACTGATGCGTTCATCGGTGATCATTCTCTCAATGTGCTTTTTGAGTTCGGCATCTTGCGTGAGCTGACCGGATTTTGCGGAGGCGAGCAGCGTTTCATCTGGCGGTATGGCCCAGAGGGCAAAGGAGAGTCGTGTGGCTAGATCGTAGGGCTTGAGGGCCTTGGCTGACTCCTCTGTGATCTCGCTGAGGTAAAGGAAGCTCGGTGAGCAAAGGATGAGCTTCAACGCATCGAGCGCGGCTTGTCGTGGCGTGGCTTTTTGGGCGAGGCGTTTGTCATAAAGCGCCCGGATGGGCTGGCGGTCAGCATCGGTGAGTGGTCGGCGATACGCTTTCTCGGCAAAGGCATTGAGCTGATCGAGTGCTTGGGCCTCCAGGAAGCCGTCTTTGCCAAACACGGCTACTTCTTCGACACTGCCTGGTTTCTCGGGAACTGGGCCGTGAAGTTTGATCTCGCTGATGCGGATGTGTGGGAGCTTGCCTTCCTTGAGAAGAATGGTGCGGCTGACGTCGGAGCCATTGGTGCGGCCTTTGAAGTCGTCTTTGTATTGCTTGTTTACTTGGATGACAGAGGCACGGGATTCATAAGGTCCATTGGGAAAGATGAAGCGGGGGGGTTGGCCTGCTTCCAGCCACACGCGAAATTTCTGCCATGTGGGTTTGTCATCCGGCAGAGTTGCGCTGGCGAGCAGTGGCTCGATGGCCTGGGGATAATGGATGTGGCCTTTGGTAACATCCCCAGGCACGATGCCGAGAATGAAGGGCTCAGAAAAATCGATGCCGAAGATTTTGGGATCGTAGTGGGTGTCGCGATGCATGGCCTGCACCTCGACTTCAAGGTCGTAGAGGCCAGAGACGGGCACGCCTTCGAGGAAATCCTCAATGTGGCCGTAACTGCCCTGACGAGTATCGGTGTTAGGCTGCTCGTAGATGTTGAGGTATCGGTAGTTGAAGGCGGATTTGTGCGGTCCTTGTAGCTCCTCGTATTGCACGAAGTGACTGTTGAAACGCCAATCCTTCGGCTCCATCGCAGGTTTACCTAGTCGCTTTTCCACGAGGCGATTGGCGGATTGAAAGTATTGATCGACGAGGAAACCGGAGGTCACGAGGGTCTTGCCGATCGTGTCCATGTGCTCGCTGGTTTTCTCCTTCGGAAAATCCGCTGTGAGACCCAGCGTGTCCACGCGACGACCGAACAGCGTGGCAAGAGTGTTCTCATACTCACGGCTGGCGAGCCGACGCATCACGGTGCGGCTGCCGGTGCTTTGAAATTTGGCATGGGCGGCCACCGTGCCGTCACGCAACGCTCGGATCATGGCGAGACGCTCATCGTCCGTAGGCTGGTCCGCCTTCTTCGGTGGCATTTCCTTCAGCGTGAGTTGGTCGATGATGTCACGCGCCTCGATGAGATCTGCGACGGAATTTAGCGGTAGCTTGAATGCATCAAAAGCGCGGTCGCCTTTCTGCACATCTGCGTCATGGCACTCCAGGCAGTATTTTCCGAGGAACTGCTGCGCGAGCTTCGGTGATTCGTCGGCGGCTAAAACAGGGTAACCTAGAAAATGAATCACCGAGGCCCAGAGCACCCAGAAGATTTTCTGGTTTAATCTCTGTGTGCTCTGGGCCTCGGTGGTTAAAATGGAGGCAGACATCATGCGAAACGTCCCGTGCTGCTGCCAAAGGAGTCCGTCTCCACGCCCATCTTCTGGGCGATATCGACGAAGAGATTGCACAACGGCACTTTGTTGATGCCCTGACGCGGCACTTCGCGGAATTCGCCATGCTTGTAGCCGCCGCCTGCGAGGAGGATGGGCAGATCGGAGTTGTTGTGCACATTGCCATCACCCATGCCACTGCCAAAAAGCACCGTCGTCGAGTCGAGCAGCGTGCGCTCGCCATCGTTCATTTTCGCGAGACGCGCCACGAATTTGCCATAGTGCTCAATCTGATATTTTTCCAAGGTGATGAGGCTGGCGATGGCCTCGGGGTCGTTGCCGTGATGGGAGAGGCCGTGCCAGTCTTTTTTGATACCGAGATGCTGCGGCATGAAATCACCGCCGATCTCCAGCGTGGCGATTCGTGTGCTGTCGGATTGCAGCGCGAGCGCGATCATCTCATACAGCAGTGGCAGATCTTCGACTGCATTACGATTCGCTGGTTTATTGAAAGGCGCTTTCGGCTTCGGCTGATCCGTCCAGCGTTGGCGCAGTTCCAAGCGTTTCTCCACGTCGCGCACTGAGGTTAAGTATTCGTCGAGCTTATCTTTGTCCTCTTTGTTCACCCGCTTCGAAAGGCGATTCGCCTCATCCAATACGGAATCCAAAATGGACGCCTGCACTTGATTTTCCTGCGCCCGCCGAGCTTGGCGCTCCTGGGTGTCAGTCACGAAAAGTTTCTCAAACAACTCCGCCGGATTCGTCACCGGTGGCACACGCACGCCTGATTTCGTCCAAGCGATCTGGCAGCCTCCATGGATACCACCCTCCGAACCAACGGTGAGCGATGGGAACCGAGTCTCAAAGCCGATCTCATCCGCGAGATACTGATCAATGCTGACATTGCCATCGGGTCGATTTTGCGCCTCAGAGTTCAGCACGCCGGAGAGGAATGAATGCACCGCGAAGTGTCCGCCCTTCACGCCATGATCGAGTCCACGAAGAACCGTCATTTTATCTCGAATATCCCACAGCGGCTCCAGCAGGGTGGTCTTTTCGTAGTTGCGACCCTGGGTCGTGGGGAAAAGGCTCTTGGTTTGGTAGCCGAGCAAATTGCCAATCGCCACAAAGCGTCTTGCGCCCAGGCCCGCACCCTTTGCGGCCTGCACGGAGCCGCCGACAGCACCTTTTGCCATCAGTGAAGACATCCCCGGCAATGCGAGCGTGGTGCCGAGGGAGGAAAGAAGAAAATGGCGACGATTCATGAGGGGGGATTGATGAAAAAAATTAAGGCCAAAGTAAGGTGATACCCAAACCCACTGCGAAGGTGATGGCAAATCCAATCAACACCGGCCGGATGAAGGCCCGCGAGCCCATGGCGATGACGAGTCCGGATTTGAACAAGATATTCGCCAGACCTGCGGTCATGATGACCCGCCAAGCGGTGGATGCGTCGATCTGGCCCTTGTTCGCCAAACTGGCCGTCGAGAGCGTGATCGCGTCCATGTCCGTGAGCCCCGATATGGCGGCAACGGTGTAGAGGCCGGCATCTCCGAAGTTTTTCCGGGCAAACGACACCGCAAGCAGAACGAAAACGTAGAGAAGACCAAAGACAACCGCGCCTTTCAACTCAGACGGTGGAGCCTCCTCCGCGTTTGCTATCAGTGATTTCACGGCAAGACGGTGGGTGACGGCGGCAATGATGCCAGCCACGACCATAACTCCCAGCAGAGGCGGAAGCATTTGCGAGATAACTTTGGGGCCGACGAGCATGACCTCTACGATGACGCGCACAAAAACCACGGCGGACGAAATCAGCGTGATGACCGCCAATGGCAGGGCGTGGGCGGAGGGTTCTTTGCTGCGGCGGGAGATGCTGGCCGTGGTGGCGGTGCTGGAGATAAGGCCTCCTAAAATGCCAGCGATGGTGATGCCGCGCGAATGACCAAGGAACTTGCTGGCCAAGTAAGCTGCGAGGCTGATAGCCACGATGAGGACGACCATGAGCCAGATGGAAAAGGGATTGAGCACGCCTTCGTAGCCATACGATTTATTAGGCAGCACGGGCAGAATGACCAGGCCGATGAGCACGAGTCGAGCGATCTCTCGGAGATCGTTTTCGCCAATGGCATGCACCAGCTGGTGCAGCCTCTTTTTACTCTGCAAGAGGACCATGACACTGGCCGCGACGACGACCGCGACAACGTGGTAGCCCATGACTGCGATCACCCCGGAGGAAAAAATAATGAGCATCGCAATCTCCGTGGTGAGTCCGGGGCCAGACTCAGTGTTCCTGAGAGAGGCGATATAACCGGGCACGATCATCGCGCTGAATGCCACCAAAGCACCAGCGATCACCCACCCACCGTAGGCCTGGCCCATGACACCGCTCAGAGCCCCGAAAAGACTGGCGAGGGCAAAGGTGCGGATGCCGGCAAGTGGATTGTGCTCCCACTCTCTCTGCAAGCCCACGAGGAGGCCGAGCCCCAAGGCAATGGCGATGGATTGTAAGAGTTCAGGACTATCGAGGGCAGGTGGTGGCATTTTTCAGTCTATTTCTGTCGGTCCGATAGTAAATTGCTTTTTCAGGGCGGCGGCCCAATGGAAAGCCGGGCCGATAAAGAAACTGGATGAAGAAGAAGTGGACGGCACGGTGCAAACGCATGCTGTGGCATGGGCGTCCCGCCCATCAGCCGGGAACATGAGCCATTCACTCGTGTGGCGGGTATGACGTTCGCGTTGGGGCTTTTGGGCGGGACGCCCATGCCACGATGAGGTCGACGGCGTGCCTTCTATGCCTCCACCGTAGCCACGGCCATGGCGCACATGCCTTCTTCCCGACCCGGGAAGCCCATGCGTTCGTTGGTGGTGGCTTTTACTCCGACTTGATTTGGTTTGATCCCTAACGCATCGGCCAAATTCTGTTTCATCTGCGGGACGTGGATTAGAATCTTCGGGCGCTCGGCAATCAGGGTGCTGTCGATGTTATTTATCGTGGCTCCTTCCGCCTTCAGGATGGCGGCTACTTGGCGTAAAATTTCCAGACTGCTGATGCCCTTAATGCTTTGGTCCGTGGGCGGGAAATAATGACCAATGTCCGGCAGGCCCATGGAGCCCAGCAGCGCATCCGCAATCGCATGGCAGAGGACATCCGCATCCGAATGCCCGTCCAGTCCATGGGTGTGCGGGATGTCCACGCCCCCGAGAATCAAGGGACGGCCCGTGACCAGTTGATGAACGTCGTAACCGATGCCGGTGCGGATCATGGTGCGTTAGAGTGCGGGGTTGCCCATTTCTGTCATGAATTCGTCCAACGGCAGCAGGCCGTTGCTGGAGCAGAGGCTGTATTTTTCGCCCACGCTGTCTTTGGAGAACAGTTTGGTGGCTCCACCAGCGGTTTCCACTAACAGCAGGCCAGCAGCCACATCCCAGAGGCTGATGATTTCCTCGATGTAGGCATCCAAACGGCCACAGGAAATGTAAGCCATGGCGAGGGCGGCACTGCCTAACATGCGGGTTTTGCGCACGCGATACGCAATGTCCACGAAGCGTTTGAAGCCGGCATCGATGCTGGCTTTGCTCTTGCTGAAACCGACGGTCACGACGGCATCCGCCAGATCGCTGCGATCACTGACATGGATTTCCTTGCCGTTCAGGGTTGGCTTGCCATCACGCCGCGCCAGCCAGAGATCGTTCATCATCGGATCGAAAATGACGCCCACGATGATCTGACCTTCGTGCCGCAGCGCGATGCTGACGCAGAAGTGCGGGATGCCATAGAAATAGTTCACTGTGCCATCGATGGGATCCACGATCCATTGGAACGGGCTGGCTTGATTGCCCGCCAGGCCTTCTTCGCCATAGATCGCGTGGTCCGGAAAGGTTTCGAGCAGGATACCTTCGATCATCTCCTGGCTCTTCACATCAAGCTCCAGTTTGATGTCGTATTTCTTCATTTCATTCACCACAGGCGCTTCGCCATAGTGGGATTTAATAAACGCACCCGCCGCGTGGGCAGCAGCAGTGGCGGTGGCGAGAAAGGAATCGATTTCAGTAGAGGAGGGCATCATAGTCCCGTCTTACTTCACCAGATTCGCGCAGACGCCAATGAGTTTTTCAGCCAGAGCCGATTTCGCCTGTCGGGGTAAATTTTCGTGATGGCCATCGGCAAAGACCAGCGTGACCGCATTTTCGTCCGCATCGAACCCGATCCCCGCAGCGGAAACATCATTGGCAATGATGAGATCACACCCTTTACGCTGAAGCTTGGATTGGGCGTGAAGAAGTAAATCCTGCGTCTCCGCCGCAAAGCCCACGAGCGCCCCCCGATACTCCGCCGCCCGCATGGAACCCAGGATGTCCACGTTCTTGACCAACTGCAGCGTCATTTCGTCCGCCTGCTTTTTGAGCTTCTGCGGAGCCACCTCCGCCACGCGATAGTCTGCCACGGCGGCGGCAAAAATCGCCAACTCCACCCCTGTTAAGTTTTCCTGCACCGCCTGCCAAAGCTGATCTGCGGTTTCGATCCGGTGAAATTCCACCCCTGCCGGAGCGGCCAGATTGGTTGGCCCAGAAATCAACACCACCTCATGCCCCGCCGCCTGAGCCGCCTCCGCCAAGGCATAGCCCATCTTGCCCGAAGAACGATTCGAGATGAATCGCACGGGATCAATTGGTTCACGCGTGGGACCAGCAGTAATCAGGATTTTCATAAACAAAGTGGCATGGGCTTTCAGCCCATAAGCCGTGGAGATGGCCGGTGCAACTGGGCACTCATAACCGAGTCGGACTGCCGCGCTCCTGCATGCCTGTTGCTGGTCTCCTCACGTCGCCCTCTACAAATCAGCGAAAATCTCGCTCAGCGGAATCTCCAAGCCCAGCGAGTCTATCCGCCAAATGGCCTCCGGGCCTTCCATCGTCGTGAGCAACCACTGACCAGATGACTGTCTGGCGTAGTGCTCGATGAGAACCTCCTCTGCGTTAATTAGGACGTAATCTGTGAGCGTCGGCAGGTGTCGATAATTCCAAAATTTCTTGCCCCGGTCATATGGTTCAGTGGAGGGTGATAACACTTCAACAATCAGGGTGGGATTGATGATGCAATCCTGCTGCTCGTCCTCAAATTCTGGCGGACCGCAAACGACACTGAGACAGGATAGGTATAGAGCCCGGTGGCCGGAACGAGCACCCGCATATCACTGTCGGTGGGCTGACATTTCTTGCCGCGCAACCTTAATCCCAATGCCACCATGCAACTGGACTTGAGTCGACTATGGCGATGGGTGCCCCCTGCCATGGCATACATCACTCCATCATGAAATTCACTGCGCGATTCCGCCGCTCGCTCGATGGCGAGATACTCAGCAGCAGTTAACAGGGGGCCGACAACAACGCTCATGGATTTCCGAAATTAGAATCAATCAGTGATTTCCGCAAAGCGGAAAATTCCTTGAAACTCGCGATCAGGTGCAGCCCGACTACAACCAAGCCGACAACTACAGCGGCTTGATCCGCAGGTTGCGGAATTTGTAGGTCTGGCCTTTTTCGCCATGGTGTTGGATGCCGATGGGGCCAGTGGCGTCCTTGTCGTCTTCCACGTCCGTCACGGTCACCCCGTTAACCTCGATCTTGATTTTCTTACCCTGACAGGTGATGCGATATTTGTTCCAGTCGTTGCGTTTGAAGGCCCCCTTGGAGCGTTCTTTGAAGGCCTTTTCGCTCTCGGCATTTCCCTTGATAGGGCTGATGAACCACATGCGGCGGCCCTCATCATACAAGCCACCGGACCAGCCGCGTTTCTCGTCGCCATCCACTTCGGATTGGTAGCCGTAAACTTTGTTGGGCTCCACATGGGCCCGGAACATGAAGCCGCTGTTGGCTTGGCCGGCGGGCAGGAGGATTTCCCCCTCGAAGATGAAATCACCATAGCTCTTCTCGGTGCAGACGAAGAATTTCTTGTCGCCTGTGAGATGGATTTCGCCATCCACGACTTCAGCCTTACCCCAAGTGTAGGCGTTCTTCCAGCCATTCAGGGTCTTGCCATCAAAGAGTGCCGTGAAACCATCGGCTGCAGGTGCGGCAGCGGATGCGGGTGCTTTTTCTTGAGCCTGCAGGCTTAGCACGGGCAGGGAGAGGAGGGTAACTAGGAGGAGGAAATGTTGTTTCATGGAAAAAATAAATTTGCGAGTTCCGATAACTGCATCCCTTGGGCGGAAAATGCAACCATGTTGCTGGGACGGGAATCCGTGCCAGGCCAGGCTGCAGGCGTTGGCCTGTCCGTGGCTTAGATGGGGTGGGGGAATCGTGCTGGTCAGCACGCGGAGCGATGCTGACTACTTTGCGGCGAACGACATGCTTGCTCGCGTTCGTCATTCGGCTTGCTCCGCGGTGGCGTTTGCGCTACGAGGCGCGCATGGAACTAAATCATGGGATACATCTGGCTTACTGCACAAACATTCATCGGGGGGAAACTTGGGCGGAAACGCTGCGAGCGCTGGAGGCTCATACCTTGGAGGTGAAGCACCGCGTGGCCCCTTCCAAGCCTTACGCTATCGGCTTGCGGTTGGGATCGGAAGCGGTGCGTTCTTTGTTGGAACCACAGACGCGACTCCAGTTCCAGCGCTGGTTGGAGCGTCATGGTTGCTATGTTTTCACCATCAATGGATTCCCTTACGGCCAGTTCCATGGCACGCGGGTGAAGGAGCAGGTGTATCGCCCGGAATGGCACAAAGTGGATCGGTTGGATTACACCAAGGCCCTCTTCACGGTGCTCAGTGATATTTTACCAGCCGGGGTGCCGGGGAGTGTCAGCACGCTGCCAGGGTCGTTCAAAGCTTTCAACGTAACTCCGGATGAGGAACGCAAAATGATTGCCCAGCTGCAGGAATGTGCCGGATTCATCGCCCGGCTGGCGGATCAAAAAGGTCAGGATTTACATCTGGGGTTGGAACCAGAGCCTTTGTGCTATGTGGAAACGAGCACGGAAACGATCGATTTCCTGGCCAAGTTAGGAAAGGGTGAAGATCTGCAGCGCTGTGTGGGAGTGAACTATGATACCTGCCATCTGGCCATCGAATACGAAGAACCAGCCACGGCCTGGGGGAACTTCCGAGCTGCCGGGGTGCGTATTTCCAAGCTTCACCTTAGCTCCGCACTGAAGTTGGTGCCGAGCGATGAGGCGCTGAAACATCTGCGCGAATTCCAGGAAGATACCTACCTGCACCAGACCATCGTGCGGGATGAGGAGGGTAAGTTGACACGCTATCAAGATCTACCGGATGCTCTGGCGGCCACTGCCAAGAATCCACGATTGTTGGGCGAAGAGTGGCGGGTGCATTTCCATGTGCCGCTGCATGCCCTGCCGGAGATGAGCTTTGGTGATACCCGGGATCACCTTTGCGGGGTGCTGGATGCGCTGGCGGCGGAGCCTGCGGCCTGTCAGCACCTTGAAATGGAGACTTACACTTGGGGGGTGCTCCCACAGGATCTGCGCACGGCCGATGTGGCGGATCAGTTGGAAAAGGAATATACTTGGTGCCTGCATGAATTGAAAAATCGTGGCTTGGCAAATTCCTAAGGACCGCCTAGAATGCGCGTCACCTGATTTTTTAATTCCTCAAATGATGCTGCAGTTTCTCCTAGTCCAAGGTATCGATGGCACCCCCGTCAAGATTTCCGAACACGGCCCCTATATTTTCATGGGGATCGTGGTCGCGATCTTTGCCGGGGTGGGGATCTATCGCTGGTATCAAGAGCGACGGAGGAAGCTGTCCATCGAGCGCGAGATGTATAACACGATGAGCCGCCATGAACAGCGTCGGTTGGACCGGCAGAAGGGAAAGCCTCAGCGCTAGCGTGGCCGACGCATGACTCAGTTGCAACAACTCGTGGCCCGGGCCCTCCAGAGGCGTCTGGCCTGGCCTGAGCTAACCAATGGCCGCACCGATGCCTATCGCGTCTTCGATGGGCTGGGCGATGGCGTGGACGGCCTCTTCATCGATACCTTTGCCGGGCATTGGGTGGTGCAAACGAAGGGCGGCACGTTTCCTCAGGATCTCCTCCAGAGTGGTCATTGCGGATGGAAATCCCTCTGGTGGAAACAATTGGAGCAACAGGATAAAGTGAGTCCGCAATTCATGGCGGGGCAGCGGGAGGATGAAATTTTGATGTTGGAGAACGGGCTGCATTTCCACATCGATTTCCAAGCAGGTTACTCGCAGGGCATATTCTTGGACCAGCGCTATCAGCGGGAGCGCATTCGCAGCAGTTTGCGAGCAGGCGATCGGATGTTGAATCTGTTCGCCTATACCTGTGCCTTCAGCGTGGCAGGTGCCGCAGCAGGGGCCCAGACGGACAGCATTGATCTTTCCAGGCCTTATCTGGATTGGGGAAAACGAAATTTCACGATCAATAACCTGACTCCGGAAGGGCACTTTTTCTGTCGCGGAGATTCCTTTGATTGGTTGCGACGGTTGGCCAACAAAGGCAACCAGTATCAACTCGTGGTGTTGGATCCCCCCACCTTCTCCCGCAATCAGGAAGGGAAACTTTGGCGCGTGGAAAAAGATTATCCTGCCTTGGTAGCTGCGGCCATGAAGGTCACGGCACCGGGTGGCCAGGTGCTGTGCTGCACGAATCATCACGGCGTTTCCCTGCCAAGTTTTCGGACGATGCTCCGCACCGGAGCGGTTCAGGCGGGACGATCAATCCAGGACCTCAGCCTGGGCAGCCAGCCAGCAGACTTCACGGGGGACTCTTACTTGAAGGTGGTGTGGCTGCGGGTTTGATGGTGTTAATTCACATAAGCCACCTCATTGGTCATGAGCAGGGCGTGGGCGAATTTCTCCCAGGCATCCAGGGCGGTGCGGTCCACTTTTTCCGCGTTTGGATCGCTGACTAACTCGTTCAGTTTGCCGGTGTTTTTGCCCTTGGCGTTCTGCGCCATTTGCTTGGTTGCCATGTATTTTTTGACTTCCTCCCGCTTCTTAAGTTGGGCCGGGTTAAGGGTCTTGGGATCGGCTTCGAGGATGGCGCGGAATTTTGCTTCGCGATCCTTTTCACCCTCCACCTTTACCACTTCGGGGCTGGATTCCGCTGGCTTGCCATGCACGAAGGTGAGCGCAAGCTTCGTTTCCTCCGGCTTCGGCCAGCGTTGGTAAATGAGTTCGTAGAGCGCTTTGATTTTGTCATTGTCATTGGTGGCGCGCTTGAATTCTGGGCGATCAATCACGTTCCGCGCCTGTTCGATGACGAGCAGGCTGTTCATGCGGAAGAGCGCCTGCTGCGGCACGACGGTTTGGTGGCGTTTGCCAGTGGATAACTGCGCATTGGCCATGTCGAAATTCTTCATGAATTCCGCCATGTTCAATCGGTCCACAAATCCATAAATCGTGCGCCGTGGGCTGTAGGGTTCGGTCTCGATGTTCATGGGATGGCCAAACATGGTGAGATCCAATTTCCCGCCGATGGCCAGCAAGCTGTCGCGCAGGGCTTCGAAATCCAACCGCCGCACGTTGGCGCGCCAGAGGAGGCGATTGAAGGGATCGGCTTTGGCGAACTGTGGATTGGGATCGCTCGATTGTTGATAAACGGCGGAACCCATGATGAGTTTGTGCAGTTGCTTCATGGACCATCCTTTGGCCATGAAGGTTGCCGCCAGCCAATCGCACAGCTCACGGTGGCTGGGCGCCTCGCTCATGACCCCGAGGTCGTCCGGGGTATTGACGAAGCCTTCACCAAAATGATGGAGCCAGACTCGATTCACCAGCACCCGTCCGGTGAGGGGATTTTTATCACTGGCGATGGCTTCGGCTAGTTCCAGCCGACCGCTCGCCTTATTCGAATAAGGTTTCCGATCCGGTTGCATGAATTGGAGGAACTGCCGAGGCACTTCTGGCCCCAGGGATTTGACCTCTCCACGGATGAAGACATTGGAATTCTTGACCTTTGCATCCTGGAGGACATTGGCGCGCACCATGCTGCCGGGGTGCGTAAGATCCATGGCGGAAAGCTGTCGGCTGATCCCGCCGATCACTTTCTGCATGTCCTGGCTGAGGCCGCGCAGCATGTCATCGAAATCTTCCTTCAGATAGGGTTTGACGCTAAAGACCGCCCCGCGCACCTGCTCCAGCGGAGCGTTCTTGAGGCCAGGGTAGAGGGCATTGGGGGCGGCGGTTTTTTTCCAGGCTTCATGGTCAATTTTGTAGGCTTCGTCAGCAGTCTGAAATACGGAGGCGTAGATTTTGGCCACTTGCTCCAGGGTGGTGGGCTTCTGCCCTGCGAACGCTTTGGCTACCAGCGGGTTGACCGATTTGGGATCGGTCTCAGCAGTCAATCGATTGATGATGGCCGGGGCCTGCTCGGCAAATGTTTTGTCAGGCAGGCGACTGAGTTCGATCCAGAGGCCTAACACGGGATGTTCGAAATTCCGCTTACCCTCTTTCATGGCCTTTTTATCCTCCTTTTTGCCAGCGGCTACTTTGGTCGCCTGATTGGCGCTGCCGGGAGCCATCTCGGATTTCATTTCCATTTGTCGTTGCTGCTGCGCTTCCTTGGCTTGCGTCTGGATGGAGCGTTGGGCGGCCTGGATGTTTTCCGGCAGGACCCCATCCCGTTTGATGAACTCCAGCACTTCCGGGTCATTGAGGCGTTTGCCATTTTTCAAATGCGTCATGGAAACCAAAAACGTCTCCGCGTGGCGATTGAATTTGCTGGCTTGGGCGCACATTTCCTTGTCCACCAGCGCATAGCCCTTCTCGGTCAGTTCCTTCTGTTCCTTGAGGTATTCCGCCTGGGCTTTAGGATCGCGTGATTGCGATAGCACAGGTAGTTCGTCTGGTTCCGCGCAACTGTTGAAAATGCCATGCAGACTGTAGTAATCCCGCGTCGGGACGGGATCGAAGAAATGGTCATGGCAACGTGCGCAGGTCACGGTGGTGGCTAGTGGTCCGAGTCACGAAAAAAGAAGGGTGGATTAGTTAATTTATCTTAATGATCGAGCTCTGTTGTGCTATTACAGGCCGATATGAAAAAATACCGCATCCACTTAACTGCCGATGAGCGCTCCGAGTTAGCATTG
>JANOAV010000015.1:0-1731 GCA_031411295.1 Verrucomicrobiales bacterium | reverse complement strand
AGTGAGCGTGCTTTCCGACCAGCTGTAGTTATCAAACCCATAGACGTAACCTAGGGCGGTGCCGCTGGGATTGGCACGTGTCCGGAGGCAGAGGGTGGCGATTTGGATGTCAGGAAGTTAGATCGGCGGCAGGTTGAACTTGAGGAAAGCAGCACTGCGATTGGCGTTGTTGGTGGGATCGTTGCGCACGAGGAGGGAGGTTGCACTGCCGTAGTTGGTGCCGGCATTGGAGCCGTCCTTGACCATCGTATCCTCGGCGACGGTGACGGTTTCCTCCACTTGCTGCGCCTTGCTGGGAATGGTCCACAACCACACGGTATTGGCGGGCTGCTGCCACAGGTTGACGCTGCCGTCGAAGAGTGTTTTGTCCGCGGTCACGCTGCCCAAGTTGCGCCCGCTGCCGTGGCGGCTCTCACTGACTTCTTCCAGCAGCACGCGGTTGTTGGTCGGAATATTCCAAGCCGACGTATCCACCGTGATGGGGATGCTGTTAGGGGATTCGTTGACGCTGTAGAGGAAATATTTTTTGGAAACGGCATCATAGCTGGCGCGCAAGGCCAGCTCGTCAATGCTGCCATCGCTGGCGCGGGTGTAATCCTTCATGACCCGGCCCGGCGCGAGACCTTTGATGAAAAGCCGATAGGCTTCGCCAGCCTTGGTGACGCCGCCGTGGCTGTTTGGAGCATTGTCATTGTCCACGTAGTGCATCCCGTTCTTCTTCACGCCATAGGTGTAAATAGGATCATCGGTCTGGGAAAACTTGAAGCAGAACATTTCGTCCATGCCACTCTTGGCCAGCTCGCAGACAATCGCGCCGAAGCGGGCATACTTTTCGGGATAGTCCAGCGTATCCGGCATGGAGTCGAAAGTGAAAGCGTTGTGGACATTGAATTCCGAGAGACAGACCGGAAAGGGCGTCTCGCCTGTCATGTCGGCGGCAATCGAAGTCTGCATACCGGTGGAGGTTTGGAAGTAGCCACTGGCGGTAGCATTATACTGATGATACGCATAACTTCGCATGTTCCAAAACGAATTGGACACAACACCGCGATAATTGCGATGGCGGTTTTCCACCGCAAGATTGCCCCAAGGGGAGTAGGTCGGGCTGGAGGTGACAGGCGCATGGACGTTGGGCTGGAGCGATTTGACGTAGCGGCTGTTCACATCGCTGATGGCGCACTGGATGGCATCGGAGGCCAGTTGCAGCCGGAGCAGCCAATCCGTTTGCGTGATGCCGCCTGCGTTGGGATGGTCCGGTTCGTTGAACATCTGGTAGCGCGTCACATCGAAGTTGCGCGCATAGTGGAAGGCGGAGGCGTAGAAGTGCTGCCAGAGTTCCCACCGACCAGCGTAGTCGGTGGAACTGGTGATGGGGAGGAGGCTTTCGCTGGCCGAGCATATCACCATGATTTGGAGGCCCATATCGCGGTATTGGCTCAGCGGAAAGGTCCATTCTGCAAAGTTGCTGTTGAAGTAGCTCCAGTTGATGTAGGCAGCGTTGAGCGGGTCGGCCCGCAATGCGGCCTTGCGGCTCTCGAACGTGGCATCGCTGCTAACGCCGTCGCCCCAGGGCATAAGGTCATCCGCAGCCTCGGTCTTGGCAGGGCTGATGAAGATACGCACGGCGTTGACCCCGGCATACTCCCACCATGCCCGGGCGTTGCCGCCTTGGGTGAAATAGCCGTGGTTGTAGCCGATGAGGGAGGGCGTGGGCAAAGTGCCGGAGGATCT
>JANOAV010000014.1:0-24124 GCA_031411295.1 Verrucomicrobiales bacterium | reverse complement strand
CGGCGAAATTGGAAAAGAATGCGGGAAGCGGCAGGGAGTTATGGGGCATCCGCCCAATCCATCAGAAGCTGGCAGGGCGCCATGGGAAATTACAGAATTCCAGATATTTTTGAATCCTTAAAGGCATTGGCTTTTAAGCGGTGCCTCACGCCAATGCATCACGCCAATGCATCCTCCTCCTTAAGGCCGGCCTGCAAAATAGCGGCATTCAAATGCCAAGCTACGTAGCGCGACATTCCAAGGTCGCGACGGCGGGAGCGGCCCTTCTGCGTGGCTGTTGTAGCGGTGGGGCGTGGGCCATTGGATCGAAATTGCCAAGCCCTTTGCGTTCCTTGCGTTCTTTTGCGGCCCCTCCCAAGTTGGCAATTCCTCCCCTCGCCGATCGAGCATCGCTCGGATAATTCTTCCAGAATTTGGGTGCTTTGTCTCACGACTGGCTCGGGCACCGCCTCGCTCCGCCTCTTTTCAAGGCATTTCACCGCGGAATAATCAGGCCTGGCGTGCCGCTGATTGCATTAATTTCACGTTGCCAAGCCGCCGATTCCTTTGTTGCATGGCCTCTCACTATCCAACAACAAATACTATGTGGCACTACAACGCAAATGGCACCGCCCAAGGCCCGGTGGATGAATCCGTCATCCTCCGCTTAATCGCCAGCGGGCAGATCAATGCTGGCACTCTGGTCTGGCAGACTGGGCAGGCCGACTGGTTGCCAGCCGGGCAATCAGCATTAGCGCAGCATTTTTCCGCCGCAACGAGCTTCTCCCCGCCGCCGCCACCCTTATATGGCAATGCCAATCCCTATGCCGCCCCCCAGTTCTACGGCAGTCCCAACTACGGCAATGAGAAACCCACCCCGCTAACCTGGTTGCAAATCGGCTTCAGTTTCGAGGGCCGGATCCTCCGCTGGCAGTGGTGGGTCAGCTTAGTGTTCCAAATTGTCTTATTCGTCGGCATGGCCTTCTCCGTGGTCTTAATGGAGGAACACGTGATCCCGGATGTTCTCGCAGGGATCCTTATTTTCATCCTCGTAGTCATCGCCATTTGGTTTCGCTTCGCCACCTCCGCCAAGCGGTGGCATGACCGTGGTAAATCCGGCTGGATGTCCCTGATCTACTTCATTCCCATCGTCGGCCCCATTTGGACCTTGGTGGAATGCGGCTTTCTGGAAGGCACTTTCGGACCAAACGAATTCGGAGGAGACCCCCGCTAAATTCGAGGGTGGCAGCAGTCCGCCGGACTGCTGAAAATTAGCCCCGCCAACATCAAAGCCTCCAAAACTGCCAAAAATCATGCACTACGAAGCTTTTCTCCAGACCCTAAGCGCCCCCGCCCCACCACAAATCTTGTCGGAAGCCCTCCAAGCTCTGTGGTTCTGCAAAAATAACCAGTGGGAAGCCGCCCATAACATCGCCCAGGACCTCCACTCGCCCGCCGGATCCTGGATTCACGCCCTCCTGCACCTCATCGAAGGAGATACTGGCAATGCTGCCTACTGGTTCCATCGCGCCAACCAGCCTGTGCGTAGGGCTAGCGAGATCGACCGCCTTTGGGAAACCATTGCTCGAAGCCTTTGTATAACCGATCAACTAACATAATGTTTTAGGAGGGAATTCCCCCGTTTCCACCAGAATGTCCACCAAAACGCCAGAAACGAGAAAAAATCTTCAAAGTGTCGCAAAAAATACGAAGTTAAATCTTTACATCCTGAAAAAAACCCTCTAGTTTGACGATGCCCACCAAAAAAATCTACTTCCTTCCTAAAATGAAACTAAACCTCTCCTTCCTTACCGGTGCCGCTTCCCTGGCCGCACTACTCTCTGGAGCTATCGCTGATTCCGCAGTGACTGATCCGGTGGGTTATGTAACCGTCAATCTAGCTGGCGGCTCCGCATCCGCTCCTGGCGTAAGCATAGTCGGCCCGACGCTCGTCAAAGAAGTCTCTTATGCCGGGACTGTTACCGCCAAGCCTGGCGCTAAGCAACTGCAGTTCGCAGCCAATTCATTTTCGCTGAATGCGTTCAATGGAAGCGCTCCAAATTTCAAATTTTGGATCGAACTGACCAATGGAGCCGGAACCGTCATGGGTATGTGGACGGATGTTGTCAGCAATACCACTGATACGATTACGACAAATGATGATCTGAATGCTTTGGTGACAGCTGGAACAACCACTGTCAAAATTCGTGCCCATCAAACCGTTGGCTCATTCTTGGGTGCAACTAATTCCTCTGGCCTTGTTCCTGGCGCCCAGCTGACCGATGCCGACACAGTGACAATCATTGATCCATCAACACAGGCGCAGGTTAACATTTATTTCAGTAATGATGAATTTGCTCCTGGTTGGTTGGATGCAGGTGGAACCGATCATACGAACGATGTAATTGCGCCGGGTCAGGGAGTAATCGTTAAGCATCGCGCTACGGCTTCGTCCTTCACTGTGGTTGGTCACGTCAAGACTGGACAAACCGTTGTGGGAGTTGAGGCCGGAAACAACATTATTTGTCCTCCTTTGGCTACTGGCACGACACTCACAACTAGTGGGTTGGCTTCTGTCATTACTCAAGGGGATCAGTTGACCGCAGCCGATAATGTGATTTTTTATCAAGCGGGTGTGCCTCGTCAAGTGTTCCTCAGCAATGACGAATTCTCACCTGGTTGGCTAAACGCTGGTGGGACCGACTTCGGAGCAACAGTCCTGCCAGAAGCTTCAGCATTTCTACTCAAAAACACTGTAAATACTGCTGCGTTCAACAACATTTTCCCTGCTCAGGTAATTGCTAACTAGAGTAGGGGGTTCCTAACATAACAAGACATCTATGAAAAAACTATTCCTCTCTCTCTCACTTCTGGTGTTGGTTGCTGTAAATTCGGCCCATGCGGTCGCAATTAGTCTCGCTTCCACCAGCGTTGGCCATCGGTTCTTCCTACCTGGTGGCGTAATTCCAGTGTCATCCGCAGGCTTCATCGAGGCAGGCTTCATGAGTGATCCTACGGATGCGAGCACTTTTAAAGTGTTCGGGTCAGCAGCGATACACGGAAATTCCGCATTTCCGGATGGCTTGGGGAACGCCGCACTAAACACGACAGACGCTCAAACGACCTCCGCAGCAGCGCAGTCTATTTATATCCGCGTCTACAATGGCGCCACTCTTGGCGGATCGGCCAATGCCGGTATATGGAAGTCCACATCGGTTCTCTATCCAGCAGACTTCGCTCCATCCTCGACAAATGGGGCTGCGGTAAGTTTGGCAACAGACGCATGGGCTGTCGTGATTCCAGCATCAAACTGGGCTTTCACAACACCTAACGCAGCTTTTCAGGCGAACGGTGCAACTGGTATTGCTGGGGGAACACCACGGACAGGTAATGTATTTACTTTGGGTGCCGCAGTTCCAGAACCTTCCGTTACTGCACTCCTAGGCCTGCTTGGTTTGGTTGGTCTGCGCCGCAAGCGCTAATCGATCTTAGTTAGCAATTCTTTCAAAAAGGGGCACCTCCAAAAGGGGTGCCCCTTTTACTTTGTTCAGGGTAAGTAGGCGCAGCACATTCTCAGAGTTATGCTTGAGGCCGCAGCCCAACTTTCCATGACGGCATTTCCCAGGTTGGGACACGCAAGACGGGACAGGAGTTGGAGTCTCTATTTTAAGCCTAATGCCTTTAGGTATTCAAAAACTAGCGAATTCACCAAGGCGTTAAGCTTTAGGTGGCCTTTAGTGCTCTGGTAGGCTAGACGATCCTGACCGGAGGGAAAAAGAGCATAGCCTAAATCTGAGGCTGAAAATTTCTCCTCCAAGCCAATTGCCGCAAAAGAACCCAAGGTGAGCAAAATATCCACCAACCCCAAAAGTGACTTTCGGAGTGGAGTGAAGTTGCGTCCGAGCCAGTCGTGAACCAAGGCTCAAGAGTTCGGAAGCCGCTTAGCCAGCGCTGCCCAGTTCTTCGTTGGACGTGCTTCGCGAGGAAAGATGGGCTTCATCCCGAGTCACCAATCACCACTGCCGCGGACGCAGAGCCACCTCCATGACTGCCTTCGGCTGCCCCTTCGTAAAAGGTGTTCGCTTCACCCATGACCAACTCTTTGTGGTTACGGACTAAAGTCCATAACTACATTTCAGACCATTTCCACCTAGTGGCGGAAATCATGTAAGGTGATGGGTTCACGCCAAACTGGAACAAGCGTTGGAGTCCCGCTTTTAGGCGGAGGATCAGGCTCAGCGTCCCAGCCCGTGCCAGGGACCGTGTTGCTCCGCTAAATAGCGGGACTCCGACTCATAGCGCATTAGGCTCCTCCCGAGGGGTGCTCCCATCAGGTTGACTGATGCGAACCACCTAGGGATGGGTGCCATGCAAAGAGTGTGGATCAGCCCGCTGGGCTGATCTGGAAAGAGTGCAAAAGTCCGGCGGACTGCTCCACATTCTACCTGATCCTTTGTGGCGATGTCCTTAGAACACCAAATGAATTACTTGGTGCCCGATTACCCGATTACCCTACTGTGCCACGTAGTCGAAAACGAAAACCTTATCCAGGACGGGGCCGAGTTTGGCTCCGAAGGCTTTGTGGTCGGGGTGGTCGAGGTAGGTCTTCACCAACGTTTCCCGATCCGCAAAGCTGAGGAAGAAACAATGGGTGTAACCTTGGGCATGGTTTTCCGGGCTTACGTTGGTGCCCCACTCAAGCGCTTGGATGGAGGGGATTTTTCCTTTCAAGGCGAGGAAGGCAGCTTCGACTTCCTTGATGGCAGCGGGGCTGGCGTCGTCCTTGAACTTGAAGAACACAGCGTGGCGATAAACTTTTTGCATGGCGGGTTTGGGGTCAGTGGTTTCGGCGGCGGTGCTGGGGTTCAGGAGCGACCCAAGGCTCAGTCCGCTAATGGCGAGAAAGGAGGTGCGTTTCATGACGTTAAGACTTTAAGGAAGATGGGCTTATTCTGCGGCTGGTTCGGCCGCAGGCTTTTTCTTGGTGCCTTTGGCCGCGCGATCTTCGTCGAGTTTGGCTTTCACGGCGGTCTCGATTTCTGCGTAAATGACAGGATCGTTCTTCAGGATTTCCTTGGCGGCATCGCGTCCTTGGGCGAGCTGGCTGCCTTTGTAGCTCATCCAGGAACCACGCTTTTGAATGATTTCGCTTTCCAAGGCGAGATCCAGCAAGCTGCCGACGCTGGAAATGCCTTCATCATACATGATGTCGAATTCGGCTTCGGTAAATGGCGGTGCCACTTTGTTTTTGACGACTTTGATCTTGGTCCGGTTCCCCGTGACGGTGCCGTCCGTTTGTTTGATCTGGCCGATCCGGCGGATATCGACGCGGACGCTGGCGAAGAATTTCAGAGCGCGACCACCCGGGGTGGTTTCGGGATTGCCGAACATAACGCCGATCTTTTCCCGGATTTGATTGGTGAAAATACAGGTGGTGCGGGCTTTGGAAATGAAGCCGGTCAGTTTCCGCAGGGCGGCACTCATCAGACGGGCTTGCGCCCCGACGGTGGAGTCACCGATGTCACCTTCGAGTTCCTGTTTGGTCACTAACGCGGCAACGGAATCGAGCACGATGACGTCCAGCGCATTGGAGCGGACGAGGGTTTCCACGATCTGCAGCGCTTCTTCACCAGAGCTGGGTTGGCAAACGAGCAGGTCCCCGAGATTCACGCCGAGCTTCTTGGTGTAAGAAGGATCCAGCGCATGTTCGACGTCGATAAACGCCGCCAAACCACCGCGCTTCTGCGCTTGGGCAATAACGGTGAGCGTGAGGGTCGTTTTACCAGAGGATTCTGGGCCAAAGATTTCGATGACGCGACCACGTGGAAAGCCGCCGACGCCCAAGGCGCGGTCGATCAGTAAATTTCCCGTAGGGATGACGTCGATGTCGGCCGGTTGCTCGGAACCGAGGCGCATGATGGAACCTTCACCAAAGTCTTTTTGGATCTGCTGGATTGCGATGTCGAGGTTCTTGGCGCGGGCTCCGGAGATTTTTTCTTCGGCTGCTGCTGCGGCGGCAGCGGCTTTGGTGGTCTTGGGTTCGTCTTTGGCCATGGTAACTAGTTGTTTGATGATGGGTAAATTGGATTTGTTCAGATGAACAGTTGTCGAAGATTAGACTGGTTTCGCCACCGCGTCAATTTCTTGTCGCGTAAAAATGGCCCGCACGGGAATTCCGCGTGCCTCAATGGCATCCCGCCCGCCTTCCTGACGGTCCACGAGAACGAGCGCAAATGCGACTTTGCCACCAGCTTCCTGGATGGCATCGATGGCTTGCAGGGTCGATCCGCCGGTGGTGATGACGTCATCGACGACGACCACGGAGTCGCCTTCGGCAAAGCGGCCTTCGATCTGGCGGTTGCGGCCATGGCCTTTGGCAACTTTCCGGACGCAGAAAACTTGGATGGGGGCGGTGCCGGGATGCTGTGAACTCGCAGCCATGCCGACGGCCAGCGCAATCGGATCTGCACCCATGGTCAGCCCGCCGATGGAATCATATTTCTGCCCGGTGGCGGCCGCTTCTGCCTGGATCATTTCCCAGCCGATCTTGCCGATCAACAAAGCTCCGCGTGGGTCCAGTGTGGTCTGCTTGGAATCGCAGTAGAAATCACTCGTTTTTCCGGAAACCAAGGTGAATTCTCCGTAGAGAATGGACTGCGCGGAGAGGAGACGGAGGAGTTCGGAACGGGAGTCGGCCACGGGTAGAGAGGAGGTAGAATCGAAGAGGTGCGGTGAGCTTCGTTCATAGGCAAAGGGGCCGGAATTGCCAAGCGAAAAGCCTAGTTTTTCGTGTTGCGCATGATGGTTTTGGTTGAGAAACCAAGTAACCAAAACGACCATAATTTCGATGATCGACTCTTATTATCTCTTGATATTTAATTTAAATTAATTAAACTTCCACATGGTCGCTACTCTTCCATCCGAACCTGAAGTGATTAACTTCTCCTGTCAGCATTGCCATGCCGAGTTAGGCGTGCCTGCAACCATGGCTGGTGTGAGTGGTCCGTGCCCAAGCTGTGGCAATCCGATCACAGCTCCGCAGGCCGAATCGAGGCATCTTGCTTTGGTAGTTTTACCGCCGCCAATAACCGAACCTGCGCCTTTGGCTCTGGACAGAGTGATTGCGGAGAATCCACAGGAAGCAGGGGACAAATCCGCAGGGGAAGCATCCGGGTTGCGGGGAATTCACGTTGGTCTGTTTGAGAAAAGGGGATTCCGCCCAGTGCGCATGGCGCTTGCCGTGGCCTCGTCGGTCGCCATTTTTATGTCGTTTTATGTGATGAAATCGCGTCGCTGGGTCTGGGAACCGGGTCCTGACGGCATGGCCGGGAATCCGCTGCCGTCCAAGCCCGCTCCAGTTGGCAGAAGCATTATCCCGGCAGCGGATAGCACGAACATGAGCGTGGCTCCGCCGCCAGCCAATCTGCAAGCGCGGACGGATACGAAATAAGTCCTACCCGACTTCGTCGTCGAATAGGACTTATCTAAAATGCTCGGAAGTCAGCTTAAATTAAGCTTAGACTGGGAATTCCCACTTCTCCCGATAATTCCGCCGCACGAGTTTGGTGGCGGCTTCGTTTTTCGGGAAGATGAGTTTAGCAGTATCCCATTCCAATGATTCGTTCGGGAAGACACTGGCGAGACAGCCCATGAGCACCGCCTCTGTGAGCGGGCTGGCGTAGCTGAAGTTGGCGCTCGGTTGTTGACCAGATTTCACGCAGTCGATGAATTCATGATAGTGGTTCCGTGGCTCCAATTTGGAGGGGCGGGCGGCGGCAAATTTCTCCCGCGGATAGAGCATCGGCGTGCTGCAATGCTGCGCCACCAGAATGCCATCGGTGCCTACATAAATTGAGCCTTGGTCCGGGCACTTGCCACCAATCTGAGCAATGATTTCTTGCGGCGGACGCTGGTTGCCATCATACCAAGTGACGGGCACGGATTCGGCGGCGGTGTATTGGGTGCCTTTGAAAATATATTCGATCTTGCCGTTGATGGCCCAGTTGTCCTTGCCCGCAGCAGGGCCGGAGGATTTCACACTGAGAATGCTGTTGAGATCCAAGGCGCGGAACCACCCGCTGAACATGTGGCAGCCCATATCGCCCAAGGTGCCCGTGCCGAAGTCCCTCCGCTTCCGCCAATTCCCCGGATGATAATAGCCATTAATAAATGGCCGTGGCGTGGCGACGCCTAACCAAGCATCCCAATCCAACTCCGCCGGCACCGGATCCGTCTGCGCCGGCACGGGGTTCGGATCGCCCCAAGTCTTGTTGGAGAACGTGTGCACTTCCTTCACTTTCCCGATCGTGCCGGTGCGGATGTATTCCACGGCGTGCCGCTCGGTGAACTCGGAGGAAATTTGAATGCCCATTTGGGTAATCGCTTTCTTCTCCTTGGCGATGCGCATTAGTTCGCGGCATTCCCATAAATTTTGCGCCAGCGGCTTCTGGGTATAGGTGTGCAGGCCGCGGTTCAATGCGGTGGCAGTCACAATGCCGTGCATGTGGTCAGGAATAGAAACGTTCACCGAGTCAAGATCCTTTTCCTTTTCAAACAACTCGCGCCACGATTGATAACAACGGACGTTGGGGTTCATCTTTTTGGCATTTTCATGCTGCCGGACATCCACATCAGCAATGGCCACGAGTTCGAAATCCTTGTGCCCAGCAAAACTATGCAGGTCACCCAAGGCCTGTCCACCGCTGCCAATGCTGGCGTGGCGCACTTTCCCATTGGGCGAAGCGGCTCGGAGGTTCGGGATAAATGCGGGAGCAGCCAAGAGGCTGGCGGACTTGATAAAGGAACGACGGTTGTGCATGATGGCCATAAGTGGCAGTTCCGCCACCTGCTGGCAAGATGCATTGCGATGCGCAAATGGGGTGAAACAACGGCGGATTTTTGCACGCTCAAGGAGTGGGGCTTTGAAAGCCCCACGCACAGGCATGGGTATTGCATGGTGTGCGTTGAGTTCCTACCATGATGCCGGGGCTTTCAAAGCCCCACACCTTGGGACAAAGGCCGTGCAAAAATCCGCGGTGGGGGTGAACCACGCCGAGGGAACATTAGTTCGCCACCGGCTGAATCTTGATAACACTCTCCACCGGGGCATAGCTGGCTTTCAGCTGCTGCGCTAGATTAGCGTGAACTTTCTCCGTTAGGGCCGCGGTTCCGTCCGGATCCGCCGCACCCTCCGGGCCGTGGAAGAGTTGTTTGATCTGCCGGGTTTCGTATTCCTGCTTGGCTCCCACCGCGTTCCAGACTTTCTCAAATGCCGCTGCCAGCGGATGCCCTTCGAACTCCGCCGCCAAGTTGATGCCTTGGGCCAGCGCCTCCTTGGTAAAGGTCTTCACCTTGTCTCCCCAGGTGACCTGATAACTCGCAGCCGTGCCCCCCGAGGCCTTCAGGGTGAATCGATTCAATTTCTCATGGAACCCGCTGAGCGCTTGGCCCGCTTTGATGTTATCATCCTTCTTTAGGTCACCCCCAGTGGTATGAAAGGGCAGACGGGCGCTCTGGAGTTGAATCTCGCCATTCGCCATGCCCTTGATTTGCTGACCGTTCGTAGCCACGGCCGTTTGCTTTGCCAAGTCCACGGTGATCTCTCCGAGATTTCCCTCCGCGCCCAATCCCTGGAGGAAGGCAGTGGCCATGAAGACCTGCCCCGCCCAGCCCGGATGCACTCCATCTCCACCTTCCAATTTAAACTCTTCCCCATACTTCTGCTTTGCCTCATGGCTTCCCACCAGCATCGGCCAGTAAACGTCGGCAAAGCCAACCTGTTCCGCAGCGGCAATTTCAATATCAATGTTCCGCAATTGCAGGAGGGATAAATTCAGATCTTCCCAAGTGCCCTTGGCACTCTTCACCCAGCCCGGCACGCTGTGAATCGTTCCGGATGATCCCAGCACCACCCGCACGCCCGCCTCCTTGAATTGCTTCACGATGGCCGTTTGGTTCTGTCGATACTCAGCCCCAATGCCTTCCTCAAAGGGCACATACCGATGATCATTCATCCCATAGCAGGTCGTGGCCACCGTGGGTTGGAATCGCAGCACGTCATTCTTCATCCGCTTCAGAAAGCCCCCGGCCTGCTCTCCGCTCCAGCCATATTGGCGACACGTGACCTGCAACTCCGGCATACAAGCGGTGATATAAGCTTCCATGATCCGACTATACATTTTCTGTTCGGTGATCGAATCACCACAAATGGCTAACTTATCGCCTTGGCGTAGTTTCACCGACGGTGCCGGTGCCGCCAGACCCTCATATTTGGCATAGAAGGGATCGTTGGGCTTGGGCTGGAGGTCGCGCCCTGCTGCGAGCGGAACCGCATTCAGAGTAAGCAGGAGCGTGGGAAGGATTAGTCGTGGAATCATGCAAGGCTGATACTGCCAGTGAATCGATCTGGCTTGTCCTTTTTTGCGGAGTCTCTCAAATGATGAGTGCGCTCGCAGCCTGCATGGTGCGCAAGGCCTGCACCACATCACCCGGAAGGAAATCATTTTGGATATCGATCAGGAGCAGGGCTTTCATGGGATGTTTAATATCGTTTGGTAGATCGCGAGATCCTCTTTGGAGAAACAACAGAAGATTACACGTTTGATGGAGCATGCTTCCTGGAGAAACGCACTCGTGGAGTTAATCGCGACCGCTGCTGCGAGATCTGCGGGGTAACCGTAGATGCCCGTGGAGATGCACGGGAAAGCCATGCTTTCGAGGCCTAATTGAGAGGCAATTTCCAGGGACTTCGTATAGCAGGACTGCAACAACTCGCGTTCCTTCCAGTCTCCACCGCGCCAGACCGGACCGACCGTATGAATGATATGCCGAGCCTTCAGTCGGTAGCCCTTGGTGACTTTAGCTTCTCCGGTTTTGCATCCGCCGGGCAATCGACATTCGCGCACCAGTTCCGGCCCGGCCGCGCGATGAATGGCTCCGTCCACCCCTCCGCCACCCAGCAAGGAGGAGTTGGCAGCATTGACGATGGCGTCAACGTCCAGTGAGGTAATGTCGGCTTTGACTGGTTCAAGAACTTTCATAAATGTTTCGTCGTTAGTTTGGCCTGTGGTGGTCGTTTAGAAATTAGAAGATAGGCCCTATGGGCCGCAGGAGCCCTATTTGTCATTTGAGGGCCCACGGGATTAACCGCCGCAGTCCGTGGCAGAGGACAATGATCAGAAACAGGGCGTTCCGCAACAGAACTCCTAACCACCACAACTTGGGCACCGGGAGTTTGGAAGGCAGCGCGTTTAGCGCGGCGGCCACGGCTCGGATATACTTCACAGACCTTGGCCAATCACAAATTCCGTTGATCCACGATGGTGGAATCCCTGCCTCCCCGACTTCTGCACCACAGATGCCGCCGGCAATCGCGGCACTGGTGTCAGTATCACCACCACATTCAATTACGGAGGAAAGCGTCTGCGCAAAATCTCCCCGATGGCGCAGCCAGCCAAACAATGCCACGGCCACTGTGTTAGGCGCGTAGCCACTGACCCCATGCTCACAATGAATTTCCGAAGCGTAGTCCAGCACGCTGCTACCGCGGCTCAGAGCGGATTCCAAGACCGCAAAGCGACTCTTCATCTCATCAGTCACTACCATGGGGCGCAAGGTGTTCAACACCACCGTCGTTTCCGCACCCATGGCGGCCAACACCGTGGCCTCCGATACTAACACGGCAGATTCCTCAGCTCTTGGATCCGTGTGCGTTAATCTACAGGCTGCCAGAGTGAACACGCGGCGTTTCTCGGGATCATGCTGGAGGAACGCTCCCACAATGGCACTCCGCATGGCCGCTCCATTTCCCGCAGACCTCACCCCAGCACGCGATGCGGGAAAGCCGAGCCACAATCGAATGATCGCCTTGGCCGTGCTCAAGCCCACGCCCGCTGGCAACGCTAGCAACCACCACCGCATCGACCAACCGAGGCTGCGTTGAAAGACCACCGCGTCTTCATGATACCGTCGCAAGGCATTGGCCACCATGAGCGTATGCTCCGTGTCATCGCTGAACATCCCACACCCGAACACCAAGCGATGACGCAACCCTTTCCTGTGCAAACGCTGAGCGCGTGAGCGCGAGAGGCCTTCTGTTGGAAGACCGATGGCATCACCAACTGCTGTTCCCAGTAGGCTACCGAGGATGGGATCTGGGTTCATGGTGGGGGGAGATATGTGGTAAGTGTGGAGCCGTTGAAGATAGGACCTATAGGTCGTATAGGCCGCATAGGGCCGATGGGATGGACCTTCTCTGGGGTCATAAAATGTGTTTGGGAATTTGCAGATCCAACGGTTCGCGCGATTCCAACCAGAGCGGTGGAATTCCATCTGCACCAACAAACAGGGCCACAATGCTGCCGACGATGGCGCAGTTGGTATCACAATCGCCATCACCCTCCAGCGTGGTGAACATTGCCTCGCCATAGTCTGCTAAATGTCGCGTGGCACACCAAAGTGCGAAAGGAACGGTATCCGGAGCGGTTACGAGGAAACCCGAGCCCAGAGCGCGAGCAGCGTCTGCGGGTGTCGTGTCCAATGGGAGCTGCCGCGCCTTGTGGATGGCATCCAGAGTTTCGCCCGCAGGCGTGCGTTCCAAAACGGTGCTCCACAACAACGCACGGGCTTCCTCTAGTTCCAACCCGCGGGCGTTCCAAGCGGCGGCCGCAGCTAGGGCAACCGCTACGCCACCTGCGATCCCTTCCGGATGCGCATGGGTTACCATCGCAGCCAGTTTTGCTTGGCTGACAACCAGATCCAAATCTGTGGCAAAGTAAGCCCCTAACGGCCCCGCCCGCATGGCACTGCCGTTCCCCATGGAACCCCGACCGTTGAAGGCCTGAGCAGAGGTAACGCGCCACGAGGCTCCGCGCGCAATTTGTTCCAATTGCATCCGCGCGCCCTTCCCATAACCACGTCCAGGATCGTCTGCGAATCGACGCGCGAATCGCTGCACTAAGGTTGCGGGAACAATCTTCCGCGCCACCGCCAATTCCTCCACGATCGCCATGCCCATCTGGGTGTCATCGGTATGCCACCAGTGGGGCCCGGGAAGCCCATCGCGCTCGACCACCGCCCGTGCCGTCCGCGCACAAGTCGAGAGCAATTGCCCCAAAGCATCCCCCACCGAGAGGCCGTCCAACGAGAGTAAGGCGCGTTGCAAATTGGAATCCGAGGGTGGTGGCACGGTTGGTGAATTCATGATGTTAGATTTCTTCAACAAAGGGCAGGTTCATAGAGAGGATACAAATTTCGCAAACAACTCCTGCAACTCCGCCTGCTTCGGCAACGCACCGATCCATTCCTGAGGGATGGCCTGCTGGCCGTAGTAAACGCCCGCCAAACCTCCGGCTACACAACCGGTGGTGTCGGTGTCCCCACCCAGATTCACTGCCTTGAGGACACAGTCGGAGAAATTATCGGTGGTTAGCAGGCACCACATGGAGGCGGTTAGGGTTTCCATGACGTAGCCGCCGGAGGTCACGTAATCAATCTTCCAGTGCGCGATGTCTGCGGACAAAACATTCTGGAAAGCCACGAGATCCAAATGTTGGTAACCGCGGACAAAGGCCTCGCGCGCAGCCTGCAACGCATCCGCCGGGTTGTCGCCTAGCATGAGCGAACGCACATAGAGGCCAAAGAATGCACAAGCGAGTTTCGATCGCTCATGACCATGCGTGATCGCAGACGCGCGCTCAAGTTGATCGCAGAATGCTGTTTCCTCATCATTTAGCGTGGCCAGGACCACGGGTAGAATCCGCATGAGCGATCCATTTCCGTTGTCATACAAGCTCTGTCCGCCAGCTTCTTCTGCAGGTGTTCCTTGGGCAATGCCATGGAGCGCCTTGCTCGTGGTATTTCCAATATCAAATACCTCTCCATGAGCTGACCAGTGAGCGTCATCAAACCACCGCACAAAACGCTGACCCATGTCCTGGGTGTTAAATCCTTTCTCCGCCAAGCTCTCCACCGAGCACAGCAGAAGCGAACCATCGTCCGACCAAGTGCCTGCGGGTTGGTTATGGGTGCCGTGACTTCGCATCCCGACCACAGGATCCGTCACGCGGGCGAAGCGGTTACAGAACTCCACCGGCACCCCCAGGGCGTCTCCCACCAGTGAGCCGTAGAGGCCGCCGAGGATGCGTTGTGTTTTGGTTGGTTGATTCATTGGCCGATCCTCCATTGGTTGACAAAGGTTTGTTGTTCCGCGGTTTCTGGGACGTGTGGAAAGTAAGCGGAGGCATGGGCGGTCAGCGCGCGTAGTTTTTGCAACGGACTGCGTTCCCCATGCCGGGCCAGCCAGCAACCCAACACGGTGCCAGTGCGTCCGCGGCCGCCCCAACAATGGACGTAAACGCAACCTCCAGCTTCCAGCGCAGCATCCAAGGCATTAAGCGTGCCGATCATTTGTGATCTGGTGGGGACACTAACATCGCGGATGGGACGCCTCAGGTAACTCACCTGGAGATCCCTGACGGCCGCCTGTTGCAGGAAGTCCTGTTTATAGCTCAGGAAAGGTCGGCCCGAGTGATCGCCTTCCGTGCGCTCCATCAGATTCATGATGTGGGTCACGCCACAATCCAGCAGAGCGGACAATTTTTGTCGCGCCACCGCGGGATCGCGATCGCCTGGATAAAAGCCGCCCAGCAATCGATTTGGGAGGACCCAATAACTGCGGGTGAATGGTAGGGGAGGGTGTGGTGGAATGATGGTTCTCATAAGTTAGATGATGGTTGGCTGTGTTTCTGGCATCCCTGCCGGGATGCTTCATTTTGTTTGGTGCTCCGGGGGGATCGCTCGTGCCTCGCTCAACCGTAGGCTGATTTCTGTGATCCTGTTGCGATCGTGGATTCGTTCGGTTCCAGACGCAGTCTTTCTCGGACCTCCATGAGCGCGAATCCGAGGAGATTTAATCCATTCCATTTCGTTGGGTCTTCAGCGTTGGTATGGCTGACGGACATTCCGATGCCCCAGATGCGATCAAACGGGCTGGCTTCTACCAGCACGCGATCTCCGGTCTGTGCTAGATAAGCGCGAAGCTTTGGATGCTGGTGAAATTTCGCGAAGTTGCCCTGCACCACAATCTCCGAACGTGCGGCCACCCAGGTCGAATCGTTGAAATTCGTGACCGTGCGCCCCAATTTTTTGGCTTCGGCAGCGGATTTTGCGATCAGGATTTTCTTCAAACTGTCGGTGTCTCCGAAGAGTCGTGCCTTCTCCGCCATCATGTAGTGTTCTGCGGTGGCGTAGGTTAGATCATCAATCACAAAAGGATGTCCGGCCCACCATTGGCTGAAGCAGGATTTGGTAACGGATCCATCCTCAGAAGGCTTGTGACCCAAAAAAAAGAGCCATTTGGGGATCAGGCCACCTTGAATGGAATCGATGAGTGTATCGAGGGTGAGGGGTGTTTTCATTTGGATTGTCGTTACGAGTTGAAGCGGAGGGTTGATCGGGTAGTTCTGGCATCCCTGCCGGGATGCTTCGTGCTGTGCGGGATTCCGGGGGTATCGCTCGTTCCTCGCTCAACCCCCGGCCGATTTCAGTGATCCCGTTGGAATCGAAGCTGAGGGAGGGGCATCCAATCCGACCGACTGGATCGCTGATGGAATCGCGGGCTGATAAATTTCTTCGGTCGGTGTGAGCAGAGATTGCAGGTCACCGTCTAAGAGCCCTCTTTGTTGGACCACAAAAGGCGTGACATCATGAATGGAGAGCAGCTCTGTCCTGCCATATCTTTCTAGCATTTTGCCGCGTAATCCGAGTTGGACTGCGCGACGCTCTAGGCATCCACCGCGGGGATGATGATCAGGATCCCACTGCAATCGAACATCCGACGACCCTACTGCGTGTTTCCATGATGCTTCTCCATCAAACCGAGCCGGGTCATAAGTTGAAGCTACCGCTTGGGCCAGAATTTCATCGAAGAAAGGACGCTTCAACCGAATAGCGAGGACATATTCCTGGCCCTCCTTGCTGGCCCATCCGGAACGATACATCATCCAAAGAAAGTTGGGTTTAATCCAACTCATGCGAGAGAAGCTGAAAGGACCGCCAAACTGCTGATGCTCCAGGGCGTATTGAGCGATGGCTGGGCGATAGGCTTGGTAGACGTAAATCGATGATTCATCAAATTGCGCCAGGATGTGACGACCAGTCTTTGGCCATTGCTGCGCCTGATGCAGGTAGGACTGGACTTTAAGTTTCATGGAGGAAATAGCATTCATACTTCAAATAAGAATCCCTTTTGTTTCAGTCGTTCATACCGCGCGGGATCGAAGCGGAAGAGTTGTGCGGGGCGGTGGGCGCCTTCGCGGCGGGTTTCTTTGAGGGGGAGGAGCAGGTTGTAACTGAGGACTTTTTTGCGGAAATTTCGTTTATCGATTTCGGTGCCGAGCACGGCCTCATAAAGGCGCTGGAGTTGGGTGAGAGTAAATTTTGCCGGCAGCAATTCGAAGCCGATGGGTTCGTAGCTGAGCTTGCCGCGCAGGCGGTGCAGGGCGGTTTCCAGAATGGTGGCGTGGTCGAAGGCGAGTGGAGGGATTTCCGCCAAGGGGAACCACCGGGCGTCGGCGGCATCCGTGGCGGCAGTGGTGACGTGGTCGGTGTGTTTCACCAGCGCATAGTAGGCCACGCTAATGACGCGCTCCCGGGGATCCCGCTCCACGCCGCTGAAGGTGTAAAGTTGCTCCAGAAAAACTTGTTTCAACCCGGTCTCTTCTTCCAGCTCCCGCCGTGCGGCCTCATCCAAGGTCCCGTTCATTTGCACGAAGCCTCCCGGCAGCGCCCAATGATCTTTAAATGGTTTCAGCCCCCGCTGAATCAGCAGGATCTGCAACGCTCCTCCATCAAAGCCGAAGACGACGCAGTCAACGGTCAGGGCAGCACGGGGATATTTGTAGGTGTGATTCATACACGAACAATGGTGTAAAAAATACACGATGTCAAGAACTGTTACCGAGGGAAGAGGAATGCCCCATGGCGGATTTTTGCACGGAGGTGGAAACGCGCTGCTGCGCGTGTCTGAAAGGGGAAGTCCAATGACGCGCAGCAGCGCATCACCACCGCATGATCTGTTGACAATCAAAAACTTACACCGTGCAAAAATCC
The DNA here is from genome assembly GCA_031411295.1 of Verrucomicrobiales bacterium. Classification (GTDB taxonomy): domain Bacteria; phylum Verrucomicrobiota; class Verrucomicrobiia; order Verrucomicrobiales; family V1-33; genus JAGNEJ01. Next base: position 7,036 of record JANOAV010000014.1, on the reverse strand, counting down.
GCCCTGAGGAATTCCCCAGAAATTCCCCGAAAATCACGGCAGGATGGACGAAAAAGACGAAAAGGCGGTTTTCGGTGGAGTGTCCTTGCAAAAATGAGGGTAAAAATTAAGGTGTGATTATCCTATGAAGTCCGCTTGGAAATTGCCCCGTCCACTATCTTTACTGGCAGCCACGTTTGTGGGCCTGCCTTGGGGGTGGTGTGGTGATGAGACGGCACTGTTTCAGGAGTTCCAGACGAAATACCAAACGTTCCTCAAGGAGACCACCAAGCCGATCGGAGATTCATTTCAGCGGAAGCTGATCGAGTTGGAGAAGGCCGCGGTGCAGAAGCGTCAATACACCCTAGCAGCTAAAATCAAGGCAGCCCGGGACAGTGCGACTCGTGAGATGGGGATAGCACTCACCGAGGCAAAACCCACGCCTTCCGCGCCTCAGGCCACCGCTATTTTGGAGGCGGATGGATCGGTTACGATGAATGCGCCGGAGGCGACGATGACGGGCGGGGTTACGCTGGATGCGGAGAAAAACGCCCTGGTGGGTTGGACCACGGAACAATCTTCCGCCCGGTGGAAATTGCCCGACGGCTTGCGAACCGGTGGCTATGAGGTCGAACTAACCTATTCCTGCGGCAATGGCGGAGGCAGCTTTGTGATCAAGGAAGACACCTATTCCCTGAAACGTCAGGCGAAGGATTCCGGCTCATGGATGAGCTTCCGACCAGAGGTGTGTGGAGTGCTGCGGGTGAAATCAAGCAGCCAGCAGGTGCAAATTTCCGCCACTGCGCTCGTGGGCGAGGGCCTCTTTTATTTGCGCCAAGTGCGTCTGCTCCCCTGTGCCGCCTTATGAGTCGCCATCGCTTTGCTCTGCGTTTCCTGATTTTGGCGCTGCCCCTGCTGCTCCAGGCGGCGGAACCTGCGGCTCCGGAAGATCCTTCCCTAACAGCTCTGCGCACGGCCCATGAGGCAGCGCTGAAAGCCAAGCTGGAGGCCGACACGAAGCAGCAGCTCGAAGCGTTACGGGCGCTGGAAGCAGCGCGCGTGGCGCAGGAGGATTACGTGGGGGCGGACCAAGCAGCCCAAGCGTTAGCCGCGCTGGAAAAAAGCGCTGCGTCCACTGCGGTAAAAAGTCCCGGAATCATTTTGGATATCCGCACCGGCCATTCGTTGACTTATGGTGCGAACGAAAAAAATGGCGCCATCCAATTAAACAAGACCAACGGCGCGGTGCGTTGGGAAGGGTTGAACCTGAACCCGGGGCTTTATCGGGTTAAGCTGACCTACTCGGTGGACGCTCCCGTCGGGGGGCCGCGGGTAACTTACGGCCCGAGCGGGAGACCACTGGAAATTCCAGTCTATGGCGGCACGGCTACTTTCTCTGAATTAACCAGCATCAATGGCTCCAAGGCCTTGGAATACATCGTGCCGCGCACCACCACGCTGGTTGAAAAAAATACCGTGGAGTTGGGAACCATCACCACCACCAGTGCTCGCACCACCTTGATTCTTAAGGCCAAGGAGGCGCTCGCGGAAGGGCTGATGACGGTGTATCATCTGGAACTGATCCCTACGGCTGCGGTCACCGACACCCGCCCGGTCCTCGACGTCAAAGAGTTGACCAGTCTGGAAGAGGAATTCAGCAAGCAGCTCCGCGAAAAAACGGCTAGCGGCCACAAGGCTTGGTTGGCTAAATTGCAGGAGCTAGCCAAAGCGGCGTCAGCCAGTTCTAACACCGAAGCCTTGGCCGTAATTCAACCAGAATTGGATCGCATCACAAAACTGGTGAATCCACCCACCACGGCCCCCGTGGCCGGTCAGGCGAAGGTGATCCTCAACGCGGCTGACCCCCTGATGGCGACGATGAATGGTGAAATCCGACTCTCGACCACCAAGGATTGTCTGCAACGGTTGCGGCCGGTCGGGGCCCGCATTTCCTTCAAATTGGCGGCTGCCAAAGTCGTGCCTGGAACCTATCACGTCACCTTAAACATCAACGAAGGGCCCGGCACTGGCGGCAACTATTTGCTTTCGTGTGCGGGGAATCAGATCTCCGGCAGTCTGGAGGGATCCAACTTCTTGGTGCAACGGACCATAGCCGTGGACAAACGAATCGTAATCCCACCAGACGCCAAGTATTTGGAATTCTCGGTAGAATCGCTCGCGAATGCCTCGACCGGCTCGCTTTGTGAGCTTCGCAGCCTCGTCCTAACCCCTGATAAAAAGGCCCCATGAACTGGAATCGCCTCGCTTGCATCGCTTTGGGAATCTGCTGGGCCGCTCCGTTGGGGGCGCAGGAAAGCCGGGGCCTAGCCAAACTTTTGGAGCGTTTTACCACGGAGAAACTAACCACCGAAGCAACCCAACTCGCCATCTATGCTGATCAGTTGGAAGCGTTGCGGCTGAGTTATCTTGCCAAAGACAACACTGCCGCCGCTGAGCAAGCAGCTGCGGAAGCCAAGACCGTGCTCAGTCAGTTAAAGGTCGTTCAGGAAAAACTGTCCCAGCCCCCCGAAGCCGCAGCAGAAAGCAGTCAGGACAAAGCCATGAACCGACTCTTCAGTCAGGATGGAACGCCTGCGGGCAACGGAGGGGAGAAAACCCGTGCCAAGGGAACCACCATCTTGCGACCTAACACCGCTAAGTGGATCCCGGCAGATGAACCCAAACGCAAGTTCTGGGCCTTGGAAAAAGCCGCCCAGCAATGGACGCTGCAAGACCTCCCGGCAGGGAAATACAGGGTTCGGCTGGAGTTTCGCGCCATGACAGGCGAAGGCGGTGGCACCGGTCAATTGGAGATCTCCGGCAACAGCACCCCCATCCCCTTCCGCATTAATTCCTTGGATGAAAACGGAAAGAAAATTCAATCTCAAGACATCGCGCTGCTGGAAATCGAGAAGTGTCCCGTGGACTTGACCATCCGGGCCATGAGTCAGTTGGTGCCCGATGCCCCCTTGTTCGATCTGGTTGCAGTCTGGTTGCACGAAGTGCCGGCGGATGGCACCAAGGTCAAATCTCCTGGCCCCGAGCCCACGCCACCGCGCAAGGAACCGGATCGCAAAAAGGTTGATTTCTAGAGCCCACCCGCATGAGTTTTGCCTATCCTGCCCGCCTGCTTTCGGACTTGCATCTGGGCCATGATGTTAGCTCCATTCAGGCGGCCCACCAGCTGATCCCATTGCTGGAGGGGATCTCCACTCTCATCCTCAACGGGGATACGCTGGAGGCACGGCTACCCCGCTTCCAGGCCCGTTCGCAAGCCCTGCTGGAGGAATTGCAATCGTTGGCGGAGGAACGCGGGGTGGCGTTAGTAATGATCAACGGAAACCACGATCCCAGCTCCTGGCCGCACGACTGGTTGGAGGTCTGCGGGGGCAAGGTGTTTGTGACTCACGGGCATGTGCTCCTCCACATGGTTAGTCCCTGGAGCGCCAAATTGCGCGCCTGCCGTCCCGCCATGGAGGCGATTGCCGCAACATATTCCGCAGCAGATCTGGCTAATTTGGACAAACGCTTCGAACGCACCCGCCGCTGGAGCGAAGCCATGATCGCAACTGAAGTGCGGCAGTCAGGGAAAGGTTGGCTGGCAAAATTGGCCATGGCGTGGCGCGAGCTGTGGCCGCCGTCCCGCCCTTGGAACGTGGCCAAAGTCTGGACCACCCTGCCCTGGATCGCGAGTCGCTTTGCTGCGGAGTTCCGTCCCGGCTGCCAGGTGATGCTGTTTGGCCACACCCATCGGGCCTCGTGGTGGCGACGCCAGGGGCGCTTGCTGGTGAACACCGGTGGGTTCGTTAGTTTCGCCAGCCCCTTGGCGGTTGATCTGCCTTCAGTTTCCTTGGTGCAACTGCGGCGTATCTCGCTACGGGATGACAAATTCCAGTTAGGCCCGGTGCTCACCGAGGAACGTTTTGATGACTAAGTCTGCTGTGTGACCATATTTTATTTTGCCGAAAAAAGCAAAAAAAGGCCGAAAAGAATTGGTTGGTGCGTCATGCAGAAAATTATCTTTTCGTCTTTTGCCGTTTTTTTCGGCCATCGATTGATTAGACTAGCAAGGGCGAAGCAAGGTAACGTGGAAGTCACACCAGCAACCTGTGGCTGAGTGCTGCGGTGTCCCGCCCTTACAGGGCTTTAGGTTATGGTTCGAGGAATCCCAGAGTTACGCTGCGCTCCACTCTGGGCTTTGTCGTCCCGTCCCTTCAGGACTGAGAACCATTCAGATCTCCCAAGATTGACCGAGATTGGCTGCACAATCCTCTAGTAATTTTTTTTATCCTGCACCCTCGGCGGTCAACCTATTCCCCTCCGCAGACCACGATGAAGAGGGCCACCAACTCGTCGATGACACCCTTGGCTCCTGAGCTGTAGCGATACCAAGTTTCTGCCGGGTAGCTGGGGTCCGCAATGGACACCACCCCCACCTGCCAATCTGGTCCCAATTCCCGCTGATACACCTTGCGGGAACGACGGGCATGGGTGGAACTGGTGACCAATTGGATGCTGCGGTCGGCGGCTGGGATATTAAGTCCATCCAAGGCCTTTTTTAAAGCTGCGGCCATGGCGGCAGTGCGCTCCCGCGCGACCGCTGGAGCAGGGACAGGGTAGATTGAGCGTGGCTTCATGCCTGACTTAGCCAGAGTGTTAGCCGAGAGGGTGGCGAAGTCCTTGATCTCGCTCAGGGTAGCACCCCGATCCAGCGGAAGGCCGGTTGTCAGGAGCAATTTTGCGTTCAGGTCATCGAATTCTTGTTCTGCCGCCAGGATCACGTAATCCGCAGCCCAGCCTTCCACGACGACATAGCGTGCTTCTGCTACGCGCTCGGTCACGGCCAGCCAGCCGTGAACTTTGGGCCCCAGCCACAGGAACAACCCCAGCAGGACGGCAACCGTCGGCAGCCAAAGTCGCCAGGTCGGGAAGCGACGGAGGCGAAACCATCTGGCATGGGAGGATGGGGCAGGATCAGGCATGGGCAGCGACGGGGTTGCTAATGACACGCTTTACGGGAGCGGAAGTGCGCAGCCCCTGCACCAGTAATTGCACGCTAGTATGCCCGCGGAAGGTGTTGCGATCCACATAAAAAGCGACATCCCAAGGCGGCTTGGGTAAATTTAGCGGAGTGCTTTCCCGCACGCCATTGAACCAGATGCCCGTGCGGGTGGTGCCATCCTGATAGAAATCAAATTTGATGTGCTTCTCCTTCAGCAACCGCGGTTCCGAGCCTGGCATCACATTACTCGCCAGGAAAAGAGGCTGCGGATTGCCGTTTCCGAAGGGCTGGAGGCGGTCGTAGCTGTGAAGGAAATCCAAGTCCAACTCTGCGAGGCGAGTTTCGGCATCGACGTAAAGCTTCGGTTCCAACTGGCCTTCGGTGGCTTGTTGCGCAATGGCATTGGCGAATCGCTCACGAAATTCCGGGAGGTTTACCTTCTCGATGGTCACCCCGGCGGCCATGTCGTGGCCACCACCATTAATGAGCAAATCACGGCAAACGTCGATCGCCTGAACCAGGGAAATTCCCTCCACACTGCGGCCACTGCCTTTCCCGATGCCTTCTTCATTGATCGCGATGACGAAAACGGGACGATGATATTTCTTCACCAGGCGGGAAGCCACGATGCCGACCACGCCCGGATGCCATTCTTCTGCCGCTACCACCAGTCCCGCCGGGTCGGTCAGTTTGATGGCCTGCACCGCTGCCTTCTCCGCATCCAAATGAATACTGTGTTCCAACAATTGCCGGGCGCGGTTATGTCCGTCCAGCACTTGGGCCAATTGCTGGGCTGGGAGCGCTTCGGTGGCCAGGAGCAAGTCCAGGGAAGCCTGCGCAGTGTCCAGGCGGCCGGAAGCATTCAAGCGCGGCCCTAACCGGAACCCCAGATCCATGCTGGTGAGCTTGCCGCTGAGCGCAGCCACAGTCTTCAGCGCATTGAGGCCTAGTTTCTTGGTGTTTTCCAGCACCTCCAAGCCCTTCTGCACGAGCAGTCGGTTCTCGTCCACCAGGGGCACAATATCCGCCACCGTGCCGAGGGCTACGATATCCAGATGATCCTTCAAATCGAAGTTTTCCACCCGCCGCTGTTTCATCAGGGCATGGGCCAATTTAAAAATGACTCCGGCACTGCACAGATAGTGGAAGTGGTCGCCCAGCTTGGGATTGACCACCGCCACACAATCCGGCAGCACGCCACCCGTGGTCTCGTGGTGATCGAAGACAATCACATCCACCTGATGCTCCGCCTTCAGCCACGCGATCTGCTCCACCGAGGTGGTGCCGCAATCCACAGCAATGAGCAGGCTTGGTTGGCATTGGGAAAGCACGCGCTCCAACCCCTCACGGGAGACCCCATAACCTTCCTCCATGCGATGCGGCAGGAAGGCCTTGGGATCCAGGCCATAGGCTTGGAGCACGGTTTTCAGCAGGGTGAGGGAGGTGACCCCGTCCACATCATAGTCCCCGAACAGCGCCACTTCTTCCTTGGCATCCACTGCCGCCAGGATGCGATCCACCGCCGCCTGCATGTTCGGAAGCAGGAAAGGATCGCTGAGTTCCTTGAGCATGGGGTTGAGAAATTTCTGCAGTCTGACTTCGTCGTGAATCCCTCGCTGCGCCAGCAATTGCAGCACCAAGGCCGATTCGCCAGCGCATGCCGCCACCTCCCTCACGCGTTGCAACACTTGAGGTTCCACATCACGCAGGATCCAATGGGTAACGGGTAACATGCTCGATTTATCAAACTCCCCGTTCCAAACAGTTGAAACGGAAACGTCATGAAGGGCAATTTTAGCCGCCGCGCAATCTATATCTGCATTTTTCCCGCTCCCAGGGGCGCGCCATCAACTGCACGCAGGCTAGCGGCGGAAATTATGCAAAGTGATGGGTTCACGCCAAACTGGAACCAGCGTTGGAGTCCCGCTTTTAAGCCAATGCCTTTAAGGATTGGTGATGGTGATGGTTTTGACGAGCGGTTGGGAGCTGGGGATTTTGGTTTTGGGCCAGGCTTTGACGGGTTGGCGCAGGGTGCGGGGACAGCTCCTCGGCGGG
>JANOAV010000013.1:0-35986 GCA_031411295.1 Verrucomicrobiales bacterium | reverse complement strand
CCTAATGGCCCCCTTGGCAGGAGCCGACTCGGTGAAATCACGCATGGTGAAGGGCGATCTTGCGGACTTGAAGTTCGCTGCCAGCGCAGCTCTACAGGAATATTTACCTGCGGAAAAACTTGACCCAAATAACGTGCCGCTGCTGCTACGCATCGCTCGCCAATACCGACATCTCATGACGGATGCCACCACACCAGAGGAAAAACTTCGCCTCGGTAGCCAGGCCTTGATTTACGGATTACGGGCTGCGGCCCTGGCCCCGGCAGATTCTGAGGCGCAGCTGTCTCCAGCCATTACTTATGGTAAAATGCTGGCCTTTCAGGGCAGCAAGGAACGCGCTGCCGCCTCTCCCTTGATTAAGGCTGCCGCAGACAAAGCCATCAAACTAGATCCTAAAAATGATGTCGCCTGGCACGTCCTCGGCCGTTGGCATCAGGCGCTCGCGGACCTGGTCGGCTTTAAGCGCACGATGGCGGAACTGCTCTACGGCAGTCTGCCCACTTCCACCAACGAAGAAGCCATCGTCTGCTTTGACAAAGCCATCGCATTGAATCCTAACCGCCTGCGCCACTACATTGAATTAGGACGCACCTACGCGCAAATGGGGAAGACCACCGAGGCCAGAACCGCCCTGAATAAGGGCTTGGCCATGCCTGACCTCGAAAAGGATGACCCAGAGCTGAAGGTTGGTGGCAAGGATGCCTTAGCTAAATTACCGAAATAAGCCGACGCTCGCCCTTTGGTATCATTCAACCTCAAGTAGCTGTCGCCCAGTTGCTTGGCACTTGCACCCAAAGGTTACGAGGCTTGAGTTTACCCGGACGTGGTTTTTTCTCAGGGAGGCCTCATTCCGACCCGGTCTGCTTGGCTTTCCACCACATGCGCTTTTGGATAGCCACCTTTTCCCGACCAACGGCGTGTTCTGCTCTGTCTGCGGGTATCAGCAGCTCTTTGAGTCTGGCGGGAAGTTTATCGACAGGCCACTGCGCTTCTTCGCCAGCGCTTCCCTGAACTGCGTAATCCTGAGCATAGCCCAAAAAAGTCCTGCTCTAGGTCCCATTGCTGGTAGCCTAAAGCAGGATCGTCCCACTATCGGGGTATTGGTCTTAGTTCGTCCGAATCGTCTCGGTTTGGATCGAACTGCTCTGTGGTTGCCTGTAGGTGGTTTCTTCCGTCACGGTCGTGGTGCGGTGAGGTGGGTTATCACGGATCCTCTCGTCATCATCGAGTGTGATGCAGCTGGAGAACATGAAGGTGGCACTGAGCCCGAGCAGGCATGGGATCGCTTTCATAGTTATTCTTTCCTTTCTTCGGTGGTGGTGGTGGTCTTCTTGGTTTCGACAATCGGTGGGACGGGGGCAACGTCAGGGGTAGAGACGATTTTTCTGACGACCACTTTGGTGGCGACCATGCTGTCTCCCACCTTTGTGTAGTAAACGGTGACTGGCAGGCCGGACTTCACCGTCTTGATTGAAACAGGATTCCCATTTTCATCAACATACGTGGTGGTCTTGCTATAGCTGTAGCGCACTGGATCCGGGGAGGTTTCGGACTTGATCAGGAAACGGTCTGGTCCGAATTCCGTAATTGTGCCTAGGGAATTTGTCGTCGTGGTCGTTCCGGGAGCAGCACCTGCCGTCCGTATGACCACTTTCGTAGCCACCATTTGATCCCCGTCCCGCGTATAATAGACCGTAACCGGGAGCCCAGATTTCATGGTCTTGACCGAGACCGCTTGGCCTTTTTCATCTACGTAAGTGGTGGTCTTACTGAAGGTATAGCGGATGGGGTCCGGGGAAGTTTCCGTGCGCACCTCGATTCGTTCCGGGCTAAGTTCAGTGATCGTCCCAAGGGTATTCGTCGTTGTGGTGGTTTGCTTTTCCTCCACGACCTGTTGCGCGAAGGTGAATGAAGCAGTGCAGAGCAGCGCTCCGAAGGATCTGTGTAGTAGGGTAGTCATAATTGTATTTGAGGTTTACATTGAATAATTTCAATGTCACGCAAACTACAGCTGTAGCTCATAACTTACTATGGGGTGAAACCCTAAATCACTTTTACCGTCCCGGTAGGTCCGCCAGCGAGCCATCGATAAACGTATGGTGCCATAACTGGGTGGCGACCACCGCTGCCAATCCCATTTCTACCGACAACCTCGGCAGCGATCCTGCGCGCAACTGGCGAAAGGCCTTCCGCCAGTGTTGGACTGCCGCCGCATCGAAATATCCCGTGCGTCGCAAGGATTCTTCACTCAACAACTCCGTCACATATTTTGGCTCTGGCTCCATGTGAAAGCTGTCGAGTGGGGCTCTGAAAATAACTTTATGGCGACGCGCTATTTCCTTCGGTAGCCACCGTTCAGCGACCAAGCGCAGCAGATGTTTATCGCGGAATCCGCGTAATTTCCAACGCGGATGCAGCTTGGCAGTAAAATCAAACACGGCTTCATCGAGAAAGGGATAGCGCACTTCAACGGACGAATGCATCGCCACGCGATCCCCCTTGGCCTGCAGCAAGTGGCCCGCCAAAGTCACTCGTGCGCCCACCCAGAGTCCACGGTTCAACGGGTGCCAGTGCTTGGCGCGCTCTAGATCCAACCCTAAGTCCGCCCAAGGATTAGCCGCAGCCTGCACGCCCCGCAGCGGTGCGGCATAGAAACGTAATTTGGAGAGGCCAAGCACCCCATAGGAATCGATCCATGCATTCGGTCCGCCCACCGCTTGCTCCCAACTTTGGCGCAAAGAAGTGGGATAGTGTGGCACCTTATTCAGCCGCAGAAAGGCGTGCCGAGCCACATCACTGAGTCGGATGCCCGGCACTGCGTCGAGCGCTCCGATCAACTTCGCAGCCTTATACCAAGGGTATCCCGCCAGCCACTCGTCCGCCCCCTCACCCGTTAGCACTACCTTTTGTCCACAGGCATGCACGCGTTTAGCGAGCATAAGCAGTGCCGCGCAGGAGGTATCGATGACTGGCGCCTCGGCGGCCCGGATCAATTCCGGATACATGACTACGGCGTCTTCGTGGCGAAATTCCTGCACCAATGGCGGCTGGGTGCCGATGTGTCGGGCGGACTGATTAGCCGCGCTTAACTCATCAAGCTTTGGGTCATCGACCTGAATGGTGTAGGTGTTAATTGCCGGACCCTTGAGCTTGCATGCCATCGCTACAATCATGCTCGAATCAAGGCCGCCGGACAGATACGCTCCCACGGGCACATCCGCTCGCAGCCGCGTTTCTACGGCCTTGAGTAACACATCTTCAAATTCCTGCACCAGCTTCTGGGGATCGTCCCCCGGGTCCACGTCCCCTTGGTTAGGGAAATCCATTTCCCAAAAGGGCCGTTCCTGCACGAGGGTTTGCGCATCATCACTAAGTGGTGAAATCTGTAAATAGTGCCCAGCCCCCAGCAACTGCACGCCCTCAAAGCATGTCACTGGCCCAGGCATGGCAGCGAAAGTAAAAATGTGGTCAATGCCACGGAGATCCGCTTTCGGCGTAACCATGCCTGAGGCTAGCAAAGCCTTGATTTCAGAGGCAAACAGCAGCCAGTCCCCCTGGCGCGTCCAGTAGAGCGGGCTGATGCCAAAGCGATCTCTGCCGAGGGTAAGTTGATGCCGCTGGACATCGAAAAGCGCGATCGCGAATTGCCCCCGCATCCGTTCAAACATACCCTCGTGGCTTTCTTCCCAGAGGTGCGGAATGATCTCGGTATCACAATGCGTTAGCAACCGATGCCCCCGTGAAACCAGTTGAGCGCGTTTCTCTGGATAATCAAAGAATTCTCCGTTAAAGACCGCATGGACACTGCGATCTTCATTGCAAACGGGCTGCTGACCATCAGCTAACCCCACAATGCTGAGCCGACGTGATGCCAGCGCGACTCCTGGTAAATTCAGGAGCCCGAATTCGTCTGGACCACGGTGAAATAAGGCCTGCGCCATGCGTTGCACCATGCCCTCAGGCACGGTCCTCCTTCCGGCTAAATCAATCATTCCTGCAATACCACACATAGGGGCGGATCTTACGCGGAAATCATGGGCATAAGCAAACAGTATCGCGCTCAGGTGGGGTTACACCCCATATGTGGCACCCCGGACCACGTGTAATCTCGAACCATCACGTGCTGCGGTCCGGGGACGCCCATAGCTCCCTTGGCTGGGGCCGAAGCCATTTCCAAAATCTATGTCCCGCCTCCCTCCGTCCATGCCCCTCACTGCATCACCAACCTCTGAACGGGAGGGCATTGCGATCATCGGCATTGGTTGCCGCTTCCCGGGAGGCGTGAATGATGCGGAAGCCTTTTGGAAGTTGCTGGAGGAAGGTCGAGAGGGCGTGGGGGATATTCCGGCGGACCGTTGGAACGTGGAAAGATTCTATGATGCAGAACCAGGACTGGTCGGAAAATCCGTGGCCAAGCGAGGTGGCTTTATCGACGGTATTGATCAATTTGACCCCCAATTCTTCGGCATCTCTCCACGGGAGGCACCCTACATTGATCCGCAGCAACGCCTGCTGTTAGAGACCACCTGGGAGGCGATCGAAGATGCGGGCCTGGTATTAGACATTGCAAATGGCACCAACATGGGCGTCTTCGTCGGCATTTCGCACAATGATTATCAAGGCTTGCAACACACGCCGACGGATCGTGCGGGCATCAGCGCGCATACCCCCACTGGCAGCGCGCACAGCATCGCAGCGAATCGCATTTCGTATTGCTTAAATCTGATCGGCCCTAGCATTGCGATGGACACCGCCTGTTCCTCCGCCCTTACCGCCGTGCATGTCGCCTGCGAACACATCCTGGCCGGACATTGTAAAACGGCGGTGGCGGGTGGAGTTACCATCATGATTACTCCGGATGGATTCATTGGATTTTCCCAAGCTGGGATGTTATCGCCAGAAGGTAAGTGCAAAGCATTTGACGCCTCAGCCAATGGCTTTGTGCGCGGTGAGGGAGCTGGCATGGTGCTCTTGAAGCGGCTCGCGGATGCCCTTGCGGATGGGGATCCGATTCATGCGGTCATCATCGGTTCCGCTGTAAACCAAGATGGGCATACCAATGGCATTTCCCTGCCCAGTCCGGAAGCCCAGGCTCGTCTCGTGCGCGATGCTTGTGTGAATGCTGGGATCTCCAGTAATGAGGTCGCGTATGTCGAAGCCCACGGAACGGGCACTGCCGTGGGTGATCCGATCGAAGCGCATGCGCTGGCCATGGCCCTCTGCCAGGACCGCCCAGCGGACGCACCCTTGCTGATTGGTTCAGTCAAAACCAACCTCGGACATTTGGAAACGGCGTCGGGCGTGGCTGGATTAGTGAAGGCCCTGCTCATCGTCAAGCATGCTCGCATTCCGGCTAGTCTTCATTTCGACACTCCTAATCCCAACATCGACTTCGAGTCCCTGAAATTACGGGTGCCAGTTGCTAACGAGACTTTCCCTGGCACCCAGGCGATGCGCATCGCAGGTGTGAATTCCTTTGGATTTGGTGGTGCCAATGCCCATGTTCTCTTGGCGGAGCCACCGCTCCGTCCGCATCCCAGTGCTCTGTCCGAGCAGGATCGTGGGTGGCCACTGATGCTCTCCGCACGCTCAGAGGAATCATTGCGCGCTGCTGCCGGGGCGCTCAGCGCTTGGGTGAATGAGCATTCAAACCTTAATGGCAGCTCCCCCCTGTTACCCGACTTAACCTACATGCTGGGCGCGCGGCGTAATCATCACACGTATCGGTTGACGCTGACGGCACGCACTCTCATTGAAGTCAGCCAAGAACTCAGCGCCTTCTCCACTGGGCAAGCCGGTCCAGCGCTGCGCACCGCCTTTACTCCGCGCACAGCACAGGCTCCGCGCGTGGTCTTTGTTATGAGCGGTCAAGGTCCGCAGTGGTGGGGCATGGGAAGCGAACTCATGAAGCATGAACCCGTCTTCAAGCGCACCATCGAAGCCTGCGCAGTTGCGATGCGCCCGTGGGCTTCGTTCTCCTTGTTGGAGGAACTTGCCCGCCCAGAGAGTGAGTCACAAATGCAACGCACGGAAATTTCCCAGCCAGCCATTTTCGCTATGCAAATGGGCTTGGCGGCACTCTGGCAGTCATGGGGCATTCAGCCAGCAGCGGTCGTCGGACATAGTGTCGGTGAAATTGCCGCAGCCTGTGTGGCGGGCATCCTAACACTGGATCAGGCCGCCCAGATTATAGTCCTGCGTGGTCGTTACATGGATGAATGCACGGTCGATGGAGGCACGATGCTCGCAGTAAGTCTCAGCCCGGAAATGGCACGGTCGATCATCGCGAAACATGATCCCGCAGTGAGCGTAGCCGCGTTCAATGGCCCGCAATCATTGACCTTGTCAGGGGCGCGCACTTCGTTGGCCAGCATTGCCACAGAACTGGAGACGGAGGGCATCTTCGCTCGCTTCCTCAAAGTTAGTCATCCTTTTCATCATGCGATGATGCAACCCGCTGCCGATGCGCTCAAGCTCGCGCTGGGCAAGCTTACGCCCGCTGCGGAGACCGTGCCCTTCTTCAGCACGGTCACCGGGCAGCGCACTGCCGGGGCGGTCTGTGACGCAACGCACTGGTCCAGTGGTGTTCGTCAACCGGTGGAGTTTGCCTCCGCCATCCAGGCCGTCGCTGCGTCCGGAGCGGAGGTTTGGTTGGAAATTGGGGCTCATCCTGCCTTGGTGCGCTCTCTCCAAGAATGCCTCGCAGAGAGTGGGAGCAAGGCCGCCATCATCGCCTCGGTGCGGCGGGAGCGGGAACACACATCGTTGCTGGAATCAGCCATGGAGCTACACCTAGCCGGCGTTGCGTTAAACTTTGCAAAAATGACCCCCTCCAAACGTCACTTCCATTTACCGGCTTATGCTTGGGAGAAAAGCCGTTGGTGGAATGAGTCTAGCGACACCCGAGAAGGCCGCTTAGCTTCCGGTGGACGGGGCCTGCTGGACGTCCGCTTATCCCGCGCAGTGCCGACCTGGATCTGCCGCTTGGATGCTCGCCACATGGCATTCCTCAAAGACCACCGGGTGGAAAACATGATCATTTTCCCAGCGGCCGGATTCGTGGAAATGGCGCTGGAGGCTGGCGTCCAACTCTTTGATGGCAAAGCATTTGTGATCGAGGATTTCGAAATCCGCAAACCCCTCATCCTGCCTGACCCGCCCTCAGGGCTGCTATTGGAATTCAGCTATGACGCCAACGAGCGAACGTTCTCCATCCAGAGCCGATTCGACAATGGAGCGTCCTGGTCCGTGCATGTCGTGGGCTCAATGCGCGGGGAACGCACGGAATCTGCATTCGCAAGCTCCACCTGGGAACAACCCAAACTGGATAGCGTGGACGTAACTGAATTCTACGACCACATGGCTGCCATGGGACTACGTTATGGTGACGAGTTTCGCCCAATCCGGGAACTCTTTGCAAGTCAGGGCAAATCCACTGGCAGGGTATCGCTGGGAGAAACGATTTCTCATCGTGCTGCGGAATATCCATTGCATCCAGTGCTCTTCGATGGGGCACTCCAGATCTTCTCTGCAGGCGCTGCTACGGTCGAAGGACGCACTGCGGGCTTGCGACTTCCGGTGCGATTTGCGAAAATCCTGTTCCTCCGCACACCTGGAACTGCAAGCCTTGTCCGCGCTGGAGTTAAAATAGCCAACGACGAATTGGTGGAAGGAAACATTGAATTATATGACCACTCGGGACGCCCTTGCGTTCGCATTGATGGCTTCCGCGCGATCAGTGTGGAAGGCTCCCGCCGCAGCGGTCAGATGGGGAAAGGACGGGATCTCATTTACCATGTAGCATGGGATACAACGGAACGAACCACACCGCGTCCAGAGCGCGCCCCCGTCCCTCTGGCAGACCTCCGGCAAGTGGCCCAAAGAGCGTTGGACGAAGTGCTAGACATGCGGGGCCGTGACAGTCTGGATGCTGCAAGTGCCGCCGGGGATGAACTCACGGCCGCCCAGGTAGCCAACGCCTTACGGGCCATGGGGGCTGCAGGCAGCTTCACGGCTGCTGATTTAAACGTAGCCCCAGCCATGCAGCCCTCCTTTGTGCAACTCATGGATAATTTGATGCATGAGCATCTACTCACGAAAACAACGGACGGTTACGCTACGAACCCTGCCTTTCTAACCGCCGCTGATTCGGCTACCGTCCTACTTAAGGAAAGCCTCGGAAAATATCCCGGCCACCTTCCCGAAGCATTGCTCTGTAGCGCCACCTGTGCAGCACTGGGACCGATCATGCGGGGAGAGAAGGAAGCGGTGCAGGTCTTATTTACGGGCGGAGGAGCCGAGTTGCTAGATCAGTTCTATGGTGATGGCCTCGTCACCAGTCCGTGGCTAGCCGCTATAGCAACGGCGGTTGCCGCAGCCGCACGCGACCTGCCTGAAGGGCGTGACCTGCGCATCTTAGAAATTGGGGCTGGCACGGGTGGTCTGGCCTCGCAAGTGTTGCCGTTGCTGCAACGGGGTGTGCACTCTTATATTTTCAGTGATGTCTCCGCAGCCTTCTTTCCTGCCGCCAGACAAAAGCTGGCGGCGTTCCCGGAAGTCGAGTTCAAAACCTTCGATTTGGAAAAATCTGGCAGCGAACAAGATTTCGCGTTGGGTTCGTTCGACCTCATTCTCGGCACTAACGTGATCCACGCCGTGCGCGATGTCAAAGATGCGCTCGGCAATATTCGCGATCTCCTAACAGCGGGCGGCAGTCTCTTTTTTGTGGATGTAGCCACGCCCCATTTATGGTTGAATGCCGTCTTCGGTTTAACCAGTGGCTGGTGGAGGTTTACCGACTATGTCTTACGCCCACACCATCCCCTCCTGCGACGTGAGCAATGGGAAGAAGTGCTATTGCAATCTGGCTTCTCTGAAACCGCCTCGCTGGCGGGATTGATTCGTTCGCGAGGTGGCGAAAGTTTGATCGGTCTGATGGCGCGCAAAGCCTGGACTGAGCCGGTGGTTACGGCAGAGCAGGAGATGGTAACTCCCATGGAAACTTCGTGGTTGATCATCGCTGACTCATCTGGATTGGGTGACGCCCTCGCAGCACAACTCGCCTTGAACGGATGTCGGTGTCGTATCGCCCACAGGGGTAATGACTTTGCTGAAACAAGTGAAGATCATTTCACGCTCCGTGCCGAAGTGCCCGAAGATTGGCAGCATCTCATCACGGCCTGCGCAGAGCAATCTCCAGACCGCATCGTTTATCTATGGGGCTTGGATGAGCAAAATCCAGCTGCGGAGTTACTTGGCACCGATGGTCTATTTCATCTTGCCCAAGCCCTGGACTTGGCTAAGAAGCAGCGCATTGACGTGGTAACGCGAGGCGCGCAGGCGGTAGGCCACCGGCATGATGCCACGGTCGCCCAAGCGGCTGTGATCGGTTTGATGCGCGTCATTGCCAATGAGCATCCTAACATTACATGTCGCAGCATTGACTTAGCCAACGCGCCGGCATCCCCTGACGTTCGTGCTCTCTGGCAGGAACTTCTGCACCAGGATGCCGAGCGGGAGATCGTGCTCCGTGGCGAAGCGCGCTACGTGCGGCGCATCCAGCGTGGACTCGCTTCCCGTGAACAGGAAATGGATCGTAACGTCCCTTTACGGCTAGAGTCTCGTGAACGCGGCATCCTTGATTCCCTGCGGCTAATGCCGTTCGCCCTGCCGCCCTGTGGTGCCGGAGAAGTGGTCATTGAGGTCAAAGCGGCGGGCATGAATTTCCGAGATGTGCTGAAGGCCCTAGCCCTGTATCCTGCGGAGACCGCAGATGCGCGGATCTATGGGGATGAAGTGGCAGGCATTGTCAAAGCAGTGGGTAGTGAGGTCACCCATGTTGCCGTTGGTGACGAGGTATTTGGTCTAGCCGTATTCGGGCTGGCCACTCACTCCATGGCCCGTGCAGGCGATGTGCGTCTGATTCCCCGTGGTCTCTCATTTGAAGAAGCCGCTACGTTGCCAGTGGTGTTTATGACCTCTTGGCATGCATTGAAAACAGTGACCAACCTCCAACCGGGTGAGCGCGTGCTAGTCCATGCGGGCGCGGGTGGCGTGGGCATGGCGGCTATTCAGATTGCCCATCACCTGGGAGCTACCGTCATTGCCAGCGCTGGCAGTCCTGCCAAACGCTCCCTGTTAGAGACCATGGGAGTGCAGCATGTGATCGACTCGCGGCGGGCAGACTTTGCAGAAGCCGTCTTAGAAATTACGGACGGACAGGGCGTCGATGTCGTCCTCAATGCGCTAGCGGCGGAAGCGATCCCCATGGGCCTAAGTTGTCTTGCGCAATTCGGACGGTTTATCGAAATCGGCAAACGGGACATTTATCAAAACTCACGCATCCCGCTCTGGCCCCTCCGCAAGAATGCCAGCTTCCACGTGGTGGCGATGGATGCCATCTTCGGGGGCGATGAAAAGCGCACCCAACGGTTGTTAGAAACCATTGCTGACTTAGTCAGTGCAAACGCACTGCAACCCCTTCCGTTTCGTTCCTTTCCCGCGTGCCGGCTTGACACCGCCTTCCGCTTGATGGCCCAAGGAAAACATACTGGCAAAGTGGTGGTCGCGTTTCCCGCACCCTTTGTTGCCACCAGGGGCGAACCACTCGCGCCAGCATTTACCGTCAAGTCGGATGGAACTTATTTAATCACGGGGGGCTTCGGTGGCTTTGGAAAAGTTGTCGCAGAGTGGCTCGTAACCTGCGGAGCAAAACACCTCGTTTTAACGAGCCGCCAGGGAGCCACTACGCCTCAAGCTCAAGAGTTCTTAAATTCGCTGCGTGCTCGTGAGGTGGAGGTGCGCGTGATTTCCGCCGACATTGGTTCCCATGCCGAGGTCCAGAAAATCTTCACTGAAATTGGCTCTGCTGGGATTGCGTTGAAAGGAATTTTCCATCTGGCCATGGTGATCGATGATGCCCCCATGGCATCGCTAACACGAGATCGCATGCGAGCTGTCTTCGCACCGAAAGCGCATGGTGCTTGGTTGCTGCATGAAGCCACGCAGGGGATGGATCTCGATTGTTTCGTGATGTTCTCCTCCGTGTCCAGCATCTTCGGAAACTCCGGGCAAGCTAACTATGCCGCCGCCAATGCTTTTCTGGATGCACTGGCACATCATCGCCAGGCCAGCGGATTACCTGCGCTCGTCATTAATTGGGGGGCGCTGGGTGGGGAAGGTTATGTAGCGCGCAATGAACGAGTCGCTGAATACTTGGCCCGGCAAGGCACTACGCCGCTCACACCTATTGAGGTCGTCGGCTTGATGGAATCATTTCTCAATGCAGGTGCCACCCAAGCGCTGGCCCTGCGTGTAGATTGGAGCAAGTGGCGTCAGTCCTTCCGCGGGAGTCAAGAAAGCCCCCTGTTAGAGCATATTTTTGCCGCAGGCATCGACGCCCCAGAATCCAGTGGCACCAAGAGTGACTGGCGATTGAAGATAGAAACATGCGCCCCTAACGAACGTGCCGACATCATCAGCCTGGCGGTGCGGGACGTCGTGGGGTCCGTCTTGCGGGTGAAGCCAGAGGGCCTGCGGGTGGACCAACCGCTCACAGACCTAGGACTGGATTCTTTAATGGCCGTGGAAATTGAAAACAGTATCGAAAGCGCCATCGGCATCGCCTTACCCCCTGCGAGTTTGATGAAGGCGCGCACCATTGAGCAGATTGTCACCTTGATTGTGGAACACATGGGTGGAGCCGTCACCACGGCTAAATCAAAGCCTGCTGACGTCGTAGAACGCAGCGTGCGCCCAGAAGATCTGGACCTTGACGTGCTTTCTGATGACGCCATCGACCGCCTTTTGGGTGAGGCTCCCGCACCCGTGGAGAAAGAACTAGCCATCTCCAACCTCGGCTGAAATCAGGACATGCCCCAAGACAACCGAGAACGTTTGAAGCAGTGGTTACGGACCGGAGAGGCCCGCTTACAGCCATTGACGTATCCGCAGCGCGAACTCTGGGAGGCCGCCCCAGTGGCCCCTGATGATGTTTCAAACAACATCTGCGCCATCATTCAAGTGCGCGGAGCGTTGACGCCACGAGGCAGCGAAGCCGCCTTGCAGAAGGTAGTGGATCGACAGGAGGTGTTTCGCTTGTCGATCCTTCCAGGAAAAGAACATCCCATGCAGCTCATCCGGCGGACCAGCCAACCGGCTCTGGAATTCGCGGAACTTGCGCCCCAGGACTGCACGGCTGAAGCAACGGAAGACCTTGCGAGGGAGGTATTTGCGGCTCCATTCGATCTCGTTCAGGGCCCGCTCTATCGGTCGAAAGTGCTCAGTCGCAGCAAGGATGATCATATGCTAGTTTTGGCAATTCATCATGCCATTGCCGATGGATGGACCCTGGGGGTGTTCGTGCAAGATCTCTTCTCAGCCTACGTGCTGGCATTACGCGGGACGAGCGCGGCCCTGCCACCAGTGCCACAAACGTATTCAGAGTGGGGCACTGCGGAACGCGCTTTTTGGCACCCTGCTCGGTTGGCTCCTCGACTGGCGTATTGGAAGCAAACCCTGTCAGGTGCGCCTCGCATCTGGGATGGCGTCCGCAGCGGTCCTATCTCCCGCCACGTGAGTAACGTTCCTGCCGAGCAGGGTCGCTTGCTCCGAGAGGTGGCGCGCCGACATGAAACAACGTTGTTCACTACCTTGCTGACCGCTTTCCAAATCACTATTTCGAAATGGACCGGTCAGCCGGATATCACGGTGGGAACCCCTGTGGCCAATCGCAATAGCCAAGCGGTTCGGCAGACGGCGGGCTACTGTTCCAGCATCGTTCCTTTGCGCGGTCAGGTGGATCCGACCCGATGCTTCGATGACATGCTGCGGAGCGTGCATGAAGCTACTGTTGAGTCCTTTGCGAACGCAGTCCCATTTGCCGAACTCGTCCAAGCGATGGGCACCCCCACCACGCCTAACACGAATCCAATTTTCGAAATCCGTTTCGCACTGCAAAATCATCCCGTGCCAGACGTGGCCGTGGCTGGTCTTTCCCTGCAGTTGCGCATGAGAAGCACTGGGACGGCTCGATTTACCCTAGCCTGCGAAATTAATGAACAGGATGAAGGACTAGAAATTGCATGGCTCTATCGGCTGGATGCGTTTCCACTGAAGGAGATCCGAGTGGTCAGCGCGCTGTATTTGGCTGTGCTGGCGCGTATTTGTCATGCTCCAGAACTGGTAACCTCTGCGCTAACCACCTCCCCTCCATGAATCCTGCCCCTGCCAATGAACCATTATATGAGCCGCACTGGGTCAGTAAATCTGCCTTCCAGATTGTCATTTTCTTATTTGTGTTTACGGAAATTGGGTTGCTAGTAATCCTACGCAGCGGTGTTTCCATTTGGTTTGCGCTGCCGCTGGTGCTCGTTGCCAGTCATCTCATGCACGGAGCAGCGGTTGGCTTCCATGAAGCCTCCCACGGGCTTCTGAGGCGCAACCGCCGCTTCAACGAATTCGATGGCGTGGCGATTGGTGTCTCCAGTTTCATGAGCTTCAGCCTCTACCGGGCCGCGCACCAGTCCCATCACGCCCATCTGGCCACAGAACGGGACGAAGAACTCTGGCCATTTGTCGTCACCACCATGCCACGTTGGGCACGCGTCCTGGCAGCGATCGTTGAACTCAATCTGGGACTGCTGTTTACCCCATTTTTGTTCCTCCGCACCTTTCTCCGCAAAGGCTCTCCCATTCGCAATAAAAAGGTCCGCAAACGCATTTGGACAGAACTGGCATTCATGCTGGTTGTATGGGTTTCGGTCTTCTGGGCGGTCAGTTACTGGCAGGTTTGGCGGTATTTCCTATGGATGTATCTCGTGCCCATTTTTGTGGCGGGAAATTTGCAAAGCTGGCGCAAATACATCGAGCATGTGGGCATGACTGGTCAGACTGTCAATAGTTCTACTCGCAGTATCGTGGCCCAGGGATGGCCTGGGAGGCTGGTTTCATTCACTCTCCTCCACGAACCCTATCACGGCCTGCATCATTTAAATGTCGGCCTGCCCCATGCGGAATTGCCACGTCTGGTCGCAGAACTCCATCCACAGTCACCGGAGGAAATTCATCCGTTCCCGAGTTATCGCAGTGCGCTAGCGCACCTCCTGCGGAACCTCACCAACCCACGGGTCGGAGCGCAATGGCTCAAAGAAGATTCCTCACGATGAAAGCTAGCGTTCCAGTCTCACAGCCACCAATCGCTCGCAGGCCATGCGAGTTTGCGGCCACGAACCTCAAAAAGGAGTTCGACGATGGCCGCGTGCAGGCTCTGCGCGGCGTGGAGTTTACTATTGAGCAAGGTGAGTTCGTAGCCATCACTGGCCCGAGTGGCTGTGGCAAAACGACGTTACTGCAAATGCTTGGGTCGTTAGATTTCCCGAGTTCTGGTAGCTTAGAGTATCGTGGCAATTCCATCCCTGATCTCCCCGACCCTGCCAAATATCGTGCCCGGGAAATCGGGATCATTTTTCAAGCGTTTCATTTGCTACCAACTTTCACTGCGCTGGAAAACGTCCAGTTGCCGATGTTTGAAACGTCTCGCACGGCCGCAGAGCGCAAAGAGAGAGCCATGCAACTCCTCACCTTGGTCGGTCTCGCGGATCGTTTCCGTCATTTCCCTGCGAAGCTATCTGGCGGGGAAAGGCAGCGTGTGGCGATTGCACGAAGCCTGGCGAATCAACCCTCCGTGCTGCTAGCGGACGAGCCCACGGGAAATCTGGATAGTGACAATGCGCATCTGATTCTCGACCTGATCTGCCAACTCCACATTGAGCACCACATGACCCTCATCATGGTCACTCATGATCTAACTATTGCGCAGCGCGCCTCCCGCATCATTCAGATGAAAGACGGGCGCATCCTTCCGCAGGAAGACCCCAGCCGACAATCTTCATGAACTTTTTCACCATCGTCGTGCGTGGACTCCTGCGTCGCCCAGTGCGCACGGGCCTCACGCTCATTGGCATCTCCATTGGTATCGCTGCGGTGGTAGCGCTGGTGGGGATATCTCGCGGATTCGAACAAAGCTGGGCCACTGGCATGAAAGCTAGAGGGACAGACATTGTGGTGAGCAACATGGGCAGTGCGTTGGCCCCCAAACCTTTCAGCAGTAACGTTTTGGAGGCCATTGCGGCCATTCCGAACGTGGCCGCAACCTGCCCTATTTTCGTGGACCTAACTAGTATCGAGGACTCTGCCATGATGGTGGTCTCCGCCCGGCAGTGGGGCGGATTTTCCTGGCAGAACCTGAAGTTAGTGACCGGCCGTTTACCTACGGATGCCAATGAACCCGCAGTGGTGCTGGGTCAGAACGCGGCCGAGGGTCTGCGGAAAAAAGTCGGTGATACCGTCCAAATTGAAACCAAAGAACTTACCGTTGTCGGCATCGTGGATGGAGGTGCGTTAGTGGAAAATGGTTCCGTCATTCTTTCGTTAGCTCTATTTCAAGCACTGTCTGGCAATGAGGGTAAGATCAATATCATCGACCTGCGCGTAACGCCCGGCATGAACGAAGCGGGCATTCAGAAACTCTGCGCGGAAATCAACGCTAAAGTCCCGGAAGCACGCGCCATGGCTGCAGGGGCGCACTTGGGAAACAGTCAAGCCTATCGCTTCATCAGTGCCATGAGCTGGGGCACTTCCCTGCTCGCGGTCATCGTGGGCGTGCTGGGGGTCATGAACACGATGCTGATGACGGTCTTTGAGAGAAAGCAGGAAATCTGTATTCTCCTAGCCATTGGCTGGAGGCGCGCGCGCATCATGCGCATGATATTGATGGAGTCTGCCCTGCTAGGATTTATGGGTGGCATCGGTGGAGTCCTCATTGGCATCTTGGGCGTCAAGGCCTTGGAAAAGCTTCCGGCCATCCATGGACTGTTAGAGCCTGACCTTAGCATCACCCTCATGCTCACCGCTGTCGCCATGGCTGTCATTGTCGGGGTCATCAGCGGGCTCTACCCTGCATGGCGAAGTTCCCGGCTGACGCCCAGCCTGGCGATGCAGGGGTAGCTATATTTAACGCAACAAAATTTATGAAACGACACTTTATCTTCCTGTTCAGCGCTTTACTCGCATGCCTCAGCCATGCGGTCGATCCCGCCCCAGTCACTGCGACTGAACTGGCTGGGGCACTCAGCGCCCGCCAGCAAGATGGGAATTCCTTTGTAAAACTTCGCATGGAAATCCAACCGATGGCAGGCAATGCCAAAACCGTGCTACAACTGCAAATCAAGCAACGACGCACGGCTGCGGCTACGGAGATCGTGTATCAGGTGCTCTGGCCCAAAGAACGCTTCGGAGAGGCGATCTTGCTGCGCAAAGTGGGCAATCAACCAGCGGTCGGCACCCTGCTGGGCTCAGCGGGCGCGCTCAGCCCACTAACCGCTGCGCAAATGACGTTGCCATGGTTGGGTGGCGATCTCACCTATGCCGATGCCCTTGAGGATTTCTTCACTTGGGAGGGACAACGTCTTGCTGGCAACGAAGTAATTGACCGCGTTAATTGCCAAATCCTGGAATCCAAGCCCGGCAAAGGACAAAGCTCCAACTATGCCAGCGTCCGCACCTGGGTGGACCTCCGCCGCCTTGTGCCCCTGCGAGTGGAGAAATACCTGCCATCCGGAAAACTGGCGCGCCGCATTGATACCACCCGGGTTGTCAAAGATGACCTGCAACGTTATTTGCCAGCTAATCTGGCTGTCAGTGGAGTGCGCTCAGAGGCTCTCACTGAGCTGACGGGCTCAAAACTGAAACATGGCGTCGTTTATGCTGATGAAGAGTTTACGGCGGAGGGTCTCAAACTCCTAACCGCCCCACGAACAGCAGAGGAGTAGGGTTGCACCCCATCGCGATCAAACCGCAGCGCAATTAGGTGTCTGGTGTGATGGCGATTTTTTGATTGTCGCTGACTTGGTTTGGTTCTAATGCTGGAGTCCCACCTTCATCCATTTAATTCTCACCAATTGCCTTACATGAATTTCGAAACACTGCAACTCCACGCTGGCCAGGACATCGACCCTACGACCCAATCCCGGGCGGTGCCCATTTACCAGACGACCGCTTACCAATTCAAGGATTCCGCGCATGGCGCGCGACTGTTTGCCTTGGAGGAATTTGGGAATGTTTACACACGGCTGATGAATCCCACAAATGATGTCTTCGAGAAGCGCGTGGCGGCGCTGGAAGGCGGGGTGGCGGCCTTGGCGACTTCCTCCGGGCACTCGGCTCAGTTCCTGGCCATCAATAACATCACGACGGTGGGAGATAATTTCGTCACCACCTCGCACCTCTATGGTGGATCGTATAATCAATTCAAGAATTCGTTCAAAAACATCGGCGTCGAGGCGCGTTTCGCGGACGGGGTGAAGGTGGAAAGCTTTGAACCCCTGATTGATGCGAAGACGAAGGCGATTTATCTGGAGACAATTGGCAATCCAGGGCTCTCTGTGCCGGATTTCGAGGCGTTTGTGGCGCTGGCAAAGAAGCATGATTTGCCCCTGATCGTCGATAACACCTTCGGAGCGGGCGGAGCGATCTGTCAGCCGCTGAAGTGGGGCGCGCATGTGCTCGTGGAATCAGCCACAAAATGGATCGGCGGCCATGGCACTAGCATGGGCGGGGTCATTGTTGACGCGGGCACCTTTAATTGGGGAAACGGCAACTATCCGCAATTCACGGAACCCTCCCCCAGCTATCATGGAATGGTGTTGAACAGCGTCTTCGGCATTGGCGGCCCCTTTGGAAACATTCAATTTATCATTCGGTGCCGCGTGGAAGGACTGCGTGACTGGGGCCCATCCCAGAGTCCCTTCAACTCTTTCCTACTCCTTCAGGGTCTGGAAACCCTCTCCCTGCGCGTTGAGCGCACTTGCGAGAACGCCTTGGCGCTGGCCCAATGGCTCTCCGCGCATCCTGAAGTGGCATCGGTGAATTATCCTGGTCTGGCCAATCATCCATCTCATGCCATGGCCAAGAAATACCTCACCCGGGGCTTCGGCGGCGTGCTCTCCTTCGAACTCAAGGGAGATCGGGCCAGAGCGGAGAAATTCGTCAACAGCCTGAAGCTCATTTCCCATCTGGCGAACGTGGGTGACGCCAAGACGCTGATCATTCATCCAGCTTCCACCACCCACTCCCAGCTTTCCCCTGCGGAACAGCAATCTGCTGGCGTGCAGCCTAGTATGCTGCGCATGTCCTTGGGCATCGAACACATCGCGGATATCCAAGCCGATATCGAGCAGGCGTTGGTATAGGTGGTTTACGCCAGCAGAGCGGCTCTGGGTCTGCTCTGCTGGTTTGCGGAGGTAAGGCACTGTTGACGGAGAATCCCATAATTATCGTGATTTATTGCGATTATTCTCAATATTAATTATTGCAATTACGGTTTTATTGCAGTAATTATGGAATACCTCAACCATGAAAACCCAATCCATCCCACAATTCGTCTGTCCATCTCCTTGCGGGCAGGTTTCGTCCCCCCCTCCAGCCCAGCCCCCTCCCAGGAGTCGGCGGGCCCAGAAGCAGCGTGAATCTGGCTTCAGCCTCGTCGAGGTAATGCTGGCCGTGCTGATGATTGCCGTGCTCGCGGGAATTGCCATAGCCACTTTCGGACGCACCGATGCTGGCGTGCGGCAGATTGCGATAGAGGGCGACGCGAATCTTCTCAACAAGGCGGTGCAGACCTACATAAGCAATGGAGGCTCCCTTGAGGGCGTCACGTCACCAGCAGCGGTCTTGGCGAAGTTGAAAACCAAGCCCACCGATGCCCAGAGCCAGACAATTGCCGGGCTGCGGGGGCCATTCATCGATCTCCGACTGGACTTAGTGACCGCGAGCGAGAAGGACCCGGTAAGTTTGATTTATGATGCTGGCAGTCATGCGTTTAAGGTCCAAGTGGGTCATGCTGGCATGGTGACAAAGACAAACGAGACTTTGGGCGAAGCCCCCCTGGCGACGGAGGATCGGCAGGTGAGCTTGGCTCTTGCGAAACAGGAGAAGTGGGTCTGGGATTTCAACAATCGGGCCGCACCGGAGAAAGCACCTCCCAGTCGTCCGACCGGAACGAACGTGCCCACCGCGATCCCGACTGCCCCCACGCCCACAGCGCAAGCAGTGCCGCTGAATCCGCCGGAATTCAGCAAAGCAGGTTTTGCACTGGGCCCCAATGACTTCCCTCAGGTCATCACCTTGGCCAATACCAATCCCACTGGCTCTTCAGGGATTCTTTATCGGTTAAACGGAGGGGCTTGGACGCAATATGAGACCGGACTAAGCCTGCCTCTACAGTCCACTATTAAAATCGACGCCTACACCACACCGTTGACTGTCAGTTGGAAACCCAGCGTTCAGGCAACGGAGATGTTCACTTTCCGTCCTGGTCAGCTCACGGCCCCTGTGATCAACCCAGCCAGCGGATCGTTCAACTACGGAGACTTCCCCACCAGCCTCACCATTGCCGATTCGAACCAGGCAGGCACAGCCATTCTTCAATACCGCATCGGTGGCGGTGCTTGGACGAACTACACTGGCCCAGTGGCCTTGACGCCCCAGTCCTCCTTAATTGTTGTCGCCCGCGCCCTGCCCGTCGATTCGCAACGCTGGCTGGCCAGCACAGAAGCATCCGCCATGTATGATCTGACCCAAAAATTACTGCAATCCCCGGTCTTCACCAAGGCCGCAGGCCTTTATCCAGCCACCGACTATCCGCTCAGCGTGGCCATCACGAATCCGAATCCTGCTGGCAGTTCGAAACTGCAGTATCGCGAAAAAGGGGGAACTTGGGCGGACTACACTACTCCCGTGCTCTTGGGCTATACTCAATTGGACGTGACCTTGGAATCACGAGCGGTGCCGGTGGATCCCCTGAAGTGGTTGAGCAGTGCAGTGCGAACCAGCCGCTACCAGTTGGCGAAGTCCCAACTGAAGTCGCCAGTGGTGACCCCGCCGGGCGGTTATTATCCTTACAACAGTTTCCCAACGATGGTCACCATTGCGGACCCGAATCCAGCGAACACTTCAGAAATCTGGTATCGATTCGGAGCCACTGGCAGTTTCCAAAAATACAACGCCACCAGTCCCCCAGCGTTATCGAAGGACAATTACCAAACCACGCTGGTCGTCTATGCTCGCAGCCTCCTCCAAGCTCAGTTTGCGAATAGTCCTGAAGTGCAGGAAGTCTATGAAACCATCTACTTCGTCGGGGGCACGTCCGGGCTGTTCCACAATCCCATTCCAGACACCACGACGGGTGGCACGATCCAGACCCTGGTGACGAATCTGCCCGCGCCCAAGGAAGGATCCTTCTTCGCTTGGGGAAAGATCCAAGGGGCATCTGGACTGACCCAATCTACCATGGACTTCGTGGGCACTCCCAGTTTCAAAGCGGCCCCCGGGGAATGGTTTTTCCTGGGTAAATTGACCTACTACAATGGAACCATTATCAGCGGATCAGGAGCCGGCGGCATTAATCTGAAGTTTGCCTTCAATATCGCCCAACCCACGGCCACGACTACGAATGCTGATTATTTCTTCAAGCTGATCAACACTAGGAACATTGGAACTGAAGCAGAAAATGCAGACTATGTATATCTACCAACGCTGGGCGTGCCATTCTCCACGACGGTCGGCGGACGCAAATTCAAACTGGATGTTCGTTTCGGGGAAACCACCGCCAACGGTTTTGGCAACGTGTCCGAGTTCCACATCTTCGAGGGCAAGTCTGCCACTGGCTCGCTCTACGGGCGCATTACCGAGATTCCATAACCCATAGGAGAGTGGCCATACGGTCAAAGAATGTGGATCGTGGATCAGCCCGCTGGGCTGATCCAGCATGAGCAGCCCAGCGGGCGGCTCCACATTCCGCCGTTTTCCACTAGGCGAACGGGCTAGATCGGGTGAGACTGGTGGACAAAATGTCCACCCTCCGAAATAGAAAACGGCCACCCTTGGGAGGTGGCCGTTTCTGGAAGAGGTGTAATCAGAAGATTACTTGCTGACCTTGGCGGTGTGGGCACCGTGGCCTTTGAAAATCCGCGTGGGGGCGAATTCACCCAACTTGTGGCCGACCATGTTTTCGGTGACATACACGCCGATAAAGTCTTTACCGTTGTGGACGTTGAAGGTGTGGCCGACGAAGTCGGGGATGACCATGCTGCGGCGGGACCAGGTCTTGATCGGGCGCTTGATTGGTTGTTCGTTCATCTTGTCCACTTTGATGAGGAGCTTTTGCTCAACGAAGGGACCTTTTTTTAGGGATCTGCCCATAATGTTAGTTAATTAAGAAATTGGTAATTAAGTGGTGAGGAAAGGACAGGATTATTTGCCCTTCTTGGCATTGCGGCGTTGCACGATGAGTTGGTCCGTGTGGCTCCACTTGCGGGTCTTTTGACCTTTGAGTTGGCCCCAAGGTCCTTTGAGGTGCTTGCGACCACCACCGGATTTGGAACGACCTTCACCACCACCATTCGGGTGATCGATAGGGTTCATACACATACCACGGACGGTTGGGCGGACACCTTGCCAGCGAGTGCGACCGGCTTTGCCGGAAACGACGTTCATGTGCTCCGAGTTACCCACGACACCGATGGTGGCGTAGCAATCAGCATGAATCTTACGGATTTCACCGGAGGACAATTTCACCAGAGCGTAGTCGCCTTCGCGGTTGCTGAGGGTGACGGACTGGCCAGCGGCACGAGCCACTTTGCCGCCGCGGCCTTTGACCAGTTCCACGTTGTGGACGCTGGCACCCAGAGGGATGCTGCGGAGGGGGAGGGCGTTGCCGAGATCTGGAGCTACCTTCTCACCGGAGACCAACTTGGCTCCGACTTGGAGTCCGTTGGGGGCGAGGATGTAGGCCAGGGTGCCGTCTTCATACTTGAGGAGGGCGATCCGGGCGGAGCGGTTTGGATCATATTCAATCCCGACGACGGTGGCGGCACAATCTTGCTTGGCGCGCTTGAAGTCGATGATACGATATTTCTTCTTATGGCCACCGCCGATGTGGCGCATGGTGATGATACCCTGATTGTTCCGGCCACCGGAGCGCTTGCGCACTTCGAGGAGGGACTTTTCGGGCTTGGATTTGGTGATTTCATCGAATCCTGGCAACGTCTTGTAACGTTGAACTGGGGTGATGGGTCGGAAGGTTTTAAGCGCCATGGTAATGTGCTACGGTTAAAGTTTGAAGCGTTGGGTTTAGGCGAGGTCCATGGTTTCACCAGCGGCCAGACGGACGACGGCTTTTTTCCATTTCGGTGTGGTGCCAGCATCTGCACGACGCTTGCGGCGGGCTTTGCCGTCATAT
The DNA here is from genome assembly GCA_031411295.1 of Verrucomicrobiales bacterium. GTDB lineage: Bacteria > Verrucomicrobiota > Verrucomicrobiia > Verrucomicrobiales > V1-33 > JAGNEJ01. Next base: position 13,689 of record JANOAV010000013.1, on the reverse strand, counting down.
TGCATCGTGCGGACTGCGATGACTTTCTTCCCAAAGATTTGGGTGATGGCTTGCTTGATTTCGAGCTTGTTGGCCTTGGTATCGACTTCGAACACGAATTCGTTGTTCTTCTCACCGAGGAGGGCCGCCTTTTCGCTCAAGCGGATGGTTTTGATAGTTCTAAAGATGTCCTTCATATGGATGATTCTATGTTAAACTGAAGGTTAAGGGCTTAGGCGGCGGTGCGCTGCACGAGAGTTTCGAGGGCATCGCTGGTGATGAAAATCTTGTCGTAGTAGAGGAGATTTTCCGTATTCACTTCGGCAGCCGTCATGAGCAGGACCTTGGCGTGGTTGCGGCCAGCTTGGAAGGTCTTCTGATCGAAGGCGGAGGAGATGATGAGCACCTTGGTGGCATCCGTCAGGGCGCTGATGGCCTTGATGAAGGACTTGGTCTTGCCATCGGCAATGGCAAAGGTGGGGAGCATGGCCACGTCGGACGCTTTGATGCGCTCGCTGAGGGCTTTGCGGAAGGCCAGTTTCTTGGTCTTCTTGTTGATGTCTTTGGTGTAATCCCTAGGGCGTGGTCCGAAGACAACACCGCCTCCGACCCAGACTGGGGAGCGACGCTCACCAGCACGGGCACGGCCGGTGCCTTTTTGGCGCCAGGGCTTTTTGTTACTTCCGGCTACTTCGCCACGGGTCTTGGCGCAGGCGCTGCCTTGACGGCGGGCGGCTCGCATGGCGACGATGGCGTCATGAACGGCTTGAGTGCCGCGTCCGTCTTCCACGACGGTGAGGTTGGCTGCTTTCGCAGAATCGATTGTAAGAACTTGGGCTGACATAATAATGAGGTCGGCTGGGGTTAAATTTTATGAAGTAGGATTACTGATTACTTCTTGGTTTTGGCAGTGGCCTTATCATATGCAGCCTTGCGAGCGGCGGTCTTGACGAGTTCCTCGGCGTGGGTGCCCTTTTTCTTGGAGGGACGAATGACGACCATGCCGCCATTGGCTCCGGGGACGCTACCGCTGATGAGGAGGACGCCATCGGATTCCCGACGGGCGACGATCTTCAGGTTTTGCACAGTGATCCGGTCCATCCCCATATGGGAGGGCATCTTTTGGTTTTTCCAAACGCGACCGGGAGTCAGACGACAGCCGATAGCGCCCGTCCGACGGTGCATCATGGAACCGTGGGTTTGGCGCTGGCCTTTGAAGTTGTGCAACTTCATGGCGCCTTGGAAGCCTTTACCTTTGGAAATCCCGATGACGTCCACCCATTGGTCGTCTGCGAAGAAATTCACGTCCAACTTGGTGCCTTCAGCAGGGATGTCCGCGTCGCTTTCGAGACGGAACTCGCGGACGAAATACTTCGGCGCGCTGTTGTGCTTCTTGAAGTGGCCCAGCTCACCTTTGGTGACGCGGCTTTCCTTCTTGTTGCTCAGGCCCACCTGCACTGCTGTATAGCCGTCGGTCTCCTTTTTCTTGATTTGTAAAATGTCACATTCGCTGATATCCACAGCTGTGACGGTAATGGCTTTGCCATTGGCGTCATAGACGTGAGTCATGCCGATTTTTTTTCCGAGTATTCCGAGACCGATCATAATGGTAGGTGCAGGTTGGTTTTAGTTTGGGGTGGATCAGCATCGCGTGGCACTTAGACAAGCACTACGGAGCGGCTGGGTTTGGTGAAATTAGATTTTGATGGTGATATCAACACCAGCGGGGAGGTTGAGCTTCTTGAGTTCATCCACGGTGCGAGCGGTGGGATCTACGATATCAAGGATGCGCTTGTGGGTGCGGAGTTCGAATTGATCGACACTCTTTTTGTCAACGTGCGGGGAACGATTGACGCTGAATTTCTCAATGCGGGTGGGCAGTGGGATAGGTCCTGCAACTTTGGCACCGGTGCGCTTGGCGGTATCCACGATTTCACTCACGGATTTATCCAAGGCGCGATAGTCATAAGCACGGAGACGGATGCGGATGCGCTGATTTTGCGAAGACATATAAAGAACGATTTTTTAGGTTTGAGAGATTAATTGGCGACTAGATACTGATCCTGTCCGGGCACGCGGGATTTATCTGGATGTCGATGCCGTGTTTCTCTGACCTAAATAGAACAGAGTGGCGCATCGCCAATTAAAGGCTCTTTTCCGGTGCCTTTCCCGATAAATCCTCTGTAAATCGGTCAATTAGCGGCTAAAGCAAACTGAGGTCGATCCAGGAAGGAGGGCCGGACTATATGGGGCGCATTTTCGGGCGCAAGGTATTTTTGCGGCTTTTTTGCTTTTTTCGCAACGAAGTGCCCACCGCTTCTGGAAGCATCGCTCTGAAAATTTTCGCTTCAGGACCTCCCAGCGCCTCAGGGATACGGCAGGGCGGTCACCCGATAGTAGCGACGGCCTTCGGTGGGACTGGCGGGATCTGGCAGGCTGCCCGCTCCCGTCACAGTGCCGAGCGTTTGCCAGATTTGGAGGTCTGAACTCCATTCGACGTTATAGCTCTTCCCTGCGGTGAATGGCCAGGCGATGGTGACCTGTCCTGCGGTCATGCTGGTGGTGGCTTGGGGCTTTTGGCCGGGGGAATTGGAGGCAAGGCCAAAGGCGTTTTCGACCCAGTCTGCGATGCCATCACCATCAGTGTCGGGGTCCGTGAGGCGGGTGGTGCCGCCGGGGGTGCCGTCGCTGCTGGCAGAGGCGCGCCAGTTGAGGGGATTGTTGTAGTCCCCATTGTAGTCGATGATTTCCAGGGATGGGCCCTGGCCGTCTGGAGTCAGGGGCCACGGGGCGACGTCGTCGTAGGTGAAGTCGTGGATGGCATTGCCGTCGGGATCGTTGACGATGATGTGCTCTCCGCCGTTATCGAGGGAACCTGAGGACCATGGGCTGATGGCGAGGCGGGGACTGACGCTGTATTTCTGACGGAAGCCAGCGGGATTTCCTGTGAGGATGATGAATTCTCCCGGAGCGAGGGATTCATTGCCAAAGGTATAGGCGGCAAACGGCGTGGTGGCTGGGAAATTTACGCCCAGCAGGCTGACCGGCGTGCTGCCAGTGTTGCGGAATTCCAGGTATTCCACGGAATCAGACGCAGGGTTATACATAACTTCGGTTAGACGCAATCCGGCTAGGACGCTGGAAGCCTTGGCGGGATCAGCGATGAGCAGGTAATCAAAGGAAGCGCGGAGGTTCATGGGGGTCTCAGTGGAGGCAAAGATGCCGCCTTTCACAGCGGTGGTGCCGGTGGGGAGAGTCTGCGTTTGATCCACAATCCAAGCCCCTGCGACTTTGCGGGAGAAGATGAGCGAGTTCCCGGAGCGCTGGATGCGCAGGGAATCGGCGGTCATCGGGGCGGGAGTTAGGGCCGGCAGGCCTACAGCGGCGGTGGGGGCAATGGGCACCAGTTCGATGGCGCTGATGGTGGCTTGCGCTCCGACCGTGCTAGTCGCGCTAACGATAGCGATATTGATCTTGATATTCCCCGCGCCATTGCGGGTCACGCTTGAAATCGGGAAGGTCCGCATGATGGAACTGCTGCTATTGGCTGACCAAGCGGCTGCGGTGCCATCGTTGATGTAGACGTTCATGTTGATGGTCTGACTGGGACTGGCGATGACATTGGAGTAGAGGGTGAGGCTGTAACTCCATGCCGGGACCGGGAATTCATAGGTAATACTCCCGCCGGAAATGCCCGTGCGGCGGCTGTCCAGGACGTTGGTGTAGTTTGGTTGCGCAGTGCTTACATAGGACTGAGCCACGGTGGTGGTGGCGGGATTGGACAGGAAATAATTGTCTGCCGTCCAGACGCGGCTGTCGGCTTCGGTTACTTGGGGCCCACCACAGTTGATGCGGAAAGGAGTCGGGTTGCCCGTGGCTGGGATGTAGAACACACCGTTGGGATCATCCCGCCGGACGCGGACCTGATCCCCGGTCTCCAAGGCATACACGTAGCGCACGGCTAGGCCATTTTCCACGGTATCTACCATCAGACCGGTGTCGAAATCGCCACCCAAATGTCGGGCGTCCAAATGGACGTCCGTTTGCATGACCCAATCCGCCGTGGTCGGCAGGGGGCGGGTGATGGAGGGGAAGGTTGTGGAGTCCAGCGGGGCTGCGGCAGCCTCGTTGACTTGGAGGAGGAGTCGGCCGCTGCTGTCTTCTAAAGAGTAGGAACTGGTGGGGGAACTATTGTCTCGCAGTTCGGTGTTGGTAGCTGTGAGGTTGGGTGCCAGCAGGAGGCTACTGCCGAAGGAGGCAAAGTCTGCGGTGGAGTAAATCGTGATCTGGCGGGCCAGGCTGGAGACGGAGGCCGCTCCATCCGTGCCATTTAAAGTCACAGTGTAAATGCCAGGGGTGCTGAACAGGTAGCGTTTTCCGGTGGCTCCTGAGTTGGTGATGCTGACGCCCGATGTCGGCGTGATACTCCAGGCCAGGGTGAGCGCAGTGCCTTCGGGATCGAAACTCCCGGTCGAATCCACGACGACGGCTTCGCCCAGCGAGGCGTTCATGGATGCGGGATCGCTCACGATGACCAGCACTGGTGGCGCATCGCCTGTCTTGGTCACAAGCACCGTGGTGCTGCCGATCGTGACGCCTTGGCGATCCGTGCCAGTGATGCTGAGGAGATTGGAACCGGAGCGGAGCGCGATGCCGGTTATTTGCCAAGTAGAGGCCGTCAGCCAACGGAACACGCCCTCGGGATGACCCGTCACCGTGATGCTGGAAACCTGCGTGGGAGCCGTGCCGGTGAGGTTGGTGAAGTTCAGGGTCGTTGCTGCGCCAACGCTAGCAGTGGCCGTGAAAGGGCTGGTCTGGTTCCCCGTTCCGATGAAGGCATCGATCGAAGTGCGTCGATTAGCGAACCACGTTTTATAGAAATCCTGAACGATATCATAGCTACTGGATTGATCTTCCATGGCTTGGAGCCAGGCATACATCCGGGGGGAATTTAAGGACCACTTGTCGCGAATTTCCTGCAAATAATAATTCATCGAGCGACGGAACCACGGACGACCAAAGAAGACCCCAGTTCCTGCAATGCCACCTAGGACAGCCTCACCTGTGTTCGCGAAATCCAGATCACCATCCCAGAATTCAAACTCCCATTTTCCATCCGTGGGACGACGGTAAACGTAGCCGTTCTTACCTCGATTGATGGTGAAGTTATCCCAACTTCCAGCCCAGGCTTTCACCGCGGCATAGCGGCCGAATTTATCGACATCGAACTGGTTTTCCACGGAGGCACGGTAAGTGTTATCCTCGGCATCATTGGCTGGCGTGATGCCGTTGTTATACATCGTGCGAATCCAACTGGTGAGCGGGGAGTAATCATAGCGCTCCACCTGCGTGCGCATGGGCCAGGAGCCCTGCCAGAAGACCGCGCTGTCATACCACCGCGCATCCACCTGCCAGTTTCCATCAATTTGCGAGCGTCCTTCGCCAATCAGATCGTCCGTAAAATACCACGCATCATCCACCTCGTGCAGCTCGGTGGAGCCAGGGTTGTCGTAGGTGCGAGCCAGCAGGTCCGTGTCCGTTGGCTCTGTGTCATCTTTGAGTGAGAGCCCCAAGTTATTAAATTGCACTTGGATAAATTCTGCTTCCGCCGCCGGATAACCCAGCAGATAGAGCCAATAACGGTCCACACGATTATTCCAGCGGCGCGCCCCGGGGTCGGAGGCATCGTTGTCCGCCCCAGTTTTTTCCCGGCCACGGAACATGCGGTCTTTGGGGAATTTGGTGCGGATACGGTCCATGCTATTGCCACCGTCACGAGTCCATGGAGAGCCGCTCTTGCGGGCTTCCACGTTGTAAGTGATTTCCTTCTCGTTCACAATAAACGTCGCGTTGTAGTAGTGATTGGACATCCGCGGATGACGATAATTGTAGGTCGCAGTGGCACCGTTGGCCATGGCATCATGGTCCCGCTGGGCGACCACGAAACGCTCCACAAGCAGATCACTACTGACTGGACTGCTATCCACAATCCACATGCCCGGCAACGAGGCTCCACCTGCGGGATAGGTGGCCGTGCCGCCTCCAGTAGCGCTGGCTTGGATGTAGAACTGCGCGATGGCACCTTCCGTTTTGTAAGAACTAATCGTGGCACTGTAAATGCCATCGCCAGCAACGGCATCCCCGCCCGTGCCAGCGTCGTTCATGGGCGAAGTAGTCCAGGCACCATTTCCGGCCAGGATATCCAAGCGATGCCACACGGATACTGCGTTGAGTGGCAGCGAGGAAGTGACGCGAGCCGTAACGATCACGTTATCGGTCGCCTTGGGCACTGCTGGACTGTGCAGCATGGACCAGATTTCTGGCGCGGCCAACGCGGCAGCCCGTGAGTTAGGGGCTCCGGGAGTGCCCAATCCGTTCGGCATGGGCACCGCAAAGGTGCGGCCCCAGGTGCGATCCCAGGAGTTCATCACCAGACGGCTCGAACCACTCACCCAGCGGGCTTCAAAAGTAATACCATAGGTGGATGCGGTTAAGGTAAAAGGCACGTCCTTCTCGATCGCATTCCCCTTCATATCGCCCGCTCCGTCCGCTACAATGTGGAGACCTTCCGCATCGCCATAGGTGGCCCAGTGAGTGCCCGTCACCCGCCAGGCATCGATTCCAGAATTGGCGGCCGACACCGTGGCAGGAATCGCAGTCGGCGTTCCATTTACGGTAAAGGAAATGTTACGCAAGACGATGTGTCCATCCCCAGTGAGATTCATATGGATCTCGTTGCGATCTGTGGCTACGCCTCCCGGGCCTTGATCAGACCAGAATCCGCTGTAACTAAATGCCGTCCACTGCCCCTTCTGCGTGTCATCCGAACCCGCCCAAGAGGAACCGCAATCATTGTCCATGTTGACATTTATCAGTTCGATGGAAGAGCCGAGACTATCGCCCTGGCGCGGCCAGTCTCCACCCGTTTGGTAATCCACTTCATCGGCCAGGCTCCCGGTGGCATCCACCAAACGAATCAATTCGCCACTGTTACTCAAGCTGCCACCGTAGTCTCCCACGACCGTGGCCGCAGGATAGTTGGCCGTGATGAAGGCGGCATCTTGCGCCACCACTAATCGCCCACCCGCAGCAATGCTAGTGCCGGTAGGGATTGTATAGCTAATGCCTGAGCTAAAACTCCATCCGCCGACACTAACCGCCGCACCACTGCGATTTGTCAATTCAATGAACTCACCCTGCCGATGATCAGACGGCGGGGCATACATGATTTCACTGATGACAATAGAACTATTGCGATCCGGGGCATTGATGGCATCCCGCGTAGCGGTCGTTGTGGGATACCATTCATTTACCCCGATGGGCCAAGCTTGGGTGCTGGATTTGCCGTTTCTGCGCTGCACTTGCGCCTCCGCCAGCACATTATTGCTGGCATCCAGGAGGTAGATCGTCGCCTCGCCATTCGTATTCAACGCGAAATTTACCGTCGCGCTAGCATAACCATGCGCTGGGATGGAGCCGGTAAGATTGACCTTATCGGTAAACGCTTTGTTGGATGCCAGGGCCAAGCCAGCCAGGGACATGGGCGCATTTTGATTATTGGCCAACTCCACCCAGTCCGCCTTGGTGCTGCTGGAGAAGTGCACTTCATTCAAGTTAGGAGTCGTCGTTGCCGCAGAGGCGGTGCTGGCACTGGAGTTCGGTTGCCCTGGGGTGGGCTGGGAGAAACGATACCACGAGGAAGATCCTGCGGGCTTACGCCCAACCGAACGTCCATCTTGCGGCAGTGCGGCCACGAGACCTGTAATCGGCGTCCCATTCGGTCTGGAAAGGTAGAGCGCAAGCGTTGCAATAGTGCTGGAGAAACCCGATTCCGTGAGGCCAATGGTGGCCAGTCCCCCTGCCGGAACGACGATGGATTGCGTGATGGGAAACTTCGTCCAAGCACCGGAAGTATCCGTCAGATTGTAGCCCTGCAAATTAATCGCCACCGCGCCAGGATTATAGAATTCGATGAAGCCCACGCCCGCTCCTGACTGCCGCACTTCATTAATCAGCAAATCCGCCGCTGGGGCATTGGCCAGCCGCAAATTCGCCCCGAAGATCATGTCAGAGCTAGTAAGGCTGATTTGGTGCCCCACCGCCGCGAGCACATTATTCCCCTCTTGCAAAAGTCCCGGCGGAATAGTGCCGATAACCGCGTTTGTTACCAAGGTAGCGTCCGTGACGGTGGTAGTGGCATTGACGGCGTTGTGAACCACATTCACCAAGCCGTCCTTGTTCCCAATGTAAGTGCCATTGAGATAAAAGGTGGCACCATCATCAAGAATGGTATCCATCTGAAATTGCGCTCCGCCAGCCCCGCCGGTCCAGGTGAAATTCTTGCGGAAATAATAGCTCAACAAATTCGTGCCGGCTCCGGGATCTCCTGTTTGCACCGCTGTGAGCAGGCCGGGCGCAGGGAGCGCAGCCGTTTCGAAGCCGAGCAAGGCCGGACCGGATCCCCAGGGAGCGGATGGCACGAAACTCAGCGCATTCCAATTCGCTGGCGGAGCCGCCACTTCTTTGTAAAAATTCCACGTGGCCGTCATCGGCACGGCCTCGGAATAAACTAGCGGCAGGGACGCGGACGGATCATTAATGGCTTCCTCTGTCGGTTGCACATCAGGTGATCCCGGACTGCCGCCGATGGTGGGGCTGGAGTTCCAATTGTGCCAATCATCCAGCGTCTTGTTTTCGTTGATCATCACCAGCGAATGCCCGGTGCCATCGGGAGCGGTGGGCCATTTCCGTCCGCTGTCACCATAATCTAACTGAGTCAGCAGTGCCCCGTTTTTATCGCGCAGGGAGATGACCTCGCCTGCATTATCCAACGCACCCACCCAGGGACCAAAGATGCGCACATTGGCGGGAATATTGGGATAATCCAAGCGCGTATCCGCAGCAGATTTGGAACTGAGGATAATACGCTCCCGCTCCTTGAGAAAGTGGGCTGTAGGCGTGCCCGCAGCGAAATCCGGCAGCGTGAGGCTGGCCCCGCTCGTCAATTGCCAGACTGCCATGTCCAAACGATTGGTCGTGGTATTAGTCACTTCGATCCATTCGGCCTTGGTGCCAGCAGGATTATACATCACCTCGGAGAGAATCACATGGCTGGCTTGGACAAGGCAGGGAAAAGCTAGTAGCAGCGCACCAGCCAGCAATCGGGAGGGGATTTTCATATGAAGTATGGGGAAAAGGACGAGGATTTTTGGAGAATAAAAAAATCCCTTCGGCTTGGCGATAAAAATCTGACAAATTACGCGGAAATTTTAATGACCGTAACCAAGCCGTTAAAATCCAATGAACCCGAAAGCGGCTTTAAAGGACCTCTAAAGTCGGCCGCTACGTTGAATAATTGTTTGCGGGGCAAGGCGAATCGCTGCCCGATAGCTCCCCGCAGGCTCACTTTCCGGGAATGCGACAACCAGAACAAAGGTCCACCTTCAGTTGTCGCGCGGAGGGATCCACCACCTTCTGCGCAAAGGTTCTACTTGATCTGCTGGAGCGCTTCCGTCAGATTTCCCTCCGTTAGCGCGGAGGGCAGAATGATTGCCTGCGGGCTCCCGGGAACATAAAGCACATTTACGGGCACTGCTTCGCGATGGTATTCTTCCCGCAGGACCTGAATGATCCGGGCGTCGTAGTTAGTGTAGTCAGCCTTGAGCAACTCCACATGCTTGTCTTGCAACATCGCCTTAATGGTATCGTTCTTATACTGCCGTTTATTAAACTGACAGGTGGCACACCAGAGCGCGGTAAAGTCAATGTAAACGGGCTTATTGGCGGCTCGCAGCTCTTTTACTAACTCAGGAGACCACACTTGCCAGTTGAGGTGGGACCCATCGGCGGCGGCCGCTTCAGCGGAAGTTGGTTTCAGATCAGTCGGCCAACCCAACCATAGTCCACTCAGCAAGGCCAGTGCGGTTGCGGCCAAGCCGATACTCCGGGCGCGGGCTGATTTATGGGGCAGGAACCAGCGGCCGTAAATCCAGCACCCCAATGCTAGCAGCACCAGGCCAAGGATCGTCATCAGCACATTCCATTGCTCCACCATGCCAGTGAGCACCCAGAGCATGTAGCCGGCGGTGCCGAAGAGCAGGAAACTCATGCCTTGTTTGAAGCTTTCCATCCACGCCCCGGGACGTGGCATCAATTTGACCAATCCAGGAGCAAATGACAGCACCAGATACGGCAGCGCCAATCCCAGCCCGATCACCGTAAACACCGCCAACGCCAGGAACGGCGGCAGCGATACCGCCCAAGCCAGCGCGGGAGCTAGGAACGGTGCAGAACAAGGAGTGGCCACCACGGTAGCGAGCAACCCTTGGAAGAAGGATCCTCCCAGGCCGGACTTCGATTGCAAATCCTGCCCCACGCCCATCACGGAAGTGCCGAACTCAAACACGCCCGCCATGTTCAATCCGAACGCGAGGAAGAAATAACAGAGTCCAAAGACAAACAATGGAGACTGCAACTGCGAGCCCCAGCCTTTCCCTGCGATAATCACAAACAGCGCCAACGCCCAGAAACACACTAACACCCCGGCGGTGTAGGCCAGCCCGTGCATCACGATTTTCTTTTTATCTTCGCCCGCCTGTTGCACGAAGCCCATGATCTTAATTCCGATCACCGGAAATACACAGGGCATCACATTCAGAATGAGGCCGCCGATGAAGGCGAAGAATAACAGCGTCAACGTGCCATACTCTTCTCCACCCGCAGGCGCAGCGCTGTTGGTTGGTGCGCCAGCGGCGGCAGGACCGGCAGCTCCCACGGGCAGCTTCACCTCGAAGGCATTCGTCTTGCCACCGTCCAGCCAACCATCGTTGGTTTGCAGAATCCCCTGCAGCGCCTCGGCCTTGGGCTTGTCCTCCGCCCGGGGCACGGTCAGCGTCCAGTGGTCGCCCACCTGCGCCAGCACTTGTGGTTTGGCGGGGTCCGTGACTTGCTCAGGAGCAGTGGCACTGAAGAAATAAGCCTGCTTGAGCTGCTGATTCGCCCCCGCGCTTGGCTTCAGGGTGATGACGAAAGAATCAGGTTGGCTGGCGGCCGTGAACGTCCAATGTTGCACTGCCACTGGCAGGGCGGCCCGGGCCTTGGCGAAGGCCGCTTGCTTTGCTGCATCAAGCTCACCAGCCGTTTCTCCAACTGCCGTTGTCAGCGTAGCCATCACCTTCTGCGGCAAACAATCTTCGATGCACACTAACGCATCGACCAAGATTTCGAGCTTCAGCGTTTCCCCCGCCTTCACACTGGCAGACGGCGTGATCGTGACCAGAGGCATGATTTCCCCTTCGTAAAGATAGGAAAGAAAGCTCGCAGACTCCGCCACGATGGGAGCCGGCCACAGCGGCTCGCTGGCCGCAAAGCCCGGCGGGAGGGTCCAGATAAATTTCGTGGCTTTCCCCGGACCACCTGGATTTAGCCAATAGGAATGACCATGCTCTATGTGAGTCATTTTTACCCCAACTGTAAACGGCTTACCGGGCGCGATGGAGCTCGTTTCGTTAATCAGTTCAACGCTGAGCCGGGGCACCTCCAAGCCAAAGCCTGCGCCAAAACCGGCACCAGAGGCAGTTAGATTGCAGCAAAGAAGAGCGAGAAGGAGAGGGATAAATTTCATAGTCAGTCAATGAGAGGGCACAGCGCCCAACCTTATTCCCGACAAAGCGTCGTGTCTATGAACATCCGTTCAGAGAACTTTTTTGATCTTCACAAAAGCAACCCCTCAACTCCCCCGACCAATCAACTCTGGCATCGGACGCCAGCCACTAACCAGATACTGTGGTCGCCCCGATAAATCCGGCACCGTGACCTGATTCGGATCCAGCCCCAACTGATGATAAAGCGTGGCAAAGACTTCGCCAAAATGCACCCCGCGCTCAGCAATTTCCCCGCCCAACCGATCCGTCGCTCCGATGACTTGCCCGGTCTTCATCCCGCCACCCGCCAGCAGCGCGCCACCTACCTGCGGCCAATGATCGCGCCCACCATCCTTGTTGATTTGCGGCGTGCGGCCGAACTCGCCCCAGGCGACCACCGCTACATCGTTCGACATCCCCCGCTCATGCAAATCTTCCACCAGCGCGCTCACGGCTTGATCGAAATACGGCAGGTGTGTCAGCAACTCGCTATGATTGTTACTGTGGAAATCCCACCGTCCAAAATTCAGGGTCACACAGCGCGCCCCAGCTTCAACCAACCGCCTTGCCATCACGAAATGCTCACAGTTGCGCGGGGCGCCATCACCGTAATTCTTAGTGTCCCCCTTGCCGTAGCGGGCGCGCACCTTTTCCGTTTCCTTGCTAAGATCCAGTGCCTCCATGAGTTTGCTGGAAGTGAGGATATTAAACGCCTGCTGGGTGAAGTCATCCATCCCCTCCACCACTCCGCTCGCATCCAAGTCGCGACGAAATTTGTCAAAGCCCGTCAACAGGGCCCTGCGATCCGCCAGACGTTCCAGGGAAACGTCACCCAGCTTCATATCATCCATACTCGGACCATTGGGCCGGAAGGCCCCATGCGTGGTTCCCAGAAATCCCGGATGCCCGGGCGATCCATACGGTGGATGCCCAGCTTTGGGCGCCAGTCCCACAAACGCCGGCACTGCTGGATCCGCAGGTCCTTGCAGTTTCGACAACACCGCTCCCATCGAGGGCCAACCTCCTGCGGGCTGGCTGGTGACCGGTCGCCCGGTATAGCAAATGAACGAATCATGGTCCCCACTGGGCGAACCATACATTGAGCGAATCGGCACCAACTTGTCCATGATCTTGGCGCAATACGGCATGTGCTCGGAGATGTGAATGCCAGGAACATTCGTCGGCGTGGGCCGATGCGGCCCCCGGATCTGCGAGGGAGCATCCATCTTTAGATCATACATGTCCTGGTGCGGAGGCGCGCCCGCCAGATAGATCATGATGACCGCCTTGTGCGATTTCCTGATTCCAGCCAATTGTTCCGCCTGCAAGAGTTGCGGCAACGAAAGCCCGCCCAGCGACAAGCCGCCAATCTTCAAGAAATCCCGGCGCGAGACTCCGTCGCAGAGGCGACCACTGGATTGACCGAAAATTTTCAGCATGCCGTGGTTAAAGTTAGGAACGAAGGTAAAGGAAACATCTCCACCAAGGGTAATCTCGCAGGCTCAAATGGGAAATGATTTCCTCCCCGTGGTGACGTGAGCCATTTTCACGCACGCACGGAAGTCATCTCGCAAGATCCTCCCGCAGACAATGCTTGATTTCCTCTAGTCCCTACCGCATTCGTCGGCTAGGCTTATCCACTCGCCCGAGTGTGGAGCAGTCCGCTGGACTGCTCCAATCAAGCGCCTCAGTCCACTTCGATCCAGCGTTCGGGCCTCCTCCTAATAATGTGGATGGCACTTAATTTTGCTATGTAAAATAATACGCTCAATATACGAGCCCCCATCTGTATCGCTGCATTTCCTTCGGCAAAACTCACCCTCGCAGATCCCGCAGCGTCCGCAGTTCCCCCAGCACTCGACCCAGCCCCCCACGCAATTTGCGCGCCCCATCTTTCCGACTCTTCCCGAACGCCCCCCGATTCCCCGCAAACACCCGTTCCACAAACTCCGTCCGCCCAAACGCCACCCCTTGCGAGAAATACCGCACCTTGTGCTTCATGACATCGATCAACCCCAGCCTGCCTCCCGCCGCCTGCACCTGCCTCACCTTCGCCACCGACACCCCG
>JANOAV010000012.1:0-34497 GCA_031411295.1 Verrucomicrobiales bacterium | reverse complement strand
ATGGCGGACGGAGTCACGCCACTCCCAGTGCAGCACCCTCTATTATTTGCGGACCCGAACGTCCTCCCCAAAGGCGAAATTTAGAATAGTTCTTGATTTCCCATCCCGCAGGGGCAACTTGCTTTCCCGGGCATGGCTCGGGTTACCCCCCAAAAACTGTCATGAACTCTGTAGCCGACACCCCTGAATTGGATCAAGATACCCTCGCTGCCGTGGATATCGATCGGTCCATTGGCGATTTTTCCTACCCTGAAGCGCACAAATTCGATGCTGGCGTCGGGTTGAATGAAGCGACGGTAAAATACATTTCTGATGTGAAGGACGACCCGCAATGGGTGCGTGATTTCCGCATGAAGGCCCTGAAGACGTTCTTCGACAAATCGATGCCCACCAACTGGGCGACCAAGGATCTGGAGAACATCGATTTCCAGAAAATCCGCTACTATCTGGCCAATGGCCAGGGCCCCAAGCGCTCCTGGGATGAGGTTCCCGAGGACGTGAAACGCACATTTGAGCGGCTCGGGATTCCCGAGCAGGAACGCAAGTTTCTCGCTGGTGTCGAAGCGCAATTCGACAGCGAAGCCGCCTACTCCAACGTGCAAAAAGCGGTGACGGATCAAGGCGTGATCTTTGTTAATAGCACGGAAGGTCTGAAGGAACACGCGGACATTTTCCGGCCATGGTTCGGCAAAGTGATTCCTACGGGCGACAATAAATTTAGCGCACTCAACAGCGCAGTGTTCAGCGGTGGCAGCTTCATTTACATCCCCAAGGGTGTGAAGGTGAAACATCCGTTGCAGGCCTATTTCCGGATTAATTCGGAGAATTTCGGCCAGTTCGAACGCACGCTCATCATTGCCGATGAAGGTGCGGAAGTCCTCTACATGGAAGGTTGCACGGCTCCTAAATTCACCACCAGCACCCTGCATAGCGCGGTGGTGGAACTTGTGGCCATGAAGGGTGCCAAGATCCAATACGTGACGGTGCAGAACTGGAGTCCTAACGTGTTCAATCTGGTGACGAAGCGCGGTTTGGCCCACGAAGAATCTGAGATCCGCTGGATCGACTGTAACATCGGCAGCCGACTCACCATGAAATATCCCGGCGTGGTCATGAAAGGCCGCAAGGCTCGGGGCGAAGTTATCAGTATCGCTTTGGCGAACAATGGTCAGCATCAGGACACCGGAGCCAAGATGATTCATGCTGCAGACGAAACGACGAGCAACATCGTTTCCAAGAGCATCAGCATCGGCAAGGGCCGGGCTACGTATCGTGGCCAGGTGCATATTCCCAAGCACCTCAAAGGATGCAAGAACAATACCGAGTGCGATGCTCTCCTGATCAACTCCAGTAGCCGCACGGACACCTATCCTGCGATCACGGTGCGCGGCAACCAGCATGCCACGCAGCATGAAGCCAGTGTCAGCACCGTCAGTGCAGAGCAGATTTTCTACATGCAACAACGCGGCCTCAGCGAAGCCGAAGCCATGAGCCTCAGCGTAAACGGATTCGTGAATGATCTCGTCCGCGAATTTCCCATGGAATACAGCGTGGAACTGAAACGCTTGATCGACCTCGAAATGGAAGGCAGCGTCGGGTAGGCAGCACAGATTCCGGAATTCCTGAATCCCCCGCGGAATTTTTCTTGCCCCGGCCCGCCGGATGCTTACTCTATAGGCTATGACCTATCGCACCCGTTCCCTCATTCTTCTCTGCTCCCTTTCTGCGTCCCTCACCAGTCTAACCAGTTGCAGTAAAAGCGGCGGTGACACCATTGTTGTTGGCGAGTTCGCTTCCCTGACGGGGAAAGAAGCCACCTTCGGCACGTCTTCCCACGAAGGCACGTTGATGGCGATTGAGGAATTGAATGCTGCCGGCGGAGTGCTGGGCAAGAAACTGGAGTTGAAGACCGAGGACAATTTATCCAAGGCGGGAGAGTCTGCGAACATCGTAAATAAGCTCATTTCCAAGGACGGCGTGGTGGCGATTCTGGGTGAAGTGGCGTCCAGCCGATCACTCGAAGCGGCTCCCATCTGCCAGCAAAACAAGATTCCCATGATCTCCCCTTCGTCCACCAATCCCAAGGTGACACAGACCGGGGACTATATCTTCCGGGTGTGCTTCATCGATCCTTTCCAAGGCACGGTCATGGCGAACTTTGCCCAGAAGACCCTTAAGTCCACCAAGGTGGCGGTCTTTACAGATGGCAAGAGCGACTACAGCAAAGGCCTGGCGAAGTTCTTCAAGGAAAGCTTCGCGAAGACCGGCACGATCACGGCCGAGCTGGATTACAATGGTGGGGACAAGGACTTTAAAGGTCAACTGACCGCCATCAAGGCCAGCAATCCGGAAGCGATCTTCGTCCCAGGTTACTATGCCGATGTGGCGTTGATCTGCATCCAAGCGAAGGAACTGGGCATCACGGTCCCGCTTTTCGGGGGCGATGGCTGGGAAAGCTCCACGCTGACGGAGATCGGCAAGGACGCGGTGGAAGGTCAATATTTCTCCACCCACTATTCCCCAGAAGCCGGTTCCCCCAAAGGTCAGGCCTTTGTGGAAGCCTATAAGAAGCGTTTCGCTGGCAAAGTGCCAGACGCGATGGCCGCACTGGGTTATGACTCCGCCATGATCCTGGCAGATGCCATGAAGCGTGCTGGCTCAACGGATGGAGACAAGGTTAAGACTGCCCTGGCCGCCACCAAAGACTACGAAGCCGTAACGGGGAAAATTTCCATCAACGCCGAACGCGATGCCGTGAAGGCCGCAGTGATTCTCCAAGTCAAAGGTGGTGCCTTCAAGTATCTGGAAACCGTAAATCCATAACCCTACCACCGGTTGGACATTCTGTCCCCCAGTCTGGCTCAAGGCACGTAAATCTTTACCTGGCCGCTAAAAAACCGCGCATCCCGCGGAGTTGGGTGCCCGGTGCTGAGTTGCAGATGGGTCGCATCCACCGTGTATTGATTCCAGGTGGGATCCACCGGACGCCAATTCCCCTCCACCACCACTTCGTTCCATGCGTGTCCGCCGAATTTTTGCGCTTTGTCCCCCAGGTAAATGTAACCGCTGGCTTCCCGACAAGGAAGCCCCACGGCCCGGGCCAGACAAGTGAAAAGCAGGGCATGAGCGGTGCAATCGCCCCGCGGACGTTTGAGGAGTTCAAAGACGCTGAGTGATTTCACCCGGTCATCGTCGGTCAGGTAGTCACTCACAAATTGCAGTAACCGCTTCACTTTGGCCTCGTCCGTGGTGGCCTTCCCGATGGCGGTAGCGGCTAATTTCTGCAAACGTTCGTCGTCCGATGGAATGGGCACCGTAGCTGTCAGATTGAGTTTTATTTCCTGAGGCGTGGCGGGAATGGCCGCGTTTCCAGTGGTGCTCGTGCGAAGGATTACTTCCGTTCCCGTGGGATTCATCGTAACCGTCTGATTGGCGGTGCTCCTCACGTTGCGGAAATCCGTCCCGCTGAGCCGAACTTCCAATTCGCTCAGTCGCTGCGGGTTTGCGCCCAGTGGACGATTACATACCAGAAAGCTCTCGGTGAGTAAATCAGGCGCTGTAGTCATCAGTCGCGCCTCCGCGCGAGGCTGGCGCAGCAGGAAGGTGGACTCAGCAATCAGCATGGTTTCTACCTTTCCGGTAGCGTGGAATTTCCATTGGGTGCGGAAGTGATCTTTCTGATCCTCACTATCCACCTCCACCCACTGGTCTGCCGTCATGGCGGAGCGGATGCAATAGCGGTCCGTGTAGGGTTCCAGCGCCCGCAGATCGAAGGATCGGAACGCCTGACAATCCCCGCGCTGGCGCGCTGGATTGACCGCCCACAAGCGTGGCCCCAGTTTGTCCAAGGCGGTATATTCGAGGTTGGAGAATTCCTTGATCCGCGCGTCCCCTTGCTCCGTAATCACCGCCCGATATTCCCCTGCGCCCGTGCGTTGGAGGACGGTGGTCCGACGGGATTTCTGTAATGTTTCCTCCAGGCTGGCGCGGCGGAGCACATACGGCGGCTTGGCGTCGAAGAGCAATTCCTGTTTGGATTGCTGGATAAAGGGGACTTGCTCCAGACGATACGTATATTCACAAGCCTCCACCACCCGAATCACGCGGACTTTATCCACCGTCGTCATTTCAAGATCGACACTCATCCAACCTAATTTCTCCTCATGCGTGGCCTCATACACGCCGTAGTCATCGTGCAGCGCTTGCGCGAAAAATTTCGTCACCCAGTCAGGAGCCGGCACGAAGGGCGTCACGGGCACGCTGGGCAGCGCCCGCAGCACAGAGGGCGCAGCAGTTGATGGTTGCAAAGTGAGCAACGTTAGGAGAAGTGACAGAGAAATTCGCAGCATGAAAAATGGGGGCCAAACTTGGGACCACCACCCTGGAGAAATGTTCAGCCCAGGTCAAGATTTCGTGATTGCGCTGCTGGCTGCCGTTTGGGTGACTCCTGCTGGCGACTTGCGATTCTTTCCCTGTCATGTAAATTGCGCTCATGCCAAAGCAAATGTTAGCGCTGGACGTAACCTCACTAGCTCCTGGTGGAGAAAGCCTGTGCTAAAATCATGCCTGTCGGCACGCTGCGGACCATCCGCCCCCCATCAACCGTAGCGCCCTTCGATATACATCGCAGTTTGCTCGTGGGCGGGGGTGGTGAAGAGGGTCTTGGTGTCGGTGTGTTCGACGATTTTGCCCATGAGCATGAAGATGGCTTCGTCACTGGCGCGGCGGGCTTGGGCCATGTTGTGGGTTACCAGGAGGATGGTGAATTTGCCTTTCATCTCCGTGATCAGAGTCTCGATACGTTGGATGCCAGCAGCGTCCAAGGCGGAACAGGGCTCGTCCATGAGGATGATGTCCGGCTTCAGCGGCAGCAGTCGGCCGATACAGAGTTTTTGTTGTTGCTCCAAGGTTAGCTCGGTGGCTTTTTTGCGCAGTTGGTCTTTCACTTCGCTCCACAGGCCGACTTCGGTGAGGGCGGATTCCACGAGGTCGCTGAGTTCACTCTTGGAATAGTAACCGGAGGGAGTGTGGCTCTTGAGGCCGAAGATGACGTTTTCGTAAATGGAAATCGGCAGCGGGTTCGGGCGCTGGAAAACCATGCCGACGTTCTTGCGCAGGGTGGCGACGCTGACGTCTTCATCGAGGATGTTCTTTCCGAGAAGCTTGATGGCTCCGGTGGTCACGACGTTGCCGTAGCGTTCGTTGATGCGGTTGAAGGAGCGCAACAGGGTGGTTTTCCCGCAACCAGAAGGCCCGATCATGGAGGTGATGATGCCTGCGCGGATATCGAGATCCACGTTGAAGAGCGCTTGGAAGTCGCCATACCACAGGCTGAAGTCCTCCACGTGCATGCTGTAGCGGTCCTTGCCGGGAAGCTCGATGCGGGCTGGGGTTTTGGTTTGCATGGCGGTCATTATGAGAGCAAAATTTAGCGAAGGGAGGATGTGATACTAGCCGAATTCTCCATTGAGATAGCGACCAGTGATTTCCATTTTGGGGTTGGTGAACATGGCTTTGTTTTCGCCCCACTCCACGAGTTGAGAGGCGTTGAGGAAGGCCACGTGATCCGCCATCCGGCGGGCTTGCTGGGTGAGATTCGTGACCAGAATGATGGTCATTTTCTCCTTCAGTTTCATGAGCACATCCTCGATTTTCATAGTGGTGACGGGATCGATGGCAATACTGAATTCATCCAAGCAAAGGATTTCCGGCTGGAGCGAGAGCGCGCGGGCCAGGGTGAGGCGCTGTTGCTGGCCGCCGGAAAGTTTGGTGCCCAGCATGTCGAGCCGATCTTTGACTTCGTCCCAGAGCACGGAATCCCGCAGACAGCGTTCGACGAGTTCGTCGAGTTCTGCTTTGTCGTGCATGCCCATGCGGCGTGGGGCGTAAGCGACGTTCTCGTAAATTGTCAGCGGCAGGCCCACTGGGAGTGGAAACACCATGCCGATGCGACGACGCAGGGCATAGACGTTTTTCATTTTACCCACATCCTCGCCTGCGATGGCCACGTTGCCGGTCACTTTGGCGGTGGTGATGAAATCGATCGTGCGGTTGATCGTTTTGAGGAGCGTGCTTTTACCGGAGTTGGCCGGTCCCACGATGCCTAACACCGTGTTCTTCGGCACATTTAGCGTCACACGGTCCAGCGCGCACTTGCCGCTGTAGTGCACGGAGAGGTTTTTAAATTCGAGATGGGGAGGAATCATAAATTTCGGCAAAGGGAACTTACCAACGTTTCCGACGACGGAGGCGGATGCGCAGCGCAATGGCGGCACTGTTGATGAGGAGAATGAGGAGCAACATCACGAGAGCGCTGCCAAACTTCATTTCTGTTGGCATGTTAGGCACGTCCCGGGCAATGACGTTTAAGTGCATGGCGAGGGCAAGGAATTGATCACCCAGATAGTAGGGCATCAATTTATCTGGCATGGTATTGGGCAGCGGCAGGTAAGCGGCGGCACCCGTGAGCATGATGGGGGCGGTTTCTCCTGCAGCCCGGGAAACGACGAGAATTACGCCCGTGAGGATACCGCTGATGGAGTTCGGCAGGACGATGGTGCGGATGGTTTGCCACTTGGAAGCACCAAGGTTCCAGCAGGCTTCCCGGAAATTCCTTGGCACGGCCCCCAAGGCTTCCCGGGTGCTGGTGATGATGACTGGCAGGGTCATGATGGCCAGGGTGCAGGCGGCTGCAATGAGACTCTTGCCCATGTGCATGGCGACGACAAAGGCAGCCAAACCGAACAAGGCATGGACGATACTGGGCACCCCAGCCAGGCTGGTCACAGCGATCATGATGATCCGGGTAGCTTTGTTATCGGGGGCGTATTCGTTAAGATAAATCCCGGCCAGCACTCCGATGGGAGCGACGATTAGCAAGCACATCAGGGTCAGGAAAAAGGTCCCGATGAGGGGGCCCCAGATGCCGCCGGCAACTCCGCCGCCCACTGGATTCTGCCACAGGTAGTCGATGGACATGGCGGGCCAGCCTTGGACGAAGATGAGCCCGATGATCCACATCATGGGGATGATCAAGGCGACGGCCATGAGCATGGTGACGATTTGCGCGCCCTTGGCGATGCGTTCTTTACGCGCCTCGTAGAGCGTGGGACCGAAGGGGTTTTTGGCTTCTTCAAGCATTGGCTTTGGCTTTCGTTCCTTTGATGATTAAGTCAGCAACCACGTTGATGGTGCAGGTAATAAGTAGCAGCAGCACCCCGATGAGGAAGAGCACACTGAAGTGCATGCTGCCACGGGAGGCTTCGCCCATTTCCGAAGCAATGGTGGCGGTGAGGGTTTTGATGGGATCCAGCAGGGAATGCGGAATTTGATTCGTATTACCGGTGGCCAGCAGCACCGCCATCGTTTCCCCGACGGCCCGGCCCACGCCAAGCATACAGGCTGCGAGCAGGCCGTTACGGGCGGCGGGGAAGAGCACGCGGCTCACCATTTCCCACTTATTGGCACCCAGGGCCAAACCCGCTTCGCGAAACGAATCTGGCACGGCTCGCAACGCGTCTTCAGAGATGGAGACGATCAGGGGCACGCTCATGAGTGCGAGGATGATGCCGCCATTTAACAAATTGGTGCCCATCTCCGCTCCGGCTTGATGCACCATAATGGGGCTGAGGACGGTAAGACCAATGAAACCCCAAACAATACTGGGAATGGCGGCCAGCAATTCGATGCCGATTTTCAACCACTCGCGCGTCTTGCCGGTGGCAAATTCACTGATATAGACGGCGGCACCCAGACCGAGCGGCACCGCAATGACCATGGCGACCAAGGCCACGAGGAGATTCCCCACGATGAGCGCAAAGGCCCCGTATTGTTCGTGGTGCGGACTCCATGCGGTGGAGGTGAAGAATTTCCACAGGCTGATCTCTTTCAGCGCAGGCGTCGCGTGAAACAGAATAAAGACAAAAATGGTCAACACGCACACGATGGCGCTCCAGCCACAGGTTTTGATCAAGACCTCAAAGAACGTTTCGGTGTAACGTGCCAAGTTGGCCCGGATTTTTCGGCTGGAAGGCGTTTGCGGCATGGTGGAAGCAGATGGGGAAAATGGAGGAGCGGCGCGCCTACCCAAGTAAGCGCGCCGCCGAAAATCCGAACGATAATTACTTCAGGGAAACAGCAAGTTTCGAAGATGTGATGATCGCTTGGCCTTCGGGGGAGAGGACCCAGTCGATGAACTTCTTGGCCTCACCCGTGGGCTCGCCCACCGTGTAGAAATAAAGTTTGCGGGCAAGCGGATATTTGCCGGAACGCGCATCGTCTGCGGAAGGAGCCACGGCGGGTTCGCCAGTCTTCTTGCTGACGTTGAGCATTTTCACATCAGCAGTGGCGAAGGCCATGCCGTCATACGCGATGGCGTTAGCGGTGTTTTTCAGCGTATCGATGACGGCTTGGGAACTGTTCATTTCGCCCATGCCTGCGCGGATTTTGGCTTTTTTGCCAACGATGGTATCGTTGAAATATTCGCCCGTGCCGGAGTTGGTTTCGCGGCTCAGCACTTTGAGATCCGTGGCCAGGCCGCCGGGAGCGACTTGGGCCCAAGTGTTGACGGTGGAACCATCCTTGTAAATTTCCTTGAGTTGGTCGAAGGAGATTTCCGTGATGGGATTCGACTTGTTGACGAAGACGGCTAGCGCATCGTAGGCCACCGCTACTTCGAAGGCATCTTTACCATATTTGTCTTTCACCTTCTTTTTATCTTCTTCCGGCATCGGCTTGCTGGAGTTACAGATATCGTTACGGCCTTCGATGAGGTCCGTAATGCCGCCGCCAGAACCGCCAGCGGAAACGCTGATGGCCACGTCCGGGTGGACTTTGGCATAGGCTTCAGCCCACACCGTGGCCAGCGGGGCCAGGGTGGTGGAGCCGGACATTTTCAATGAAGCTTTGCCATCGGCCTTTTTGCCACAGGAGGTGAGGCCGCCAACGAGCAATGCTAGGGAGAGTAAGAGAGAGCGTGAGGACATAAATGTCAGATAGGGTTGTTTTTAAGTGTGGTTGGTTTATCACCCGAATGATTTGGCAGGCGAACGCAGCGACATTGCGTGCATCTGACGCAAAGGTCGAAGTTTCTAGAGTGGCAGTTTCGTCACAGTGTTACGATTTCGTCACATTTGATGGAGCTGGAGCTAATAGGCAACGGAAAGCTACAGCGCAGTGCCACTTGATTCTCGGCTGTTAGTTCAGCGGAAATGGTGCCTCCCAGCACGTCCATGATCCTTTTGCAGAGGGAGAGCCCAATCCCCACACTGGAGGAGTTGGGGTTCCCGCTTTGATCCGCCCGCCAAAAGCGTTGGAATAATTGTTCCAGTTGCCCTGGTTCCAGGCCGGGATTCGGATTCGTCACTTGGATGGAGCAAATGCCCGCAGCCACGTGACCGCTGATTTCGATGCGGCCACCAATGGGGGAATACTCCACCGCATTTTGGAACAGGTTGCGCAGCACAATTTCCAGCAGCTTGGTGGGCAGCAACAGCGGGGTGCCGGTGTCCTCCACTTTCCAGGCGATGTTCAATTCCTTGTCGCCAGCGAGATCGAAGAACGGTTTCCAAACGGTGCGGAGGAATTGCCGTAGGCTGCTTTCTTCCTGGCCAAATTCACGTTGACCAGAATCAAGCCGCGCCAGGAGGAGGAGATTTTCTGTGAGCTGCTGCAGCTTCCATTGCATTTCCTTTAGTTTAAATAACGTATCCTCATATTCCTCCACCGTGCGGGTGCGGGTGAGCGCCAGGTCAATCGCAGAGCGCATTCCCGCCAGCGGCGTGCGTAATTCATGGGCGGCATTCGAGGTGAATTGACGCTCATTTTCGATGGCTCCCGTGACCCGATCCATCAGCGCATTCAGTCGGCCGACTACTTTCTCCAATTCCAAGGGCGCCCCGGGCAGCGCGAAGCGATCCTGGGTATCAGTCAGGCTCATGGCGTCGATCTGCCGGGTGAGGTCGCCCGCGGTGCGGAAATTCCGCCGAATGATGAGGTAAGCGGACCCTAACAAGGCCAGCGTGCCAGCCACCGAGGCTGCCAAGAGCCGCCAGCGCACCTCCCGGAGGGTCTGTTCCACCGCGTCTCCACTGCGCGCCACCACAATCTGGACGGGCTGCAGGCGGAACTCTCCACGGGTGTTGATTTCCCCTTCCGGGGTCTGCTCCAGATATTGTTTCACCACTTCGATGGTTCCGGCCGCGCGACCGAATTTCCCGTTCGGCAACGTGAGGTCTTGATAGGAAATTCCGCTCCCTTCGGTGCCAATGGACGGCAGATCCTTGCCCTTGAGAGTCTTAAACCGATGGATGCTGCGACCATCGGGCGCGGGGTAGCGGGCTTGCCAGTAGTCCGGATCCTTGAGGTCCAGGACGCGATCCCAATCGGCCTGACCCATACGCCAAGAGGGAATGCCGCGTCTGTCGAAGACCCAGGTGGAGGCGTAGAAACGGACTTTATCCGCCAAAGTCCGATCAAACTCCTCCCAAGCGTGCCGCTCCATTAACCGATAGGCCAAATAGTTCGCTGCGGCTTCGATCAACACCATGCCAACCAATAGCGCCAGAAGGAGGCGATACTTGAGGGAACGGGGGACGAGGTGAAAGGACATGGCGAAGAGCAGCAAGGAAGCTTCATCATTTGGCAACCGAGAGCTTGGTTCCTTCAGTCAGTTCGGCTGGTGGATTAAGCACCACGATTTCGCCCTGACTCAGACCAGCGGATACGGTGGACTCCTCGCCCATGGTGCTCCCGATGGTGATGGCGCGGCGTTCCGCTTTCCCGTTCAGGAGGACCCAGGCGAGGGCTTTGCCGCCCACTTGCTGCACCGCGGACTTGGGAATCGTGAGCATCCGGGCAGCAGGGGCCGGAGCATCGCTGGGCGCGGCCTCGGGGGCTTGAAAGGCTACTTTCACGCCCATCTGCGGCAGCATGCGGGGATCGATTCTTTCGAAGCCAACGCGAACTTTCACCGTGGCTTTTTGACGATCGGCGGTGGGGATGATGGCGATGACCTTGGCGGGAAATTTCTCCTCTGGATACGCATCCAACGTGGCCGCCACTGGCTGTCCCGGTTGGACCCGGTTGATGTAGCTTTCGCTGACATCCACCTCAATTTCCAACGATGACATATCAACCAGGGTGCAGATCCCGGTGCGGGTGAAGCCCCCGGCGGACATGGGGGAAATCATCTCTCCCGGCTGAGAGTTCTTGGTGGTGACGATGCCGGTAAAGGGAGCGCGGATGAGGTTGTCATCCAGTTGTTGTTTCCAAGTATCCACCGTGCGCTGGGCCACCGTGACCTCGGCGGATTGCCGCACCAGCTTGGCTTGGAACGATTTCAATTCTGCTTCCATTTTACCCAATTCCGTCTGACTAACCCCGCTGGTGGGAGCCAGGCTGGAGAGGCGCTTGAACTCGGCCTGCGCATACGCTAAGTTAGGCTCGATCTCCGCCAGCGCCAACTTGGCGGCCTCCGCTTGCGCTTCTGCCAGACGCAGGCTGGTCTCCACATTGGAAGCATCCAGCTTGGCGATAATTTCTCCTGCTTGCACTTTTTTGCCTTCCTCGACATTCACCTCAATGACTTTGCCGGTGAGCTTGGAGGACACGGTGGCCTCACGGCGGGCAACCACGTAGCCGGAAGCGTTGAGCAAGGTGCGGCTGCTGCCAGTAGAGCCGCCGCTGGCTTGCAGCTTTACGGTGGCGGTTTTCACCACCAAAGTTGGATCCTTGGTGACCCACCAGACCGCCACGCCAGCGCAGACGAGAGCTAACAGAATCAGCCACCACCAACGATTGGAAGATCTCTGGGGCAGGGCGGTGCGATCGATACGCAGGGCCTCAAGGCTGGGTTTGGGTGATGACATGGGGGGCGGTTTAAGGATCAACGAAGCTCATAGCCTGCGAATCCAATTCCCGCAAGGCGAAGGAAATTTTCAACTGCTGAAAGGCCGCCTGAAGCTGGAGCGTGATCGGCCCGGGGGCGGCCGGAAGCAGAAGTTCATCCACCTGCGAGATGGCTTGAATTTCCCGATACGTTGATGTTAGGAAGGCTTCCTCTGCAGAGAGTAATTGCGCCATGGGAATGGGAGTCTGGTGCACCTTCAGACCCAACTGTTCGCACAGTTGGAGCACAAAATGCCGCGTCACTCCAGGCAGGCAGCCACTGGCCAGCGGCGGCGTGTGCAGTTGGCCGTCCAAGACCAGGAAAACATTGCTTCCGGTGCCTTCACAAAGCTCCCCTCGGGTATTGGCGAGGAGTGCCTCCTGGGCCCCCTTGGATTTGGCAGCGGCCAGCGCGATAACATTTTCCGCATAGGAGGTGCTTTTCACCTGCGCCAAGGCACTGCGTTCATTGCGCGGCCAGGGGACGGTGGCAGTTCTGGCCAGCGGTGGGCGCTGCGGCACGTCCATGCTGGCGACGACCAAGGTGGGCTGGCTCTGGGCGGATTGATCGGACCCCAGGGCGGCTTCGCCACCAGTCAGGGTGACACGGAGGCGGGCCGTGCCCAGTTGATTGGCTTCAATCATGGAGGAGATGGCCTGAGCGAAAACTTCCAGCGTCGGCTCGGCAAGCTGCAAGGCCGCAGCCGAGTTTACCAAGCGCTCCCAATGCTCCCGCACCCCAAAGGCCTTGCCATCATAGGTGATGAGCGATTCGAAGACGCCGTCGCCCACGGTGAAACCGTGGTCGAAGGGAGAAATGTGAGCTTCAGCGCGCGGAAGGATCCGGCCGTTGAGATAAACCATATCGTGCATGGTGGAAGGCTAGCAGCGATTGCAGATTAAATCACGAAAATTTCCCCCACGGGCAATTTATCGTTTCATGCTGCCAACGGAATCCATGATCACGCTGATCATCATGTAAGCCATGGTCCCCACCAGGACGGCCATGATCACAATGATGGCAGGCTGCACCAAGGCGCTGACACGGTCGATCACATTTTGCAATTCCTTGTCATACCGCATGGCGGTGCGTTCCAGCGAGTGCTGAATATCACCCGTTTGTTCCCCGACGGCCACCATATCTGTTAGGAGGGGCGGGAAAAAGTCCACTTTCTTAAAGGCCTTGGAAAGGGATCCACCTTCACCCACCATGCCCGTAACCTTGCTCAGCAGGCTCTTCAAATGGAGGTTCACCGTGGCATCCCGCGTCAACTCCAAGGCCCGCATCATCGGCAAGCCATTGCCCACCAAGTTTGCGAGGGTCTCCAACATCTGCACGTAGAATCGGGAGCGCAGCAGGGGACCGAAGAACGGCAGCCCCAATTTCTTCTGGTGCCATTTCTCCTTATATTGCGGCATTTCCACGAGCTGATTGAACCCCCAGATGGCCAGCCCAATCAGCATGAACACTGCCCACCACCAGGTGCCAAACCAATCGGTGGCACCCTGTAAAATGCGTGCTGGCAGGGGCATCGGTTTGCCCATGGATTTCAGCAGGGCAGCCAATTGTGGAATCAAGTTCGTCACAAACAGGAAGCCCACGCCAACGCCCGCCACCATGAGGAAGGCGGGATAAATCATGGCCGTGGTCACCTTGCCCTGCAGCTCCTGAATCGTGGTCATGTATTCCGCTTGGCGACGCAGAATTTTCGACAGCGCACCAGAGATTTCACCGGCGGCAGCCATGTTGCAATAGAGGTCGCCAAAGTTCTTGGAAGACTCCCGCAGCGCACTGGAGAAACTGCCGCCGTCCCGAATCCGTTGCCGCAGAATGATGGTCACGTCTTTCAGCGCAGAAAGCTCATCGCGACTCTCCATAATCCGCAGGGCTGGTTCCAACTGGAGACCGGCACTGAGCAGATCGCTGAGTTCCTCGGTAAACATAATGATTTGCTTCCGATTCAGCTTCACTGGCCCCTTGGGCAAAGAGTTGTCCGCCTTGGCCACCGCATCCATTTTGGCCTCGGCCACCTTGGTCGCCTTGGCGCTGGCCTTCGCCAGAGCCGCCTTGTTGGGCGCTTCTATTTTGGCAGGTTTGTCACTCGTTGGAGCAGCAGCGGGAGCCGGAGTCTCTGCTTTGCCAGCTTTAACGGGTTTGGCTGCTGCTGCGGCTGGAGCAGGAGCCGCGGCGGCCCCATCCTTGGGCTTCAGCGAAACTGGCTGCAAACCATTGCGATCCAGGCGTCGGAACGCATCCGCACGGTCATTGGCGGTCAATTCCCCATTGGAGATGGATCCGTCGCGTTTGAGAGCTGTATAAATGAAGACCGCCATAAGAAAATTGTTTCAGCAAAAAGGAGAGTGGAGAAGAACCAGCCCGAAGCACAATTTGCAAGTGCAAGCGGGTGCAAATCTGCGGAACCGGGGCATCGCTGATTTTGGACATCGACAGGGGGCATTCCGTTCAATTTCTAAAGTCCCTGCAATTTGTGGCATGGGCGTCCCGCCCATTGGCCTCGGAGCTTGCGGCTGATGGGTGTTTGGCTGATGGGCGGGACGCCCATGCCACGGCTATTTAGCCAATGCTTTAAATACGATGATGGAGGGATTGCCGACGGCGGTGTAATTTCCGGTAAAGGTTAACATTCCCGTTTTTTGATCCACGCGGAAACTGGTAATGTTGTCGCCTCGCTGATTGCAGCAGTAGAGGAAGGTGCCGGTGGGATCGAATTGAAAACTGCGGGGATAGTTGCCGTGGGACCACTCTTCGCCAACGAAAGTTAGGCGACCCCTGTCCCCCACCCCAAAGATCGCGATGCTGTCGTGGAGTCGGTTGTCGGCGTAGATAAATTTACCATCGGCGGAGGCCAGGATTTCGGAAGCGAAACTGCTGCCCGCAAACCCAGGTGGGAGGCTGGAGATGGTCTGCTGCGCCTTGAGCTGGCCCTTGGCCTGATCATAGTCGAAGTGGGCGATGGTGGAGCCTTCCTCTTGCAAGGAGTAGAACCACCGGGCGTTGGGATGGAAGGTGAAGTGCCGCGGGCCATCGCCCGGGGGGAGGTGCACGGAGGGCGGATCGTTAGGGGTTAGCAAGCCTTTCTGGTCGTCGAACTTCCAACTGAAGATTGCATCCAATCCCAGATCGACCGAGAAAACATAGCGTCCGGATGGATCAGCCTCAATCATATGGGCGTGGGTTTGATCATGGCCGCTGAAGGCAAAGCTGCCAGGCGGGGCACTGGTGGCCTTTTTCGGGCCCACGGTTCCGCTGTCTTGCTTGAGGTCGGTGGCAGCTCCCAGACTGCCATCGGCTAGGATGGGAAGCACCGCTACCGAACCACCGAAATAGTTGGCAACGAGCACAAACTTTCCAGAAGGATGGACGCTGAGATGCGCTGGACCCTTGCCTCCGGAACTCACGGTGTTGAGGAGTTTTAGCTGCCCGTCCGTCTGGTTGATGACAAACGCGCTGATGGAGCCCGCTTCAGTGTCCCCCAGCCGCTCCGTTTCATTGGCAGAATACAAATGGGTCTTGCTGGCGTTGAGTGCCAAGCAACTGGGGCTGGTGCCCATTTCATAGACTCCGGCGGGCGTGAGGGCTCCAGTGGTGCGATCCGCAGTAAACAAATGAATCCCGCGGCCGTTCCCCGGCGGCAAATCCACCTGGGTGGCCTTCATGTTTTTGAGTGGCGAACTGTAGGTCCCCACATAGGCCATGAGTGGTGCGGTGCTGGAGTTCGCCTGCGCCTGGAGCGCGGATGGCCCTGGCGCGCTTCCGGCCAAAATGAATGAGAGCAACCAACGACGGCTGAAACCTTGGGTGGACGGATTTAACATAGGGGTGGCGGATATGGATCAAAAAAATGGCGGAACTTTCGTTCCGCCATTTTTGCGAGATGAGTTATTAGTGCTTGGTAGGCGCTGGGTGGCCAGTGCCTTCGGTGTGATGCACTGTGTGGCCGACGTGAAGTTTGCTGGCGTTGCCGGCTTTCTTCTTCTCGTAGCTCACGCGCTCCAGCAGAGCCGTGTTCGGGTTCTTGATCCGGGCCAGATAACTGGTGCGGGTCTTGATGGCCAGGTAGCTGAGCAGTTCGTAGTTCCGGCTGTTCTTTTTCCACTGGTTGATCGTGCTCTTGTCGTCGGCCAGGTTGCCGAACATAATGGCATCGGCCGGACAGGCTTGCTGACAGGCGACTTTGAGGCTGTCGGTCGGGATCCGAATTTGTTCGTTAGTGACTTCCAAGGTTTCGTCGAATTTACCGGAGTCCAGCGCAGCCTTCTTACGGCCCTTGGAACGGGCATCGGCGCGAGCACCTTCAACACGTTGCAGGCAGTAAGTGCACTTCTCCATCACACCGCGCATCCGGACGGACACGTTGGGGTTCTTCTGGAGCTTGCTGAGTTCGGTATCCCATCGTTGGCCCAGCGGACCATCATAGAGATTGCCGTGTTCGAAGCCGAGCTTGTCACTCTTGACCAGAGGATTGCGCTTGTTGTAGTCGAAGAAATTGAAGCGACGGGCCTTGAACGGACAGTTGTTCGCGCAATAACGGGTGCCGATACAGCGGTTGTAAACCATGAGGTTCAGACCATCTGGACTGTGGACGGTAGCATTGACGGGACACACGGTTTCACAAGGAGCGCTTTCGCACTGCTGACAGCCCACTGGTTGCACCACCATTTCTGGCTCGTCCATGAAATCTTCTTCCCAGACATCTTTGTTGCCGGTGAGGAAGAAGCTGCCTTCAGGATTGACTTCTTCGTCCAAATCCGTGGCGAAGTAGCGGTCCATCCGAATCCAGTGCATTTCGCGACCGCGGATCACTTGTTCTTTACCGACGATCGGGATGTTATTCTCCGACTGACAAGCCACCAAACAGGTGCTGCATCCGATACAACGGTTCAAGTCGATGACCATGCCCCACTGGTGGAGTTCGTCGTTGAGGTGAGGAATGCGATTGCCGTCCTTGTCCTTGTCACCCACGGGCTTATAGAATGTGTAGTCCTGCTGGGCTTTTTTCTCGGCGCGAGTGCCTTGGACGTGGGAGTCGGAGCCCATTTCGAGCACGAAATCGGCATTGTGCTTCCAGTCTTCCTGCGTGCCTTCGCGCACCAGATCACGGCCATACATGGAGCTGTGTTCCTGCGTCAAAGCCAGCGGACTGGTTTTTTCGGTGAGGGAAACTTTAGCCGTCGCGAAGGTCGGACTGGCGGTCGTGCGGAGATCCCACACGTTGGTGCCGGTGCCGTTGCCAACCAAACCAGGACCGGAATCACCCGTGCCTTGGCCGTAACCAACGTTGACCACCACGCAGTTCTCTGCGGTGCCGGGAACGACCACCACCGGCAGTTCCTTGGTCACGCCGTTAACGACCACAGAAATGACCGCCGCTTCAACATCAATGCTGAGGAACGCACGCTTTACGCCCAAGGCCTTGGCGGTCTTGACGCTAACCATGGCGCAGTTGTCCCACGTGACTTTGGAAACGGGATCCGGAGCTTCCTGGAGCCAGCCGTTGTTGATGTAGCGGCCATCATAGACTTTGGCGCACGGGGTGAAAATAACTTCGGGAGCAGCGGCACTAGGGGCCGCCAGATCCTTGTAGCTGGCGAGAGCAGCGAGGGCGGCGGCATTGAAAGCGGCTGTTGCGGCGGGGTAGGCACTCTTGCCCAGGAAACCATCGCGCAGGGTGAAGTTCCAAGCATCATCTTTGTTGGGAGCGGCAGCGGCCACCAGATCGAAGGTAGCGCGCACGGCCTTCATGGCTGCTCCCGGGTCTTCTACTACTCCGAGGGGAGCGGGGGCCATGGAAACTGGTGTGAGGAGGGCCTTGGCCACATCACCGTCTTTGCTGTCATCCAAGAGTAAATTCAGCACGTCAATATCCGACAACCCACCGAAGAGCGGCAGAATCATCGGCTGCACGATGGAGTAGGTTCCGTCCGTGCTGCGCACGTCGCCCCATTGTTCGAGGTAATGCGTGGCAGGCACCACCCATTCCGCCAAGCGGGCCGTGGCCGTGCGATGGCGGGTGGAAACGAGAACGGTTTTGGCCTTCTTCAGTTTGTCGGCAAATTTCAAATCAGCCGGGGCATCAAATGCAGGATCGGCCTCCGTGATGGCGAGCACGTGTGTGATGCCGGACTCCAAATCCTTGGACAGATCTGCCAGGGTGCCGGCGTCGCTTTTTTCACCTTGCTTTAGCTCGATAATCGTTCCGAATGCGCCCAGCGCATTATTGATGGCTGCCACCAATAGATGAACTTCCGCAGGTTGCGAATTTCCGGCTAACACGACCGCTTTACCTTTGGCTTCCTTGAGGTCCTTGGCGGCTTCTTCGATCCATGCCTTGGCATCGGGATGTCCCATCTCGCCACCTTTGCCACCGGTCACGCCCAGCGCAGTCGCCAGTTCGGAGGCCACTTTAAATATTTGGCTGGAAGCCACGCGCAAACGGTGATCCGCCAGACCACCAGTCATGCTGTAGCGAGCTTCGGCCACGTAGAGGCGATTCATCGGGTCACTTTCCAGCTCTGCTTTGCGGCCCTTCATGAAGTCGCTGGTGGAGTTGTTGCCGATGCGATCCAAGCCCATGAAATCACAGTCGAGGCTCAGAATGCGGTCGGCCTTTTCCAAGTGGTAAACTGGAATCACACCATCGCCAAAGGCTTGCTTCATGGCAGCAGTGGCACCCACGGGAGCCAGTGCTTCATATTTATAAATTTTGGCCGCAGCAAATTTCTTTTTTAACTCACCGACCAAGCGTGCCCGAGTCGGGGAATTGTTTTCGTCCAGCAGAATCGCCAAGCCTTTACCACCAGCGGCTGCCAGCGCCTTCTTTTTCTCGCCCAGCGCTTTGATGAAATCTTCCTTGGAGGCTTTCTTCCCACCGCTGGTGAAGGTCTTGGCGCGGTCCGGATCATACAAATCAAGCACACTGGCTTGAGCGTAAATGTCCACGCTGCCATTGGATTCCGGGTGCAGCGAATTTCCTGCCAGATGGGTGGGGCGACCTTCAAACGAGGTGACGACCAACGGAGTGGCTCCGCCCTGACGGGGCATGGAGGTGGCGTAGAACAAGGCCTTCCCGGGGATGACCCACTCGGGAGACTTGGCGTAAGGCTTGATGTAGGTTTCCGGGCGACGGCACGCGGCCAGACCAGCCAAGGCGGTGGAGGCACCCATGAGCTTGAGGAAATCACGACGCGAAGCTTCGCGCTCGTCGTCCGATTTCATCTCGGCCTGACCCTCCTGGAACTCACGCTCCAGCTTGGTTTGGAAGGCGGGGTTGCGCTCGAATTCGGAGAGGCTGCGCCAGTAGCGTTTGCCAGTCTGGGATTCCTCGGGATGGATAACAACGCGTTTCATTGATTCGGTAAAATGGGAAAAGGGAGTAGCGGAAAAATGCTTGGGATCGACGCGGGATTAGCGGTGGCAGGAGGAACAGTTTTCCGGCGGATTAATCTTCCAGTTCTTTTTGATCTGCTCACCCACCACGTTTTGCACCTTGCCGTGATCTTCGGCCTTGTATTTCAAATTGGTGATTTCCGTCATCGGCCGGAGGGCGGTTTCTGGATTGCGGTGACATTCCAAACACCAGCCCATGCTTTGATTTTGATCCTGGAAAACAACGGGCATTTCCGCCACGTCGCCATGGCAACTCACACAGGAGACACCGCTGCTAACGTGGACGCTGTGGTTGAAGTAAGCGTAGTCTGGAGTCTTGTGAATTTTGACCCATTCCATCGGCTTACCAGTCTCCACGCTTTCCTTGATGGGAGCCAGATTCGGAGAGTTCGTCTTGATATGCTGGTGACAATTCCAGCACGTGGAACTCGTCGGCACATTGGCATGTCCGCTCTGCTCCACGAAGCTGTGGCAGTAACGGCAATCCATCCCGAGCTGGCCCGCGTGAATTTTATGTGAGAAAGGCACGGGTTGATTCGGCTGGTAACCCACCCGAGTATATTTCTGGGTGAAATAATACGTCACCCCCATAGAAACGCCTCCTCCAATAGTGAGGAAGACGACAAGGAGCTTCAGCGGAAGGGAATTAGTCCAGCGAGGAAAGAGATTAGCCATAACGTTAAGTGGTTTAATAGGCGCTTGTGAAAAATTTCACAAGCAGGAATTCTAAAAAAGTTCTGGCTTCGGAAAGTGGCCGAGGGAGCCCGCGTCTCCGGGCTGCGGACCCAATTCTCAGACGGGAGGGCGCGTCTGCCACCGAGAGCGCTCCTTGCAACGGTAAAGCATCCCCTACGGCTCGATCACGGTAACCCGGCCGAAGAGGCGGTCGGTTAGGATGCTGGTGACGGCGCGCCACGTCTCGAGGGTGCTGGTTTGCGATTCGATGGTTTTGGTGACTTCGGGGCCGGTGGTTTCGTCTGCCCAGACGCTGAGGTCCGTGCTGAACTGCGGGAGAATGACAATGGCAGGATCGGCCAGTTTGGAGCGGGTGTAGCGCATGGTCAGGATGCCGTTGGCGTATTCATAGATTACGGGGACGTCGGGGACGGCGGGGTTGAGGCCCATGGCGTATTCCATGAGGTTGGTGTAGCCGTCTTGGTCAGGATCGTTGTTGCGCAGGGCGCTGGAGGCATTGCCGCCGGTCAGATTGCGGGTCGCCCAGGTTTCGTAGGTTTCCGTTACGGTGATCGTGGTGGTGTCGAAAGCGCTGGCGGCGGGCGTGGTGGCGGTGCCGGTAAATTTGAGCACGTAGGTTCCTGCGGCGGAGAAGGTGGCATTGGCGTCCTGATAATTGGCGGTCGTAAACGTCACGGTGCCCGGGCCGGATTCTTTGGTCCAGCCGACCGTGATATCCTGCGGCAAGGCGGCTCCATAACGGATACTGCCGTCCAAATAAAGCGGCGTGCCCATGGGGATGGTGAGATCCGCTCCGGCACCTACGCCAAAGCTGGGGGCAGTGCCGGGGCTGGGGGGCGCGGCTAGCCAGCCGATTTTCTTATCCCACAAGGCGACGGCTCCAGAGCCATCGACAATCTGTAAAGATTCTCCTGCGCCATCGGTGGTGGGATACCAGTTATCCTCATATTTGAAGTCCAGGATGGCCACCGTGCCGGAAGGGATGGTGAAGCGAACGCGTTCGCTGCCGTTGTCGAGTTTACCGCTGGTGAAGACTCCACCGACGGTGGCGGTGGGGAATTGCGCGAGGAATTTGGCCGATTCACCCACCAGCAGGAAATGTGCTCCCGGGGCCAAACTCATGACGGGGAAGGTGTAAGCGATGCCATCGGTGAACGTCACGCCACCCAAGTCCAGACTTACGGGGACATCGGCTTTGTCGCTCATATTGCGGAACTCGATGTATTCGGATCTGGTGGAACCTTGCGGGTTATACATCAGTTCGGTGATGCGTAGGTAGTTGATTAAATTTAGCTCGTTGGCAGTAAGGGTGGCATTGGTGGCACCAGGGGAGGGCACGGCCAGGCGGGACTGGAGCGCACTGCCGTCTGGCAGGCGTCCGATGGAGCCGTCCCGGAAGTGGGAAATGGTATCCACGCGATCCACTTGCACGCCATTTGCTCCCAGCAGGGTAATGGAACCAGCGGTGGAATTGATGCTGCCGGGCAACTCTCTGGCATTGCCCGGAGTGGCGGCAGCACCCATGGCATCGAAGGCCACAAAGCCGCCTGCAGCCATGAAACTGAGTGCTGGCAGCGTTCCTTGGGTTGGATAGTTAATGGCATCGTCAGAGATGGCCATGCCACCCAGGGCCACGGGAGTAGCTCCAGGATTGTAGAGTTCGACGAAATCTTTACTCACCAGGAAGTCAGCATTTCCCAGCCATTCGTTGATCCGCAGGGAGTTCGGATTGGCCAGCGTGGGGACGATGGTGTTGGTCGCTCCGATGGTCGGGGTGCAGAGTGCCCAGACGTCGAGACCTGCTCCGGTGCGCCCAATGCTGAGGTTCGGGGCCTGCAATCCGAAGGTGATGGAATCCAACAACGTTTGGCCATTGGCCAGCGTATCGTAGAGGTAAACAGAATCGCCATCCGCATCCAAGCCGAAACTCGTATGAAGGCCGGGGGCCGTGAGAACGGCATCGGCATAAAGCACGAGGAATCCACCCGCTGGGATCTGGGTGTTGACGGGAATGGTGTATTTCGTTTTGAGCAGCGGATCATCGGTGAGGGTCATGCCACCCAGGTTCAGCGTGGTAGTGCCGTTGTTACGGAGTTCGATGACGTCCGGATAGGTGGTCCCATTCAGATGGGCGGAAACATTGTTGGCCAGCACTTCGTTGATCGAGAGGGTGCCACGAACGGAAGTGACGGTGGCAATGGACGTGCCCGCCGCAGGAGCCGTGGCTCCGGATCCGAGCAGCCCCAGCAGGTAGGTGCGGCGGTTTTTGACGAACGTCTTGATGGTGGTGCGCACCGCAGGCGTGAGCCAAGTGCCCAGTTCATTGTCCACGAAGGCGTTGAAAGGTGGATTGGGGTTGGTGGTATCGTCGGCATCAAACACCGAACCCAGCAATTGCTTCAGCGCGTCATGATACTTGGCACGGAAAGCGACGTTTCCGCCGGTAGTGTTATTGCCGAACAACGGCAGCAGGGGACGGAAGACGTAGGTGTCGTCAGTCATGTCGTAGAGGCCGTGATCATTGTAAGCCAGGGGACTGTCTCCCAGGCCGAAGATGGTATCCAAATCATGGGGAATGAAATTCATTTTCTTCTGAATCACGCCACCCCCGATATCCACGGGAACGAAATAAGCGGAATAGTCATCGTCCTGACCGTTGGAGGCGTTCGTTTCGTTGTCCTGCAGAATGGTCATGACGGCCATCCAGCGAGCCCATTGGTCAAGATCCGCCACGGTCTCAATGGAGGTAATTTCTGCGTTGGTGAAGGCAGTGCCAGCCCAAGTGCCGATGCCAGTGGTGCTAGCGCCACCGCTGGCAGCAACATCCAAGGGGTTGGCGGCCGTGGGGAAGTGAGCCGCGCAAGCGGCCATGTAGGTGCTGAAGAACGTCCGCACATCAGACCAATCATTGGCCGCACTGTTGTTTTGCTTGGTCCATCCATCCAGCAACAAATCTGGATTGGCGGGTGCCGCTTGCGTGGCTCGCCAGTAGTAATCGCTGCGACCCTTCTTGTAGGCTCCGCCGCCCTTCGCGAGTGGCCAGCGATTGTTCACCAAATCCCCACCGATGTCTTCCATCCGAACCCACAACCCATAGTCCGGGGTGCTGCCAGTCGAGGTGGTGGATTCCACGCCATTGCGACGTAATTCAATGGGAATGGCATCAGAGGCGCGCAAACCGGCCGCTTGAAACAGTCTCATGCCGACAAACTGCAGAAACGATGCCTTGGGGTTGAAATTGAATCCCGAGTAACCATCCAGCGTATCATCGTTCGGAAGGGAAATGCGGAGCGGTTTGAATTGGTAGGAACGGCTGGAATTCCCCCGGATGCGCATGCCGCAGCGGTAGCGGATGCTGGTTTCCGCACCCCGGGTGAAGATCAAGGTTTGATTGAATTGACGATCGCTGCTGGTGGCAACCCCGTTGAAGGCGGCATTTTCGGAGGCGGTTAGGATCATGCGATACATATCCGCCGTGGTGGAGCTGGGTTCGTTGTCCACTTGATACTGACAGTTCGCATTCTGGCCTTCAGCCGTGGGTGCAGGCCAAGTGCGCGTGGCCACGCCATCGGTGGCGGAAATGTAGAACTCGATGATCGTTTGATTAGCCTGTGCTGGCACCGGAACAAACCATCCGCCCTTGCCATCCGACGACATGGGGATGCTGGAGAAGGCGGGAGGCGTCGTGGTAGTGGCATTGCGCCAGAACAAGGTGGCGGTTAGGGTGGTGTAAGGCGATTCATCATTGAGTTCGCAACTGATGAGCACGGTATCGTTGTTGGTGGGAACCGCTGGGAAATGCTTTACCGCTTTAATGATCGGTGGGATGTTGGCGGTGAGGGCTCCGTTGGCTGCTCCTGGCGTGCCACCCACGACTGCGGACGGTTGCCAGTTTTGACCGTTATCATTGCTGACTTTGGGATTGCGCAACTCAATCGACCGTCCGCCCGTGGTCGTTAGCGGACTCCAGTCCCAGCCGTTGAAGGTCGTTTCGCGAATGCGCTGCGCCCAGTCGCCCTCGGAGGCATAGGTGACGGTGTCTTGCTCGATGGCCAAGGCGTTAGTTAGGCCGATTTTCTCTCCGCCATTGGACAAGCTGCCAATCCAGCCAGCTAGCACGTTAGTGGCGCCCGGATGTGCTGCTTGGAAGGCCGCTAGATTCGAGGCCACCACCAAGTAGGAGCCCGGGGCCATCGTGGTGCTGGGAGGAAAGGTGAAGTCCACCCCAGAGGTGATTTTCCAATTGCTAAGGTCCACGGTCGAGGTGCCGCGGTTGTGCAGCTCGATGTATTCCTGGAGTGGGTTCTCCGGGAACGTGGTGCCCGGACGATACATGATTTCGTTGATCACAATGTTATCGCCACTCTCGCTGACGGTGATGGTAACCGTAATGGCCGCCGAAGTCAGGACGCCATCGGTTAGGGTGTAGGTGAATGAATCCGTCCCCAGATAGCCCGTGGTGGGGATGTAAGTGAAGGAGCCGTTCGCATTCAAGGTCAAGGTGCCGTGAGCCGTGTTGGTGGCAACGGTAGCTGTGGGGATGGTGCCATCTGGATCACTGTCATTGGCGATGACGCCCTGTGCTGCGGCCACGGTCAACGTTTGATTCGGACCGGTGGCATACAAATCTGGACTGCCGACCGGAGCATCGTTGACGTTCCCAATCGTGATCGTCACCTGAGCCGGCGCAGAGTCTCGGCTGCCGTCATTGACCTTATAAGTAAAGCTATCGACTCCGAAGTAGTTAGCGTTGGGCAGATATTGGAAAGAACCGTTGGCATTCACCGTGACACTACCATGGGTCGGGTTGGTAACTTTGGTGGCCGTTAGGGGGGAATTTTCCGGATCAGAATCATTCACGAGCAAGCCCGGGGCCGCCACGTTGTAGGGCGTGTCTTCGACGGCGTTGTTATAGGTGTCCGCCCCGGCAACGGGGATGCCATTGACCACGATGGTAACCGTGGCGGGCGCAGAGTAGAATTGCCCATCATAGGTGCGATAGGTGAAGGTAAACGTCCCGGTGCCCACAGGGGTGAAACTGAAGCCGCCAGTGGCATTCAACGTCAGGCTGCCGGTGGCGGGATTCGTGACGACTTGAGCCGTCAGGCCTGCGGCCAGCGTATCGATGTCCGTATCGTTCGCTAAAACGCCGGCAGCAGCCACCGTCAGGGTTTGACCGGGATTCCCGGCATAGCTGTCATTGACCGCCACGGGAGCATCATTGACGGGAGCAATGGTAATCGTGACCGTGGCGTTGGTGGTGGAAAAATTATTGGAGGTGTCCTTGGCTTTGTAGGTAAAGGTGTCCGTGCCGTTATAGTTGGCCGCCGGAGTGTAAACGAAGCTGCCATCGGAATTCAGGGTCAGAGTGCCATGCGCCACGTCGTTGACGAGGATCGCGCTGATGGCGTCCCCGTCTGCATCGGTATCGTTCACCACCACCCCAGTGGCGGCAGGAATCGTGAGCGTCGTGTCCTCGACGGCGGTGTTGTAAGCGTCATTTACGGCAATGGGTTTGACGTTACCTGCATTGACCACATTAAGCGTAACGGTGGCAATATTGGAATTAACGCCCCCATCGTTTGCCCGGTAGGTAAAGGAATCCGGCCCGGCATAGCCGACTGTGGGCGTGTAGGTGAAGCTGCCGTCGGAATTCAACGTCAGCGAGCCATGGCTGGGGCCAGCGACGAGGATGGCAGTGAGCGCTGAGCCTTCGGGGTCCGTATCATTTTTCAGCAGTCCAGCGTTGGTGAAGCGCGTCACGGAAAATTTACAATCGAAGCTGACGTCGGAACTGATAAGGTCCGACTGATGCACTTCCGCTGCGAAAATATTACCGCCTTCCACCAGCAAGGCCTTGGTGGGGGCAACGTTGATCCAGTTGTTGGTCTCGCCTGTGGTGCCCAAAACGGCCGCATCGAAGAAAATGTTCTCGTTGCTAGCGGCCGTGTTGGTGGCAAAGGTGCTGTAGATTGGATTCGGCGTG
Organism: Verrucomicrobiales bacterium; assembly: GCA_031411295.1. Taxonomy (GTDB): domain Bacteria; phylum Verrucomicrobiota; class Verrucomicrobiia; order Verrucomicrobiales; family V1-33; genus JAGNEJ01. The sequence goes on along the minus strand of JANOAV010000012.1, from coordinate 8,521 downwards.
ATGTTATTGCGATAGGCTGGGGTGCCGTTGATATAAAATACGGCACCGTCATCCCGCAGCACTTCCAACTTGATCCCGGTGATATCGGCTAAGTTTAGGATATTCACCGTCTTGCGGAAGTAAGAGGTGGTGTAGCGATTTGTGGAGGTGCCATAGCCCGGCACAGCGTCATCGGGGATCAAGGTGGCTTCGGGCCGCGTGGGGCCGTCGCCATAACCCAGCTCGGATTCTCCTTCCGACCACAAGGAATCATCGAACGCCAAAGAGGTCCACGGCACAGCCACGGTGTCCACCGGAGCGGCTGCGGTGGCGAAATATTTCCAGATGGACCCCTTCACCACGATGGCTTGGCCAGCACCATCGCGCTCCGTGCCGAGGATGAGATTTTCTGTGATGGACGTCCCGTTGAGATCCGTGATCGTCAGCGCGCCATTTTTTGGCACGTTGTAAGTGTCCGCCACCGCCACGGGTGGATCATTGACCGGAGTGACCGTGATGGTGGCGGTCACTACGTTGGAATCCAATGCCGCATCCCGTGCATGATAGGTGAAACTAGCGGTGCCACTAAAGTTGGCCGCTGGGGTGTAAGTGAAACTACCATTGCTGTTCAACGTCAGGCTGCCGCTCGCTGCACTCACGGTGGTGACCATCACCGCGGTGAGGGTGTCGCCATCCACATCCGTGTCATTTGCCAGCACGCCGCTGGCTGCGTTGATGGTCAGCGGGGTATCTTCCAGTGTGCTGTAGCTGGGATTCGCCACCGCTACTGGAGGATCATTCACCGGCGTAACCGTAATGGACACGGTGGCGGTATTAGCCGACTGGGTGGTGCCATCGCTGGCCTTGTAAGTAAAGGAGTCCGTGCCGTTGAAGTTGGTGGCCGGAGTGTAGTTGAACGTGCCATCGGTGTTCAAATTGAGGACACCGTTGCTCGGACCCGCCACCAAGACCGCTTGCGTAGCTCCGCCCGTGTCATTGCTGAGCAAGCTTCCGCCCGCTCCCACGATGCTGCCAACGATGTCGTCGAAGAAACCTTGGACGTGCTTGGCATTAGCGTTAGTGATATTGCTAAACGCCCCGAGGCGCAACGTGTGAGCGCCCACCGCTAATGGAATGTCAATGGTATAGGTCTGCCAACCACTGTCCACGATGCCCCCGTTGGCACTGCCAGCACCAATCGTGCGGGAAACGTATTTCCAGCCTGCGGGATAAGTGTTGGGGCCAGTGGGTGCCGGGGTGCCGTATTTGATCCCATCAATCTGCATGGTTGTCTCCCCCCACTCAGTGGCACTCATGTTGCCATTCAGCACAATCCTATGACGAAAGCTGAGACGTAGCGTAGAGGCAGCCGCGAGCGTAAACGCTTTATCCCAAGCTGCCGAGGCACTCCGCGTCGTCGGACTTAGGGGCGGCGTGACCGCCGGTTGATAACCCACGTCCACCGTAACTCCGCCACCACCGTTAAATCCAGCAGTAGTCGAGAATGCCGTTACCTCCACGTCCCCACCGTTGCCGCTGCCACCACCACCGCCACGTGCCAGCCCATTGGTCCCAAACGCCTTTTCCACTCCCACGAATCCATCATCCACTGAGCCACCCGTCGGGGTGAACGTCATGTCCAGCCCAATATCTCCGCTGGTAAGCGACGTTTGGTGCATCTCCACTGCCAGCACATTCTGGCCCGTTACCATCAGGCTGGTCGGCAGCGTAACGGGAAGATTCGTGTAAGTCGTTTCATTTCCGTTAGCGGTAGAAATGGAGTTTGTGGTAATGGGGTCCACTGGCATGTTCACCCGGGCGATTTCCGTGCCATTCAAGTAAACGATCATGCCATCATCGACCAGATAGTTCAGGCTCCAGTCAGTCCTGGCGGCATCTGCCGCCGCCGCCGTGAAGACTTTGCGAAGCAACACGGTGGTCACTGGATTGCCCGTCGTTAGATTAATCACGTTGGGACTGAGAACATTCGTCGTAGCCGTTGCCGGAACCCCGTCCAGGGCTCCGTAGTTGATCGGCAGCGCATTCGTGCCCCACGGCCCAATGGCGGATGTGGCCTCATCAAAATTCAGCGCCTTCCAATTCCGCCCCGCTCCGTCCAGCGGATACGATTGCGAGGCCGGAGTGCCCAATTCATTTTGGATCTTATCCAGAAACCGCCACGGCCCCGCCGCCACATTCGTAGCCGTCAGCGGTTCGAAATCCCCCTGGAAGACCAACGTGGAGGCACCCGCATAAGCCGTATCCTCCGCCGTGGTGAAACTGTCATTGACCGCCACTGGCACCGCCAACAACGACGAGATCGAGACGGACGAACACGCCAGCAACGCCAGCGCAGAGGAAATGCGGAGAATCATACAGGGGATGGGGGGAAGAATTGGTCGGAATGCAATTACAAGGAGGAAACAACGGCCCGGGGAAACCATTGTGACAATTTATTCAGACAATTTGCCTGAATTTCTAGAATTACGCAATCCTAGAAGCGTAGGAGAGTCCCTTATTTCGTGGGTCGAATTCTCACGCCAGCACCTCTGGAATCACCATCGCTTGATTCTGCACTCCAGTCAGCCGTTCCAGCCGACCACTGGTCTCGAAATAAAGCTGTTCATGGGAAACACCCAGCAGTTTCAAGATCGTGGCGTGCAGGTCCCGGAACGCGATGGGGCGATCCGTCGCCATCAGCCCGAAATCATCCGTCGCCCCGAGACGCAGCCCGGGCTTGGTGCCCCCGCCAGTCATCCAAACCGTGAAACCCGCCGCGTTGTGTTGGCGACCGGATTTCCCCTGCGTCATCGGCGTGCGCCCGAACTCGCTGGCCCACACGACCAGCGTGGTGTCAAGCAGCCCGCGCGATTTCAGATCCGCCAGCAGGCCGGCAATCGGTTGATCCGCCACCAACGCCCGGGCTTCATGATTTTCCTTTAAATTTTCATGAGCATCCCAACCATCCTTCTCGTGCATATCGTAGAGTTGCACAAAACGCACGCCACGTTCCACCAACCGTCGCGCCAGCAGGCATTTGCGGCCGAATTTCACGGTCCGGGCATTGGCATGATGGCAGCCGTATTGTTCCAAAATGTAGTTCGGCTCGGCGGTCACATCACCCACCTCCAAAGCCGCAGCTTGCATGCGATACGCCAGTTCATAGCTCGCAATGCGCGCGTCCAGTTCCCCAAACCCCGGCCGTGTCTGCCGATGCATCCCATTCAATTCCCGCAGCGCCTGAAACGTTAAGTCTTGTCCCCCAGCGAATTCCTCCGGCGGCAGCAAATCCAGCACCGGCGGGTTGGAATCGCGCAGGCGCGTGCCTTGGAACGCGGCGGGAAGGAATCCGTTGGTGTAATTCGTCGCCCCACCCAACGGGCCCGCTTCAAACAACAATACATACGCCGGGAGGTTTTGATTTTCCGATCCCAAGCCATACGTCACCCACGAACCAATGCTGGCCTTGCCGCCATTGACATCGCCCGTGTGCATCTGGATGCTGGCAGGCGCATGATTATTGCTGTTCGCCTGCATGGAGTGGATCACGCAAAGATCATCCACGTGCCGCGCCACGTTAGGAAATAAATCGGACACCCACAGCCCGCTTTCGCCCTGCTGTTTAAATTTCCACGGACTGGCCAGCAGTTCGTCCTTGCAGCTTTCAAAGACATTGGCATAGCGCGTGCCAGCCACCGCTTTCCGCAGGGACTCCGGCACCTTCTGACCCCCGCAGCGCTGCAACTCCGGCTTGTAATCGAAGGTATCCATCGATCCCGGGCCACCCACCATGTAAAGAAAAATCACCGACTTGGCCTTCGGAGCAAAGGCTGGTGGACGCGGTAAATGCGGTTGGGTGGGATCGAACCCAATGGCCGGAGGTTTGGCCGCGCGAGCTTGGTCCATCAACGCTTGGAGCGCCAAGCCACCGAATCCGCAGCCGACCCGGGCAAGAAAATCTCGTCGGTTAGTCAACATAAACGAATTCGTTGAGGTTCAAGATCGCCCGGCAAAATTCCTCCAAACTGCGGGCGCGCAAATTTGCCGTTGCCCGCATTTCCGCCTCCGTCGGCCAGCGACCCAACGCCCTGCGCCAAGCTTGTCGCGCAGTTGCTTCCGGCGTGCTGGCATCCGCCTTCCTCGCCTGCTCCGCCAAGGCTTTGGCACATTGCTGGGCCAGTGGATTGTTGAGCAGGGCAAACGCCTGAGGGGCGGAAGTGGAAATTTCCCGACGCGAACAACTCACGAAATTATCCGGCAGATCGAACGCTTCCAGCAGCGGCACATGGACGCTGCGTTTCTGCACCAGGTAAATGCTGCGCACATTGATTTTGTCAGGCGGACTGGGATACCAACCCTTCGTTTTCTCCTTGTTGTCATCGTAGAACGCAGGGTTGCTAGCCAAGACGGATTCCGGTAACTCCGGCCACCGCGGCGGCCCGCCCGTGCTTGGTTGCAGCAGTCCGGAGGCCGCCAACAATGCATCCCGCAACTGCTCTGCGGTGAGCCGACGGGGGTTCATGCGCCAATAGAAATTGTTCTCCGCATCAAGCTCGCGCGCCTTGGCCGCATCCGCCTCTGCCACATAGGCCGACTGACCGAACGTGGCGCTCAGGGCCACCCGCCGCAGAAATTTCTTCAGCGACCATCCGTTGTGCACGAAGCTCGTCGCCAGGAAATCCAGCAACTCTGGATGCGTGGGCCGAGCCCCACTCAGACCGAAATCTCCCACCGTGCTCACAATGCCCCGCCCCATCATCCCCTGCCACATGCGATTGACTAACACGCGGGCGGTCAGCGGATTTTCTTGGGCCACCAACCACTTCGCGAAGGCGGTCCGCCGACCATTTCCAGCCGCCACGGTGGCCGGTTCCAGCGGTTCTGGGTGCAGCAAGGTAGGCAATCCTGGTGGCACCACCTCGGTTGGCTTGTCCGCATCTCCAGCTTGTAAAATGTGCGTTTCCCCCGGGTCGCCCGACGTCATGAGCAGCGCAGTCGTGAACGGCTTGTAGCGCTCCCTGGCCTTGTTTTTGTCCTTTTCCTTCGCATCAATCCCGGCATTGAATTGTTTGATGGATTCCTGCTCTGGAGCCAGATCCAGCGGCAGGTCATCCGCAAATTTTGTCCCCGCAAATACCGCGCGCAGCCGGTAATGATCCGCCTGCAGCAACGGTTCCGTTTTATGATCATGACAGCGGCAGCACGCCATGGTCATGCCGAGGAAAACCGTGGCGGTCGTTTCCGTCAGGTCTGCCTGATGCGCGGCCAGGTTCTTGTGCTCCTCTTTGAAAAGTTTCGAAGAATTATCCCACGGGCCGATCCTCAAGTAACCCGTCGCCAGCAAGCGATCCTGCTCCGCCGCATCCTTCGGCGGACCAGCGACCATTTCATCGCCCGCGAGTTGTTCGCGAATGAACTCGGAGAAAGGTTTGTCCGCATTCAGTGAACGAATCACATAGTCCCGATACCGCCATGCCGCGGGTCGGAATTCATCCCAGTCATAGCCATTGCTGTCCGCATAACGCACCGCATCCAACCACCAGCGGCCCCAGTGCTCGCCAAAGGAATCCTTCGCCAGCAATCGATCCACTAACTGCTCCGTGGCCTTTGGCGAAGCGTCATTTACGAACTGCTCCGTCTCCTCCGCGCTCGGCGGCAGGCCGATCAGCGCTTGATACAAACGCCGCACCAGCACCCCCCGATCCGCTGCCGGAGCAGGCGTCAGGCCATTAGCTTCCAGCTTCTGGAGAATGAACGCATCCAACGGCTCCTTTGCCCATACCTGATTTCTCAGATCCGTCGGTGGCGGCACGTCCCGGATCGGCCGCAGCGACCAGACCTCCAAGCGCTCGCCCTTGAACGCCACTCGCACCGGATTCCGCTCATCCGACCATGCATCACCCACCAGTTCCGCCGCAAGACAGGAACTGCCCACAGCCAACGCGGCCAAGCTCAGGTGGGTCCATTTCATCCCTCCAGCGTCGCGATTTCCCCTCGCTGCGGCAAGCACAAAACCACCAGGGTTGCGTAATCTGAAAATCGTGGTATTGGAAGAACATGGCAGCAACGCTTGAACTTCCATCCGTGTCAGACCAGGAGGCATTTAATCTAGCCCGCTGGGAAGAAATCTGTGCCGATCCGGTGTTAGCCAAACTTGAATTCCGCGTCGAATCTGACGCCTACGGCTACCCCATTGTGAGCCCACCTCCAGCATTCAGTCATGGCAGTTTTCAATCCGACATTGCTTTTCGCCTGCGTATGCTACTGCCTCAAGGAAAAGTAGTTACCGAATGCCCCATCTCAACAAATGAAGGGATTCGGGCAGCGGATGTGGTCTGGATCTCCTCTGCTCGGGCGGCCATCTCCCTGAAGCAGAACGTCTTGACCGTTGCTCCAGAGATTTGCGTAGAGGTGCTCAGCCCGCGCAATACCCGTAACGAAATGGATGCCAAAAAGCGCCTCTATTTCTCAGCCGGGGCGGACGAAGTCTGGTTCTGCGATTTGCACGGAAGAATGTTTTTCTATTCCAAGTCAGATCCATCCACCCCAGGCCAGTCAGTCGTCTGTCCGGACTTTCCTGAAGCGATCTGACTGGAGGAGAAATCTCCAGGAGAGCAGTCGCGTTGCTTTGCTTAACGGGTCCACCAAAATTTCCTCTGGCAATCAGCCGGATCCCGCCTTTCCTTAGCGCGCCTTGGACGGCACATCCTCCCGGCCTCGGCCTCCACCTTCCCCATGAAACGCATCCTCCTTACCACCACCTCCTATCAAGACACCCCCGGAGCCCATCACGCCACCCTCGAGGGCCAGGACTTCGAAATCGTGCGCGAGCGCGGCCCCCTTCCTGAATCACGCATGTTGGAATTGGCGGGTCAGTTCGATGGTTTCCTCTGTGGTGATGACGACATTACCCGAGCCGTCTTGGATAAATGCAGTCCCCGCCTCAAGGTCATTTCCAAATACGGCATCGGCCTGGATAAGATCGACCTCGGAGCCTGCCAGGAACTCGGCATCCCCGTCTTATTTACCCCGGGGGTGAATCATACCACCGTGGCAGAGCACACCTTCGCCCTCATGCTCGCGCTGGTGCGGAACTTAGTCGATGAAGTCAATTTCACCCGGGCCGGCAAATGGACGCGCCTCACTGGAAACGAACTCTGGCGCAAGAAAATCGGCATCATCGGACTCGGGCGCATTGGTCAGGAAACGATCAAACGCTGCCATGGATTCGACATGGAAATCCACGGCTACGGCAACTTCTGGCCGGATGCCTTTGCGGAGCAGTATAAACTCATCCGTCATGACACCATCGACTCGTTGGTCAGCTCCGTGGACATCGTCAGCCTGCACACCATGCTGCGGGAGGACACCCGTTACCTGATCGACGCCCGCCGCATCGCCCTCATGCGTCCCGGCACCCTGCTGATTAACTCCTCCCGCGGAGAATTGGTGGAAACCAGCGCCTTGCTCGCAGCCTTGGATTCCGGCCACCTCGGCGGATATGCCGCCGACGTGATGGAAGTGGAACCGCCCCCCGCAGATCATCCCCTCTTGCGTCATCCCAAGGCCATCATCACCCCACACATCGGCTCCCGCACCTTCGAAAGCGTGCCGCGCCAAGCCATGAAGGCCACCATGAATCTGATCAACTTCTTCAAGGGCGAAGGCGAAATTTTCTTCGCGACCCGTGATTGATTGATTGCCGAAATCGGCTTCCCTCGCTTTATTCGGCATCGAGTCCGTGTGGGCTCCGAAACCAATCAACCAAACCTTATTTATGAGTAAATTCATTCCATTAATTAGTTCCGGCATCGCAGGCCCCCTCGGCGTGCTTCATCTTCCCCGCCTCTGGCAGAAAAGCTCCCTGGAAGCGGTGGGTAAACTCCACGCCGACTACCCCGGCTGTGGCAAAGGCTACGACCAAATGGTCCTCGACGGACTCGGCTTGGATCGCGCGGAATTCCTCGCCTTCATTGCTGACAAGAAACCCAGCTATCCCCAAACTGAAGCCTGGGTGCTCGCGAAAAAAGGCGGCAATCTGGATCAGGCCGCCGTCAAATCCCTTAACGACGCCATCATCGGTTACAACCACGCCGACGACGTCCGCACCTCCATCCTCGGAGCCTGCGGCATTGCCGACGAAGGCAAAATCAAGGACGCCATCAACCTGAACAACCTCGACGACTGGCAGTCCTTCCATCGCGAAGAACTCGCGTAGTTCAGGAAACACCGCATTTCGGCCTCAGCCCGCACCCGCCATCGGTTCATCCGCTGCGGTGCGGGCTGACGTTTTTCTAAAGTAGTCATCATCGCTCCGCGTGATGACCAGCGCGATGCTCCTCTCCCCCACATCGCTACGAATCACCAAACACTCGAGGATTTAGCAACATCCGTTGGAGTTCCGCTTTTAAGCCAATGCCTTTAAGGATTGGTGATGGTGATGGTTTTGACGAGCGGTTGGGAGCTGGGGATTTTGGTTTTGGGCCAGGCTTTGACGGGTTGGCGCAGGGTGCGGGGACAGCTCCTCGGCGGGCGTTCCTTG
>JANOAV010000011.1:0-4292 GCA_031411295.1 Verrucomicrobiales bacterium | reverse complement strand
AAGGAACGCCCGCCGAGGAGCTGTCCCCGCACCCTGCGCCAACCCGTCAAAGCCTGGCCCAAAACCAAAATCCCCAGCTCCCAACCGCTCGTCAAAACCATCACCATCACCAATCCTTAAAGGCATTGGCTTTTAAGCGGTCGAACCTGCAAGGGGGGGGAGGACAAGCAGGACACTCGCTGCGGTCATTTGCTTGGGCGTATTTCGCCGCCTTTGATTGAGATGGTGCGGGTGACTGGGTCTATCGCTGTGATGGATCGGCAAGTCAACGTGAGCAGCGGGGAAATTACGCTCCGCTTGGCGTAGCCTTGCGCGGTGCTGGCTTCGGATCTGCATTAATGAGGAGCAGTTTGGTTCCTCACATTCTGCGTTGTTGGTAAAAGATTTTTGGTAAAAAATTCCGAAAAAAGAGAATGTGGATCTTTTACCAGAAATCTTTTACCAACCATGACACGGGCGGTGGGAGGGCGGCAACTGGTGGGAAAGGATGGTAGGAGAATGAGGGCAAAGGGATGAAATTGCATCGCAAGCCATGCAACATGATCTCTGCGCTCTCAGCGGCCTCTGCGGTTAAACTGGAACATGTCAGGCCCCGCAACCGATGACCTGCAACCTGCAGAGCGGAGGGGATACTCAAAGCGGCGTGCAGGAACGTCCTGTCACATCTTGCAACCCGCAATCATCACGGCACAGGACGTCCTTAAGCGCTGGCATTGCAAAGGAGGGAGTGAATTTCAGATCCAAAGTCCCGACCATAGCTAAGTGGCTGCCGTGATCTTGTTGGGTGAGTTGGATTCACTGCCATTTGTGTTCTGAGGAGTCGTAGGTCATGGCTAAGCCCGGACGCTTGAGGAACCGGAGCCAATACGACGAATCGGAGTTGCGAATGTATGTGAGGTTGCCGTAAAGGGGTTCGGTAACACCTATCTCTGCGAGTGAAGCAGGATAGTGCCCGTGCTCCTGCCGGAAATGCTCCAGCAACGCTTGAATCGGCTCCGCATGGCTGATGACGCGACGTTCGCGCCACTGCCACGAAATGAATGTTGGCAAAATCGCGGCTGTGAGAATGACTGCCATGATGAGAAGGATTCTGTTTCGTTTCGTTTTCACAGTGCGTGTGCGAACTCGCCGGACGTCCTTAAGCGCTGAAACCGCTGGGGCGAGAGCGCTTTAACCAAGCTAGCGATGTTAGAGTTCCAATTGAGTGAAGATAGCAGTGGGCCCCGCCGTTTGTTCAGGCGCGTCTGCTTCGGGGTAGAGGAACATGAGGAGTGGTGGATGGCATGGCGGTATGCTACTGGCAGTGATAGAAAAGTCAATGAAAGGAGCGGGGGAATCACCCTCCGCAACCTGGTGGAAAAGGATGGCAAAGGAATGAAAACGCGAAGGCCATGCAACATGAACTCTGTGCCTCTGCCTCCCTGAGTCTCTGCGTTGAAACTGGATCACGCCTCCCCAGCAAACTTTCACAGGTTACCTGAGTATGACGCTCCCGGGAGGAATCTCTCCGACTACCTTCCCGTTGGGAGACAAATGGATGGGCCGTGCTGTCATGGTGGTAGTAGTGGAACTAGTGTGTCCTACTGAGTAGGTGGTGGAACTCTCCGTGGAAGTTGACTCGGAAAGCGGTTCTGACTCATGCGTCTGTGAACCGAAATTGTAAAACCATGCTTCACTTCGTGGAAAGAGCATAGTGTGAAAAATTGCGTTTGATGAGCCGACGTTAAAGCGCTGCGGCTAGCGGTAGCCGTGCTGGCGCGGAAGATTTCAGAGAAAACTCCTGAGCTACCACTAGTCGGTAGCCGTGTCTGGTTCGAAGCAACCAAGGATGAGGAGTGGTGAATGACATGAGGGGAATGTTACTGGCAATGATGCGAAAGTCAACGCATGAAGCAGAAGAGCTAAGCACAGCGCATTGACGAGCAGAACGCCGCTGCCGGCTTCGCGAAGCGTCCCCTATCATCCCACCACCAGTCGCCACCGAGTTAAGCCATCCACGAACTCGCAAAGTAAACCGCATAGGCCCGTCAATCACCCGGCCTGTCCAACCACTTATGGCGTTGGGACGCAAGGCCGCTCAACGCTATGCTTGAAAGTTAGGACCCGCTTGCGTTTGCCTTGGTGGGAAGTGAAAACCTGAAGGTCGAGCCGCCGCCTTCCTTACTCTCCACGGAAACCTTCCCACCGTGAGCCTCCGTGACCGTTTTCACGATGGCGAGGCCCAGGCCCGTCCCTCCCGCATCGCCCGGGTCGGATTCGCCCTTCACGAAGACTTTTTCGAGGAAGTCTGCTGGAATCCCCGCGCCGTTGTCGCTGACCCAACACTCGATGCCTCTTTCCGCCTCCAGTTCCCGGGCTCCAATGACAATCTCTCCGCTCGGGCAGTATTTGATCGCGTTGGTAACCAGGTTTTGCAGAACCCTCCGCAACAGGTTGGCATCCGCATACACCGACAGGCCGTCTGGCACTTGGTTGCTGAGTCGCGTGCCGCCGGCGACTGCCACGGGGATGACATCGTGAATCAGGGTCGCAACGAAAGGCCACAAATCGAACTCGCGCCGAACCAGTTTCATCCCGATCTCCGTTTCGAGATTGGCGTTCTCCTGCATCACCTGGTTGACCAGTTGTTCCAGTTGCTTCACCCCACGACGCAACACACTCAACATCTGGGCTGATTCAGCGCCAATGCCGTCCGCTACGAGCGTCGTATGCAAGACCTTCTCAGCCAGGGCAATGGCACTCAGCGGCGTGCGGAGATCATGGGCCACAAAGGCGAGATACTCCTCGCGGCGCCTTTGCACTTCCTGGGCACGCTCCGTGGCATAGGTCTGCACGGCCAGGCCGATCGAATGGTCGAAGACCCTGTTGATGATGTGGAGCGGCGGCCCCTGCAAATTCACCGCATGATCGTCGGCCAGGTAGTGAATACAGCCACGCAGCAGATTATATTCTGCAACCACCTCTTCGATATCAAATCCGACTTTGAGACGCTCTCGCCCATGGATCGGAGGGCTTCCTTCAGCCAGCGCTTCCGGGATGGTCTGGTCAGACTTTTCTTCGAGAGCCTCAGCCAACTCGTCCAACAGTCCAGGGATGTGATCGTTGAGCGTCGCCACGCTGAGCCCGCGCGCCGAAGGAAGCTCCCGCACCTGTTGCCGCCACCTCGCCAGAATCGCGTCGCGTTCATGCCTGATCAAGCCTGCCAGTTTACTCGGTTCGTTCATAATTATGTTCTTCTACTGCTCGCCTAGGGGCCCGGCAATCCTCTGGCCTCGCCTTCAAAGATAGCTTTGAGTGCCGTTGAAGCTTAGGCGATTTCACGGGAGACGTTTAATGCGGATATCCTTGAAGTAAAAGATACTTGTCGGGTCATGTCCCTGCAGCGCAATGCCGCCGCCGTCGGCGCTGAGTAAACGCCCGGCACGCTCGGTAGGACGCTGAACGCCGGGCGGCTCGATGTAATCGACAACCTGCTGGTCGTTGAGATGAACGGTAATGTGTTGGCCGCGGACTGTGATGCGCACGCGAAACCACTGGCTCTCATCCACTGGGGACTTGTCCAAGTCCACGACGGCGTAAAGGCTGCATGTCTTCCGCTTCTCCTTGGCGGAACTGTTGAGCTGAATCTCGTAGCCCTTGGCAAGGTGGAGCGCCTTGTCGCGGGTCGTCATGTCAGTGTGGATGAAGATGCCTGAATTGGAGTTGGGCTCGCTGCGGCAGGTTGCCTCTAACTCGAAGTTCGTGAAACGCACGAAGCCATCCTTGAGGTCGCCGACGTAGAAAAGATGCGCACTCTCCTTCGTGGCGTTGACGCGGATAACTCCGTCCACGACGGAAAATGACTCGGGCATCACGTTAGCGCGCCAGCCTGTCAGGTCTTTGCCGTTGAAGAGTGATTGCCAGTCGTCGGCAAAGGCTGACGTGGCAGTAATGAGGACGGTGGCGAGGAGAGTAATGAAGCGTGGCATAAAAGAGAGGGGTGCAGAAACGCCTAACGAGAATTAGGCGACATTGGGTTCATGCTTCGATGGAGATACACTTGCCGAAGATTGAGTTGACGCCAATCCAGCCGTTGATGCCGCCACGGTTGTTGCCAATCTGAAAGCGCTGGTCCTGAATGGCCTTGATGAGGTGGATATACTCGCTGCCATGCACGCGACACAAAACGATGTCGCCGACCTGCAAAGTGCCGGGGTCAACAGGCGCAACAGCGCAGAGCTGTCCTGACTCGATGCGGCCTGCCATAGAGCCGCCGCGAGGACGGAAAGAAACCGTCTCGCCCTGCTGCAACT
>JANOAV010000010.1:0-89366 GCA_031411295.1 Verrucomicrobiales bacterium | reverse complement strand
CCCGCCGAGGAGCTGTCCCCGCACCCTGCGCCAACCCGTCAAAGCCTGGCCCAAAACCAAAATCCCCAGCTCCCAACCGCTCGTCAAAACCATCACCATCACCAATCCTTAAAGGCATTGGCTTAAAAGCGGGACTCCAACTCATAGCGCAGTAGGCTCCTCCCGAGGGGGGCTCCCATCAGGTTGACTGATGCAAGCCACTAGCCCCACCACCATGCTGCGGGATCGTGATGCCAATGTTCGTGCGAATGGCGGTGTGACCCAGGGACAGCAGGATGAATTGAAACAGGAGGAATTGGCAAAGCGGACGTGTCATATCTTCATTGACGACGCAGCGGGAAAACTGGTCACAAAGTTTATAAATTGGGTGGGTCGGGCACTTTCAGCTCACGCTGGGACTGTCCGCGGAAGCCGCATGGGGCGTCGGCGCTTTTGCTTTGCGGGAGGGACCAGCGGCAGACCATGAACTGCCAGCGATAGCAGCGTTGAGTGGTAAGGGCCACATTTCACCATGGCGTCTCTGTCTGTCTGATAGGAATTTGCTTTTTCAGGGGGGCGTAGGATTGGAGATCGGAAACGGGGAGAGAGGGGCTGCTCGCAGTCTGCGGACCGGGGCCAATTTTATCATCTGTAGTCGCTGATAGTAGAATCTAGCAAGCTTGGGAATCCACGTAAATGATTTTGTAGGCGCAACACCATCACACCCGCAAATCCCGCAGACTTCGCAACGCGCCCCAGTCCACCGCTCCACGCAGTTTCCGCGCCCCATCCTTGCGACCCTCCGGGAAGCGATCCCGCTTTAGTCCGAAGATTCGATCCACAAACTCTTTCGTCCCCAGCACCCCGCTGCGGGAAAAATACCGCACCCGATCCCGCAACGCCACCGCCCACGGCAATTCGCCAGCCGCAGCTTTCACAGTCTCCCCAGCCTCCTCAGAAATCACACCCTGAGCCCGACCACCTTTCACTTTAGGCACCTGTCCCACCGCATATAAAATCAGCCGATACCGTGCCTGCACGGATTTCCAGGTCGCAGTCGGTTGCTGACCATACTTCCAAACCAGTTCATCCCGCGTGAGGTTTCCCACGCCAATCTCTCCTGCGGCACGGGCCAAGCCCGTCCGCCCCTTCGCCAAGCCACCCACCGCCTCTCCATAGCCGCTCCACCGATAATCCTTTGGATCACTCACCAGCCGAGCCCGCACGGGATTCAAATCCACATAAGCGCACGTTGCCAACAACGCCTCGCCTTCACCCTCCACGATCACACTGGTAAACCGCTCCGCCCACAGCGTCCCAAACGTCTTGTGGAACGCATTGAACCACCGAGCGAACCGTTGCTTCAACAACCGCATGAACCAGGAAAGATCATGCATCATCGGAAGGTATTGCTTCCTGAAATCCTGCCAAATTTCTTCCGAAGCTTCTGCCAGATTTCGTTCCGCCTCCTGCATCGCAGACTTCCCATACAGCACCCCATACCGCCGCAGCACCTCCGCATTCGCCACCAAATCATCCGCCCCAGCCACCGCAGGAATCCCCTCCGCCCCAGCCACCCCGTTCGCAACCTCCATCGAATCCTTCACCGGCACCCGCACCACGAGGTGAACATGATTACTCATCACCGCATAGGTCAGCACCTCCACCCCGCAAAAATCCGCCATCTGCCAAATCATCTTCCGCATCCGATCCTTCTCCAGATCCCCAAATAAAAACTGCCCCCGGCTCGTGCGCGTGATCGCATGATAAACCGTGGGTTCCGAAGTAACTGTGAGACGTGCTTGGGCCATGACGGGAGGATAATCCCAGGAATCAATTAGTCAATCACTTAATTACTCTGTCTTTTTTGACAGCCTAGGAATAGCCTGCTTGATCCAGGGGGCGCTGGGCTTCGGCGAGGATGAGGGCGGGATCTTTCACGGCGCAAGGGCAACAATAAGTTGGATGGCTCTTTATTTGGTAAATCTGTCGCTAGGATAGCACATCTCTGAAATCGGAGTCTATCGTTGGATTTTAAGGCGCGGTCACCTTCACTCTGCCAAAGCGTTTTGCTTGGCCAGAGCCTGCGGTGTCTTCTGTGATGACTCTTTCCCAGTCGGCGTTGATTGGGGTGACGCTGGTTGTTCCGGTGGCTGCGGTCCAGCCACCAGTATTGGAAAGAGACGCTGAGAATTGTGGTTCGTAGTCCAGGCCGGAGGTTTTCCGAATGTATTCCAAACGAAGCCGTAGCGTGGAACCGGAGCCAGTTTGACTCACAGCGGGCAATCCGGCAATGCCTGAGGTTGGGGTCAGCGGGGTGTTGGAAACGGTCGTGGCTGGCAGGTTGAAGGCATATTCCAAGAGGTTCACCACGCCATCTTTGTCAGCGTCGGCAGTCGCGCCGCTAAAAAGAGCGTTTGTTAATTGCGTGGGGGGAAATTGTCCTGCGGCCCAGAGGGGATAGCCGCCCACGGGGGACCACGTCACTTCATCGAGCCAACCAGCATCGGTGCCAGAGGAGGTGCTGGCGTCTTTGGCGTATCTCCAGCGGAAGGTATGACTGCCTGCTAGGACGGAATAGGATTTTTGCGCCCAGTTCACGCTGCCGCTGATACGGCCTGTTTGCAGCGCTCCATCGAGATAGAATTCCAGGAAATCATAGTTGCTTTCCGAGGAAACTTTCCACCAGAAGGTCAGGCTGCCAGGTCCCACGACGGTGGTTTCCAACCAGGTTTCCTGGGTGTGGGTAATGGTCCCGCTGCGGGCGGCATCCACTCCGTCGTGGTTGATGGCGGTCTGGATGGTCCAGTTGGCATTGCCTCCATTTATCCATGTCAGGGTTGGCGGTGGAGTTGAGAGGATGCCGGGAAAAATATTATTAGCAACAAATGCCAGGCTGGTCACGGAGCTCGAACATGCTTGCGCAGCGATCATGCGCTCATTTGCTGCCAGACCCGCTGTGCTGACTAACACAGGCACGGTGCTGCCGGCGGTGGTGCCGATGCCTAACTGCCCGTATCCATTGCCTCCCCAAGTGGCTATGGTTCCGTCCGAACAAGTGGCCAGCACGTTGTATTCTGCTGCGGTAAAGGAAACGACCTTGCGCTGAGCAAGGACGCCTGACGTATCCACTAACACGGGCGCATTGCTGCCAGTGGTGCTGTTATTTCCGAGTTGACCAACATTATTAGCGCCCCAGGTGGCCATCGTGCCGTCATCACATTCGACGACGCTATACGACAGCCCAGCTGCGATGGAAACGACCTTTTTGCCCGCCAGCACGCCCGTTTGAATTACTAACACTGGGGTGGCGTGGTCATTGATGCCGCCGTTGCCTAGCTCACCATTCGTGTTAGTTCCCCATGAGGCTAGGGTGCCATCGGAACACAGGACGAGGTAGTGGGAATAGCCTGCGGATACGGCGATGACCGTCTTGCTAGCGAGCACACCCGTTTGATCTATCTGCGTGGGACTCCCACCGCTCCAAGTGAAGACAGAGCCATCCGCAGTTAGGAAAAGATCCTTGGTCCAACCACCAGACAGTGCCACGATACGTTTGCCAGCCAGGGCACCTGTTTGATTCACCAGCGCTGGCACGCTACTTCCGTTCAGATCTCCCCACGCGGCTAGGGTGCCGTCCGTGCATAAAGTCAGGCCGTGATATGACCCGGCGGCTATCAACGCGACGGTTTTGTTGAGCAGCGCACCACTACGATTTACCAGCACCGGCACGCTGCTATTCGCATTGAGGCCATTTCCTAATTCGCCATCCCTACCATAACCCCAAGCGGCTAGCGTGCCGTCTGCACATAGTGCCAAGGCGTGATGGCCACCTTCTGCAATGGCCATCACGATTTTGTTATTGAGCACGCCAGACATGGACACGGAAACTGGCAGCAGGCTGTCTGCGGTGGTGCCGTCGCCCAGTTCTCCATCCGTTCCGTAACCCCAGTCAACCAAGCGATTGGCGGCCCATTGCAGCACCAGATCATTACCTGTGCCACCATAGTAGTTGGCGACAAAATGGTAGCGCGTGCCGCCATAATCGAGATTCACTAGCTGCCCTTGGGCGAGGTTGTTGAAGCTCCCCCCGATGAATTCCTGCCCCGTGACTTTTACCACCATTAAAATTGCTCCCGGCACTGGCGCGTGGTTCAGCGTGAAACTCAATGTGCTACCCGTGGCGGTAAAGCTGCTGGCAGTGATCGGCACTTCTGCGCCCGTAGTGTAGACTGCCTTGACATGCGTTGCGCTGATACCTGTTCCTGTTAGGTTAATGTTGAAAACAGGCGTTAGGGGATCATTACTGGCAAGGTGCAACACGGCACTTCGGCTCGTGATAGCGTCAGGGGTAAACCTCACGACAAAAGTGGTGCTAGCACCTGGCGGAACAGGCGTGATCGGCTGGGCGGTCACGATAAAATCTCCCGCATTTGAACCGTCGATGGTTGGTGTGATCGGGGCAAGAATGGCAGTGCCACTATTTTGCACCGTGAATGTTTGGCTCAGACTCAGGGCAGGAATTGTGGAGCCAAAATCAATCACGCTACTGCCGTTGATGAGCGTGCGGCCCAGAGGTTGCTGCACCAGAATGACGGGATAAGTATAGACTGCGGACGTCGTGGAAAGCTCATTGGCAGTGACTTCCACCGCTTGACTAATAGGAGAAGTATAACCACTTACGGACTTAAAATTTACCGTGCGACTTCCCGCAGCCACGCCCGTCACTGCGTCTCCACTATTATGCCAGGCACCTCCATCGATGTTCCATTGGGCACCAGCAGCCACGGGTGCGGACGATCCGAGCGTGACCTGCATGGAACCCACGGCCCCGGTGGCTCCCGTGACCACGACGTTCACCACATCGCTGGGGAAATACACGGGCGCTGAACCGGTAGCAACGGTAGTCGTGGGGAACTGGAACGGAATGATCGTGTAGCCGCTGAGTTGCGACATGGCAATCTGCGCAGGGCCGATCTGTGCCAGATCATTGCCATCATTGTAAGCAGGGGAGAGATTCGTGCTAGTGGCAGAAGCAATCGGGGCACCATACGGCTCATACAAGAAAGCTAAATTGAGATGATAGGTGCCGGGGCTGTCCGGCACTTTCACAGCGACTGTGGCCACCTGGCTGGAGGCGCCAGTCGGGATGCTAGCGCTGACCGTTCTCCAGCTAGTGGCATCGTCACCCCAGGATGGCGTGACGATCAGAGGCGCGTTTTGCCCGGCAGTGGCGGTGTTGATAGCTTGCAACGAAATAGTGCCGCTCAGAATGGTCCCGGCAGGGATGGTCACGGTCTTATTTCCAGATGTTAGCGCACTGAAGGCACCCGTGCCGGCACTGATGGCGAGCTTGCCGCTGGCTGTGCCAATGGGATTGACTGGGATGCCACCTGCGCTGGCCACAACTGCCAACGGGGCATCAATACTGGTCACAACTCCGTTCGCATCGCTCACTAACACGGAATAAATTCCAAAGTCAGTCGTGGCAACATTACTGATAGACAGCGTGGAAATATTCACCCCACTAACAGTGCCACTGCTGGTTAGGTTGGCCCCATTCTTCCTCCATTGGTAGATCAATGGAGCCGTGCCTGTTGCCGCAACGGTGAAACTAGCATTTCCCCCAACCACCACCGTCTGGCCCGCTGGCTGCGTGTTGATGGCGACTTGACTAGCAGGCACGGTAGAATATCCTAGTGCGCCAAACCTGCCCACGCTTACGAATGTATTGTTTCCAAATCCAACGCCAGCAAACGAACTACTCCCCGTCGCTCGGCCAATCCAAGTGATGCCATCTAAAGAGGAGATCAGTTGGTTCACGGAGATGCTCTGATCGTATGCGGTGGCGACAAAATTATTGTTACCATAAGTCATGCCAGTGATGCCGACCGAAAAGTTGTATCCCGGTGTTGCCTGCGAGGTCCAAGTGACTCCATTGAAGGATTCCGCCGCCACGCCAGGAGAGCCGGAGGTCGTGGATCCTATGGTTGCAAATACGCCTTTCCCAAACGCAACACCACCCAGGGCAATACTGCCAGCCTGGAATGGATACGTCCAGACGATGCTATAGCTAGGCGTGCCGCCACTCGACCCAACCTGCGCAAATGTCCCCGTGGCCACCACCCCATAATCGCCCGATGCCACGAAGCGTCCATTTCCGTAGGCGATCCGGTTAAAATACCAAGGCAGCACGACTTGGGAATTCTGAGGATCTTGCACCTGCAGCAACGCGGAGTGCCAGGTTACACCATCTGGACTCCACATATTCGTGGAACCACTGGTCGATGAATGGCCTCCCACCAACGAAAATATCCCCGCACCAAAAGCGGCGCCATGAAACGTCTGTCCAAAAGTCAGCGGCAGGATGTTGGAGGTTCGATTCATCCACGTAACACCATCGGGCGAAGTCAGCACAGTGGATCCCGCCCCCACGGCCATGAACTGATGATTTCCATACGCCACATCATAGAGATCAGCCGTGGTGCCAGATGCCTGCACAGTCCAATGCTGACCATCCGTGGAGGTCATCACAGTGCCGCTCACGCCGACCGCTACAAACCTGCCATTGCCATAGTTGACCCCATAGAGCGTATTGACCTGCGGCAGCGGAGTTACCAACTGCCAATTGTCCAACGGAGCCGCCGGCAGTGGGGCATTCAGCAGTATCGCGATGCAGCTAAAGATCGCGAGAAAATGCGTGATGCGGGCAAGGAATCTGAGGCTGCTGTTCATGGTGGGATGAAAGAAAATATTTATTTATTGGTCGGAGCCAGCCGCCCCGCCAAGGGATTTGCTTTTTGAGGGCAGCGTTGGATTGCGGATCGGAATCGGCGAGAGAGGGATCTGGGGGGAGAGAGGGGCGTGGAAAGGCTGAATGATGAAAGTGAAAGGATGATTCAGAGGTGAGCCCGCCCTGCTGGGGGCAATGATGGTGGTTTGCATAACATGACGGGACGGTCCATGGTTGATTTCTGATGTGCCCGAGCATAGGTCTTCCTGGCCCCGTTGCCAAGAATGTTTTCTTGGCAGCGGATTTTGCTGATTTCTTCGAAGGACAGTCTCCCGGACGGCCTGGGAGATAACGCTGCGCTGCGCCTGGCTGGCCCCAGAGCCTTTCCTTCTGGCAGGGGATCATGACTCTGGTGACTATTTGGCTGGTAGTATTGCATCTCAAGGAATTCAAGACCTCCGCACGAGGTTGATGAAGATAGATTTCCTGTCAGATTTGTGCTGCTCAGATTAACCTTTAGCTGGCCGGACGGTTTCATTCTCCGAGGGTTGCGGGGTCTGGCCACAAAGAACACACAAACCACAAAGAAGTATGGAGCATTTGAGCAGTCCAGCGGACTGCTCCACATTCTACCTGTTCTGGCAATGAGGCGAGGAGGCGAACGGAATGCACACGCCGTCAATTTCATGATACTCGACATCCAGCGCTGCTTCAGGCGGATGTCCTGCGATCCACCAGAATTTCATCGCACACTCTGAGGGAATATGCCCATCGGGAGGACTCGGCTCCTTGCGGAGTAAACGCCAGTCGTGGGGATCTACGGCAGCTTGGCGAGGTATTTTGCTGGGTTCTTCTGGAATTTTTCGACGCAGGGCTTGCAGCAGAATTTCATTTCCTGGCCTTGATAGACCAGTCGCTGTTCATCGCCCATGGAACCGAGATCGTTGCCGGTGACGACACAGGTTTTTAAGGGATACGATTTCACACCGCCCGTGGTGGAGGAACTGGTGGTGGAGCAGGAAGCCAAGAGGAGGCTGGCCAGGATAGTTAGGATGGATTTGGTTTTCATGATTTTGGTTGGGTTGGTTTGGGGCGATTAGGTTTGCTAGAAGCGAAAAGAAAGACCGCCTCCGAAGCCGTGATCGGAATCGTAGCTGGTGATGAGGCCGAAGTTTTTCGTGAGGGTGTAGTTGGCTCCGGCCTGCCACATGAAGTCCTCGGCGGTATCGTATTCCACCCGTCCGAAGATGCTGAAGCGGTCAGTCAGTTGGAACGATTTCATCAGTCCGAGACGCACATCTCCGGTGCTTTCAACACTCAGGTTGGCTTCCACCATGTAGGGGAAATGATGCATGACTCCAACAAGGAAACTGTTTTCCTGATCCATCATGTTCGTCAGCCGATAGCCGCCATAGACCATCCAGCGGGGGTTGAGGTAGCGTTGGTAGGTGAGGTCGATTTCATAGGAAACGTCCGGCATCTCGTGTTGATGGTGCGGTTCGCCAGCATGCGATTCCATCATGCCCTCGGTGTCATGGCCCCAGCCAACGTCCCACATGGCCATGAAATCGTTCCGCGCATCCATCAAGGAAGCCCGGCCCATGCTCATGTGGGTCTGGAGGTTCCCGTCGAGGAGGAAATAGAAGGGATTCTCCTCGGCCAGATTCAGCTTGGGTTCGTGGTTTGGCTCCTGCCCATCGTAGCTGATGACTTTCATCATGCCGGCATGCATGTGGTAGAGGAGATGGCAATGGAAGACCCAATCCTTCTCCTCGTTGGCATAGAATTCGATGAGGCGATGGCTCATGGGAGGAACATCCACAGTGTGTTTCAAGGGGGCATACCGTGGGTCCACGGCATCCTCCATGAGGAGTCGGAAGAAATGTCCGTGGAGGTGCATCGGGTGGTGCATCATGCTATCGTTGCGGAGGTCGAGTTGCAAAATTTCCCCGCGTTTCACGGGAATGGTGCTGTCCTCGGTGAGGGTGGTGCCGTTGATGGTCCAGAGGTAGCGCATCATATCGCCACTGAGTTTGAGGGTGAGTTTACGCACCGGAGCGTGCTTGGGCAGGGTGGTGGGCTGGAGGGATTGCAGGCGTTTGTAGGGCGGAAGGGGGCGGGGCTTCTCGGTGGCGAGGGCTTGCCGATCGGTCTGGTGGCCTGTTTCATCCAATTGATCCAACACTGCAGCCAGCGCCACATTCATGCTATAAGGGTTGAGGCGCTCAATCTCTGGAGCCAATCTTTCCGCGCCCGAACCAATGAAATAGGAGGCATGCCCGGAACCATCCTGGGCCGTAGCACGGAACTCCCAGGCCCCACTGGGCGGCACGGTGAAGAGCAAATCATACGTCTCCCCCATGCCGATCAGGAGTCGGTGCTGCTGGATGGGTTTTACGTTCATGCCATCCGAAGCAATGATGGTTAAGGGGCCGGTGGCGGAGTTGAGATAGAAATAGGAAGCGGTCCCGCCATTGATGACCCGAAGGCGCACGCGCTCGCCCGGCTTGGCCGCCAAGTCTGAGCGGCGTTGGCCGTTGATGAGGAAGGCATCGTAGGCGATGTCCGACACGTCCATGGCGGGCAGGCGGGCTTTTTCCCGGTCGAAGTAGTCCTTGAGGAAGCCCGCCTTGGCAGCTCCCAAGATGGATTGCGCGGTGCCTTTGCGGATGGCATACCAATCGCTCCCGCGCATCAGGGTGCGCATGACTTCGGTGGGCGATTCATTGGTCCAGTCCGAGAGCAAGAGGACTGCGTCGCGATCTGTTTTAACGACAGACTCGCCCTTGGGATCAATCACGATGGCCCCGTAAACGCCGCGTTGTTCCTGTAATCCGGTGTGGCTGTGATACCAGTAAGTGCCCGCTTGATGGAGCTGGAATTCAAAGGTGTGGGATTGGCCCGAGAAAATGGGGGGCGTGGTGATGTAGGGCACGCCGTCCTGATCGTTCGGCACCAGCAAGCCATGCCAGTGGGTGGAAACTTCCTCGCCCTGCAGGCCGTTGACGACGGTAATGCGCGCGGTATCACCCTCCCGGAAATGCAGCGTGGGCCCGGGCAGGCCGCCATTGATGGTCAGGGCACGCGCGTTTTTGCCAGCCGGAGCCAGCGTGGTTTCTTGAATGGTTAGCGTATAGTCAACGAGCTTGGCTGAGGCCCGCTCTGTGTTAGCGCATACCAGCGCCAACAGGAATAAATAAAATTTCATGATGTGTTATAATTGTGAAGGCAGCGCGGACACTTGGTCAGCAAACCTGCGGCCAGAGAGGCCAAATGAAAATCCATTACGGAGTCAACGTAGCCCGACATTCTGAGGTCGGGAGCACGACGTGACGTGGCTCAATGCTTCCGGTGGCGGTTAGGCCCTAATGTTAGGGCACACCGCAGGCCGGAAGGGTGCTGCTTCAACACAAAACTGCGCAGTGCCGCCGATAGAGCGGCACCCGTGGGGTCTGCCAGTTGGAACTAACACCCGCACACGGAAACGTTCTCATGCTCACAGCCCGATCCAGCAATGGAGGCGCAATGCCCACAGGCTGAATCATCAGCAACAGGTCGGATGCACCGATCGAACGCTGTGGCAGGGCGGGGAGTGGCGTGCGGGGCGGTTCTTGCTCGGCAGGTGCACAGGAACAGGAGGAGGTCTTGCAACAGGCGCAGTGCGCAGCAGTTTTCGTATCGCAAACAGGTGCCTTCCTGGATGCTCGCTGACATACGCTGGACCAGAGTGAACTGGGGAGCGCTACCGTAAGCAATAGGAGGATGGCGAATAATTGTTTCACGACGAGGTGGGCGGCGGAGGGATCCGCAGGGCATTGTAAGGCAAGATACGGCTGCACTCAAGATCCAGATCAAGAAAGTTTCTTGGAACCACTTCTCTAAACAACCCCCGACCCGCCTGCCGCCTCATCGATTGATTACGAGGTGGGCTTCCGTTGCTTTTTGTGACCGGTCTTGGCATTCAATTCAGCGGCGTTGGGATAGAGCCCGCCATTCCACTGCGAAAAGATCCCCTCCAACGCTGCCAGTCCGAAGCTAATTTTCTTGAAGAACGAAGGATTGTGCGGCACTAAAATAAATCGTGGATGTTGCGACCAGAGCCCGCGGAGTTTGGCATCCAGCGCCACGGCCTCGTCCATGGATTCCGTGCGGACTGGGTTCCCGCCTTCGATGGAACAGCCACCCGCGGCGGCGGTTTCGAAGAAAATGACCACGTCGTAACGCAGCAGTTCCTGCTTCAGTGAGGTGCCGACGGATTTAAAATAGTCCGCTGGCTTCCCCGGCCAATAGGCTGCGCCATCAATGGTGCCACGATCACACAGCAAGGTGCGTTCGGGATACAGCGCGCTTTGCACATCCTCCAAATGTCGCTGCACATGGAAGATGGCCGTTTGTGCGATCCTGAGGGCCACTGGCTCCTGCGAGCGCGGGAACCCGCCCTGGAACAGGATCGTAGCCGCTTCCGGCACAATCACCACGCGATCCCCAATTTCCCGCCGGAACAAGTCTGCCGCAGTGGTCTTACCTCCCCCGGGACCACCGGAGAGGACGATGCGAATATATTTGTGGTGTGATTTCATGGGCTGGAGGTTTGCGCTGAGATGAGTTTTCATGCGGCCTCTGGTCATGCAAGGACGGAATCAATGCCAAAGAGCGCATGACAGCTACGCAATTCAGGGGCAGGGTAAACGCGGCACTTCTTTCCAGAGTCGCCAGTAATACATGCAACGATTCACCTGCGAATGCGGCAACATCCTCTTCTTCAGCAGCTTCCAGTGCCTGAAGTGCAACCAACCCACGGGCTACGATCCCTTGGCTGGCAACATGCGGCGTTTACTGGCCGGAGGTCCAATGAAGCTGTGCGCCAACGGCCTCAAATATAGTGTGTGCAACTGGTTGGTGCCAAGTCACGCAGCGGACACGCTTTGTGTGGCCTGCCGGAAAAACCGCACCATCCCCGAGTTGACCAATGAGCGCAATCGCCTGCTTTGGGGACGCATGGAAATGGCGAAGCGACGTTTGCTCTATAGCTTGCTGCGGTTGGGGATTCCGTTGCCCGCCAAGTCAGAAAACCCGCAGGTGGGGTTGGCTTTTGACATGATCAGCTCCCTCGCCAATCCGGAAGTGACCACGGGCCATCTCAATGGGGTGATCACGGTGAACTTGGAGGAGGCGGACGACACCTACCGGCAAATCAACCGCCAGCAGTTGGGGGAAAGCAGCCGCACGTTGCTCGGCCACTTCCGCCACGAAAGCGCCCATTATTTCTGGCAGCGATTCCTTTCGGATCTCCCTTGGGAAGCCCCGTGGCGCGTGGCCTTCAGGGAGCGCTTTGGAGATGAGTGGCTGGACTATGGCACCGCCCTCAGCACCCACTACGAATGCGGGCCACCTCCCGGCTGGGAACAACATTTCATTACTGGCTATGCCGCGTCTCATCCCTGGGAGGACTGGGCGGAAACGTGGGCGCACTACTTGCAAATCTTAGATGGGCTGGAGACCTGCGATAGCCTCGGCATTCAAGTGCAGCATCTCGCCCTGCCGCTTATGATCCTGCCGGTCGAAGCGGGTTTCCTCCCCACGATCCTCCCCTCCACCGCCAGTTTGGACGGTGAATTCGTCGCCCTGCTGCAACGCTGGATGTGCCTCTCAACCGTGTTGAACGAAGTCTCTCACAGCTTGGGCGAGCCGCCGCTGTATCCTTTCACCATCTCCGTCCATGTTGCTCAGAAGCTGCGGCTGGCGCATCATTACGCCAAGGCTTGGGGGCAAAGCGGCAAAGTGGTCGGCAAGGTGTGATCCCCGTTTCCGCACCAGAAGTTGACCAGCAAAGTTTCCGACCCGGAAACCCGTAAATATCCTCCGAGTAAGATTGCATCGCAGGCTGGCTCCGTTTATGCTGGGGAAGAAATAAATCCTCTATGAAAATTCTCGTCCGTCCCCGTTTCTCGATTTGGCTGTTGGCTTCTGCCGTCGCTAGTCTGCCTTCGTTGCCAGCCGAGGAGTCGCTGGCAGGCTTAAAAGAACGGGAGCAGCGCGTGCAAACCTTGGTGGCCAAAGTCCAGCCCGCCGTCGTCTGCATTACGAACAAAGCCATGGCCGGCACCGGCAGCGGCATTATCATTAATAAAGAGGGTCTCA
Source organism: Verrucomicrobiales bacterium (assembly GCA_031411295.1). Taxonomy (GTDB): domain Bacteria; phylum Verrucomicrobiota; class Verrucomicrobiia; order Verrucomicrobiales; family V1-33; genus JAGNEJ01. The sequence goes on along the minus strand of JANOAV010000010.1, from coordinate 76,513 downwards.
TCCTAACTGCGGCCCACGTGACTCAGGCCACGGGCAAAGAACTGGACATCATTTTCCCTGACGGCAAACATGTCAAAGGCACCGCGCTCGGAGCCAACCGCGGCAGTGATGCGGGCTTGGCCAAGATCGATGTGCCGGGGGAATATCCGTTTGCGGAAATGGGCGACTCTAACTTGCTCAAGCTGGGCGACTGGTGTGTGGCCCTGGGCCACCCCGGCGGCTTCAAGCTCGAACGCAAGCCGCCGGTGCGCCTCGGGCGCGTCTGGCAGCGCGACCCCGAAGGTGGTATTTTCACAGATTGCACGCTCATTGGCGGGGACTCCGGTGGTCCCTTGTTTGATTTGGACGGCAAAGTCATCGGCATCCATTCCTCCATCAACGCCTCTGCGGAACACAATCGCCACATTGCGCTGGACACGCTGAGGGGAGATTGGGATGACCTCATGGCATCCAAGGTCTGGGGAGAACTTCGCATGAGTGGCACCGATCCCAACCGGCCCAAGCTGGGGCTGACCTTGGATCGGGAGAAATTGACGGGCGGAGCCCCCATCTTGGCCGTAGTGCCGGACAGCAAGGCGGAAAAACTCGGACTGAAGGAAGGCGATGTCATTACCAAGTTCGACGGCGTTAATATCCCAAACTATTTTGCCGTTATGCGGGAGCTATCGGATCGGAAGGCCGGAGATGTCATTAAAATAGAACTTAAAAGAGGAGACGAGACTCTGGCGCACGAAATCGAGCTGCTCCCCGGCAAAGCCAAGGTGGCCGCCCGCCCACCTGAACCTAAAGCAGATCCCAAAGCCGAGCCTGGTGACCAGCCGAAAGAGGAGCCCAAGAAACCCCGCACCATGCCGGCCGAACAACCAGTGCGCCCCCGGGCCTACTGCGGGGCCGAGTTGGACGGCACCGCGGAGGAAGCCCTGATCACGGAAGTGGCGCAGGATAGCCCAGCGGCTCAAGGAGGATTAAAGCCCAACGACATCGTAACTGAATTGGATGGCAAGCCCATCCGCACCTCCCTCAACCTGGCCGAGGCGCTGCGACGTCACAAGCCGGGCGATAAAGTTTCCTTCACCATCAAGCGTGGCGCAGAAGTGCTCACGCTCGAAGTTACCCTTTCCAAGAAATAACCCAACCAGTTCCACCCATGAAAACGCTAACCACCCTGCTGCTGGCCATCACTCCTGCTCTTCTCTGGGCGGAACCACCGCGCTTGCCCAATCCCTTGGAAGAGATCGGGGTGGACAAATACGGTAAGCGGGCCGCCGATGCTCTTCGCCTGTATGCTCCCGTGGTGGCGGAGGCCCGTCTCAGCACGGCCCAAGTCTTCTCCAAGGAAGGTAACAAAAGGCTCGCCATGGCCACGGTCGTCAGTGATCAAGGATACCTCATTACCAAAGCCAGCGAAGTGGTGGGCAGCAAAGAGCTTGTGGTCACGCTGGCGAAGAGCCCCCTGGCCCCAGGTGGCCTGCGCATGAATGCCAAGGTGGTGGACACCTATCGCCCCTATGACTTGGCCCTGTTGAAGGTGGAAGTATCCGGTCTGCGCCCGGTCGTTTTCAGCAAGGATGAAGCGGTGCTAGGAACGTTCCTTGCCGCCACTGGTCTGGAGGATACCCCGATCACCTACGGAGTCGTGAGTGTGAAGACGCGCAATTTGGATGATGCCAACAAGGGCTTTCTCGGCGTGGGGCTCAAGTCAAGTGAAGCCGGGCTGGAAATCGAAAGTGTCTCCGAACGCAGTGCCGCCTTTGACGCTGGATTGAAGGCCAAAGACATCGTGCTCAAACTGAACGGCACCATGGTCGCCAGCGTGGAAGAGTTCATTCGCACGGTTGGCAGTTGCAAGCCGACGGAGAAAATTCAGATCCGCATCAAACGCGCCAATGAAGAAAAGGATATCGACGCCATCCTGCGGCGGCGGGGAGATGTCCCTGATGCCATGCGGCGCTTCGAGGATCCGCGCAATCTCATGAGTGGTGCCTTGAGCGAGCACCGAACTGGCTTTCCGGCCGCTCTGCAGCATGATTTATTCCTCAAACCTTTCGAATGCGGCGGCCCGCTGGTCAACTTGGATGGCCACGTCGTCGGCATCAACATCGCCCACAGTGGCCGCACGGAAAGCCTGGCCATTCCCAGCGCCACCGTCGTTACGCTGCTGAAGGATGTGGGAGATGGCAAATTCTTCCATCCTGAAACCGAAGAACTCGAGAAATCAAAATCCAATCTGGAAGCCGAAATCAAGCGACTGGACGCACTCGAAACCCGGTTGAAGAAAGATCTGGAGGATATCGCCAAAAAGTTGGAAGGTATCATCGGGAAGTAGGTCCCGCCGCTTCCATCGACATTTTTGTCCTGCGCCTTCCGGAAAATCTCGGCAGCCTTTTTACTTGCCCCGGGCCCGGGAAGCAGGTAATAGCACGGCCAATCTTAAACCACCGTAACTTCACCATTCGTAAATCTCATGGGTCAACAGCTCCGCAAAATCGCCAAACGTAAACGTCTCCAACTCCGCGGCAAGCGTAGGAAGGAAGCCATCAAACTCGCCAAAGCCAGCCCCAAGGGCGCTAAGGCTGAGAAGGCCAAGAAGAAAGCCGCTCCCGCCAAGAAACCAGCGGCCGCTGCCAAGAAGGCAGAAGAATAGAATTTTAACTGCTCCTGCGCTCCGGTGCAGATCGCATGCTCACAGGCCAGCCTGCCCCGTGCAGTCTGGCCTGTGGTGTGTTCGGGCAAGTTCAATCCCGCGCCTTCAAGACGCCCACCATATCCAGTTTCTTGAGCAACCGACTCACCACCCAGAAGGACGTGGCCGCCGCGGTAAGCACCACCAGCATGGCGATGACGTAGGTCGGGGTGGTGATGCGCAGGGGCAGCCGGATCGTTTCCGTGCTGAGGCTCTTGAAAATACCGACGGTCAGCATTCTTCCCAACGCGAACCCAATCGGAATGGCTGTCAGCACCAGAATGGACAACTCGCCCAGTAGCACTTTGGCCACTTCCCGCTGGGTAAAGCCCACCACCCGCAGCGTGGCCAGATCCCGCTGTCGCTCGCTCAGAGCGATGCGCGCACTGTTGTAAACCACCCCGAACGCAACAATGACGGCCAGCGTGAAATAGAGCGAGCGCAGAATGCCAATGCTCTGTCCCGTGGTCTTGCGGAAGGAAGCCAACTGCTCCCGCTTGACTAACACCACGGCCGCGCGTGGAGTTTCCTTCACCGCTCGCATGAAATCATCCCAGCGATGCTGATCCACCGTGAGATAGGCTCCATTGATGGTTTCCCCCTCTTGCAGCAAACGCCGCAGCGCGTTGAGATCCATGTAAGCCGCCACTCCGCTGTAATCCTCCAGCAATCCCCGGATGGGCAGCAACTGGACCGGCCGCTTCCCTTCCATGACCGAGACCTGAATCAGATCCCCTAACTTGGCGTCGAGAATTTCCGCCAGCTTGGCGGACATCACGATCCCCTCTTCCGGCAGTAAAATCGGCTGACGCTGAGCATCCAACAACCGATTCAAATCAGCCGTGGGCGGCATGCCGGTGATGGCTAATTTCCTGGCATGATGCCCATTGGTGAGCCGCACCTGCACGGAGCGAATCGGTTCCGCCAGCAGCACCCCCGGGAGATGCTCCAAATCATGAAAGGCACTGCTGGAGCCCGGCTCACTGAGAAATGCCACCACATCCTGCCGCTGCACTTCGTTCCATTGATAGGTTAGCAAGTGATCAATGCTATCTGCCATGGCCCCCGGCAGCACCATGAGACCAGTAGCCAGCGAGATTCCGAAGATGGTGAATGCCGCCTGCACCGGACGTCGTTCGATATTGCGCAGGGCCATGCGGAAACCCGGGCTCAAGTGTTGCGTCATCCCCATGCGCTCCCAGATGGACGGTTTGAAATCAGCCGGTGGCTCCGGACGCATGGCTTCGGCTGGCGGGAGTTTGACCGCTTGCCGCACTACGCTCCAGACGCCCAGTAGTGAGGCCCCGCCGCTCACCAGCAGCGCCCAACTGAGCGCGGTGTAATCCAGCCGGAACTCCAGTTTCGGAAACCGGAAGAACAAATCGTAAATCCGAATCAGCCCACCTCCCATCATTCTTCCCGCCAGGCTTCCCAGCAGCGTGCCCAGCACTACAATCACGAGGGCAAATTTCAAATAATGCCGCCCCACCTGCCAAGAGGAATATCCCAATGCTTTGAGCTGGGCGATTTGCTCCCGCTGCAATCGAATCAACCGCGAGAGCACCGCATTCACCATGAAGGCGGCCACGCTGAGGAACACGATGGGATAGGCCACTGCCAAGGCGTGCAGCACCCGCAACTCATCATCCAAGCGCCTGGCCGAGGCGTGGTCCTTCCGCGTGATGGCACCGTTGGCACCATACGATTCGAGGAGTCGATCCATTTCTTCGATCACGGGCCCGGCGGCTGCGCCTGGCGAGAGATCCGCCACGAAATCATTAAACGCCCCATCCATCTGATACGCCATGGCCACGGCGCGATAGTTCATCCAAAAGACGCCAAAGCGCTTGTTATCCGGCAGCGTTTCCCCCGCCCGGGCCTCGAAGACAAACTCTGGACTGAGGCCCACCCCCGTGATCACTAACGTGTCCTGTCGCCCATTAATCACCGCCTTGACGGAGTCGCCCGGCTCTAAATGATTCGCCAGCGCAAAGGCCTCGCTCGCGACTACCTCGCGTCGTTCGTCCAGGCGCGGCATCCTTCCGGAGCGCAGGAAAATGGTGTTGAGGCGCAACGGTCCATCTTCTGGCAGGGAAATGATATGGCCCGTGGCTGGCTCCGCCACGCCTGGTAAATCCAGCGTTACATTCAACACCACGCGCGGGTCCACTGCCGCCACCCCCGGGATCTCCGCCAAGCGCTCCGCCATGGCCAGCGGGGCCCGTTTCAAGGTGCCGAAGACATCCGCCAGCCGATATTTCTCATAGTAGGCATCTCGCGTGGACTCCAGGGTTAAGATGAGGCTGCGGGTCGCCACCATCATGGCTAGACCACAGGCCATGACCACACTAACCGCGATGATCTGTCCCTTCATCCGCGCCAGATCACGAAATAATTTTCGATCCAGTGGGGCGATGATCATGCGGTGCAGGGAAAGGCCGAAGGAGGCGGGCAGTAGCTGTGAGTGAGGCGGACCATAAGTGGTATCGAACAAGCTCACCATGCTGAAATTTAGCACCGTCACAACCGAAGATATTTTACCTTCCCCAACCAATGCTCCGACGAAGTTCTGCACTGGGGTGTTCAAAAGATGGCTCCTAATCGGAGCATCAATCCTGCGTTATCTAAGACAGTTATGTCCCCGGCAGGGGACGCAGAAATTAGCCGGGGGTTGAGCGGAGCGATACCCCCGGTAATCTCACAAAATGACCGCATCCCGGCAGGGATGCCAGAAAAGGAACACCGTGGCAACAAGGCGTATTAAAAGCCCGATCACGTTGCCGATCTGGCATCCCTGACGGGATGCAGCTCTTTTGGTCCGCTAACCGGGGGTATCGCTATCGCTCAACCCCCGGCTAATTTCTGCGTCCCCTGCCGGGGACAATGTAGTCTTAACTAACGCAGGAATATTGAATCGGTTAGAAGTCTGATTTTGAACACACCAGTTCTGCTCTGGTGTTCAAAACCAGACCTCTAACCGATGATTTATTACTCGCGCGTCCTCGTGCCTGCATCGCAAATGCCAAGCGGGACAGCAAATTTTACTTTGCTGCCCCGGTGGCTTTGGTTCCCGTTGGTGCAACTGTCATCAGCGGATAACCGCTTATTCGGCAGGGGGCGGTTGCGTGGTCAGGAGGAGATTATCGATGTATTCATTTAAGTCAGGGAACCGATTACTGCCTTTCCATTGGTTTCCCAAATCGTGCAGCATGGCGATGCGAAGCTGTTCAGACTCGGGGGTGATGGCTTGGGGCCGCGTCAGTAAATTCTGCGAAAGAAATCCACCTTGTAGCGCCAGCCCATCGATTACCTTACCACGTTCGTCTGCCGTAAATTTGGGATTTTGCAGATAGGCTTCCACCAGCGCCCGTTGGTCTGATTTTCCCATGTCCGCTTTGGCTAGCAAGTCAGCTCGTTGGAGGGGGCGATCTTGGAGGAATTCAGGATGGGATTGTAAATATTGCAACGTTTCCAACGGGTGATTGGTGGCGAATTGATCCAACGCCACAGTTCCCGCACGCCAGAGATTGGCCATTTCCTGATTGCTCGTAAACTGTTCCAAGCGTGGCAACAGGCTGGTGGCACCCACCGAGCCAATGACATCGAAGGATTCCAGGAAGCTTCTGGTGGGGTTTTTCAACCAAGCTTCGTGGGAGAGCATTTGCTCCATTTTCTGCGTTAGGAAATCACCGCTCTTGGCGTCTAACCAAGCGGTGTTACGGAGGCAGACCGCCCACTCGTCAGTGGAGCCGAATTTACCGAGCACACTATGCGCTAAGGTCAGAGCCTCGGTCTGACCGGCCTCCAAGCAGAGGGAGCCCAGGTGGTCCATGAGCAGGCTGCGCAGGGTGGGGGCATGATCCAGCAAGCCCTCCGCACCCACCACGAACTCCTCACCAGTCTGGGCATCACGGCCAGAGCGCAGGAATGCCATGATGGCGTCGATCGCGGCTTTGGCGTCATGCCCTGCTCCGCTCAGAAGTTCATCCAGCATTTGCAGTGCCGCCTCCCGCCGTGCAGGATCTCCGCTCTGAAGCTCAACGAGTGCGGCTTCCAGCGCGGCGTGAATGGTGGCAGCAGCTGCGCTAAGCGGCTGGGTGTCGGGGGCCGCTGGATTATCCTCATTGGCGGCTGCGGAAACCACGGCATCCGGTGCTCCGGTCTTGACCCGTTCTTGATGCGCAACCCCAACCTCCGTCGTGCCCGTCCCTGATGGCTTGCTGTAGTGCGCACGGAGCAACCAAGCCGAAAGGAGGCAAAGGAGGATGCTGAGGCAAAGTAAAGATGACTTTTTCATAAGAAGAGGAAGTGAAGGATGAATGAAATGGCGAGCGGCGGGAAGCGCGACCGCCGTTCCGGTTTCCCGGAACGGCGGTCTGATGAGTCCCTTAGTTGAGATTCGTGTTGATCAGGCTAGTCGTAGCACTGTCGAGGGCGCGCACTCCGGCCGCAGAGCCACCAGATACATTGATGGCGGCCACATACCAAGTGGAACCGCTCAGAGCGAACACCGGACCGCCGCTCATGCCGCCTTCAATCTGATAGGTGGTATTCCGGTAGTAGGCACCGGTGGACCGGGTGAAGCCACGGGTAGGGGCGCTGCGCAGCATCTCCAGACCGTTATGATTCTCGGAGCCGTAACCCAAGCTCATGTTATAGGCCGTGCCAGTGAGGAGGGCGGTGTTGGTGCTCCAGCCAGCATAGCCACCGCCCGCTGGACGAGTGCTGCAGATTACGGCACCAGCATCATAGGAGAAACCAGTGTAGGTATTGGTGGAACCATTGCCAGCATTGCTCGTGTAACCACCGATCACCCACATCCGAGTCACGGTATTGGTGGACGCGGCTGTATTATAATATTTGGCGCGTTCAAAGGTGGCGCGACGCAGCCAGCCCATGGTGCCATGATAGACGCAATGACCAGCCGTAAGCGCGCTATAGGGTTTGATCGTCGTGGCGCTGCCCACGAAATTCTGCTCCACTCCGCTGGCCGAGCGGAAAGTCATATTCAACTTTCCCACGAAATAATAAGGATTGCTGCTAGTGGTGGCGGAGCCCACATAGGTGGGAGTGGTTTGCGCTTGAGCGGCAGTGGGTGTGAAGGCGGTTAGAGCGATGCAGGCAGCGGACAGGATGGTAGTGATGGATGATGTTTTCATAGTGTTGTTATTGAGTTAGTGATTTATGATTCGCGCACTCGATGCATGCGCGGTGTTACTATTAGTTGGCACTGAACTCACTGCGGGTTACACCCTTTGATAAAATTTTTTACGTTCGCTCGAATTGACCTGATGGGCTGATGCATGCGGCGGGAGAGAAGTTATCAGTTATCTCGGAGGTAGCTGCTGCCGAAAATGATTTTCTTAAAGCCTTAATTAATTAAATCCCGGCACCGATCTGGCGCTCAAATACCAGCCCCCAGGCAGGTCGATAGCCACGGCCTGAAGCCGCCCATCAGTCCAGCGGACTGCTGCCACACTTTGAGTTAGGGAATCATTTCGCCCACTGGGCTTGCGCTGGTGCCGGGAACCCAGGATTCGGCGATGCCGGATTTTATAGCTCGCCAATTTCGATTGCGGCTTACCGGCAGGGCTGGGTGCTATTTTTTCCCTGAGTTCTTGATCTTGTTCATCAAATCACTGGCGGATTTAATCTCTGTGGATTCCTCCTGCTTCGCCTCGGCTTTGAAGAGTTTGTCCTTGTTGAGGAAAATGTAAACGCCAGTGCCGATCATGGAGAGCAACACTAGAATAGTCAGGATGGGAACGAGCGGACTTTTGGGGGGCGCAGGAGCCTGCCGCGGGCGACGCTGACCCATGGAAACAGGCATGGGGACTTGCGTCGCTGTCGCCTGTTGTCCGTGGGATTGCATGGGTTGGGTCCGCGTTCCTACGGGAATCGCCTGGGCTTGGGCATTGCCGGTAACGAATGGTTGCGTGTGGGAGCCTGTGGGGGCCACGATTTCCACGGGCAAGGCGCTGACGGGTAAATGGAGCTGAGCTGCGATCTCCGGCGGCGGACGCATGGCCACAATCGGCACCACGTCCTCCGCCACGCTGGCGGGGGGACGGGCGATCCCAGGACTCTGAATACTGCTGGGTGGTTGCATGGGTGCCTGCACTGGCACAGAATTTATCGGTGCTGCGGCAGGAGTGGGACGCGCCCCCGGATTGGTGGGACGGTTAGGCATAACGGGGCGCCCGCCTGCTGTAATCGGACGCGTGGCTGGGTTTCCGACCGCCCGGGTTGGTGCCGCAGGTTGGGGGAGGGCTGGTGGATTCAGCTCCGCCAGCAGCTTCATGGCGGCGGAGGGATTCAACGGGCGCTTGTCCGGCTTCAACTCCAACAAGGTGAGAACAAACTTAACCAATTTGGCCGGCAGGTCTTTGCGAATTTTCTTGAGATGATCTGGAGCGGCCGTCTTCCAAGCCTGGAAGATTTCCTGCGGAGTGCGCCCCATGACCAACGTCATGCCAGTGAGCAGAAAAAACAGGACGCTGCCCGCGGAGAACAAATCTCCCCGCAAGGTAGGGGCGGAGCCATCCAAGCGCTCGGGAGCGGTGAACAGATACGTTTCCATCGGATGCGTTCCCCGTGCCTGATTCAGTCCCCAGTCGGTTAGGCGCACATGCGGCCGACCATCTGCCTGGGTGCCAATCAGCACGTTCGATGGCTTCACATCGCCATGAATCTGCCGCACCTTTTCCCCGGAGACGAGCGCGTTGATCAGCTGATTCGCAATATCCAGAGCCTCCGCCGCCGGCACCTTGCCCTTGTTCGGATAGGTGGAAACGGTGGGCGCAGCGACATATTCGGAAACGAGCCCCAGCCCATCTTCCAGAGGCTCGACCGCAAGCAGCCGCGCAATATTGAAACCCCCAACCTGCATCCACTGCGGAGCCATCTGCTGCACCAACGCCTGATCCAACGGGGCCGCAGCGGCCCCATCGTCGGGCAGGATCTTAAGCAGAATCGGCTGGCCCGTTTGCGGATGCGCGGCGCGATAAACGGGACCGCATTTGCCTTGGCCAAGAAGTGTTTTGTCTGGATACATGTGAGGGGAAATCAGGAAAGGTGAACTGAAGCCACTCAAGCGGATTATTTCCTCCGGGAAAAGGAGAATTTGCAGCCTTTTGAGATTCCGTGCGGGTGCGGTTGGATCAGTTATCTAGGACGCTCACACCATGAGATTCAGTTGATGTAGTGAAATTAAAGGCAGCGTGGGATTGGTCTCGTTACCTCGCCCTCCACTTGGAGCACAAAAAAATCCCGGCCTGCGGACAGGTCGGGATTTTTCGTGAAGTCTTGCTCTGACGGTTAGGCAAGGGCGGCTTTGATGGTTTGGATGCCGAAGGTGTAAACTTCTTCTGTGTTAGGGAAGAAATCGCGCCAGACGCGGGTGGCGGCGGCCAGATCTGGCAGGGAGCCACCGAAGGCTTCGATGGTGAGCCAGCCGTCGTAGCCCAGGCTCTGGAGTTTCTTGATGCTGCCAGCGATGTTCACGTGGCCTTTGCCGGGGGTGCCACGATCATTTTCGGAAATGTGCACGTTGTTCAGTTTCCCGGTGGACCAGACAGTTTCGATGCAGCCGATGGGATCCTTTTCCTCGATGTTCGCGTGGAAGGTGTCATACATGGTGCCGAAGTTCGGCATGTTGACGCGCTTCACGTAACTGGCGGCTTGCTCCATGGTGTTGAGCAGGTGGCTTTCGAAGCGGTTCAGCGCTTCCACGGCAAAGGTAATGCCGGCAGCTTGAGCCGCAGGGCACACGGCGCGATGCACTTCGGCGGCGTGTTCCAGTTCGGTATCCGTGGGATAGGCACCGGTGAAATTTCCGAGCACTTGATAGAACGGTCCGCAAATGGTGCCCACGGTGGCAGCGTGCGCGCACTCGATGACTTTGTGGAGATGATCAATGGCTCCCTGACGGTTAGCAGCCACAGGCGAAATAGCGTTATGTTCTTCGTCCGGCAAGACAGTCACGGCATTGACGAGCAGGCCGTTGTCCGCACACGCTTTGGCAATGGTCTTGAAATGAGCTGGGCTGCTCACGTCGAAGAGGGGAATTTCCACCCCATCATAACCAGCGGCTTTGAGTTTGGGGAGGACGGAGAAGTTGGCCTCAGTGACGTGGCCTGTGTAGAGAAGTAGGTTGAATCCGATTTTCATGGGTGATGAGTAAAAGCAGTATGTGGCACGGGATGCAAGAATTTTTGGTAGTTATGTGCGGAACGCCTGATGGCCAAAAAAACAGCAGGAACCCGAGGGTTCCTGCTGCTTCGAAAATGCTAGCGCTAGGTTAGGCCAGCGATTCCAGCTTCTGGATGATCTGGCTCTTCGGAGTCACGCCGACGGATTTGTGCGCCAACTGACCACCCTTGAAGTAGAACAGGGCGGGAATACTTTGAATGCCGAACTGGGACGCTAGGGCAGCTTCGTCGTCCACATTGACTTTACCGACTTTGACGGCGGCACCTTTGTCCCGCGCAATCTCGTCGAGGATTGGTCCCAGCATTTTGCAAGGCCCACACCATTCGGCCCAGAAATCAACCAGAACGGGGACATCGGATTCGAGAACTTCAGAGACAAAGTTGTCCGCAGTGAGTTTAATGACGGCAGCACTGGCCATAAAATTAGGGGTGTTTGGGGGTGGTTAAGACTAAAGGAGTAGCCTCACCATAGGCCTTCCCGCACGATTGCAACTAAGAATAAAGCGACCATGCGGAGAACCTCACGATGCGTTAAGTCCACCACTGCTGATCGGAACTAACATCAAACGCGTTATCTTGGGTAGGCAGGATCTGCCGGGACGTTGGTTTTGCGTTTGAAGATGCCACCGAGGCGACGCCAGAATCCGGGCTGTTGGTCTTTGGGATACCCTGCGCTGTCATAAGGGATGTTGCCTTGCGCCGTCGGCATGACGACATCCTTCATGTTCATTTCCGGACGGGCGAATTTCTCTGCATCGGGACCCACGATGGTGCGGGCTACTTCCCGACTGTTGACCTCAATCATATCGTCTGGTCCAGCCATGATGGACGGTTGCATGAAGATCATCAACTCCCGGCGGCTGTCCGCCTTGGTGGTATTTCCCAACAGATTACGGATGATGGGAATGCGGGCCAAGATGGGAGCACCGTTGTTCGAGCCATCCCGCCGATCAGCAATTAAGCCGCCGATCACGGCAATCCCGTGGTTGGGCACGGTCAATTTAGTGTTTAATTCCTGCTGACTAATGATCGGAATTTTATTGTTGTTAATGACCGAGCTGCCGGTCACGTTGTCGTTAATTTGTTGAATTTGCAACGTAACTTCCTCCTTGGAGTTGATCAGTGGAGTGACGTCTAGACTGAGCACGACGTCCTTGTATTCTACGGTGGAGTTGACGCTTCCTCCCGTAGTGCCGCCAGTGCCGTTGAGGTAGGACTGTTGCTGTCCGGGATAAGGCACTTGCTGGCCGATGGAGATATACGCGGGCTCGTTGTTGGAAGTAGAGAAGGAGGGCTTCTGGATCACCTTCACTTTGCTGGTGCCCTCGCTGGCGCGAATGTAGCCATTGACCAGCTCACCTACGGAAAAGTAAGTGTTCAAGCCGGAAGCCCCAGCGGGGAATCCAGCCAACGCAGTGAGCACAGAAGGATCGATGATTCCAGTAGAAGAGGAATCGGCCCCGCTGGGCGTGTTGCGGAAGATGCCGCCAGCATCGACGCTCTTGCCACCGATGCTCAGGTTATCGACTTTACGGAGGAGATCGAGACCGTATTCCAGATTGTCTCCCAAACTCAATTCCGCAATGATACAGTCGATGTGCACCTGGAGCGGACGTTTGTCCATTTGTTGGATGAGAATGCGGATCTGATCCCGGGCTTCCGGGGTTCCCGAAACGATGATGGCATTGGACTGCGGATCGGAAATCAGCAGGGTTTTGCCAACCGTGGTGGAACTGGGAATAGCCATGGTGTTTTGAGCGCTGGCTCCGGCTCCGCCACGGGAACTACCGCCACCACCGCCATTGACTCCCCCGGCTCCGCCTGCAGCTCCCCCGCTGCTGCGGCTGCTGCTCCCACCACTGGAACGGCTGTTGGTGGCTGCTTGGGAGGAACGGGTGTTCGTGCCACTGGCTCCTCCAGTCGGGTAGCCATTGCCGCTGGCCTGGCGATTTCCGCCGGTGGCCCCACCCGCTGCGCCCCCTGCGCTGGAACCACCACCGCCAGCGCCACCGCCGCTGGCTCCGAATCCGCGGGCTTCCAGGGCTCCGGTGGCCAACTCAATGAAGTCGGTCACGCGGATGAATCGCAGCGGATAGGTTACAAAATTTTCGATTTCCGAGGGGAGATCGAATTCATGAATGAGTTTCTCAATGTAAGCGACATCGGATTTCTTCCCGCTGAGGAGAATGCGATTGGTGCGGCGGTCGGCTTGAACCACGATGGCGGAACTATCCGGAGCTGCCTGGGTGCCCGCGGGCGTTCCGCCTGCGGGATTCGGCTGCCCAGCCAACTGGGCGTTGAGTTGTTGCGCAGCGTTGGGCGCGGCTACGAGGCGGGAGCCTCCTCCTGCGCCTGCTCCGCCTTTGCTGTTGGCGGCACTTTGTTGTTGGAGGATTTGTTGGATCACTCCGGCCACTTCTTCGGCATCGGCAATTTTCAATTGCACGAACTTATTCTCCATGATGCTGCCGGGAATATCGACTTCCTTTTTGATGGCGATAAAGCTGCGGATCACGGGGACGGATTCCGTAATCAACAAGCCACCAGCGCTCGGCACCGGGGTGACTTTGCCACTTTGGTGCTGGGGCTGACCGATCAACGTGGCCGCGTCCTGGGCAGTTAAGTTATCAAACTTCATGAAGTAGTTCACGAATTCATCACGCTCAGGAAGATCGGCCTCCCGAGTAAAGACTTGGTTGCCCTTAAAATTAGGCGCGGCTGAGAACAAGGGTGTGGCTTGGCCAGTGAAAGTGATGGCGTGAAGTTTGGGGCTATACTCGTGGATACTGAAGCCATTAACCATGAGCACGGCCTTCATGTAATCCACGTATTCCTCCTTGGTCATTCTGACGGCTGGATTCACAGAAATGGGCACGGTGCCCTGAATGTTCCCCGTGCGCAGAACGGTCACCCCGGTGTTCAATTCGTAATCAGCAATGACATCGTCCACTGAGGCGGTGAGATTTTGGGTGATTTCCACGAATTGGCCCGCCCCCGTAGCTGCGCCAGCGGGCTGGCCGCCGGGTTGAGCGAATGGATCAGCACCAGCCGGGGAACTTAAGGGCACTCCCGCCTTGGGACCAGGTCCGCCAGCAGGATTAACGCCGCCACCCGCTCCGGGATTGGGTCCTCCAGGAAGACCGCCGGGTCCACCAGCCGGCGCTCCGCCTGGGGCACCAGCACGTGCGGCAGCAGCAGCAGCTCTGGCCTTAAATTCAGCGGCTCTGGCCTTGGCCGCTTCCACGGCCGCAGGGTTTGCTCCGGTGGCCACGGGGGGTTTGGCGGCCGCAGCCTCAGTGGCCGCAGGCAGGGCAGGGAGGGGGTCCGCTGGGGTTTGCGAAGCTTCTGGTGGGCTGTCCGCCGCAGGTGCTGCTCCCGGCAGCACGACTCCTTTCGCAGGCGGTGCCAGCAACGAAGCATCCGTTGGAGGGGTGGCGCGGCGTGGCGGCTCGATGGGGCTCTGAGCCAAGGCCAGAGCTGAAAAGGTGGCCAGTGAGCCAAAGGTAAGGATGATAGTGCGCGACATGAAGAAGGGAGTCAGGAGACGGAGATGGAGAGTGAAGGTAAATTGCGCGGCTGGCGAGTAAATTCGATCCGGCAACGTGGGAAAGTTTGCCTAAATTATTGGTTAGCCGCCCCGGGGACCGGAACTGGTTCGTTGGTTGGAAGCACCACCCGCCGACGGGCCGCTGGAGCGGGCGCGTTGCCATTGTTTGCTCCTGCCGCAGGATTGGTGCCGCCGCCGGTATTGCTGTAAACGGCAGGCTGCTGCGGCACCACGGGTTGTTGGGGCTGCGCTGGTTGTCCTTGGGGCGCGAGCTGGTTAGGCAAGTTCGGCACGGCGGGGTTCCCTGGGTTGGTTGGTTGGGGGGCTGCGCCCCCGCCCTGCGGCTGGGCTGCATTGCGCTGTTGCAGCATTTGCAGGAGCGCTTGGTTGGACCCATTAGCGCCTCCGGGTTGCCCATTGTTCGGGACCGGCTGGCCATTGGCGGGCTGGGCTCCAGGTATCATGGGCATGGCGCCTTTGCCCGGGGCGGCCTTCATCTGCAATACTTTGGCATCGAACGCCACGGAACCTTGCTCGCCATTCTTGGTCACCATCGCAGTGGCATTTTTCACCGTCATCGGTTTGCCTTCTTCAAATTGAATTGATTCCAAGGTGAAAATATCGGAGCCAGACTTGGTTTGATTGGCCTTGCTGGACGGCGGGGCCATGTAACGGGTTAAGCGCAGGCGCTCCTGGGTCTTCAGATTCACCAAATTCACCACCGAGTAATCCGTCGCCTTGGTCAAACCCGCCAGCGCCCAGTCCTGCATGGCGGGAATGGGTGGCGGTGGAGCCACTTCAGGCACTTCGAAATCAAACGGGGACTTCGCCATCAGCCGCTGGTAGCGGTCCAGTCCGTAAGTCTTGGTTTCCATGACGGAAGTCTTAACTTCACCATCAGCGGTCGGCGGAGTGGCCTCGGCTTTGAGTTTGGTTTGGACGGTCAGGGTCAGCAGGCTAGCGAGCAGCAGGGAGGTTTTCATGACTGGAAGCGGAAAGATTATTGGACGTTGGGGGCGGGTGTGCCAAGCGCTGGCTGCGCACCATTAGTTCCGACCGCCGGCGGGGAGTTTTGTTCAGATTCTTTTGGGGCGGTGGTCTCTGCGGCAGGCGCGGGTTCTGCGGCAGCTGCGGCGGCCTCGGCCAAGAGTTCGTCACTTTGAGGATTCCACCATTTTTGCAGCGTGAAGTCACAGACGAGATCGCTCACACCATCGTTGGCCTCGTTCTTGCGGGTGCTCAGCACCAAGCTCTTGACATAACGAAACTCGGTCGGCTCTTGCAGCCCATAAATAAACTCCAGCACCTTCTTCCAGTCTCCGCTGACTTCCGCACGATAGGCGGATTTGATGAACTTGGCGGGTTGGTCTGGGTTTGGCTGCTCCCCTGCGAGCGGGGCGTTTTTGGCTAACTTGAGCCCTAGCTTATCGACCGCGGTCTGGACGAAAGTCGTGAGGTAGGTGTCGCGCGTATCCAGCGAGTCGTAACGTTTCAGATATTGCGCCAAAGCCGCTTCGTATTCACGAGCGATGGGCACCTTTGATTTCAAGCCTTCCAGGCGTTTGAGTTCCTTGGTTAGCGATGCTTTCTTGCTGACCACTTTGACCTCTTTCTCCTGCCAGAAGGTGAAGGCGGCAAAGTTTACGATCAGAAAAACTACAATGCCGAACGCGGTGAGCAGGCGCTTTTCGCTGGGTTTAAGTGTCATTTTCCGCTTCCTTCCGTTTGCCGTTGATAGTGAATGTGAAGATGCCATTGCGGGCCGGCCCCCAAGTGGGTCCGGTCCAATCATTTCCTTTGGTATCGGCGTTGGTGCGCAGCCAGTTGGTGAAGTTGATGCCTACGTTTTGGGCCTGACATTCGCCCTTTATTTCAACGGAATTCCCCTCCACGCGAACGCTGGTGGCTTTGACTCCGCCGAACTGACGGGCGGCCAGTGGCTCCAGATAACGCCGCACGAGTTCGATGGGGAAACGATCCCGGTCCCGCAGGGGTTCCGTCGCTTCCCACTGTGCCACCGTGGGCTCCACGAAACCGACTTGGCCGCGCAGGCTGACCACTTTTTTGCTAATCTCTTCCGCCTCGCTGACGTTCCACAAATGCCAGCCGACCATGGCCGCAATGATCGCCAAATATACCGCCGCGCACGTGGAAACGATGCGACGGAGGCGACGGAGTTTCGCAGCGCGAATTTTCCCCAGCGCAATGGCCACTGGCTCAAAACTGGACGGGGTCTTCGGCAGCACCGGGGCCGGCTTCGGCTGGCGCTTCAGTGGCAGATGCAGTTCATTGGACAGCTCCCGGTCGGATCCAGGCACGATCGCATCCGTCCAGAGCACGATCCCATCCAGTTCGGGCACGATTTCCTGCATGTAGAGCGGCATCAGCAAACTGGAAATTTCCGCCACCGCCGCCGGGCTCAGCTCGGAGTCTGTCAGCGCATGGAAGTAAACCGGGTGCTCGCCCCGCGTTAAACAGAACACGAGTCGGCCCAGTTCCTTCCAGAGAATAATGGAATTGTCCGGCAGATAAAATAGGGCTGGTGTGACCTCGAAGGAACCTGGCGGAAGCTGCGGCAAGTCTGGCGTGATCTTTTCGTCCAGCACCGTAGCCGTAGCCAGAGTGCGATTCTCCCCACGCTCAATGATCCGGGTATCCAGCAATTGCCCCACCGGATTGTCCGGCATCAGGCTCATTTTCTCCAATTGCAGACTGACCACGCCATCAATGATCTCAGGATCGCTACTAGCGGCCCAGACCGGGACCGCAAAAGCGGAAATGATGGGATAACCGAAACAATCGACCGCTTTGAACGCCGCCGGACTCCCCCCGTTCTCAAGACGCATGCTCTGAGCCAGGTGCATTCCCGTGGGACTCTGTTTCCAGAGTTCCCAAGCGTCTTCGCCTGGAATGCAGATGCTGGTGGTGGGGGTTACGTTGGACATGCGGAAGGAAGCTTCAAGAGTTCGGATTCAAGATTGAGGTGGATGATAAGGAGTGCGGACAGGGTAAGACACCGCAAATGTTCGAAAGTTCAAAACGGACACAACTTTTACCCCCGAACCCGTAATCACGAATCCGCCGCCCATATTACCCACTTCCCGATTTAGCAAAGCGGTATTTCGCGGAGGAGCGTCCCGGGGTGCGACCTCACCGATCACATTCGCCCATCACGAAATCCAAGCTACCCAGAATTGCGGGCACATCGGAAATCATGTGGCCGGGAAGAATCTCTGGCACAATACTCAAATTCACGAAGCTGGGGCTGCGGATCTTCAACCGATGCGGCACCCCGCCTCCCTTGCTGTGAATGTAAAATCCTAGCTCCCCCTTGGGGTTCTCGTGACCGAAGTAAATTTCCCCCGGCGGCACATCGACGCCTTGGGTGGCAATAATGAAGTGGTGGATCAATTCCTCCATGCTCATCATGACGCGCTCCTTCTCCGGGAGACGGTTCTTGGGATCCTCGTAATTGATGGGCCCGTCCGGCAACGTATCCAGCACTTGGTTGATGATCCGCACGCTCTGACGCATTTCCTCCATCCGCACCAGATAGCGATCATAGCAGTCTCCCACCTCACCAATTGGGATGTCGAACTCATATTTCTCGTAACCCAAGTAAGGGTGCGCTTTGCGCAAATCGTAATCCACCCCGGAGGCCCGGAGATTCGGGCCGGTAATGCCATAGGCAACCGCCCGGTCCTTCGTAATCACGCCGACATCGCGCGTGCGGTCGATGAAAATTTGGTTCCGCGTCAGCAATGCATCGGTCTCATCCACGATCGGCAGGAACCCGTCGATAAACTTCCGCACCCGCTCCACAAATCCCGGTGGCAAATCCCGCGTCATCCCACCCACGCGGGTGTAGCTCGTCGTGAAACGCGCGCCAGTCAGGTGCTCGCTTAGATTGTAAATTTTTTCGCGCTCAGCAAACGTGTAGAGGAACACCGTCATCGCGCCCACATCCATGGCGAACACCCCCACGCCCAACAAGTGAGCAGAAATCCGCGCTAACTCGCAACACAGCACGCGGATGGCCTGCCCCCGGGGCGGCAGTTCCCAACCCAGCAGCTTTTCCACTGCCATGGCATACGCCACGTTGTTCGCCAACGGAGCCAGATAATCCAATCGGTCCGTGTAGGGCACGAATTGGTTATAATGCATGTTCTCCGCAATCTTCTCGTCGCCCCGATGCAAGTAACCCACATCCGGAATGGCCTTGGTGATGATCTCACCGTCCAATTCCAGCACCAAACGCAACACGCCATGCGTGGCCGGGTGACTTGGACCCATGTTTAGAATCAGCTTCTCACCCATCAGATCGGGGGCGGAATCATGGTGGTCCTGCACGTGCTGGGCAGCACGCGCGGCAACATCCGGGGCGTCGATCTCTCTAACTATTGTGCTCATGGGCTGGGAAATGGAATTTTTTTAGAGTAAAAGCGCCCGGAAGCGCGGCAAGGTGAATTTGTGAAAAATTTCACAAGCTCGGCGGATCAAGGCCTCGGGGGTTAACGTCTGGGGAGCATCTGCGCTCTCTTGCTAGAGATCGCATACGATAGTGGTCGAGATCAACTGCTTTAGCACAACCGCTGATTTACTTCAGCAAGATCGAAGGCCTCAGGATCGTAAACTTCACCCAACCACTCGATGAGGCTTTCCCGCTCGGGATGCTTCTTGTTTTTCATCGCTTCGCAAAGGTCTTCATACCCAGGGTTGCCACCACAGTCCTCTGGCGGGCAGGCCCGCGCCCCAGCGACACAGACGGGCAGTTTGCCAGCGTGGGTGAGGCCCGTCTCTATCACCGTTATCTCATGCTCCCAAGAGTCTCCAAAGTCATACAAGTAATGGCATTTTGACCCCTTCTTTGAAAGCACGTCGCTTACCTTAAACTTGGAGGCTTGCTTGGTGTCTTCATCAAACTCGTCCTCTCCAAATGGGCTTGGTGCGGCATAGCGCTCCCGCCCTTTGACTAATTCATCTAGGTGCCCTCCCTCCCAACCCATGCCAGCTTGGAGCAGGCCACAAAAATGACTCAATTTCATGGCAGGGCTTACCAAGAATTCCCGCCAGATCGGAGGCTTGGTGTAAAGCAGTGTCACCCTAACCTTGATGGCTGCGCTGGGGAGTTTGGATGAAGCGGCTTTCTTAGAGGTAGCTTTTTTATTAATGGTCTTTTTCGCTGGCATAGGGTGGTGGTTCCTTTCTTAACTGGGGAGCGAGACGCTCCCCCTCCTTGCTCAATGATACTCCTGGAGTGGCTTCACGCGGAGTTGATTATTCTGCAAGCTCTTGACGGCGTTGGCGCTGGCGCGGGCTCCGCGGAGGGTGGTGATGATGGGGACGCGGGCGGAGACGGCGGCACTGCGGATGCGGACTTCGTCTTTGCCGGGCTGGCGTTCGTCCGGCGTGTTCAAGATCAGGGAGATTTCTCCGTTCTTGATCATGTCCAACACGTTCGGGCGACGACCTTCTTGGAGTTTGTGCAGTTGCTGGCAGGCGACTCCGGCGGCGGTGATGACTTTATGCGTGCCGTTAGTGGCGTAGAGTTTGAAGCCCAGATCGGCAAAGTCCTTGGCCAGTTCTGCGATGCGGTCCTTATGCCGATCGCGCACGCTGATGAACATGTTTCCGCCCAGTGGGAGGCTGTTTCCAGCGGCAATCTGGCTCTTGGCGTAGGCCATGGCGTGGTCCGCATCGATGCCCATAACTTCGCCCGTGCTGCGCATTTCCGGCCCGAGGGTGATGTCGATGCCGGGGAATTTCGCGAACGGGAAGACGGCTTCCTTCACGTTGTAATGCGTGGGGATGATCTCGGTGGTGAAGCCCAGGGTCTTCAGGGAAATGATGTCCATGTCCGTGATGCCGGCGCGCTTCAGACCGTCGCTGGCCATGATCTTGGCGGCAAATTTCGCCATGGGGCGACCGATCGCTTTGCTGACAAATGGCACGGTGCGGCTGGCGCGTGGGTTCACTTCGATGACGTAGAGGACTTCATCCTTCACGGCAAATTGGATATTCATGAGGCCGATGACGTTGAGCGCCTTGGCGAGTTCCTTGGCGGCTCGCATGATTTCCTTCTTCACAGGCTCGCTGAGGCCGAACGCAGGGATCACGCAAGCGCTGTCGCCACTGTGCACGCCGGCTTGTTCGATGTGCTCCATGATGGCTCCGACCACGGTCGTTTCGCCATCGGAAATAACATCCACATCCACTTCCGCCGCGTCTTCGAGGAATCGATCCACTAACACGGGACGTTCAGGCGAAGCCTTGACGGCATTCCGCATGTAGTGGCGGAGTTCGTCGTCGCTATAAACGATCATCATGGCGCGACCGCCTAACACGAAGCTGGGTCGGACGAGCACGGGGTATTTGATGCGATCCGCAATGGCCACGGCTTCGTCTTCATTAACGGCGGTGCCGCTCGGGGCTTGATTCAGTTTCAGATCATCGAGCAATTTGGCGAAGAATTTGCGGTCTTCCGCCAGCTCGATGTTCTTGGGCGAGGTGCCAATGACGTTGCAACCAGCGTCTTCCAGGCGTGCCGCCAAATTCAGCGGAGTCTGTCCGCCCAGCTGAACGATGATGCCCCAGCACTGTTCGTTTTCGTAAATGTTCATCACGTCCTCGAATGTGAGCGGCTCGAAATAGAGTCGGTCGGAAGTATCGTAATCGGTGGAAACGGTCTCGGGATTGGAGTTGACCATGATAGTCTCAAAGCCCATTTCCCGCAGCGCAAAGGCCGCGTGCACGCAACAGTAATCGAACTCAATGCCCTGACCGATCCGGTTAGGGCCGCCACCGAGAATCATGACTTTGCGTTTCGTGCTAGGACGCGTTTCGTTCTCTAAGCCGTAGGTGGAATAATAGTAAGGCGTGAAGGCCTCAAACTCCGCCGCGCAAGTGTCCACGAGGCGGTAGGTGGGGATGATGCCATATTTCTTGCGGCCTGCGCGAATGTGATCTTCTGGAATACCAAAGAGAAACGCGAGTTGCTTGTCGGAGAAGCCTGCACGCTTCCACTTCAGCATGGCGGTGCGAAGAGCCAGTGCCTTCGTTTCCTCGTTGCGGTCCTTTTCAGGAATTGCGGCAATCAGGGCCTCACTGGTCTGTGTTGGGATGAGTTTCTCCAGCAACACAATCTCCTCAATATTCCTCAGGAACCATGGATCGATCTTCGACATGTCGAAAATTTCCTCGACGGAGTAACCTTCGCGCAGGGCGACGGCTAGCCAGAAGATGCGTTCGGCGTTGGGCACGCTCAACATGCGGGTGATTTCTTCCTTGCTGGGATTCACGGGATCCTTGCCGTCCGCTCCCAGACCCGCACGACCGGTTTCCAGCGAGCGCAGGGCTTTTTGCAGGGCTTCTTTAAATGTGCGTCCGATGGCCATGGCCTCGCCTACGGACTTCATTTGGGTCGTCAACGTAGGATCAGCAGCGGGGAATTTTTCGAAAGTGAAACGGGGAATTTTCACCACGCAGTAATCGATGGTAGGCTCGAAACTGGCGGGTGTTTCACGAGTGATGTCGTTCTTCAGTTCATCCAGCGTGTAACCTACAGCCAGCTTGGCAGCGATCTTCGCGATGGGGAATCCGGTGGCCTTGGAAGCCAGCGCGGAACTCCGACTCACCCGCGGATTCATTTCAATGACAATCATCCGGCCCGTCTCCGGGTCCATGGCGAACTGGATGTTAGAGCCGCCCGTTTCCACCCCGATTTCCCGGATACAAGCAAACGAATAGTCCCGCATGATCTGATACTCGCGATCCGTCAGCGTCTGGATGGGAGCCACCGTGATGGAATCGCCCGTATGGACGCCCATGGGATCGAGATTTTCAATGGAACAAATGACGACGCAGTTGTCGTTCCGGTCGCGCATGACCTCCATTTCAAATTCCTTCCAACCCAACAGGGATTCCTCCACCAGCACTTCCGTGACCGGGCTCATGTCCAACCCGTAAGTCACAATGGTTTCGAATTCTTCCTTGTTATAAGCAATGCCGCCGCCTGTGCCACCCAGCGTGTAAGCCGGACGAATGATCAATGGGAAACGGCCGATTTCCTCAGCAATTTTCCGTGCCTCTTCCATCGTGTGAGCCACGCCAGAGTGCGGTAAATCCAGCCCAATCTTGAGCATTGCGTTCTTGAACAACAATCGGTCCTCGCCCTTCTCAATCGCATCCGCATTGGCTCCGATCATCTTCACGCCATGCTTCTCCAGCACCCCAGTGCGAAACAGCGTCATGCTGCAATTCAAAGCCGTCTGGCCGCCCAGCGTGGGCAGCAACGCGTCCGGCTTCTCGACCTCAATGATTTTCTCCACCACTTCGGGCGTAATCGGCTCGATGTAGGTGCGATTCGCAAATTCCGGGTCCGTCATGATCGTGGCCGGATTGGAATTCACGAGCACGACGATGTAACCTTCTTCCTGAAGGGCTTTGCAGGCTTGAACACCGGAATAATCGAACTCACAGCCCTGGCCGATAACGATCGGGCCGGAGCCAATAACGAGAATTTTTTTGATGGAAGGATCTTTGGGCATGGGAAAATCTTGGGTGCAGGGGGAGGTGCGCAATCGATATGGCGCAAGCCCGCAGAGATGTAAAGGGCGGGATGGAGACAGAAATACCCCATGCAAAAGCAAAGAAATTGCTCCCAGCATCCCAGCAAATAAATAAGGGACAGTGTATTTTTTAATTGACGGAGCGGACATTTTGGTTAGCTTGAGGCCGTAAATCTAATAGAACCGAATTTATGCGCCGCTGTCGTCTGAAGCTTCTTCATCAATCTGCTTGTTATCATGTCGTGTGTCGAATCACCCAGGGCCAGCTTTGGCTGGGGGCGGAGGAGAAGGTTAGTTTGTGCGAACTGCTGCATCGGGTGGCGGCATACTGTGGGGTGACGGTGCTGACTTTCTGCGTGATGAGTAATCATTTCCACCTGCTGATCCGCGTGCCCCATAAGGCGGTGGCGGATGCTGCATTGAATGGGGTTCAGTTGGGGAATCGGGTTGCGTTGCTGTATGGCACGGAAGCTGGGGACTTGGTTCGGGAGCTATGGGAGGGGCGGGGATCTCCGGAATTGGACCGGCTCTGGGAGGGAGAGTTGGCGATGCATCTCGGGAGGATGCACGATCTTTCGGTGTTTATGCAATTGCTCAAACAGCGCTTTACTATGGGCCATAACCGAAATCATGGAACCCGGGGCACTTTGTGGACGGAACGATTTAAGAGCGTGCTCGTGGAATCTCGCGAGGGGGAGCGCAATCCGCTCCAGATCGTGGCGGCGTATATTGATTTGAACCCGGTGCGTGCTGGCGTGGTGGCGGAACCGGAGGATTATCCTTACTCGGGTTATGGCAGCGCTAACTTGGGCAAGGTGGAAAGTCAGCACGGGATCATGGAGTTGAGTGCACTTCCGGGATGGTCGGGCGTTAAATCTTGGTATGCCGGCCTATGCGGCGGAAAATTAAGCCCGTCCGAATCTCCCGAGTCTGGCCCTGGGTCTGAGCCTGTGACGTTGGGTTCGGTCCTGCGGAGTCGGCAGGCGGCTTTGGTGAAGGGAGCGGTCTTGGGCTCCGCTAAATTTGTCATGGAGGTGCTTCAGGCGCTGGTGGAGATCCGGCGTAGTGTGCGTCCCCAGGCTTATGCGAGCGGGGGCTTGGGCGGTGACCTTTGGGTGGGCCAGCGGTATCGCTCAGGCTAGTGAGCGCTTTAAACCGAGTTGGGAATGAAGTGCGGCACGAAACGAGAGGTGTTGGCGGTGATCCGTTTTTGATCCTCACGGATGCCCAAGCCCGAAGGCTCCCCATCCACCATCCAGACTCCCAGCACTGGCCAGTGACCGTCTTGCGCACGATTTTCGGCTATGGCTTGGTAGATCCAGCCCTCGGCTCCGTAGGGGCCCTGTTGTTCGGCCACGATCTTTCCCTGTTCCACGATGGACACGTTGGCACCCTCCCGACTGAAATAGGGTTTGCGGACGAAGGTTTCTCCCAGCAATGCCTGCTCTTTGTAGCAGGGCAGCAGCGCAGGGTGGGAGGGGAAAAGTTCCCAAAGGATGGCCAACATGGCTTTGTTACTCCAGAGCAGTTTCCATGGGGCCTCCAGGAAACGACATCCACTCCGCGCGAGATTCTGGCTGAATTCTTCACGCAGCATCCACTCCCAGGGATAGAGCTTAAATAAGGTTGTGATGGGATCGTCACTTTCATCAATGAAGCAACCCTGGCTTTCATTCCAGCCGATGCCAGCCATGGCTAGGCGGGTGGTTTCCAGGCCTGCTTGGCGGGCGGTTTCCTCCAGGTAGGCCACGGTTATTTCATCTTCCCAACCGTCCCCCACAGAGGCGAGATGAATGTGGGCGGGGGCCAGTTGCCGCCAGGCTTTGACGAGATTTTCATGGAGCATATTCCATTGATCGTCCTTGGGTTTCACGTCCTGGAGCCATTGCCACTGGACCACAGCGGCCTCAAGCAGGGCGGTGGGGGTGTCAGCGTTATACTCCAGCAATACTGGCTGTCCCCAATAATTGAGCACCATGTCAAAGCGCCCGTAGAGGGTGAATTCTTCGCTCTCCCACGAATCCCGAAGGTAGGGCACATGCGCAGGCGGAATGGCTAGGTCATCCCAGCGGTTTTTGGCAATGATGTGATCGGTGGCTTCGATGTAGAGTTGATGAAGATCTGCAGCGGTTTCTTCCAGTCGGCTGATCTCATCCAGACTGAGTTCATAGGCAGTGCTTTCGTCCCAGTAGGGCGTATCGGCGGCATCATGATGCCAGGCTAGGCCCAGTGAGCGGACTTTTTCCTCCCAATCGGGACGAGGGGACAGGCGATGTCGGGTCATGAGCCTGAGGAAAAGAAACTGCCGCTCTTGCCGAATCCACCGCGTGAAGAGGGGCTGGTGGCGCGGAAACTACTGTTAGCCTTGGCGGTGGCGCTGGGATGGGGCACGGAGGAGGTTAAACGACTGGCGGTATCTGCGCTGCCATGCCAACCGCCACCATAGTAATACCCTCCCAAGGAAGCATCGTAGTGGTTGAACCGATAGGGATAAAAACTATGGTAACCCACGTGATAGTAACCGGCTCCGGGAACATAATAGTTATTTTCATACTCCTGCCCATCCACGACAGGATCCTCATCTTCACCACATTGGCTAAGGATCACCGGCACGCCGATCACCACGGCAGCCACCACCCCAATGGTGATCCAAGCGCTGCGTCGCTTCTTGGAGGCGACCTGCGCTTGGGTGCCCTGCGCGGAATGACTGTAAACGTCGTTCATCCCGCAATGGAGGCTACAATGATGGCGCAGATCCCAAGGACCAGAGCCGCCCCCAAGATGGCGGCGGCAATGTTGCCCTCCTCGAAGATTTTCTTGTTCAGGTCGCCCGGCGTGAGCCAGTCCAGCAGGCGGAAAGCGAACAACGCCAAGAGGATGCCCGCCAGCGAGTAAATCAGCGTTGCCGGCAAGGCTTCGGTTGCCAAGTGATGCCAGAAGCTGCTGCCGGAGGAACCGGAGACAATGAGTTGCGGAGCGTTGATGGTTTCCATGAGAAGTATCGGTAGGTGGGATAATTAGTTCAAGTCTGACAACAGGGCACACTAAAGTAAAATACCCTTCAGCCTACAAGAAAATTCTGCGAATTTTCTTGCGGAACGCACTCTATGGAAAGGACCTTGCGCTATTGCGCCAAGGTAGTCATCCAACCCATTTCGACCATGGAGTCTTGGTAAACTTCGGTGAGCGCGGCCGGGTAAATGTTCTTGGCAGAAGCAAGCCACTCCTCGGCGGTTTCTTTTTGTTCCTTGACGAATGATTGCACGGCCTTGGCGAAATAATAAGCCGGGCTGTCGTTATCGTAGGAGTTGAAACCCTTGATTAATTTGTCCGCTTCGGCCGAATTTTTCTCCAAGGTTTGGCAGATAAAGATCTTGAATTCGATGAGCCTTTTCGTGGTATCGAATTGGCGCGCCAGGGTCGCGCGGAATTCCTCCTTCATCCCGGCCATGGCTTCCTTCTTGAGCGTTTCGTTTTCTGCGATCAGGGAAGTGAAGGAGGCAATGGCGGAGGGGAATTTCTTTTCTACGAAATCCAGCTCCGCCAGATTGAATTGTGGGTGAAAACTATTCTTATCCAAACTAACGGACTTCTGGAAATGCACCCGGGCGTTGGTGAAATCGCGCATTTTGGTGTAGATGGCACCACGGAGATTCTCAATCTCGGCCACTGGCTCGCCCACGATGCGTTCGGCCTCGACCAGTTTCTCCAGTGATTCCTGCAAGCGCACCGACTTCATGAAGTTGGTGGCTTCCTCGC
The DNA here is from genome assembly GCA_031411295.1 of Verrucomicrobiales bacterium. GTDB lineage: Bacteria > Verrucomicrobiota > Verrucomicrobiia > Verrucomicrobiales > V1-33 > JAGNEJ01. The sequence goes on along the minus strand of JANOAV010000010.1, from coordinate 49,747 downwards.
GGATGTTGGAATATTTCTGGAGTTGGTCTGGAGCCAGCTTTTTCAAGGCGGCGGGGAGTTCCGCTGGCTTGGCTTGGGCTTCCATTTCGAGTGGTGCCAGGGCGTCCTCCTTATTGGCGGCGGGCAGTTTTCCGGTGGGATCCAGTTTCAGAGTGGGGTCGGCTTTACCCTCTGGGGCCTCGTCCAGCTTAAGTTTGGTTTTGCCAGGAACCGCCGCGTCTTGCGCAGTCAGGAGGTTGGTAAAGCAAAGGGTGGCCAGGGTAAGAATGAGCGGGCGAATCGTGTTCATGGCAATGGATTGAGTGTAGCAGGGGAATTATTAGACCCTACAGTAGAGATTTTGCTCAAATTGTCAAAGTTTCCGCGCAGAGCAATCGCGGTTAGTTTGCTGGGGCACCGGGAGGGGTGGCCGGATCCATGAGATAAATATCCATTTGCTGGCCGACATACACCTTCCGCTGCTGGTCGGGTTTGAGGGTGAAAATGACCTGCAGGACCCGGGTGTCCACGCGCTCGGCCGAGCTTCCAGTAAGGGAGATCTTGGGCACGATAAAGGGCTCGATGCGCACGAATGTAAGATCCATCGGATGGGTGGAGTCGCCTTTGATCCACGCTTGGGCGGTCATGTTTTCCGAGACGCGGGGGGCCAACTGCTCATCCACATCGGCCCGCACTTGGAGCAGATCAATCTGCCCCAGCACCATGGCGGCCTGCTTGCCGCTGCCGGAAGCGTATTCTCCGACGCGGGTGTTGATTTGTAAAATGGTGCCATCAATCGGGGCGCGGATGGTGAGGCGCTCCATGAGCAGCTTGGTCTGTTCCCGGGTGGCCTCGGCACTGGCGAGTTGGGCACGGGAAACTTCGACGTCGTTCTTGCGGGTGCTGATTTCATCCAAAGTAACCGCGCCAGAGCTGGAGGCGCTCTGGAGGCGGGACAGTTGATCCTCCAAGCGTTTCAAGCTGGCCGTGGCCACCTGAACTTGCGCGCCTTGCGTGAGCAACTGAGCCCGCAATTCCCGATCATCCAACTGCATCAGCACGTCATTTCTTTTCACCTGTTGCCACACTTTGACGTTCACGGAAGTCACCAACCCCGGCATCGGCACCCCAATGTTGGTGTTCTCGTTGCGGGCCTCGACTAGTCCGGACGCGGCAATAGCGTGGGCAGCGGGTTTGGTCACCGGCTTGATCGGCGGGGCCGGCATCGCAGGTGTCTGGGAAAGGGATTTCACCAGCATGATGAGCGCCACGATGCCACCGACGGCAAAGTAGAAGCTGATTTTTCGCAGGAAGATGGTCATGGTGGCGATGGTGGCTTTGGTTTGGCAACTTCACAAGGGTATTTGCCGATTCCAGAGGACCACCTCCACTCCTTCCCAAGGGTATCAAGGCATCAAGCTTTGGGATCCTTCAGAAAATAATCGGGGAGCCCTGGTTTGGTTTCGCGGAGAATTTCCAGAATGTTACGACGCTCGCTGGTCACCAGATGCTCGTAGCCTTTGGTCGGCTCCGGGCTGGTGAGAATTTGGTAGAGACGTTGATACACCATTTCCAAGAAGGGAACGGGCAGACTGTCCCATTCCGGGGCGTAGATGAGGTAGCTGCAGCGGTATTTGAAGACGCGATTCAGCAATTGCAGATCGCGCAGGGAACGCCCGTCTTTCGTGGCAATGCGTCGCTCCAGGAAGGCATCGACCACCGCGCGAGAACCTTCGACGCCTCCTTCAGGCAACGGAGCTTCACCTGCGAACAGGAGAAACTGCAGGACTTTTTCCACGTGAGATTTAGCCACGGACAACGCGGACCCAGTCAGGGCGGCCCCTGGCTGTTCCCCCAATTCGGTCAGCAAATCCATGCGTCGCTCAATGGCTCCGCGCACGTCGTAGCTGGCTTTGGTGATGCGATTGTGCATGCCGGCCTGATGCTCCAGCACGAGCAGGGAAACGACGTCGCTCGAGGAACGCAAGTAGCGCTTGGTCTCGAAAAATTTGTCCAGTGACGTTTGGTTATAAACCCCATCGGAATGAAGCACCGCATTGCCTTCCAGCATGGTGGCGGTGGCGTTGCCGCGGTGCGTTAGGTTTCCGGTATTTCCGGTCACGAACCATCCGCCCCACCGATTGTTCAGCGGGCTGTTCTGATCAATTAGGCTGGTTCCGGCCTGGTAGAGAGGTTCCCCCACTTCATCGGGAAACACACTGCGCACGACAAATCCCGGGAGATAATCCGTGGTGCCGCCACCGTGGCAGGACATGCAATTCTCATTGCGGTCAAATTTCGGGATTTTGCGGTCCGGGCGGTTCGCATCCAAGTGATAGAAAATGGGGCCAATCTCCTTCTCCATCGTGGTGAGTTCGAACAACCCGCCCGGGACTGTGCCCACATAAGTTTGTTCGTTAAAGAAGATCGCTCGGGGATGCTGGCGCGAGATCCGATCCCGCTGGAGGCTGGTTTTGGAAAAAACGATGACCTGCGATTCTGGGGAGATTTCCAACTCCTTGAGCAGCATTTCCATGGTGGCCTTCTCGTCGCCCAAGGGCAGGACGACCTTTCCTGAATCCAAGCGGGCTTGCAGTCGGGTCACGGGATTGTCCAACTCACGCGACCAGTAATTAAACGGGGCTTTCTCGTAAGCGTAGTCTTGGGCGGTGGCAACGACTGGCAGGGCGAGCATCGCCAAGCCCAGCCATCGGGATGGATGAAATTTATTCATGCCGTAAGTGTCCTCGACGCAGGACCCATCGCAAATCAATCTTGCTCGCTCATTCATGCGGCAGGGCGGATCCGGAGGACAGACCGGGTTGACAACCACGCGCCTCCCCACGAAGAAAGCGCCTCTCTGCTATGGAATCCCTTGCCCCCCATCCTCTCTCGCCCGTTGCGGTGGCACCCACGGTGCCCCGGGCGTTGTTGTTCTCGGTCTTTACGATCTCCGGGATTTCTGCGCTCATTTACCAAATGATCTGGCAACGCGCTCTGTTCACGATTTACGGCTGTAACGTGGAGTCCGTGGCCATGGTGGTGACGGCTTTCATGGTGGGGCTGGGATTGGGGAGTTTGGCTGGCGGATGGGTCTCGGAGCGTTCCCGCGTGCCGCTGGTCCTACTGTTCTCGCTGGCAGAGTTCGGGATCGGTTTCTATGGGTTGATCAGTTTGCAATTATTCCACTGGGTGGGCGATCTCACGTTAGGGGCGGGAGCCTTGCTCACGGGCGTCCTGGCGTTTGCGTTGATTTTTCTGCCCACGTTGCTGATGGGAGCCACGCTGCCGTTGCTGGTGGCACAACAGGTTAGGGAAACCGCCGCCGTGGGGCGCAGTGTGAGTTGGCTCTATTTTGTAAATACGCTGGGAGCTGCTCTGGGAGCGTTTATTGCGGTGTTCTTCTGCCTGGGTCGCTTTGGTGAAAGCGGTTCCGTCCTGTTGGCAGCCATCTTAAATGCGGCGGTGGCCACGGTGATTTTACTGGCTTGGATGTTGCATCGGAAAGGAGCCTCCCATGAGTAAGGCCACCCGACAAATCCTGGTGGCCGCAGCCTTGTCCGGCTTCACGGCCTTGAGCTGGGAAATCATCTGGGCGCGGTTATTCAACTTCGTGACCGGTTCCCGGGCCCCGGCTTTTGGAGCCATGCTAGGCAGTTACTTGCTGGGCCTGGCGCTGGGCTCACTGTGGAGCATGCGCTGGCAGCATCGGGAGGATGCGACCTCGCTCCGCTCACTGGTGCGTTTGATCTTGATGGCCAATATTTTGGCCGTGCTGGTGGTGCCGCTGGCATCGTGGATGGTGACGTTGAAGAACGCGGACGATTGCTGGACGTGGATTCCCGGTCTCTGTTTGCCGCCCTGGACTTGGGCGCTGGGCTTGGTCGCGCTGGTGGCCGCCGTGCAGGGCACCACGCTGCCGCTGATGTGCCACGTGGCCATCCCGCCGGATGCCCGGGCCGGGGCGCGGCTGAGTTATGTTTACCTGGCCAATATTATTGGCAGCGGAGCCGGGAGTTTACTCACTGGATTCTGGTTGCTGGAATATTTCCCGCTGCACGTCATGGCCGCTCTGCTGGCGGCTTTGGGGCTGCTCTTGGCGGGGTGGTTTGGGTGGCGCACGTTGGTCAAGGATCGTGTGAGCCTGAGCTTCGGTATCATTTTGCTGGGTTTGGGCGCAGCGCATGGTCCGCTGCATGAGGGGCTGTGGGAACGGCTTTTCTGGAAACATGAGGTTGCCGGGAAACCACCGTTTACCATGACCATCGAGAGCCGCCACGGGGTGGTGACGGTGGACGCAGAACGTCACGTGTATGGCAACGGAGCCTACGATGGCATGATCGATACCTCCCTAACCAAGGGCGACTATCATGTGCGGCCCTACTTCATTTCCGCCGTGCATCCCAAGCCGATTAAGACGGTGCTGGTGGTCGGCATGAGTGCGGGTGCCTGGACCCAGATCATCGCCAATCATCCGGATCAACCAGACGTGGATGTGGTGGAAATCAGCCATGCCTACATGGAAGTGATTGCGGCCTATCCCCAAGTGTCAGGACTCCTGCAGAATCCGCGCGTGAAAATCAATATTGACGATGGTCGACGCTGGTTGAAGCGCCAGCCCGGCCGGAAATTCGACTGCATTCTCATGAACACCACGCACCACTGGCGCGAGTTCGCGTCCGGCTTGCTCTCGCAGGAATTTCTGGAACTGGCGAAACAACATTTAGCACCCGACGGAGTGGTCATGTGGAACTGCACAGACTCGGGTCGGGCTGCCAAGACGGGCATGGTGGTGTTTCCCCACACCATGATGTGCCTCAACAATTGCATCGCCTCCAACCAGCCCCTGGTGCCGAATTCCGCGCGTTGGCGGGAAGTGCTGAGCCAATATCAAATTGAAGGCAAGCCAGTCTTCGATCTTACCACCGAGGCTGGCCGCAATGAGATGGAAGCCGTGCTCAAGTTGGCGGAAAATGATCGCGATCCCCAACCCGAAGGCGATCCTGATCGTTGGTGGATTGTGCTTGAACCACGCATGAACAAGCTGTGGGATCAGGAAATTCCGATCACTGACGACAATCTCGGCCACGAGTATCCCTCCTGGAAATAACATTTTTTACCCCGACTCCACCATGCTCCGTCCGCGCAAAAAATACACCGTCTTCGATCTCCAACAGCTCAAGGGCAAACGTTGCCTAACTCATATCCACGTGAAGTCCCCGGAGGAAGCCGCCGCCGCAGAACAAGCAGGAGTGGACCTCATGAGCTGCAGCTTCGATAACCCCGAAGCCGAGGCGCGTTTGCCCAAGCTGGTGGCCGCCGCTCCTCAGAGCTTCCTTTCTGCCGCCACGCCCCATGGCATGGCATCGCAGGAGGAAGCGATTCGCGTGGGATTCCGCGCGCTGGAAATGGGGGCGAGTTCCGTTTACTGTTCTGCCAGTCCATTCATCATCGAGGCCATGGCGCGCGAGGGAATTCCTGTCGTCGGGCATCTTGGTCTGGTGCCGCGGCATGTCACGTGGACCGGCTATCGGGCCATCGGACGCACCGTGGAAGAGGCCCAGATGCTGTATCGGAAAATGAAGGAACTGGAAAATGCCGGGGCCTATGCCGCGGAACTGGAAGTGGTGCCGCATAATCTCGCCCGCTTCCTTTCCTCCCAAACGAAGCTGCTCCTGATGTCCCTCGGCTCCGGCAGCGGTTGCGATACCCAGTTCCTGTTCTCGGATGATATTCTGGGCGACTACGATGAACGCGCCCCGCGTCATGCCAAAGCGTATCGGGACTTTGCCGCAGAAAATCGGCGTCTCCAGCAGGAACGCATTAGCGCGTTCCAGGAATACGTTGCCGATGTGCAAAACGGAAATTTTCCCCAAGCCTGCCATCAAGTCGAAATGGCTGCTCCCCTGCTGGAAGAGGTGATCCGCAGTCTCGGTCCTGACAGCGCAAGGTGAATTCGCAGGGAAGGCAGAAGGTTCGCCCAGCCGCCGATGTCTCGTGGCTGGTAAACTTCAGGTGCAAAATGCTGAAACTTCGGCTCTGGTTTCCGCAGAGAACTTCTGAACATGTCTGCCTCCACGTTGTGCCTTGCTTGTGGCTCCGCCCTCTCCGCAGGGCGGCTGCGGGGGTTGTGTCCGCGTTGTTTGATGCGGGGGATGGTGGTGGAACCTCTGGAAATGCGACCGCAGCAGGACACGGCATTCACGATTCCGGGGCATGAAAATTTACGGGAACTGGCACGGGGCGGGATGGGGATCGTTTATCAGGCACGGCAGTTAGCCCCTGCGCGCGAGGTGGCCGTGAAGATGCTGCTGCCGCAAATGATCACCGAAGAACTGCGGGAGCGGTTCCGGCTGGAAGCCCGCGCCATGGCGGATTTGAATCATCCGGGAATTCTGCCACTGCATCAGTTTGGAGAATGGGCGGGAGTGCCATTTTTTACGATGAAGTTAGCGTCCGGGGGCACGTTGTCGTCGCGTCGGGCGGCCTATGCGGGGAAATGGCGGGAGATTGCGGAACTGGTGGCCGGGATCGCAGATGCGGTGGCGCACGCGCACAATCATGGCGTGCTCCATCGGGATCTGAAGCCGGGAAATATTTTGTTCGATGCAGAGGATCGCGCTTATGTGGCGGATTTTGGGCTGGTGAAAATTGCCAACACCGACAGCAACCTGACCCGCTCGGCGGCCATGCTGGGCACACCGCAATACTTAGCTCCAGAGATTGCCGCCAGCAATGCGCGCGCCGCTACGGTGCGGAGTGATGTCTATAGCCTGGGGGCAGTGTTGTATGAGGTCCTGGCGCAGGCTCCGCCGTTTCAGGCGGAAAATTTACCTGCGTTGCTGCGGGAAATTGCGGAGACGGAACCGGCCCCGCTGAGAAAGTTAGGGGTGCCACGGGATTTGGCGACGATCGCCCATGCCTGCTTGGCGAAGGATCCGGTGCGACGATACGAATCGGCCGCAGCTTTGGCGGCCGATCTCCGACGGTGGCTGGAAGGTAACGCGATTACCGCACGGCCCGTGTCCACGGCGGAACGGGTGTGGCGGTATGCGCGGCGGCATCCTGCGCTCACGCTGCTGAGTGGTTTGCTGGCTGCGGCCTTGATCGTTGGCGTGGTCCTGCAACAACGGGCCAACGTTTCCCTGCGGCAAACCGCGCTGGAAGCCGTCACGGCGGAAGTTCATGCCCTCCGGCAGAGTGGGCAGTATGATTTACGAGAGGCGGGTCTGCGGGCGGTGAGCGCTGCTGCGGAGTTGGGAGAGAGCCTGGCACTGCGTAATGATGCGATCACCCTGCTGGCCACCCCGGGCTGCCAGGAAAAGAATCGCCAGCCCTACCATCAGCGCAGTTGGACAGCCATTTCCCCGGATGGCACCCGCGTGGCGGAGGTTGTGGCTGGGCAGCTTTGCCTGCGCTCATCCGCCGGCGGCCCTGATGAAATTATCCCTCCTCCAGTGGGGCTAAAATGTGCCAACGCAGTGTCGTTTGGTAGTGATGGCAACGCGCTGTTAGTCCAATGCGCCGGATCTTCCTATCATCTTTGGCAACTGGCCTCCAAGTCCTGGGCCGAAAAACATTACGGGGCCGTCTGGGGGCTCGTTTTTTCGCCTGATGGCCAATGGATTGCTTACGGAGAGCAGGGGACGACAAATTTGGTGATCGATCGCTGGCAACAGCCAGTAGAGCAGAAACGGTTCATTTCCTCCTTCACTTCGCCTGCTCCATTAGCGTTCAGTCCGGACGGAAAGTTGCTGGCGGTGGTGACGAAGGGACAAGGGATGGTGGAAATCATCAATGCCAACAGTGGCAAGGTGGTGCATCGATTGGAGACTCCGTATGGGCACAACGATTGGTTTCAGACCGTGGCATGGCGTCCGGATAGTCGGGCCATTGCGATTGCCAGTGGGGTGCCGGACGTTTGTGTGTGGTATCTGGACGGCCCCAAGCCATTCTTGCGCCGGCTGACTGGGCACCACGCAGAGGTGCAGGGGGTGGCGTGGCATCCCAGTGGAGAGTGGTTGGCGACGGTTTCCTTTGATAACACGTTGAGGCTCTGGGAGGCCTCCAGTGGGCGCGCCGGGCTGGTGGCTACGGGCACGGGGGATTTCGTGCAATTCACTCAAGATGGAGCCCACTTGTTTCTGCGCGAGACCCGGCGGGAGGAAATTGTGCGCTATGCCCTAACCGTGCCAGTCGTCGTGCGTCATGTGGCCTTGCCGCGTCCAGACCCGGATGCGGAAGCCCAGCGCGGCCCTTGGGGCGTGGATCTCTCGCCAGATGGGCGCCTGGTAGTCGTGGGCGGTGCGCTGGGCACCGCCGTGTTGGCGGCAGCAGATGGGCGACGTTTAGCTTGGCTGAATACCGGGCTGGTCGATGCGGTAAATTTCACGCCGAAAGGAGATGGGTTCCTGATTTCCGCTCCCGGCAAGGGATTGCTGCGGTGTGGGTTGGCCAATCCTGCCCCGGGCTTATGGGCCCTGTCCCTGCCAGAAACAATATTTAAGGCGGAACCGAGCATCCCGCGCTTCAGTCAGTGCCCCACGAGTGGGGTGATCGCGATGAGTCTGGGGGATGATCTCACCATCCTGCCGATCCGAGATAAAAATCCCGTCCCGGAACGATTGGCCGTGCCCGGCATTCCGGTCAATGCCGTAGCGCAAAGCGCTGATGGGCGTTGGGCCGTGGCGGCTTCGTGGACGCAGCCGCAGGAATTGGCGTTTGTGTGGGATTTGCAGACGAAGACAATGGTGCAGCGATTGCCCAACACGCGCACTTGTTACATGGTCTTCAGTCCGGACAGCAAGACGCTCTACACGGCCAGTCTGGATGGCCTCGCAGCATGGGAAGTGGAGACGTGGACTACGCGTTGGACCCGGCGCAACCCCAGCCCGATTCACGTCCATCAATTTGTCGCTCTCGCGGGAAATGGCACCCTGTTGGCGGTATCACGCTCGTCGCATGGCGTGGACTTATTCGATCCTGCCACCGGGAACCCACTCGCCACGATTGAGCACCCGGATGCCCGGGCCATTGGCTGGCTGGCGTTGGACTATGCAGGATCCCGCCTGGCCATCAATGGTAGTCAGCACAATATTCAGCTTTGGGACTTCCGAAAATTGCGCGATGCCTTGGGGAAACTTCATTTAGACTGGCCGGCCCCACCGCTGCCCCCACCCCCCGCGGCGGCCATGGAGCGCGTGGATTCCATGAAAGTTTTGCCGTCGCTCCAGTCGGTGTTACAGAAGTTGGGGCAGTGAGCGGAGGGGATGGCGTAGTGGCGCGAGCAAGCTCGCTGTCATAAGTCTCTGCGAACCCCAAAACCGGTGTTTCAAAAATAATTGCAGAAAGTTTGTAACGTTTCCGAAAAAAATCCGAATTACACAGTGGGGAAATGCTGAGCCGTCCCCAGTGTGGGATCTGCGGATCTACTAGGGGGGAATATTCTCTGGGAATGCAACGCACTGGGGGCGGTTCATTTTTTGGGCGGAGGTGAGGCTTTGGCTTAAGGCAGCTTGAGGCGGAAGAACAATTTTGGGGTGCCTGGCCCTGGCGTCACGCTGATCTGGCCGGCCGAGGTAATGACATTTCCCACCGCGCTCCAGCTTTGGAGGTTGGGTGACTGTTCTAATTGATAGCCCACGGCATCCGCGCCCCAACTCACAATGGCGTTGGGGCCGGATTTCGTGATCGCCAAGGCCGGACCATTGGCGGAAGGCACCACTGCGGCCCAGTAGCCATCGCTGACGGAGAAGGTGGAACCTACGCTGCTGGCGGCGTGGGCATCGGACTGGCCGATGGTTCCGGTAACGGCCCAGGTGGACGCTCCGACGGCGGCGGAACTCACGCCGCCACCGCCATCCAAGGTTTGCCAGGGGACATCGAAGGCGGCCAGCGCCATGGAAATAAAGCCTGTTAGGCTACCAGAGATCAGCAGTTGTCGTTTCATGGCTTTTGAATGATGGCAGGGCCATTGCGAGTCGCGCGGATGGTCATGGGTTTGTTGAGGGTGGCGGCGGTGTAGGTGCCGGGGCGGAGCATGAGGATGTCTTTCTGCAAGGTGCTGGCGTTCGTGATGGCATTAGAAAGGGGATGGTAGGGATCCAGGCTGGTGCCAGTCCCACCGGTGCCCGCCGAAGCTTCCACGAAGCGCGTGGAACCCGAGGTCCCGGGCTTGCGTCCAGCATTGGCGTAGTCTGCCCAGGTATCCATCTGCAGCTCGGTAAAGAGGAAACGCGTGGGACCGAAGCGCTCGGCGTCTGTGAGCACCTTGCTCTGCGCGGGATCGTCGTAGAAGAGCTGATAATAGGACATCCCATTGTTGACGGTGTTATCCACCAGCGTTTTCCGATCAGAGGTGAGGGCGCTGTAGTCCTGTTGCCAATTGGCTTGGGCGAGGGCATTGCGGACTACGGTTTCGTTGCGTCCGCCCTGGTTCCCCAAATCGTCTGCGGTGTCGGTAAAGCCATCGTCCCCTAAACCAGTATCGGCCCCCCCAAAGGTATGGGCTAGCCCGTAAAAATGGCCCAATTCATGGAGGAGGTTGCCAGCGATCTTGTAATTGTTGGTCTGATAATTTTCGGGCCCACCGTCGAAGGAGATGAGGGTGTATCCGGTAATCACATTATCGGCCCCACTCCAGGGGAAGTTCGCGCGGGACCAGGGACCGTCGTTGACGTAGATATTCACCGCATTGTCGTTCCAGGCAAAGGCGGCTTTATTGGCCTTGGCGGCCACTTCGAATGCTGCATTCACCGTATCGGGATCTTGGTTCTTCAAGTCGGACAGGAACCATTTCCCGGGTCCGGTAGTATCTCCCAGTGACCCAATCCGCTTGAAGGTGGGGTCTGCGGAAGTTGGATTCACGAGATCGACCAACCGCACCCGATAGCCGCGCCAGGTCTGTGCAAGCCAGCGGTTCATCAGCACGAAAGCCTGCCTAAGATTGGCGTCGTTGGTCGTGAGGGGGAGCGGGTTATTGGCACCGTCTCTGAAAACGCTGGTGGTAGGAACGCTGCCAGTGGCCGGATTGACGATCATTTTCAAAGAAACATCCAAATAAATGAATTTATCGAACGGCTCCTGAGCGCGCAGGGTGTGAGGGCTGATGAGGGCGAGGGTAAGCCCCAGTAGCGAAAAGCAGAGTTTCATAACTTGGAAGGTGGGAAGGTTATTGCAAGGTCACGAGCACCAGCACCAAGCCGGTGCCTTCATCCAGGCTGCTCATGGCCTTGCCCAGAATGGCACCTTGAGATTTGGCATGGTCCATCACTTTGGAGGCGTGTCCCGGCTTCTCTGAAGTGGTCAATAAATCCCCCGGTCTGATGGGCCCGTGGTCGGCATTCGCTTTCACATAGACCCGGCCGCTTAGCGCCACATGTTCATCTCCCTCCATGACGCCTTCTTGATGCAGGCGCAGCCCCGGCTTAACGCCGCCAGCCCCGCTGATGATGCCGGCCACCCGAGTGTCGTAGGCTTCCGTGCTCAACTTTAGTTTTCCCGGATGCTCGGCATCGATGACCACGACACTGCCGGGTTCCAAGTCCTCCGAGGCGTTTGTTTTAGACATGGGAAATGGCTCCGCGACATCCGCTCCGCCCCGAATCGTCAGCACGGTGGTGGAAAGGGCTCCAACCAGATACATGTCTCCGTTTGGAGAAAGAGAGGCCACATCGAATCCTGCAGTGCTGCTATAGAATGCCAATTGATCAATGCCTCCACCATTGCGGGCGTAGGTGACCCATTGTTTACTTTGATCATTGCGATTCTTGGCCACGAATCCCGCCTGTCCACCCGTGGAAGTTACGGGGTTGGCCACGTCTAGGGTGGAACCGATCGTGGTGGCTCCGGTAATGGAGACTTTCCCTTCAAAACGCCCGGCAAATCCGGTATCGCTCACGCCATAGACCGCCCAGCCGCTGGCACCGTTGGCAACAAATTTCGAGCCATAGCCCCCGTTAACCGATTGACCAAAAATGGGGAACCCCGTCGTGCTGGCGGAGTAAGCATAAACCCCGATGCCATTCGCACTGCCGTTATAGAGCGCGTTGATCGCAGTGCTACTCCCGGTGCTAGTGATGGTGGCGGCGGGCGCGGTAATCTCCCCCACGACCGCCATATCGCCATTCTGTTTCACCGTGACCCGGTCCCCGGTCACTGTGCTCCAGATACGCAGGCTATCGCTGGTCGTCGCGCCATCGGCGTAAACTTGCCAGAACTTGCTAACGTCTGCGCGGTTGGTGGTAATGAATCCAGCTTGACTCCCGACCACCGACAACGTGCCATTTGACCCTAACCGCATCGTTTCCACCCCGCCCGCGCCCGGTGTATTCTGCAGGTCGCTATGCACGCCCCCTTTGAACCAGGAGAAATCGCTATTCGTCCGCTGATACAGCGTCCCGGTCTGCACGCCGATGCCGAAAGAACTCCCGAAGAGGCTGAGCATCTGCCTCGTCGTGCTCCCAAAATCCAGGGCCGCCGGAGGGGCGATGCTGAGATTTCCGGTCATGGTTCCGCCGCTCTTCTGGAGAAAAACATTGGAGTCTAACCCGTCCAGCAGGTCTGCATTTAAGCTCACAACCTTCGTGGTGCTGCCGACCGCAAAGGGAGCCCCGCTGGCCGGGCTGAAAGTCATCGTGCCGGTGGTGGTGCCGGTGTTGAGAATGGAGGGATTGATCGTGCCGGTCAGTTGGGAGGTCGGTAAATTTCCCGTAATCGTCGTGGCGGTGGCCGCTGTGTTCGCCCGCATGGCATAAGGCGTGGCCGTGACTGGTTGGCGGGGAGTCATCGGCACATAGGAAATGCCCGCCACATCCGGGTCATCCACGCCGATTTCCACCCAGCGCGGATTGCCGTTGAACACGCTGGCCGGCACGGCGGTAAACGTGACCGTAAACTGACCATTGACGATCGTATAGGTGCCAGCGGTCGTGGCGAGGGCGGTCCCTGCGGTGAGGGCGTCCATGACTTTGAGTTGCAGATTGGCGGTGCCAGTAAACGGCGTGCCATTGCGCTCCAGCCGTCCCTGGTAAGTGAACGCATCGGTTTGGCCCCACGCTGCAGTGGCGCTTAAAATGCCACCAAGAGCGATGGCGAGGACGGAAAGGTGACAAGGCGAGTGAGTCATAAGTGGCAATTGGTGGAGTGACAGAACTAGGGTGGGTCGGGGCCGAACGCTCCGCCTCTGGGGAAATCTCTGCGGAACGCCGATACCGAGTTTCAGAAATTTTGGCGAATATTTTCAGCGGACAAAATGAGTGGATCCACGCCTAACCATCACCCAAATGGCATGGATTTCCACGAACCCACGTAACTTGACGAGAAGCCAGTTCCCGCGTTGATTGGTCAACATCTACCAAAGTCTATGAAATTCACTCACCTTTCCTACGTCGCCTCCATCCTGCTCTCCTCCGTTGCTTGGTCCGCCGACCCTGCCCCAGAAGACAAGACGGTCTATGAGGGCGTCGTGCAGAACATCTTCGCCAGCCGTTGTATCGCTTGCCACGGGCCCACCAAGCAGAAGGGTAAACTACGCATGGACACCTACGAAGCCGCCCTGAAGCCAGGTGAGAGCGACAAGCCATCCATCGTGCCCAAGAATGCCGCCGGCAGTGAAATGTTAGTGCGCTTGGCGCTGGCGCTGGATCACGATGACCACATGCCACCGAAGGATAAGAAGCAACTGACACCAGAAGAAATTAATCTTCTCAAATGGTGGGTGGACGCAGGAGCGGACAAAAACGTCAAAGTGAAGGATGCGAATCCGCCCGCCGAGCTGAAAGAACTGGTGATGGCCAAAGCCAAAGAGACCTACGTCCTGGCGGCGGGCCCCGCCGCTGCTCCGGTCGTGGCCCCGCCGGTGAATGCCCGGGATGAAAAAGTCATCGCTTTGGAAAAGGAAATCGGCAGCCCCATCCTGCAAGTGGCGCAAAATGATGCTGGTCTGACTTTCAACGTCATCAACGTGGCCGATAAATTCGACGATGCCATGCTGGCGAAGTTTGCGGGGATTGCCGATCGTTTTACCGATCTGAACCTCGGCCGCAGCAAGATTACCGATGCTGGCATGGCCACCGTCGGAGCCATGAAAAACCTCACCCGCTTGCGTTTGGAGAATACTACTCTAACCGATGCTGGGATCGACGCGCTGGGTGGACTGGCTAAATTGGAATACCTCAATTTCTACGGCACCAAGATCACCGATGCCGCCCTGGCCAAGTTGGAGAAACTCACCAACCTGAAAACCCTCTACGCCTGGCAAACTGGGGTCACCAAGCCCGCCGCCGAAGCCCTGCGCGTGAAACTCCCCAAGCTCATCATCAATCTCGGCTGGGAAAACGTCGTGGGAGCGCCCACCCCGCCACCAGTCACGGTTGTGCCCCCGCCCGCACCAGCCCCCTTGGATCAAGAAGCACCAGCCTTCGTGGCGGTCATCCAGCCGATCTTCAAAGAAAAATGCGTCGGTTGCCACGGAGCAGAAAAGCAAAAAGGAAAGTTTGCCCTGCATGACTTCGCCAGCCTCATGAAAGGTGGCGAAGACCAGGAAAAAGAGCCCGCGGTCGTTGTTAGCAAGAGCGCTGACAGTGCCATCGTGAAGCGCGCCCTGCTCCCCAAAGACCAGGATGAACACATGCCCCCAGCCAAAAAGCCCCAACTCACCGACAAGGAACTCAACTTGATCAAATGGTGGATCGATGCTGGTGCCAATGCCGAGGTCAAAGTGAAGGATGCGAAGATCCCTGCGGAGTTGCTGAAGTAGGATCGTCTAATTCTCCAGAATCAACTTCAGCCACGCCAGTCCATGCGGACTCAGCGTTGCGATGGTGCCGGAGCCTTGGAGCATGTCGCGTGATTTCCAGGCGTGATTTCCCACGAAGGGTTGGACCCAACTAACCGCCGGGAAATCAACCTTATCCGCCATGGGAGCAACCTTGAGCGGCAGGGACGAAGCCCCGACGGAGATCTCCCAGGCCAAGCCGATGGGGCCCGGAGCGCGCAGCCAGGGGTAACGTTTCACAATCTCCAACTCCATTCCTCGGCAGGGCACCTGTAATTTGAAATAGGCCGGTTCCTTGCGAATGAAATCGGCCAGCCGCGTTTCTGGCTTTTGATAGTGGGTGCGCAACCACGCCCCTACATCCAGGCCCACCAGGTTCTGGCCATTGATCACGGGCGCGGCGGGGGCAACGACTTTGGCGGCGGGTTTTGCAGGTGGCTGACCCTTCACTGGTTTGGCTGTGGTCGTTGGTTTGAGGGTGGGTTTAGGCGCAGGAGGTTCTGGGGCCCGGTTCCAGAGCGCAACCTTGGGATTCAGCAGCATATTCAACTCTACATGAGTATGCGAGCGCTCACGGTCGATCCCCGTCCCGGTGTGGCCCATAATACCGATGATGTCACCCAGCTTGACCTTGGTGCCGCGGGGAACTTTTATTTCGCGGAGATGCGCACTGAGACTGTAAAACGGACCGTCCTCCGTGGCATGTTCGATGATGGCGTAATTGCCGTAACTACCCTTGCCACCCTGCGTGTTGGTATACACCACGATGCCATCGGCCATGGCGCGGACCTCATCCTCTGGCTCGCCCTGAAGATCACGGATCATCGGAGCCACATCCATGCCTTCGTGGAAACGGGTGTAAACAATGTTCCCGTCCTTCAACATCTTGGGATCCCGCACGAATCCATACTGGCCCGCCTGCCAGACCTTCACATCTCCGGAGACCGTGGCGCGCTTCACATACATGAAGAACGCTGGGTTATTATTTTCCAACAGACCACGGTTGGTCGTCGGTAGTTGGAATTTCAGCAACGCAGGTCCTGGCGGCTGGGGAGGCGGGGCAGGCTTCTCCGGCGGCTTGGGTTTCGGCTGCGGTGCCGGTGTCGGCGTGGGCGCTGGGGTGGGTGCCGGGGCTGGTTCCTTCCGCTTACACCCAGCCACGCTCAGCCCCAGTAGTGCCATCGCGACTGCAATCCGAGGAGCAGGGTGGGAAAAAATGGTCACGACACGTCTCGTTTAGCGGGCCGGAGCCTGTTTATATTTGGACTTCAACTGCGCCATTTCCGCTTCCGTAATGCCACTCCAGATCACGATGAGATGGTCATCCTTCGAGGGTTTCTCCACCCGTTGATATTCCAGTGGCCGTCCGTTGATATACACGCGAATCAGCTTCCCGGAGTCTTGCGCCGCCGTCACCAGGATCGAACGCCAGCCCTCTTCATTGAGAATGAACGTTGCCCCCCAGCTCCCGTCCTCCGCCTGACGCGGAATCATTCCCCGGACATGGATTTGGGTGACCATGGGGGTGACCCGGAAATAATGCACCTTCCCATCTGGAGCCACCTGCACATCCTTGCGCACCATTTTCGGCCCCTCGAATTCATCTCCTTCCACCAGCCAAGTCAAGCTGGGTCCGCCGCCCGCGCGGCCCATACCGAACATGGATGGCACCAGTGATAGCAAACAACAAATCAGCAGGAAATTTTTCATGTCAGCAGTGAACCCTGACTGGGCAATTTGGTCAATGGAAATCCGCCGGGCTCTCAGCACTGCGCTTGGTCTATAGTTCCCGCTGCGCCAGCACCTTTTGGTCTTCAGTCCCTCACCGCCGTCACAATCTGCGCGAATTGACGCCAGGTTCTCGATCACCGGAGAAAATAATTTGCTTGTTTCTCACCTTGACCGCGTTATCTCTTGTGAGCGACTCGCGTCAACCTCGTCGAAAGTGATTCGCGTTATCCATGACTAACCACCGCAGCATCATCCCATTGCTGGACATAAGAACCGGAAGCTCCGAAATTATGCGAATGCGTCCAAATGATATCGTGGTCAAATTTAACCCGGCCAACCCCTCTGCTTCGTTTTTAAGTAGAGTGTTAGGCATCACGCCACCCGTCCCGTGTGGACGAATAATTTACCGTCTGCCGACAAAGCTCTGACAACTAACGCCAAACACTGAGAGATATTGACGACCATGAACATCCCGAGGTTTTTTCTCTGCCTAGTCTTCCTTGCGTCCCCAGCACTCGCTGAGGACACTTCCATCGCTGACATAGCTCGCTCGCTAACGCCCATCATTCGCAAATACTTTCCAGCCGCCACGATCGAAGTGAGTTCCACGGAATATGTAGCGAAACATGGAACAATGGCTTTCACGGTTCATGGACGCGGCATGACCGGCGAGGTGAGTCCGACGACCCACGTCACTGAAGGCCCAAACTACGAGGGATTCATGCTCCGAATCGGATTGCACGACGGCCCGTATCGGGGTCAGGCGGATATTCCTCAGCGCCTCAATGAGCCTTATTGGACGACATTTCTGGACGCTGCCCCAGTCCCAGACCGCAACCAGCATCTGATGACAGGACTCTCGGTTGGCAACAGGCTCAACGAGGAATTCAAGAAGGCTGTTCTCAAGGCGCTTCCGAAATCGCACCAATGATACCTAACGAACATGGTTAGCGGCAGTCGGAGGTAGGTGCATGCGAATTCGGAGCACGCCCGACTAGCGCAGCCGGGCATGCGAACTTGCTGCGCCTTAGGTCTGACAGTGGCGCGGGCGGTGGGTGATTCGGGGCGGTGTTGGCGGGAGGGAAAATCGTGCTGGTCATCACGCGGAGCGATGATGACTACTTTGCGTTTCGAAAATGCACGAACTCTCCAGGCCGCAGTTTCGCGCGAAGCGGATTGAAGGCTGCTAGGATCGTGGGCTTCCTCACCCGCCCTCGTGCTTCCGAATCTGCAGTTCCTGGAGTTTACGCTGCAGGGTGCGGCGGCTGAGGCCGAGGAGTTTGGCGGCTTCGGTGCGGTTGTCGTCGGTTATTTCCAAAGCGCGTTTGATGAAGCGGGTCTCCATTTTGGAGAGATCCAGGTCCTC
The DNA here is from genome assembly GCA_031411295.1 of Verrucomicrobiales bacterium. GTDB lineage: Bacteria > Verrucomicrobiota > Verrucomicrobiia > Verrucomicrobiales > V1-33 > JAGNEJ01. Next base: position 31,895 of record JANOAV010000010.1, on the reverse strand, counting down.
TGGTTCGGAGGGGGCGCCGAGCAGTTTGGGGCCGCCCCGGGCGGGCTCCACGACTCCGCGCAGGCTGTCGGGAAGGTGCCGGGGAGTGATGCGGGTGCCGTTGCACATGACGACGGCATGTTCCAACGCGGAGCGGAGTTCCCGCACGTTGCCGGGCCAGCGATACCCCATGAGCAACTCCTGCGCTTCCACACTGAAGTCTTTGATTTGCTTGCGGTTCTCCTTCGCGAACTCCTTGAGAAACGCATCACAGAGCAGGGGGATATCGGTCTTGCGATCCCGCAGCGGGGGCAGGATGACTTTGATGACGTTGAGGCGGAAATACAAGTCCTCCCGGAATTTCCCCTGATCCACCAGAGCCTTGAGATCTTGGTGGGTGGCCGCAATCAAGCGCACGTCCACTTTGATGGGGGTATGCCCACCGACGCGTTCGAACGTGCGCTCGCCTAACACCCGCAGCAATTTAACCTGCGTCGCCATGTCGATTTCCGCAATTTCATCCAGAAAGATGGTGCCGCCGTTGGCAATTTCAAATCGTCCCAGGCGCTTTTCAGAAGCTCCAGTGAACGCACCTTTTTCATGGCCGAAGAGTTCGCTCTCCAGCAATTGCGGGCTTAGGGAAGCGCAGTGCACGATGACCAGTTTGGCCTTGGGGCGACCGCTGAGATTGTGAATCGCATGGGCGGCCAGTTCTTTGCCGGTGCCGCTTTCCCCGCCGATCAGCACGCTGGCTTTGCTGGGGGCCACTTGTTCGATGGTCTCATAGACCCGCCGCATGGCTTCGGATTTTCCGAGCATCCGATCCAGCGCGAATTTTTCCTCGACCTGTTTGACTAACGCCAAATTTTCCGTCTGGAGTTTGCGGCTCTGCAGCGCGCGTTTGATGAGAATTTCCAATTCATCAATGTTGATGGGTTTGGTGACGAAATGCCACGCTCCGCGCTTCATGGCCTCCACTGCGGTATCCACCGAGCCATAGGCCGTCATCATGATGACGATGGGTGGCTGGGCTTGGCGTAGGCATTCGTCCACCACCTCCATGCCGTTGTCCGCGCCCAACCTGAGGTCTGTCACCACGACATCAATGGGTTCGGAGGCCAGGACTTCCATGGCTTCACGTTTGTCCGAGGCGATATAGACGTCGAAATCATCCTCCAGAGCGGACCGCAGCCCTTCCCGGGTGTGGCGTTCATCATCAACAATAAGTATCGTAGCTAACATGGAGGAGCAGGAATGACGGGCATCACAGGTGGGGACTTAGCGACCAGCCATCATATAAATGGCGTATTTGTAAGCCTCCGAGAACAAGAACTCCATTTTAGAATCCTTGGAGCGGAAGCGCGTGGTGGGGGTGGGGGAGGAAATGGTGAGGACGCCCAGATCATGCATCATGGCGGTGGCGCGTCGCATTTGCAGCGGATCGCTCACCAGAATGACAGTGGCGAATTTTTGCTCGGCAATGATCTTCTGGGCTTCGGTGACGTTCTCGAGCGTGGAGTGGCTCTTGGTTTCGGTGAAGAGATCTTTCTCTGGCAGCCCCTGGGCCACGGCGTAGTTACGGGCCACTTCGCTTTCCGCCATGGCGGCCTTCTCACCATAACCACCGGTAAATATAATCTTCCGCACCATGCCTCGTTTGTAGAGCGCAATCGCGTGATTGATGCGTTCTTCCAACACGGGGGAAGGATGGTGGTCCCATGCGGCCGCCCCCAGCACCACCGCCACATCACTGCGCTGGGCTTGGTCCTGCCGGCTGAATTGCAAAATATCCCACGCCACATACGCCAACCAGCCACCCACCAAGAGGAGGAGCAGCAGGAGCCATTTGCAGGTGCGGAGAAATTTGCGCCACATGAGGTTATTCGCAGGAGGGGTCAATGACTGGGAACATACCACGCATCCGAACTGCGCCAGCAGGAATTTACTTGGCTTTCACGGCTGCCGAGTCCCCGCGGCGTTTCTGAAACGGCAGGCTTTCGATGAGTGCGGTGACCAGGGTTTGGAAACGGTTATTGTCCTTGCCCAGGCGGGCGATGATGGTGTCGATGGCAGGCCGGTCATACGCTTCCGGAGCCCGCCCCAAGGCGTAGGTAAACATCTTTTTGGTCACACAGCGCAGGAAGGCATCGCGTTTGTCCTTCATGATGATGTCAGACAATTCAATGGCATTATGAAACTGCTGACCGGTGGTCAACACGCCCATGGTGTCCACGGGAACCCCATTTTCCTGGGTCCGCTGCACGCCGATGGCATCAAAATTCTCCAGTCCGAAGCCCATGGGATCCAGCAAGGCATGGCAGGAGGCGCAACCCGGATTGGTGCGATGTTTCTCCAAACGCTGCCGCACCGTGCCTTGCAGTGCTCCCTGTTCGTTGGCGTCGAGCGGCGGCACATTCGGAGGCGGCGGAGGCGCGGCAATGCCGAGAATATTTTCCGTGATCCACTTGCCGCGTTTGACGGGACTGGTGCGGACGGGATCAGAGGTCAGAGTCAAAACGCTGCCCTGCGTTAGGATGCCGCGGCGCAAAGTGCTGGCTGGCAGTTCCACTTTACGGAAGTCCCCACCCGTTACTCCCGGCAGGCCGTAATGCGTGGCCAGCCGATCATTGACGAACGTGTAGTTGGCCCCCACGAAATCCAGCAGACTGCGGTTCTCCTGCTGGATATACCAGAAGAATTCCTCGGTTTCCTGTTTCATGGCTTCCCGCAGCGGAGTGGGGAAACGGAAGCGCTTCTGATCCGGTTGCACGACATCCAGCGTGCGGATTTCGAGCCATTGGCCGGCAAAGTTTTGCGCCAGCGCGCGGGCCTTTGGGTCCTTCAACATGCGGGTGATCTGGGCTGGCAAATTCTTTCGTAATTCATTGCGAAACGCCAGCGACAGCAACTCGTCGTCGGGCATGGAACTCCACAGGAAATACGCCATACGACTGGCGAGGCTGAACTCGTTCAACTCCACGACCATGGCGGGGTTATTCGCCTCCGCCTGCCATTCGGTGCGGTAGATGAAATAAGGCGATACGAGGATGGCCTTCATCGAAAGCTTCAGCGCTTCCCGGAAATTTTCCCCCTTCTTCTGCGCCAATTGAAAAATCGTTAGCAAGCGCTGCACCTCCGCCGGAATGGCCGAGCGACGGAAGGCCCGATTGGCGAAGACTTGCAGAATCGCCCGGGCTCCAGCCTCCGTTTCCCCCAAGGCTGCGCCGGCCCCAAAGATTTTCTGGGCCGCATTGCCACTCCCGCCGCCTTTGCCTGCCAGCGGACCTTCGACTTCGAGCGAAATTAAGAACACGTTGCGATCCCGCTTGTTGGGGTCGGCGGCTTTCTCGTCATAGAAATCATTCAGGAAACGCAGGCCGATCCTCTGTTGCCCAGCTTCGGCCTTAAAGCGAGCCTCCAGCACTTGGGGCTTTTCGGCGGCAGCGGCCGTAAGCTCAAACGTCTTGAGCACCCCACCTTCCAACCGCAGGTCCACCTTGGCGACTTCATTTCCGGCTTGGTTGGCATAGGCCTTGGCCCGCAGGACATACTCGCCTGCCATCGGAAATTCATGCTGCACCCGGGCCAGACCTTCGCTGGTGAGGAGAAACACCTTTTTATCCACCAATTGGCCATCGCCCTTGATCGTATTCGCTTTGTAAACGATCTTCTCTAAGGTGCTCTTGCCATTGGGCATGGCCGCCTCCAGCACTTTATCGGCAGCGGTTAAGTAGCGCTCCATGAGGATGGGCGGGATCGTCAGCACGTCGCCAATAGTATCGAAACCATAGCCCGTGTCATCCTCCGGAAAATCGTTGGCTGGTTTCACATCAACGCCCAAGAGATCCCGCATTGTGTTGTTATACTCCACGCGATTCAACCTGCGAATGGTGACGCGTCCGGGGTCTGGTTTCGTGGCATCAAAGGGATTCAACACCCGATCAATGTAATGCGCGATTACTTCCCGCTCGGCTGGCGTGGGTTGGGTCTTCTTGGGTGGTGGCATCATCCAGTTCTCCACATTATACTCTACACTGCCCCAGATCTTGCCGGCCTTGAGAATGCTGGCATCGTCCGTGTAGGGATCCAAATTGAGATCTCCCTTCTTAGCGCCATCGCCATGGCAGTCCCAGCAATATTTCTCCAGCAGCGGTTTTACATCCTTGGCGTAAGACGTGAGGGAGGCGGCCTGCACGAATGGTGACAGCAGGCAGGCAAAGAAATAGCAAAAGGACAAGCGGATCATGCGGAGAATGGGGGGTGCAGCAAACGCTGGGCGGAAGCCGTGCCGCTGACAACCCGTTTCCCTGCCGTATTTGCGCCGCAGAGGCATGGCATCCAGAGGTTGGTTAATCTTTTCCCTCGCAACCGCCGCCGCCTTGCTCCACCATTCGCCTATCATGAATTTTATTCGTCGCTATTGGAAAATCCTGCTGGGCTTTTGGATCATCAGCCTCCTGTGGTGGGGCGTGCCCCGGTGTTTCGATAGTTGGCAGTTGGAGCACCGCCAGGCGGAGTTGCTGAAGGCCATCGAGCAACGCACGCCGAAGGCTTATGCAGACTTGATTTCGAGCGATTACAAGGACGAATGGAAGTTTACCAACGAGAAAATCCGTCGTTCCATGGACGATGTTTCCGCGCAGTTCCTGACCTTGAAAATAGAGGTCAAATCGGCCGATTGGGAGCGTTCGGATCAGCCTGGAATGCCGGAAGCCAGCTACATTACCGAGTTTGCGCTGAGCGGGAAACCCCTCACTCCAATTGGCGAGCTGATCCTTTCCCAAGGGGACAAGTTGAAGGTCCCTTTTACTTTCGTCTGGCGCCGGGAGGGCTGGGGCGCTTGGAACTGGAAGCTGGTGGCGGTAAAGCAACCGGACCTCGACATCCCATCGGATTACGAACCCGGGCAGCTCAGTGAATTGCGCTAATTCCCTTTAACCGAATTTACCGCCTGAAGCGCACGTTCCCGATCAGCACTTCCCTCAATGGCATTCGCGGAGGCCCCTGCGGCCGTAGGATCTTGCCTGGCCCATGCAAAATAAGCCGCCCGGAGCGCTTCCGAGCGAATCCCTTCAGGTAATTTCTGTGACCAGGTGGCTGCCTGTGCCGGTGCTGAGCGTGCCCAAAGAGAACTTATGTTGCGGGCGAGATCCTCATTTTGTTTGTGATAGGGTTGGGCCGCAATGAACTCCCCAGCCGCAGCGGGATCGACTGCGGCCCAACGCGGAACGAGATCTTTAATGATCGTCAGCTTGGTTGTATCGAAGGGTAATCCCTCCATGGCGGCAGCGGCGGACTTAACATCCCTGGCCCCCCACTGATTGAAAATAGTCGGAAGGGCCTTGGAGCGATATTCGGGCTCTTGCTCCTGGAAATACTGCGCGGCCGCTGCTGGGGTTTTGGTTGCCCAGCCCATAATTAAATTTTGCTCCATGTCCGGCAGCATTCCGGCCTGCTTGGCTGCGCTCCATGCCTGAGCGGGATCCTGTTTGGCCAAGAGCGTGGCCAGTGGGCCTGCCGCTGCTTTCCGCTCGCAAGGGTTTCGGGCCTGGAACATCAGCCGCATTACGGTCTGCGGGTCGCTCTCAGCCCATGGTTTGAAAACCGCTGCGAAGAGCGCTTCCCTGCCCCTGCTTTGCAAATTTTGTGCCCACTTGTATGCATCCTCAGGATGTTCTGCGGCATACTTTTCGGCAATCAACTTCAGCAAACATTCGGCATAGAAATTCGACGGCAGGCGCTCAGCTGCCTTCGCTAACGCGGGCAGATCCACATTGCTCCACGTTGCTTTCGCGACAGCAAAGGAATTGGCGCTGGGTCCAAACTCCCCCACGAAAGGGATCGCAACCATAGGATCACGCTCCACCAAGTGGCTCAACACCTTGCTAACGGCTCGATGAGCGTAGAAATACGCTGGCATGGCTTTCAATGAGGCAAATGCGGTGCTGGGATCAAGTTCCACCCAAGTCATGAATAAAGTGGCGATGACCTCATCCGGCGGGGGAGGACCATAACTCATACGCATACTAAACGCGGCTTCGATCTGTTTCCACGCAGGTTGCTTGATCAATTCGGCATAACATTGGACCGGATCCGCCTTGGCCCAGCGCAGCCATACTTTCCTGCTCGGAAAACGAGGGTTCGAGAGCAAGGCGCGGTAGGCGTCCGGGCTCTTGGCTTCATAGGCCGCAAGCAGCGAAAACGGTGTCACTGGTGGTGACGACTGATTGGTTATGTTTTGCGCCCCGTTAGTCTGATTTGCCGGAGTCTGCCGCCACGCGATTCCCACGCCCAGAACCACGCCTAGCACTGCCATCAGCAGATTCGTGAAACGGTCGGTTTTCATCGGCTTACCCTCCGCAGTTGTTCAACCTCCAAATCAGAAAGTCCCACCCGCGGGTCTTTGAAATATTTTGCAACGTCAGGATATTTTTGAGCCGGGCAGTTCCGGGCGATCTGCGTTAGCTTTTCCAAGCGGAAAGTGTGATCACTGATTTGCATCGCCCATTCCATGGCGGCTCCGGGTTCCTCCGCCTCATAAAGGACACTCATACTGGCTGCCACAGCATCTCGCCGTCCACCCGCAGGGAGCGATTTGAAGTTGCTGGCAGCCAGATCTGGTTGGGCGAGATATTCCTCTGCGACTGCTTGGGCGCGAAATTGAGTTTGCAGCGCAGGCTCTGCCACTAACTTAGGAAACTCGCCAGCCACGACCGGATTCTCCTTGCGCCAGATGCTCATTAACTGTGCCAGCGCATCATTCTGGACGGGGCCGGGCACCATTTGTTCCAGCATCTGTAGATCCCGCTCAATGGTCCGGTCAACATTGTGATCTACCAACAATCTACAGGCCACAGCATTCCGCAGTTCATCGGGCAGGCTAAGCAAGGCCTGATCCACTTGCTCAAATGACATCTGGTTGCGAACACCAGGCTGACGCTTCAGTATTCTAACCAACGACGATTGTTTGGTTTCCTGATCTGACTGTTGCAGCAGCCAGGCCAGGGCCGCAGCCGGAGCTTGATCATGCCAGTGCGGAAAGAGCGTTTGGATGGCGGTGTTTTTCTCAGTCTGCGAAGCTAGTGATTGGACCCATTCAGCCGCCAGGGGAAGATCACGCGGCTGAACCGCTTCAATCGCCCGTGTTAGTGCCGAGTTGCCAAACTTACCGGGGACTTGCTGGCTGAGCTGAACTGCCAGACTCAAACTTTCAGATCCTATTTTCCACAACGAATGACCTCCCTTCTTAATCAAGATTTCAACTGCCAAGGTAGGGTTTGTGGAGCTAAATTGAAGCGCCAAACGATTGGCCAAGTCCGACTCAAAATATCGATTGATCCCTACGGTGGTTTTAGTGCTGAGCCACCAATCTGCCAGCGCCTGCGGATCCTTTTCCTTCCAAGTGTTGAGCAGTAACTCCCACGCATTCATGCCGCTCGAACCATATTTCCCAAAATTCACCGCGTTCTTCTGGAGCAAATCCAGTGCGGAGGGCAGGTCGGATTTGAGCACGGTCCAGAAGGCTTCAATGCCAAACTGCTCAGGAATGGATTTCGAATCCAATGTTGCCGCAATTTCGAAAAAGCGCGGCGCATTGTCCACGGCCAATACTTCCAAAATGCCATTCATGGCAGCAATGCGTGGATCGGCTGGAAGACTCTGCGCCAGCTTCAGGGCGGAATCCAAATCTTTCCGCGCCAGCACGGAAAACACAACCATGCGCGGCAAATCATCCAAGACCTTTGGTTCGGTAGGCTGTGACTCAAACATTCGTTCCATCTCTGACAGCTGCCGAATACCAATTACTGGCGGCGGCAGCGCTGCCATGGCAGAGGCAGCATCCAACTCCGTCCAGCGCTGCCATAGTGCCGCAGCTTTTATTTGCCACGCCCAATCCTCGCGATCTCCTGCTTCAATCAACCGCCACTGCGCTTGGAGTGCCGCCACATCCAAGACTCCGGCAACCTTTTCCTGAAAACTATCGGCCGACTCCGCCGTGACCGCAGGCCGTGCGGTGGCAGGAGGAGGAATCACAGATCGGCCCCAGTGAAAGTAGAGGCGACCGCCAAGCCATCCCGCAAGGCCAAAGCCAAGCAGAATGAGTAGTGGAAGCCGAACAGATTTCATGAGGCAAATGCTAACGGTCCACTCTGCTGCCGCCAAGCTAAATTAACACGAGGGTTCAAGCAAGGTATCCAACGGACGTGAGGATTAAGCCGAAACCCGTCGGTGGCTTCGAAGCGGGGACCGGAGCGCCCAGGCCGAGCGCCAGCAGCTAGCCTCCCAGCAAGGCGCGCAGCGCTACCAAATTCTCCTGAGCGTCAAAGAACGCGCGCACGTTGACGACAAAACCCAGGACCGTCTCACTGCGAAGTTCTCCGGTGCTGGATTTCATTTTCAAATTCAACGTTTCCCCTTGGCGAACATACTGTTCCACGATCTGAGCCTCCGCATCCACGATCCAGTATTCCAGCACTCCATGGGCTTCGAAATCCTCAAATTTCACGCCCCGATCATGCTGCTCGGTGGACTCGCTCAAGACTTCCACGACCAGATCTGGAATGGGAAATTTCATCGTGTCCGCCTGCAGGCCCTGTGCTTTGGCGGGACTGAAGTAAACGACGTCCGGCTCGTAATCGTTGCGCGGGAAGACGACGAGGCATTTCTCGGATTTCACTTCCCCAAGCTGATGGATGCCAACATAGGTATGCAAAAGCTTTAGAATCCAGACGGTTACATCCAGATGAACGTTGCGCGCAGGAGAATGCATTACGACCTCTCCCTCGATAAATTCAATTTTCAGCTCAGGCGTCATATCTGCATAGAACTCGTTCCGCAGGCGACGTTCGTCGTCGAGCGTTTGCTGGATCAGTTGGGAGATTTCCGCTAACTGTGGGGAGTGAATGATCGGGGAGATCAAGGTTTCGAGGCTTGGCATGAGGTGAAGCTACACCAAGAGTGAATCGTGGCCAACCAGAATGTTGCCTCTGATAGCGTGACGCCAGTGCGGACTTTTACTCCTCGCCCACGCTTGGCGGACTGACGAAGGAGTCCCCTGCGCCATAGTGTCAAACACATCTTACAGCTTCTCCAGCCAGGCGAGAGATTCCTCCAAGCGTTGCTTGGGTTTGGCGCTGGGGCGGAGGCGGGGAAACTTTCCGTTGATCTGGAAATAGTCGCCATTTTTGGTGAGCATCAATTTGTCTTCTTTGACTTGCAGTGAGCTGTAGCCTTTCTTGGCGGCGGCTAATTTGAGTTCCACGGTGCGGATCAAATTTTCCACTTCGGCAGGGTAAGGTCCGAAGCGATCTCGCCAGTTCTTTACTAACTCGGTGAGTTGCTTTTGTGTGGTCACTTCCGCCAATTGTTTATAGGCGGCGATCCGTAGTGGCGGTTCGGCAATGTATCCTGCCACCAGAAACGCTGGGAGCTTCTTCGGGGAGGCGGCGTAATCTGCTTCGTTGAAGGCCACGAAATCAAGGTCCAGAGCCAGTTCCAAGCGATCGCTGGTTTTCTTTCCCTGTAGTCCAGCCACCGCGGTTTTGAGCACCTGACAGTAAAGCTCAAAGCCGATGGCAATCACGTGTCCGCTTTGTTGGGTGCCGAGTAAATTTCCGGCGCCCCGAATTTCCAAGTCGCGCATGGCGATTTTGAAGCCGGATCCCAAGCTGGAATATTGTTTGATGGCGTTCATGCGCTTGCGAGCATCCGTGGTGGTGATCAAATGCTGCGGCAGCATCAGGTAGGCGTAGGCCTTTACTCCAGAACGCCCCACGCGGCCTCGCAATTGATACAAATCCGCCAAGCCAAAGCGGTCTGCGCGGTCGATGATGATGGTGTTGGCGTTCGGGATGTCGATGCCGCTTTCGATGATGGTGGTGCTCACGAGCACGTCTGCTTGACCAGCGATGAAGTTGGTCATCACCTGCTCCAATAAGCCTTCCTCCATCTGCCCATGGCCCACCACCACTTTGGCGGCAGGGCAGAGTCCGCGAATTTTGTTGGCCATGCCTTCGATTGATTCCACGCGGTTGTGCAGGAAATACACCTGGCCGCCACGTTTGATTTCCCGATCGATCGCTTTGCGGATGATGCGTTCGTCGTAAGCCAGAATCGTTGTTTCCACCGGGATCCGATTCGGCGGGGCGGTCTCGATGGTGCTCATGTCCCGCGCGCCCATGAGGCTTAAATACAGCGTGCGGGGTATCGGAGTGGCACTCAGCGTGAGCACATCCACGAGCTGGAACATTTCCTTGAATCGCTCTTTATGTTTCACGCCGAAGCGTTGCTCTTCATCCACCACTACCAGCCCCAGATTCTTGTAGGCCACGTCTTTGGAAACCAAGCGATGCGTGCCGACGCAGATGTCCACGGACCCATTCGCCATGCCTTCCAGCACAGACTTTGTTTCCTTGGCGGTGCGATAGCGATTCAGCAGTTCGACCTTGATGGGATAGTCCGACATCCGCTCCCGCAGCGTTTGCCAATGCTGTTGCGCTAACACGGTGGTGGGGCACAACAGGGCGACTTGCTTTCCTGACATGACAGCTTTGAAGATGGCGCGGATGGCCACTTCCGTTTTACCGAAGCCCACGTCGCCACAGATCAGCCGATCCATCGCGCGGTTGCTTTCCATGTCCGCCTTGGTCTCGTTGATGGACTTGAGCTGATCCGCAGTTTCCTTGTAAATAAAGGAGTTCTCGAACTCCCATTGCCATTTGCCATCAGGCGCATGCGCATAGCCGTTGCCCAACTGGCGTTCAGCTTGAATGCGCAGCAGTTCCACGGCGTAGTCCATGATGGACTTCTCCGCCACCTTCTTGGTCTTGCTCCATTTGCCATCGCCCAACGTGGAAAGGTCCGGATTCTTCCGGCCCACGCCCACATAACGGGATACCATGTAGGCATGCTGCAGCGGGACGTAGAGCTTGGCATCGTGGGCGTATTCGATGACCAGCACGTCTTCGGCCAGACCATCGTGCCGCGCTTTGGAAATGAGCCCACGGTATTTCCCGATGCCGTGCTCCAAATGGACCACCAGATCGCCTAACTGTATTTCAGACAGGTCCAGCGGGGCTCGTCGCGCCTTGGCTTGGCGGTCCTGGCCAAACAATCTTCGCGCGCGGGTGGTTTGATAGCGACCGAAGATTTCCGCATCGCACAGCACCACCAACTTTGCCGCCGGGACCACGAAGCCCCGATGCAGCGCACCGATCTGGCCATGGATGCGCGCCGCTTCCACGGGCACCAACTCTTGGAAACGTTGCATTTCTCCTTCGGTATTGAAGAACATTTCCAAGCGCCAGCCTTCCTCGTGCCAGCGCTCCACTTGTTTGGAGAACTCGGTGCGTCGCACTTCCTGCAACACGAAATCGCCCGCATGGAAATCGCCTAACGGATGATCATGGCACGCGGTGGCGAAGTCTTCGGCCTTGCCTGCCTTGCTGGGGGCCGCTCCCTGGAGAATATGCACTCCGGCTCTCGCTAGATCTAACATTTCCACTGCAACCACCAAATCCCCTGCGCCCATGCACTCGCGCAGGGCACAGGTTTGGCCACTGAGGCCGGGGGAAAGCAGGATGGACGTTTCCTGGAGCCGGGAAATGGACATCTGACTATCCGGATCGAAACTGCGGATGCTTTCGATTTCCTGGTCGAACAATTCCAGACGCACTGGCAACTCAGCGTGCCAGGAAAAGATATCCACGATGCCGCCGCGCACGGCAAACTGACCACGTTCGGCCACTTGTGACGTGCGTTCGTAGTCGGCGGTTTCCAGCGTGGCGATGATTTGCTCCAAGCGGATTTCCGCGCCCTTGCGGAAGGTGATGTGCTCCTGGTGCAGCCCGCTGGGCAGCGGAACGTCCTCGTCCAGACTGGAGGCATTGAGGAGAATTACCATCGGTTCCTCGCCATGCATCCGTTGCAGAATGGCGAGGCGCTCCGCCTGCACGTCCTGGTCTGGCAGGCCGTCGATGGACTTATCCTGCTCTTGTTCGGGGAAGAATACGGTGGGCCCAATCCAGGTTAGCAAATCATGCCCCAGATTCTCCTGCGTGCGTAAATCCGGTGCCACCACCCAGATTCGTCGCGCCGGGGTTGTCGCCCGCGCATGATTGATGACCAAGGCGGTGGCGAATCCCAGCGCGGCATGGCTGACGTGGTCCAAATAAATGGGGGTCTTGCTGCGGGCGTTGAGTTTCCCCAATCGCTGGGCAAACTCTTTCGTCGCCAGGGCATGGTCCACCATGGCCACACCGGCGGGTGCGGTGGAAGCAGATTTGGCGGAAGGTGCTGACATGCGGGAAACGGAAACGATGCCCAAGGGTAGCTAGATGCAGTGGCGCGGCGGATTGCGCAATCGGGGATTTCGTGGCTTCAGGCTAATGCCTGTAGGCATTCGTTGGCTTTTTCGACCGCGTTAGTGGTCATGGACAATAGCCGGGGGCTCCGGCCCACGGTTGATCGCGAAGCCTACCGCTGGACTGCTCAGCTCCTTCCGGATCAGCCCAGCGGGCTGATCCACCTTCGTCTGATGTCGGACGAGGATTTCACAGCAGCAATATTTCCACCGCTGATCCTGGTTCCAGTTTGGTGTGTGGAGGAATGGCGAGCAGGGCGTTGGCTTGGCTGAGGCCGTAGAGGGCGTGACTTTCCTGAAGTCCTAACGGGCTGAACTTGCCTTCAGCGGGATCCCAGCGGCCGCGGAAGTAGGTTTGGCGCGCGTCCCGATTCTCCATGGCGGAGCCGAGGATGGCCCGCGTTGGGGGAGGCGCGGGATGGGCGGCTCCGGCCAGTTTCCGCAGGGCGGGGAGGACGAGGAGGAACGCCGTGACGTAAGCCGAGACGGGATTTCCCGGCAGGCCGAAGATGAATTTACGGACCTGCTGGCCAAACAGGAAGGGTTTGCCGGGTTTCATGGCCACGCGCCAGAAATCGGTGGCGACGCCAAGATTGTTTAACGCTGGTTTGACCAAATCGTGATCGCCCACGGAGACTCCGCCGATGCAGATGAGGACCGAAACGCTGGCCAGCAATTGCTGCATCGCTTGCTGAAGCGTCGGTAAATCGTCTGGAGCATGCGCCAGCGTGATGGAATCCGCCAACTGATGCTGCTCCAGGAGGGCCTGCAGGAGTGGGCCGTTGGAATTGAATATCTGCCCGGCGTGGGTCGGTTCCGTGCCAGGGGGGATGAGTTCACTGCCAGTGGTTAGGATGCCAACGGTGGGTCGGCGGACAACGTTCACGGTTGGCATGCCCTGAGCGGCCAGCAGGCCGAGGTGGCCCGCATGGCAGCGTTCCCCTTTGGGCAGTAAAATTTGCCCGGGGCAAACATCGGCTCCCGCACGACGGATGAACTCCCCTAACACAGCTGGTTCCCGGACTTGAATGCGCGGCGGATGCGAGGTGGCGTCCACGTCTTCCTGCATGATGACGGCCCCCGTCTGCTGCGGGATGGGCGCTCCAGTGAAGATGCGGACCGCGTGACCCGGCTGGACGGTGAGCATGGTGGCGCTGCCGGCCGCATGTTCTCCGGTTACTTCCAAGCAAGGGGTGCCACCGCAATCCACAGCATGGATGGCATAGCCGTCCATGGCAGAGAAATCACAACTGGGGAGCGGTCGGGTGGCGAGCACGGGGCCTGCCGCATAGCGGCCCAGCGCTTGGGAGAGCGGAACCGACTCCATTTCCAGCAGGGAAATAGCAGCTAGGATACGGGCGCTGGCCTCGGTCGGAGAGATCACTGGGGCAGGGTGGGCAACTGGGGCGGGGTTTCGGAACCGGAAGGTGGGCGGAGGTCGTCCAGCGGTGGCAGCAGCGGCTCTAATTTGGGCCGGTTAGGGAGCGCGCCCGCGTCCGGGGTTGCTGGGTCCGCGGCTGGAGTCAGCACGGGTTGGCTCTCGACCTTGGTCTTCGCATCGGGATCGAAATGAACCGGATTGCCCCGCTCGGGTGCTCCGGAAACGATATCGGCTGCCACAAAGGAACCTTTATTGGCCGGGCTGGACAGGAGCTTGGCGGTGATCGTGCCGGTGGGATTCTTGGAGAGCAAGGGAGTGCTGGGAACGATGCGACGACCGGCGGCTTGCCGAATGAGAATGAAGCCGGACTCGGTATCGACATAGGAAACTTCGCCCACGGCCCCTTCGGGCACGGCCTTGGCATCCTTGGCATCCGCCACAGCCACGTTCTCCAGCGCTTGATCCTTTTTCTTATTATCGGCTAGTTTGACGGTGCTCAGCACCGAACCGATCACTCTGGACGGCAGGCCCATGATGGTGTTACACGAACTAAGGCTTCCCGCCACGAATGGCAGGAAAAGAAAGCGGAGGCAGAATTTCATGGAGTGGGAGGGATGGAGAATTATCGGGGACGGATGAATTTGGAGTGGCTCACGGTTTCTTTGACACAGAATCGGGAGGATTCCAATAAGTGTTTTCAGGGTTTGCTGCATGACCTGAAGTTAGGGGAACGGACTCCGCTCGCAGCGGAAGGCATCGATTCAGTAGAAACATTCCGATCACGAGCAACAAGACTGCGATGAGGATTTTGCGGCCTTGATGCGTGGGGAGGTGCATGGTGCGTGGGACCAGCGACCTACTGGCCCACGGTCACTTTGGAATTGCCCCAGAGTTTGACTTCGGCAGGAAGCGTCATTTTAGCCGGATCGAATTTCCAACTCAGCAGACTGCGCTCGGGCTTGGCGGGATTGCCCGTTGGGGTGAGAATCTCGATTTCCAACGAGGCCTTGTCCGCCACCGCTCCCTCCACCAGCGCCCCGCCGATGATGATGTTATTGGGGCCTTTGCGAATCCCTCCAATCACCGTGCGACTGGCCACTCCGGTGGTGAAATTTTCCGGATTGGCGCCATTCACGGTCACGATGGATTTATAGCCATTGGAGGTCACTTGGATGCGGGCGATGTGATAGGGAACTTCGCATGCCACGGGAACCACGGGATATTCTGCGGTGATGGCGAACTCTGGACTGCTGAGGAAATCGGTATTGCCCTTGGCTACTTTCGCCTTCAGTTCGGGGTCATTATTGAGGTTGGCGTATTGGATGGTGTTGTATTTCCATTCGTCGCCCTCCTTAAGGAACCAAACGACCAATCCATTATCCGGGGCTGGTTCCCCGGGGATCCCGAAATCGATTTTACCAAAATAGGTGAGACGTGCGGTGTTGCCGCGGGCGGTGGCATCGAGGATTTTGAGCCCTCCGGCACTGGGCGGCTTCAGGGCCAGATCCAACACGGCCTTCGGCCAGGTAAGGCCGGAGGAAACGACTTGGTTGCGCAGACACATCTGACGATAGCGGGACGTTTGTTTCAGCCAGGTCTTGGTGTCCTGTTGGGTGAGAGACTGGCGATAGGTCGAATAAACGCCTTCGAGTTTCTGTCCCAGCGTTTGGTCTAATTCAGCCCGGCCCCGGCTGCTACTGCAGGCAATTAAGAGGATAGCGAACAGGCAACGGCTGGAGGTAAGCATGATAGGGTGGGGAAGCAGGAGGGAGAAAAAGCTCAGGTCACTAGCTGGCATACGCCATGGAACTGGGGCGACTCAGTGGGCGCGGGGCCTTCTGGGCATCCGGCACTTCCAGCATCTTATTGCGATGGACCCACACGCTCTGCATCATGCCAAAGAGCCCCAACACGATCATAACAAACGTCCCACCGTAACTCACCAATGGTAGTGGAATTCCCGTGATCGGCAAAATCCCAATGTTCATCCCAATGTGCTCGAAAACGTGGGCAAACAACAACGCCACAATCCCCGTGACGATCAACCTCCCCAACGAGTCTCCGGCAAAAAACGCGATCACCAAAGCCATCACTAAAATGAAGAGGAACCCCACCATCATGAGGGCAGAGCCACTGAAGCCAAAGGCCTCGGCAATCACCGTGAAGATGAAGTCGTTGTGGGAAGTGTTGGCCGGAACCAAATTTAAATGAGTCAGCGATTTATTGCCTTCAGGCACTCGTTCCGGATCGTTGCCTTTGCCTTCCCAGCCTGCCGTAGCCGTGGCGGTCAGGATGTTGATGAGGGCGTAGGCTTCGTCTTTCTCATTTACCGGCTGCCCCATGAGGACCTTGTAAGTCACGTCAATCCGATCTCGCTGGTAGTCTTTGAGGCCGAAGAAATATACCAGCGGAGCGGCCATCAACCCGACCAGCAAAATGGAAATAAGATAGCGATAAGGAATGTTACCGGCCAGCAGCATGGCTCCGAAGATCGGCAGCATGACCAAGGCAGAACCGATGTCTTTGGCCTTCAAGATCAGCAGAAATGGGATGGCAAAGATAAGGCCAGCCGCGAGCAACCGCAGGAAATGAAATTTAAGAAACGGCAGCACGTTCTGTCCTTCCGCCAGCACATAAGCGATGAGCAGCACGGTGGACGAAATCGCCACCTGGGAGGGCTGGAACGTTAATCCGCCAATGGTCAGGGAAATTTTCTGACCGAAGACTTCGTTGCCTTTGAAGAGCAGCACCACCATCAACCCCAGCCCGACCGTATAGAGTGGCAACGCCCCCCACTTGACCCATTTGTAGTCCACTAGCGAAACGACAAAAAAGATGAGCATTCCGTAGAGCATCTTCGTGAGTTGATCGTTCCAGACATGAGACAAGCTATTCGCCCGAAAATGCACGGCACTGTAGATGCTCAAGATCCCGAAGGCCATCATCGCCACCATGGGCAGAAAGAACAGCCAGTTCATACCGAGAAATTTGCGCAGCAAGGGGGTCATGGAACAATAGTAAAATTGTGGAAATTTAACTCAGCGTGGGCACCGAGGCGAGGAGTTTTTTCGTGTAGTCGTGCTGTGGATCGTGGCAGATAGCCTCGGACGGGCCGGCCTCGACGATTTTGCCGTGATGCAGGACGAGGATTTCATCGCTGATATGCTCCACCACCGCTAGATCATGGGCGATGAATAAGTAGGTCAGTCCACGGGATTCCTGGAGATCCTGCAGCAGGTTCACGATGGAGGCCTGAACGCTGACATCCAAGGCGCTGACGGGCTCATCGCAAATAATCAAGGCTGGCTCCACGGCTAAGGCCCGGGCGATTCCGATGCGTTGCCGCTGTCCGCCGCTGAATTCCTGAGGTCGCCTGGCCATGGCTTCGGGCGCCAGGCCCACGTCCTCGAGCAACTGGGCCACGCGGGCTTCCCGGTCGGGGCGCTTGAGGGAAGGGAAATGAATTTCGAGTGGCTCGCTGATGATTTCGAAAATACTGAGGCGGGGATTGAGGGATCCGTAGGGGTCTTGGAAAATCATCTGCATTTGCCGCCGATACGGCAGAAACTCGGCCTCGCTCATCGTCAAAATTTCCCGGCCCGCATACTTCACGGTCCCAGCGGTGGGGCGCTGGAGGCGCAGCAATGTCCTGCCAATGGTGGTCTTGCCAGACCCGCTCTCACCCACTAGGCCGACCGTTTTCCCCTTGGCAACTTTGAAACTAACCCGGTCCACCGCACGCACTGCTCCCGCTCCCCTTCGGCTGGGGAAGGTGACACTCAGGTCCTCGACTTCGAGCAAGTGCGTATTGTTCATGGATTAATTAACGAAATTGATTGATATTTATGGTAATTTAAGTAACACTTAACTCATCCGAAGTAACCCAGCAAGCGGATTGCCAACGAAGTAACCACCATACGTCCCGATTTCACAACTCTCATCATGGATTTGCCCTACGACCGCATTATTTTTTTCACCAAGGTGCTCACTGGCTTGGTGATGATGTTAAATATTGGTTTGGTCCTCAGTTTGCGCGCCCACCTGCGCTTCGTGCGGGAATCACGAGCGACGGGAGGACAAGCGGGCCTTCGAGGTGGAGTGGTGCTGGGATTGGCAGTCTTGGTGATTCTGGTTAATATCGCCACGGTGTATGCGAATCACCAAGTGCTCCAAGCAGTGCGGGAGATTGGGCGGTAGGCGGAAGTTGATGCGTCCAGCAGGACGCACCTCCACCTTGTTGTGAATATGGTAAAAGATTTTTGGTGAAAAATTCGGGTGGGATCCGGCTTCATCTTCTACCAGCAATCTTTTACCTGTCCAGATCGTGCCGGAGCACATCTGGAACATAGACGTGCCCCAGAGGAGGAATTATTTCCGGCGTTCAAATCCGGCCTACTTCCGCCGGCGGCGGAGCAGGCCCAGTGAAGCTAAGCCGACCAACATGGTGCCAGTGGGCTCCGGAACCACGAGCAGGGCGAAGTCATTGCCGCCTGCGAGTGAACTGGTGCCGGAATCAGCCGTGTAGTGCGCCTCGAAAACGAAACCGCCTTGGAAGACCAGGCCTCCATCGGAAACCCCGCTGAAGGTGCCAGTGATGGGGTCTGCCAAATCATTGTTGATGAGGAAGTAGCTCTCTCCCATGACTGGTGTAGAGGTAATGTTCAAGGTTAGGATAGAGGTGGCCCCGATGTCGATGCTGCCAGTGACACTGAGTTGGTCATACTGGGTGACGGGAGTGGTGCCAGCGATGTCCATGCTGAAGGTGGTATTGCCGGTAGTGGTGAGATTTCCCGTGCTGAGAAGGCCAGGGCTGTTGCCTGGGGCGATGGTGCCGTCAAGGATGGCCACGGTGCCGGTGATACCACTGCCGTTGAGCAAGCCACCGAGATTTACCGTCGTAACCCCCGGAACGGTGCCGTTGACGGTAAATATAGCCCCACTGTTGACGGTGGTGCCGCCGGTATTGGCCAGACTGGCCCCGGTGGCCACATGCAAGGTGCCTGCGGAAACGACGGTGGCTCCGGTATAGGTGCTGATGCCGGTTAGGGTCATGGTGCCAGGGCCTGCTTTGGTGAAGCCGCCAGTGGCGCTGGTGAAGTCAGCGGATTGGTCTAACAGTGGCGTGGAAACAGTGAGGTCGGCATTGGCGTTACCGGTCACGTCCGCCACTGTGAAAATGGTGTTGGTGTTCAGGTGGGTGCCTTTACCGTTGGTGGTGGCGATGGTGGAGGCACTGGTGCCGCTAACTCCGACGTCTCCCCGCAGTTGGTAGCCTTGGTAGCCGCCAGCGTCCGTGGATGTCTGCGTCAACGTGGCTCCGTTGCTGAGATTGATTGGGCCCAGCACGTTGTAGCGGGTGGAACTCAGGGTGGCTCCGTCCAGATTCATGGTGGGCAGGTTGGCATTACCCACGCCATTGTCCAGCACGTTGTTCGTTGTAAGGTTGATGCTCGTGCCAGTCGTTGCATTGATGGTGCGTCCCGGAGTATTGAAGCTGCCGAGGCCCCCGCTCTGGGTGCCAGTGGCGACGATACCGCCGGTGATACTGAAATTTCCGGTCCAAGCTGGGCTGGCGGCATTCAGGTTGAGCGTGCCTGCGCCTGCTTTGACCAAGGTGCCTGCTCCCGTGAAGGCACGGGCCACGGAAATGGAGTTGGTGGCTCCATTTGTATCTAAGGTTGGGGTGCCGGTGCCGCCAGTGCCGATGACGAAGTTTCCAAGCCCGGCAATGCGCATGTTTACACCACTGCCGACGTTCTTAATGGTGCCGCCGGTGAAGTTGAATTCGGTGGTGGCGTTCCGATTGGAGATGCCATATTGCCCACGGATTTCCAAGGTTCCACCGCTGAGGTTATAGCGGTCGATGCCGTCTGGTTGGTTGGTGCCGGCCAAGGTATCGACTCGGTTATCCAGCACGACCCAGTCGGTGGTGATGGTGCTGGTGCCGGATTGATTCACGATCCCCGTGCCGTCGATGCCAGCATAAATACCGCCATTTTGCTCACCGGTGTTAGAAGGATCAATGGCCAGAGCCGCGTTGGCGGTGATGGCAAGGGTGCCGCTGCTAATGTTGTAAGTGCTGGTGTTGTTCGGATAGTGACCGATGCGGAATTGGGTTCCAACATTCACACTGCCGCCGGTTTGGTTGACGGTGCCGGTAAAGCCGTTCTGATCTCCCAAGTAAAGGTAACCTGTGGTCGTGACATTGGCACCGGGCTTAACGTTGAGCACCGCCGTATTGTTCGTCGTTGTCACCCCTCCGCCTCCACCTACCGAGATGTTTCCGATGCTGGCGCTGGCTCCAGCATCAAGGTTCAGCACGACTCCATTGCTCGCCACACTGCTGCCAATTAACATGGTGCCGCCGGTTAAGGTGCTATTTATAGTCGTTACCGTGTTAGGGCGATTCAAGGCGACGCGGAAGACGCCACCGGCGGCAGGTGTTCCCAGCACGATGGCATTGCCGTTGCTGTTGAAGCCGGTGCCTTGAGTATCAAACTCGATGAACGTGCGGGTCAGGGTAGTGCCTGCGCCCGTAATGGTTTGACCAGGGAGCAGGGAATACCCATCCGAGCGATCAAAGGACAGCACTCCATTCATGCCGTCGCCATTGATGGTAACCGCTCCGGTTCCAAGAGTTCCAGTGGTGCCGTTAGCCCCGATGTTCAGTCGCATGGAGTTGGTGCCAGTGCCTGCGGTGGCCTGGCCACCAATGGTGGTGGTCCCGTAGCTATTGGTGCCCGTGAAGATCGAGGTGTAGCTGGTAGTGTTATAGTTGGTGGCATTGACGCTGAGATTGCCACCAGAAATATTACCGCTAACAATGCCAGTGCCTCCGTGGGAACCGATGCGGGCGCCCGCGGCATCCACCACGATATTTCCCGCCCATGTTGAGCCCTCCATCCGCAGCGCGCCAATATTGCCGTTGGCATCCACGTAGCCAGTGCCAGCAATGGTTAGGTTATTGGTGTAGGTGCTGGCTGGGAGAAAGATCTGAGCACCCGATTTGACATCGATGGCAGCAGTTCCCAGCGCAGCGGGACCGGAGGGTGCCACACGATAAGTTGCCGCAGCTGGTGCGAGCAGTCGCAGGGTGCCGGAGAAATTATTGTTGGCTCCGTTGAGCGTGATGGCCAAGGCTGTGGTGCCAGCGGTGGCGTGAGCATTTAATTCCACGGTGCCAGTGCCAGCTAGCGGATTACTGAGCGTGAAGGCAGCATCATTGGTAATGGCGCGGAAAGTGGCACCGGAGGAAACGTTAACCGCGCTGGCCGTGGCCAATACGGTAACGGCAGCCCCTGCGTTGTAGTTGGCGACGAGCGTGCCGCCTTGGACGTTGGTGGCTCCGGTGTAGGTGTTGGGATTCACCAACGTTACCGTGCTGGTGCCCTGTTTCGTAAGGCTGCCAGCGCCTGCGATCCCCGCCGCACCAGAGAGCGTGTAGTTGTTAGCGCCATTGAAAAGCGTGGCCGCAGGCGAGACTGCGGTGGCGATGCTGGGGGTGTAGGTCGTGGCAGTGTCATCAAACAAGGCCACATCACCAGCGAGGAATTTGTTGTCGGAAGAAGCCCAATTGAGGGTCGTGTTCGTGTCCCAGGCATTGCCTGCTCCGCCCACCCAGACGGTATTGCCAGCGCCTGTCACTTGCAGGTTAATGATGCCCGTTCCGTTGTCCACGATGGCGGCAGTGCTGTGGCCAGCGGATCCGCTGAGCGTCAACGCGCTGGCTCCCGTGCCTTGCACCGCGCCAGCGTAATTCAACAGTGGATAGATGCCGCTAACCCAGCCCGCAGGCCCTACGGCCACATTGACCGTATTCGCTCCGTTGATGGTGAGTCCGTTGCTAACGGTGCTGGTGATCTGGTCCGCCACGGCGCCGGTGAAATCAACGTTCAACGTGCCACCAGCCAGGGTTAAACTGCCGGTGGTTAACGTGGAGGCCACGGTGCCGCTGGAGTTGCCACCGACATTCAACGTGCCGCCGCTCAGGGTTGTCAGACCTGCCACAGTGGTTGCCGTAGCCGGATTGAAGACCCCGCCGGTATTTACCGTCACGTTGCCGCCGAGGTTCACGTTGGAATTAAATGTGCCGGCCACGGTGGCATTGCCAGCGATGGCCGCATTGGCTGTGGCCGTGCCTCCGGTGTTTACCACCACATTGCCGCCGAGCGCTGCACTGGCAAGGTAAGTCGCCCCAGTGCCGACTGTCACGGTGGTATTTCCCAGCGTGCCAGTGTTTTGCAACGTGCCGCCAGTGACGACCGTGGCACCGGTGTAAGTATTATTTCCCGCCAGCACCATGGTGGCGGCACCCAACTTCTCCACTTCCACCACGCCTGCGCCATCTTGAATCAGGCCAGCGAAATTCCCGCTCACATTCGTGCCGCCAGCGCTACCCAGATAGAGTCGGCTAGTGGTGGCCGCCACGCTGTTAGTCACCGTCCCGCCGCCCGTCAGGCCCTGCACTCCCTCGCTCTTGCCAGCGAGATCCAGCGTGCCACCGGTATTCAGCGCCACGGTCACATTGTTGTAAATTTGATCCACATACTGACCAACCACTGCACCCGTTGGTGCCAAGTTCACAGCCGTGCCCGTGAATGGTCCCACCGAAACGCCGCCGATTTGCACCGTCCCACCATTGTTAATGATCAGCCCGCCGCCGAAGGCATGTTCTGCCAGAGCCGCCGTATGTGTCTTCGCAAGCACCAGCGTGCCTGCATTCACCGTGCCAATGCCTGCCGCACCACCATTATCCGCCGCGCCAGCCAACGTCAGAATACCCGCTCCGTTTTTGGTTAGCGCAGTTGAGGTAATCGTGGCAGCGGAACTCGTGTTCGTGCTCTGATTTACTGTCAGGATACCGCCCCCGGAAATGGTGCCGCCCGTGCCGGAGAGGCTTCCCACCGTGCGGTTAATTCCGCCCGTAGCAAACGTGCCGCCGCTGACCACTAAGTTAGTCGCCACCGGAATCTGCCCGCCGTTGGCGAAACTGAGCGTGCCCGCAGTGATCACGGTATCGCCCAGATAATCGTTGCCTGCATTTTGCAGCGTCAGCGTGCCTGCCGTGTTATGGGTGAATCCGCCCTGCCCTGTCACCTTGCCCGTCACATTGAGCGTGGTGGCAGAAGCGGCGGTTAGGAAGTGATTGGCGGTGGCGTTGTCGTTGATGGTGACCAGACCCGAAATAATCGGAGTCGCATTGGTAGCCCTCAGGGTGCCTCCATCGTTGATGGTGACAGGGTGTTGCACGGTAATCGCGGAATACAGGGAATGAAATGCGCCCGTGTTTACGGTAACTGGCACGTTAGCCGCCAGAGGATTCGTCGTCTGCACCCCGAATGTGCCACCGTTCACCACGATAGCCCCCGGCTGAGAGGTGATGGTGGGGAAGAACCAGGTCTCCCCGGCTCCCACCTTGGTAATTGTCTTCCCATTGCCCACCAACGTAACTGTGTTAGGCAAATCGTTGCGCACGGTGCTGCCCCAGGAAATGTCACCGTCCAGCACCAGCTTGGCCATTGAACTCAGGTTCGTGATGGCCCCGCCCGTGTTCGTGATAGCACCAAGTCCGCCCACGCCAGCGCCAGACGCATGCACTTCAGGAATCAACGGAGTCACCGCGGCCGTGGGGCCCGCACCATTGAAGTCCAGCGTGCCGCCGGCGGAGATGGTCACCATGGCACCACTGGAGATGGCAGCGGCATTTCCCAGCTTAAGCGTGCCGCCGCTCTGAATATTGACGGCCCCGTGGCCGACGTTTGCCCCGCCTAGCACCAACGTGCCGCCCGTGACATCGATCGGTCCGATAAAGGAGTTGGCACTGGCCAAGGTGGCCGTGCCAGTGTTGCTCTTCGAGATGCCGCCGTTTCCAGTCAGAACTCCGGTCACGGTATAATCGTTTCCGATGCTGTTGTCGAAGGTGAGATTTCCAATCACGGCACCCGTGGTGGTGATCGTTTTGTTGATCCCGGAATCGTTGAAGGTGACCGAATCACCCGTGTAAAATGGCGCAGCACTACTGTCGGAATCCAGCTTGAAATTAGCGGTCGTATTGGTGTCCCAAGTGCCATTCGTGAGACCGGTCCAGGTTAGGCTGTCCGTAGCCGAAACGATGAGATCCAAGCTGCCCACCGTGCTATTATCCAGCGCAGCGGTCATGTGGGGATAGGTGCCAGCCGCACCCAACGTGAAGGCTCCGAAACCGTTTCCAGCGATACTTCCGCCAGTATAGGTAATCAGCGGGAAGGTTCCGGGGAAGAGCCCGGCTCCCAGCGGAGTTACCGTCGTGGTGCCGCTGGCCGTCAAGGTCGTGGCTGCAATCACCGGAGACCCGCCTGGGAAACCTAGCACCGGTTTAAATGTCGTCGCTCCGGTGCCGAAAGTGACCGCGCCAGAAGTCAGTGAAGTATAGTTTAATCCAGCGCCCAACGTGGCTCCGGCGGCCACGGTGATGGACCCGGCCGTGCCAGCGCCCAGCGTGAGCGATCCCACCGAAACGGTGGTTGGCCCGGCATGATTGTAAGTGCCCAACAAGTTCACGCTGCCCGTGCCGGCCTTATCGATCGTGGCCGCTGCCAATCCCGTGATGTTCGGCTTCACATTCACGTTCGCAGTGCCCGTAAATGCCAGCGTGCCAGCATTGACCTTGATGGCTGCATTATCGAGCCGATTATCCTGCAACTCAAAACGCCCAGCCCCATTTTTTGTCAATGTTAGCGATCCGATCCCCTGAACCTGCGTGTTTTTCAATACCTCCGTGGCCGCATTGGAAAATGTCAGCGTGCTGGGGGAAGCGAGGTTGGAGTTCTTGATGATATGGGCAGGGGCCGTGGAAGTGGTGAACGTGCGCAGAGCCGCCACCGTTTGGTTGAAGCCGTTCAATTCATAGCGGCCATTGCTGGTGGCATCGTTCTGGCCAATCACAAGATCCGCCGCTGAATCCAACGCGTTGTTAATGCCATTCTGCATCTGCCCAACGGAGATTTGGGTGGACCTCCAAGTGTTACCCGTAGAATTGATGATCACCGTGCCCGCGTCCGTGTGGGAGAAACTCCGGTCCGTCCCGAAATTCACATTTCCATTAATCACCACCGTGCCCGCACCGCGGGCGGCAAAAGATCCCGTGGTGCCCCCGCCAGAGGAAGTAAGATTTCCTGCAATGGTCAACGTGCCACCAGCAATCGCCTGCGCCATGGCAAAGCCCGAGCCAGCCACGGCAACATTCCCCTGCCACGTCGCCCCCACCGCAGCGCCCACCGTCAGATTGGAGCGCAGATCACCGGTGGTGTTGGTGTTCATGGTCAGCGTCTTGCCCGTGCCCATGTTCGTGCGGATGTCCAGAGTGGACAAATTTGCATTAGCCACCGCTTGCAGCACCACGCTGCTGTTGGTGCCCAGAGATGCGGCATTTCCTGCCACCAACGCACCCCCATTTACCGTGGTGACGCCCGTATAGGTATTGGCTCCGTTCAGTGTGAGTGAGCCCGTGGCAGTGGCCAAGCCAGCACCCTTGGTTAGACCAAACGCCCCGGAAACAACCCCTGTCAGGGTCAAGTTGGTATTGATCAGCGGATCGAAGACGGCCGCCCCAGTTAAGGTCGTGGCACCACTAAATGTCACCCCACCTGTTCCGGAAGTTGCCTGCGCACCACGGGTCACGGTCAGCGTCCGCGCTCCGATGCTCAAGGTTGTGAGCGTGTGCGCCACCCCTGCTCCCGCCGCCACCCGGTCAGAGGTGATGGTGGAATTTGCACTGACCGTGACGGCCCGATTGAATGCCGTGGCTGCATCATTGGCCAGCGTAAGCGTGCCCCCGCCCAAGGTCACAGTCCCTGTGCCCAGCGCGCCCGCCACCGTGGCGCGCACGTTGCCAGCGTTAATCACAGTGCCACCAGTGTAGGTATTGGCACCGGAAAGGACCAGCGTGCCAGTGCCAGTTTTGGTGATGCTATTGGCTCCGGAAACGATGTTTAACACCGTCAGCGGGTTCGCAGAATCCACCTGCCACGTCTGGGCTGCACCCAGTGCGATGTTCACATTCTGCGCAGCCGTGGCAGAACCAATCGTTACGGCACCTGCTCCGGAGGCCATCGTGATTCCAGATGCGCCCAAGGTTAGCGTCTGCGCAGCACTCCCTCCTAATAACGTGGTGGTGGCGGTATTTGTTCCAAGAAATGACAGCCCTAACACGGACCTGGCACCATTTAAATTCACCGTCTGCGCAGTCGTCACAGTGGAAATGGAGAACGTCGCAATATCCGCCGTGCCAGGCAATGCTGCGGGATCTGGAGTCGTCGCCCCCACCGCCGTGGACCAAGATCCCAGCGCGCCCCAGTCAGTTAAGGTTCCATCCCAATAAATGGGTGCCGCAGGGGCTATTTGCCAAGGAATGAGGATGCCAGCTGCGATCAGCAGTGCGGCAAAATGAGGAGTTTGGGCGCGAGTTTTCATAGGGGGAGTCGAGGGTTTAGGGGAGGGCTCTTCCTGCCTTTTAATCAAATTTCACGATGGGTCGCAATATTTTTTTTCCTCCCAATCAAAAATGGGCGGAAAATTTTCTCTTATGTAAAAAAATCCGAGCTTGCGCAATCCGGCTGATTTTTGGTAAAACGAACTCGCTTATCTCTTGAAACCCCTCCATCCCTAATGAAAACCCTCGTCCGCAGCGGCTTCCTCGCCCTCCTGATCTTGGCCTGCACCAACTCTGTGCAGGCCCAATTCGTCATCAGCGAATTCATGGCCAACAACGTCAACAGTGCCGATGTCGATGACGATGCCAAACACTCCGACTGGATCGAACTTCAAAACGGTGGCGCAGGATCCGCCAGCCTGAACGGGTGGTATCTCACGGACGATGCCGCCAACCTTCGCAAATGGCAATTTCCCGCCATCACCCCAGCGGTTACGCTTGCCGGCGGTTCGCGCATCACGGTCTGGGCCTCCGGCAAGAACCGGAAACTCTTCGCCACCAAACTTCACACCAATTTCAAACTCAGTTCGGCCGCTGGCTTCTTGGCATTGGTTAAACCAGACGGCGTCACCATCGAGCATTCCTATAATTATCCCGGCCAATTTCCCAACGGCACCTACGGCATTGCGGCTGCGGTCACTGCCAACATCATTCTCTCAGACGCTCCCACTGCGGCTCCTGGCAAAGCCAAGGTTCCCACCAGTGAGAGTGATTTTACCACCAACTTCGTCAACTGGAACTCCTCCCCCACCTTCAATGATGCCACGTGGCAGTCCGGAGCGGGCTTCGGCTTCGGGAGTCCATTTACCGGCATTCTTGGTTCCGGTGGCAACGTCGGCACCATGATGCTTAACCTCAACGCCTCCTGCTTCATCCGCTACACCTTCACTCCACCCAGCGGATCCATCAGCGCGCTGCGGGTCAAAGTGAAGTATGACGATGGCTATGTGGCTTACTTAAACGGCACCAAAATCGCCAACGATCGTGATCCCTCCCCACTACTCTGGAACAGTGCTGCCACTTCCGACAAGACGGACGGCACCGCAGGCACCGCCACCACCACCACTCCTGCCAACGGACCCAGCCTGTTGGTCTCCGGCACCAACGTGCTGGCTTTCCAGTTGCTCAACAGCAGCGCCAGCAATGCCAATGCCCTGCTGCGGCCGCAACTCGAGATCGATACCTACGTCATCTCCGGCACTGGGTATCTTTCCACTGCCACCCGTGGCTTGGTAAACTCACCCATCAAAACCGCCGTCGGCGCATCCATCAGTGATACCACCGACAAACCCGCCCAGCCCGTGGGGGGCGCAGGGAGTGCTCCGCTGCTCATCACCACCAAAGTTTCCAGCACGCTCAATGCACTCGCAGCCGTGGATCCCGTGACCCTGAAATATCGCATCCAATACGGCACCGAAACATCCGTCGTCATGCTGGATAATGGCACTGGCGGAGACCTCGTAGCTAACGATAAAATTTACACCGCCTCCATCCCCACCACCGCCATGACGGCCGGGCAAATGATCCGTTGGCGCATCGAAGTGAAGGATGCCGCCGCCGTCCCTAACTATAGCTACGATCCACCCTACCCTGGATTTTCCATCAGCACCCCGCCTGCCAATCCACCCGTCGTGGACCAAGCTATCGAGTCCGAACAATACTTCGGCACCATGGCCGTGCCCACATTGGTTGGCACCACGAATTTGCCGGTCCTCTACTGGTTCCTCACCGGCACCGACAACACTGGCAGCAATTCCGTGCCCAACACCACCAATCCCGGCACCCGCTGCTCCTTCTTCTGGCAACCGCTGTCCAAGGACGCTCCCGGCATTGGTTACACTCCGCCCAAGCCACGTTTCTACGACAACGTGCTCGTCAATCTCCACGGCCAATCCTCCGGCGGCTTCCCCAAGAAGAGCCACGACCTCAGCTTCAGCAAAGACAATAAATTTCTCTGGAAAGACGATGAACCAGAAACGGCCGGCGTTAATCTGCTGACTAACTACGCGGACAAAACCAAAGTGCGCGATCCCGTCGCCTGGTGGACTTGGGAAAAGACCTATCACCTCGCGTCGCACTACGACACCCTCGTCCGCGTGCAGCAAAATGGCGCCTTCAAGGGTCTCTACGATCTCGTGGAGAACGCCAACGCATCATGGCTGGATCGGGAACATTTGGACGATGCCGGGGCACTGTATAAAGTTTACAACCAACTGGAATCCGCCACCATCACGACCAACAATGCCAGCGTGGAAAAGAAAAATCCTAACGATGGCGACAGCAGTGACCTCGCCATCTTCGTGGCCGGCATTGCCGACACGAACAGCATGTCGAATCGTCTGAAATTCGCCTACGACAACGCCGATCTCGCTTCCCTCATTAACTTGCTCGCCACCCACTCCATCCTGCTGAGCCGGGACTTCGGGCACAAGAATTACTATATTTACCGGGACACGCACGGCACTGGAGAATGGAGCCTGCTCCCGTGGGATCAGGACTTGGGCCTCGGCCATACCTGGAATGCCACCCAGAATTATTTCGACGATGACATCCACAGCCAGGGGCCGTTGCAAATCGGCGTGAACACCAACCGTCTGATCAACATTGTTTATAATACCCCAGAACTGAACAATATGTTCGTCCGTCGTCTGCGCACCCTGGCAGATCAGTTCTTTGTTTCCGCCACCGCCACCGACGGTCCTTGGGAACAACGCATCAACAGTATCATCAACCAGATCGACCCGAACCCAAATAACCCTGCCACCGGCACGGATGACGCGGACTTGGATATGCGTGCTTGGGGATACTTCGTGGACGGCAGCGGAACCGCCGTGCCCTACACGGATGCCAACGTGCTCAACCACACCGTGCGTCCCCAAGCCCTGCGCATCACTTCATCCAATCCCGTGCCCCCCAACCCCGGCACCGCCGCGCCTTATGCGGCCTGGGGTGATGGCTCCACCAGCCTGCTCCCATTTATCCCCGGCCGCCGCGCGTTCTTCTTCAACACCACGCCTCCCATTAGCGCAGGGCTCAGTTTCCCTGCCGCCACCGCCGCTCTCCCCAGCAGCCAACCGCTCAATCCCCCGCTGGTCATTGAAGGGCTCGACTACAACCCCGCCGCTGGCACTCAGGACCAGGAATATTTCATCATTCGTAATCCCAACAACTACGCGGTCGATATCTCCGGCTGGACGCTCAGTGGCTCGGTGGAAATGTTATTTAAAGGCGGCACGGTCATTCCCGCTGCTGGCACCGTCACCAGCCAATCCACGAACGCCGCCTACGTGAACCAACTCATTGTCGCCAACAAGCCCCAAGGCTTCCGCTCCCGCACCACCACGCCGATGGTAAACGAATACCGCCAAGTGGCTGGGCCCTACAATCACCAACTTTCCGCACGCGGCGGCACCG
The DNA here is from genome assembly GCA_031411295.1 of Verrucomicrobiales bacterium. Taxonomy (GTDB): domain Bacteria; phylum Verrucomicrobiota; class Verrucomicrobiia; order Verrucomicrobiales; family V1-33; genus JAGNEJ01. Next base: position 2,291 of record JANOAV010000010.1, on the reverse strand, counting down.
TGGTCCTCAATCGCCCTAACGATCCGCTCAACCCCGCGTTGGGCTACACCCCTGTCGTCACCCAAACCTACACGGGCGTGGCCACCAACCAGCAAAATTTCCTCCGCATCACAGAACTGAACTACGAGCCCGCCCCGGCCACGGCGGGAGAACTCGCAGCGCTCCCCGGACTTCTCGGGGGCGATTTCGAATTCGTCGAACTGACCAACACCGGCACCACCACCATGAATCTTGCGGGCGCTCATTTCGAGGAAGGCATCGAATTCACCTTCCCCACGCCCTATAATTTAGCTGCGGGCCAACGCTGCTTAGTCGTCGCCAGTCAGAGCGCATTCGAAGTGCGCTACGGGACTGGATACCCTATCGCAGGGGAATTTACCGGCAGCCTCAACAACGGCGGAGAACTGCTCCGACTCGTCGATTCCGTGGGCGAAGAAGTCCTCGAATTCACTTACGATAACAACTGGTATCCCGTGCCCCTCGGCACCTATCGCAGTCTGGTCACCACCAGCGCCAACCCCGCCTACACCGACTACAGCCTGCCCAGCACCTGGGCACTGAGCGCTCCTAGCAACGGCACCCCTAACGCACCAGATACCGCTTACTCCCAAGTCTATGAAGGCTGGCGCCTCAGCCGATTCACCGCAGCGGAACTCCCTACCCTGGTAGATCCGAACCTCCCCGCCGCCCTCGAACAAGACCCCGATGGTGATGGCCTCACCAACTTCAACGAATACGCCTTCGCCACCGATCCCAAATCCCAAAACGCCGCCGGAGCCCCCACCAGCAGCGTCGTGACCGTGGGCGCAGACAGTTTCCTCACCATTACTTTCAAACGCCCCAAGAACGCCCTTGATGTCGCCTACACCATCGAAGCCAGCGACGATCTCGAGGCCCCCAACTGGAGCCCACTAACCAGCCCCACCGCCACCACCACCGATCTCGGCAACAACTTGGAACAAGTCACCTATCGCGACACCGCCACCCGGGAAACTCATCCCCGCCGCTTCCTGCGGGCCACGGCGGTGAAATAAATAATCATCTACTGCTCAGAGTTGATTTACAAAGCGTTCCTGCAGGCCACCGGAGAGAAGCTCGGCACCCGGCAACGCCTGGGGGATCTCAACTGGAAACCCTACGCAGCCGTGATGGAACAAGTCGAGGGCGGACCGGTGCCAGTGGATCGGGAAATGATTACCCCGCGTGCGGTCACGGAAGCTACTCAGGTTGCGTTGGTGTCGCCACCCTGATACCAGTCCATTGATGTCCACCAGACTCTATTTCCCCAACCGCTCCTGCAATGCTGCCGCCACGGCCGCAGGAACAAACGTGGAAATGTTTCCCCCCAGACTGGCAACCTCTTTGATGAGCTTGGAACTCAGGTAAGTATATTCTTCCCGAGCCGTCAGGAAGACCGTTTCCACCTCCGGTTGCAGCCGCCGATTCATCAGCGCCATCTGGAATTCATACTCGAAATCTGTCACCGCCCGCAACCCCCTGACAATAGCCGATGCCTCCGTCTGTTGCGCGAAGTCCACCAACAGCCCATCGAAGGTGACCACCTCCACGTTGGGCCCCAGGTTTAGCCCTGCGATCAACTCCATGCGCTCCGCCACGGTGAATAATCCGTGCTTCTCACTATTCCGCGCCACCGCAATCAGCAGCCGATCAAACAAGCGGCTGGCCCGCCGGATAATATCCAGATGGCCGTTGGTAATGGGATCGAAGCTACCAGGGTAAATGGCAATTTTCATGGAAACAGAAAGCACGGTTGAAAACAAATACCGACGAATGTCAGCCAGTGGAAGCTAAATTAACCGGTTTGGGAAGCAGGAAATTGTCCTCCCTGAAAGTAGTTTTTGGGGTTTCAGCCTCATGCCTTCAGCCCCTAACCCAGCGATTGATGGATGCGTGCGTTCTTGGACCCGGGCATGGAGTTTGGAACAGAATAGGGGGCGAAATTAACTTGGACAGGAAGTGGAACATCCGTTGGTGTCCAGCCTTTAGGCGCCTTCCGGCCGACAGCAGCATTCGGCGCGTGATCCTGTCGGGCTAATGCTCGCGAAAGCCCGCAGAAATGTCCCGAGCGAATTCAGATGTCTGATTCACGGGGAGGGTTCTACGGGCTGAAGCCCCAAACTACGGCGGCTTAAAGTAGTCATCATCGCTCCGCGTGATGACCAGCGCGATTTTCCCATCCTGCCACCGCTACGAATCACCATACGCCAGCGTCCCTGCCATGCGCCGTTGATGCCAACGCCGTCCTGCGCTAGGCAGACTGGCTCCGAACT
>JANOAV010000009.1:0-5755 GCA_031411295.1 Verrucomicrobiales bacterium | reverse complement strand
TCTGCAAATTTTGTATTCCTACGACGTAGTAATTCAAAAATTCACTTCACCTAACTGGCTTATGTTCCAAATCAATTCTCCCGATTCCCTTGGTCATTCTTCTGCGTTCAGCCAGCAACCGAGGATAGCGGCACTAAGCGTTATCACCGGAGGAGGAGCGTTGGCTAGGGGCGCGCTGGCAGTATTGGTGGGTGGGGTGTTGGCGTCGACTTTGGTGAGCCGTAGTTTGGCGGAAGCGCCTCCGGTCCCGCCCTACAGCATTGATTTTGAGGATCTGAAACCCGGTAGTATTGATGGCCAGCGCGGATGGAAGGTGGAGCAGGGCAAGGCAGAGGTGGTCTTTGGCATAGCGCATGAAGGCAAGCAAAGCATGCGTCTTGTTTCTAGCGCGCCATTCAGTCAGGCAAAGCTTACATTGCGGGCGTCGGTTCCGCCAGCAGCGGTCACTTTTGTTGATTTTTGGGTCATGCCCGTAGCTGGTCAAAAGCGGGAGGATGGTGAACTGCTTGATGTCGATGGCGCGCGGATCGGATTTTTCCGAGCCCCAGATAACCCGTCGATTGGTGAGTTTTGGGTGGCCGATGGAAACGGGCATGGGGGCGGCACGTGGATGAAGACTGATGTCAGTGTGCCTGTTGACAAAGATAAGGGCACTCCCCTTGGTTGGCAAAGACTGACTTTGCGTGAGGACTTTGCTCGTCAAATTTGGGACCTGAAAGTGGGCGGAAAGTTGGTGGGCGCAAACCTCGGATTTCAAGATGCTAATATTGGCCACACGGAGAACTACATCATCATGGGTGACGCGGCGGAATCCGTTTTCTTGGACGATTTGCTAATCCAGAACGATAATCCATTGGGCTTGGATTCCGATTATGACGGATTTTTGAACATCGAAGAAAAGGAACTTGGTTGGCAGCCATATTTTGATGACCGTGACTTTCTGGTTGATGGAGTAAGCAAAATCGAGCGCCTGACAATGGCCCAAAAGGATGTGGTTGGGGCAGTGGCGGTTACGCCTCCAACTCCGCCGATATTCAGTCAACCTTCCGGGCGCAGCGGGTCACCATTTCAACTATCGCTGAATTCGTCCGGAAGCAAAATCCTTTATACCGTTGATGGAAGTGATCCCCGGAACTCCCCCCAAGCTGCCAAAACCTATGGCGCAAGTATCAACGTTGAAACCACCGCCGTGATTCGAGCCATCACAATTGACGAGCGGGGGAGGATGAGCGCCACTGCAACGGGGGCTTGGATTTTCCCGGCCCAGGTTTCCAGCCAAGTGAAACCAGAAGGTGCGCCTTCCGAATTCATTGACCAGAGTTTTTGGCATGGAACCAAGGAGCACTTCGGGGTGGCTTGGACCCTCCAAGGCGGAACCGAGAATCAGGAGGCGGTTGCTGGATCGATCGTGTCTGCTCCCATCGCCTTGTTGGCCGCCGATCCCCAAAGTTTGTTCTCAGTAGAGCAAGGTGCTTACGCTCTGGCTTCTGCGAAAGGATTGGTAGTCAATGGAAACCTGGTTTGTATTTCCGCTAAGGGTGAGTCCACCACGGTGCCTACGGCCGTTACGGTTTCGGGACAGAGCAGCCGCTATCATGATGTTACCATGAAGCACAGCCTGCGCCTGCGTTTTGCGGAAGGTGGATTTGCCACGGATCAGCTGGGAGTTCCCGGAACGGTCCAGCAACTGGCCCTGAGAAACCCTACCCATGATAACTGGGCACTTTCAGATTTGTGGATGGCGAATCGGCGGCAGGCCAAATATGTTTCTGAAGCATTCGCTAATAACTGGATGGCGGCCCAGGGTTACGCGGCTTATCATCGGAGCTATGTGCATGTTTTCCTCAACGGTAGTTATTGGGGGGTCTATGAGGCAGTGGAGCAGCACGATGCGGGATATCTGGGGCGGCACGTTGCTGATCGCTTCGCCCAAGACGCCACTGGCCAAACCGTGACTGATTTACTGGAACCCGACGCGGTTGGAACCAATTCGATAGCGCCGATTATTGGTGACGCTAAGCCATGGGCTGCGGTGCAGCGTGATTTGCAAAAATTGGTGCAAGCAGCTAGGGCTGGCAGTGACCTCAAGGAAGCCATCGCCTTGCTGGAAGGTAAAATTGATGAGACAAATTTGATCGATTACGTGCTCTGGAATTGTTGGCTGGGAAATGCCGACTGGCCGGAGCGGAATTACTTAATTCAACGCCTGGGCGGGAAATATCAATTTCTTAGTTGGGATGCAGAATTCAGTATGCGTCGCAGCACGGGTGTTGAGTTCAACAACGTTGATCGTTTGACGAATGCAGCGGACGGCCCCGCCTTTGCTTTTTGTGCTTTGGCCCATTCACCTGAGTTCAGGAAGCAGGTGGTGCAACGGTTGGAAAGTCTTCAGGCTGGCTCCTTGGCACCAGGATACCTGTTGGAGCAATTGAATCAAGTGGCCTCCCAGCTCGCACCGCTCATGGCAGCAGAAGCCGCACGTTGGGGCGGCAGTAATGAAACTCCTGCGCTGGGGGTGTCGCAGTGGGAGGGAAATCTAAATTGGGTGCGAGAGGAGTTTGTTCCCCGGAGGACTGAGGTGCTCGTGAGCCAGATCAAGGCTTGGGCGCAGAAGTTTGATGAAAATCAGGCGCTTTGGCTCAAGCAACAAGGTAAGGTGCCTGCCAGCATTGCCTCCATGAATCTTCCCAAGGGAGCCGTTAACACGAAGCTGCTCAAAGGCATGTTGCTCGATGCGGACCATGACGGTCTCCCTGATGAATGGGAATTGGCACACGGGTTGAGTAGTAAGAACCGGGATGATGCGGGCCAAGACCGCGATCATGACGGACTGACGAATCTGGAGGAGTTTTTGCTGGGGACAGATCCCGCAGCGTTTACGAACCGGGCGAGCATGGTCCGCGCTGAAACCGGTGGCGTGCATACCAAGCTGCCATTGCGGGCCAAGCAAAACGCTTTGGTCAAAGCGCGGTTGGCAGAGACGACGGAGCAGGCCCACGAGTTATTGGGCAAATCACTCGAGCGTTTGAACCGATAATCTTGCCCCACGAATCCTAAATTTTATGGCCCTCCACTCAAAAATTATGCCAACCCATCCGTTGCTTCCCTTGCTCTGTCTCGCCTTCGGAATCGCGACTCCACAATCGCTTTGGTCCCAATGCTGCGGTCAGGCTGCTCCGGGTAGTTCCATGTTTGAGACCCATGAAGTCAGACCAAAGCGAACGAGAATCACCTACGACGGAACCACCGCCGCCGAATTATTCATCGGCCCTGACAAAATCACTCTGGCCCCAGGCAGTGCGCCCACTTACCATGTGCCCACCTACGAAGCCCATGCGCTTGGCTCCTCTGGCTCCACGGTAACGAAATCGTTAAGTGGTGGCTCCAGTGGATCATCCGCCAAAACCGGCAAAGGAAAATCGGCCGAAGAAACGTGTCCCAAGGATGAGGAAGCTGACAAAGATGATACAGAAAAGCCAACGTGGAAGGATTCACCCACTACCACCATTCCCAACGGGACCTCCAAAGACACCCGCAGCAGGACGCGGCCTCCGAGTGAATTCACCGGAAGTTCCGGCAGCCCAGGGACGGCACAACCACCCTCCTTCAAGGATGACAACGGCCGGGGAATGAATCGCCCTCAAATCACCGGGGGAAATATGACGAAGGATGGCACTGGGGCCATCATCGATAAATCGCCAAGGATGGGTTTTGAAAGTTGGCTTGGTCACAGCTCTGATTCGGAAGGGTCGGCTGGCTTGATCACCTTAAATCCTGCCGCCCTGACGGATGTTACAAAGGTGGCCACTTATCAAGTAACGGGTGGTGAACCGGTGAAAGTAGCGGAGTGGAGCAATGCCACTGAGCGGAGAGTCAAATCTCCTGTCGGTCTGGTTGTGCAGAAGGAATTAAATGGAACTCTAGTATCTTCAACTTACACCATCGGGCAGTTCAGCGATAGCTCTCCGTATGCACCTGCTGGCAACAGTGTGGCGCTGAAGCAATCCACCTTGGAAGTGTTGGCTCCTGCTACTAGTCCTGATACCGTTAGTTATACCACCGGATATAAAGCAGTCGAGATAGACTCAGCCTCTGTGCTTAAGACCGTCACCACATGGACGGGACAACATACAGACAGCGGAAATGTCTATACCGACGGCCTCGTGATTACTTCATGGGGCGGAAATGCCTCTCCCAGCCTCAAGGAAGAATCCCGCAGCGTTCGCAGCCTGACGATTAATCCCGATGAGCGCGTGGTCACCATCAAGACCACCTATGTCGTGGGCGGGGTGAATACGGTTTTAAAGGAAAAAGTAAACACCATCAAGCTCCTGCCTTGGGGGGAGGAAGTGGTGCGGAGTGTCATCAAAACGGGTGGGACGGACTTGGTCACCGAGCATACTTACTGGAACGTGACCAGCAATCAAGATATCAACTATGGCCTGCGTAAACTCACCAAGGAACCGGATGGTAACTGGCAAGCAGAGTTCGAAGAACCTGTCACCGATGGAGAAAGGAAAATCACGATTCGACCATGGAAAGATTCGGCCGCTCCAGCCGCCACGGCTGCGGTGGCGGACCTGCAAGCGCTTAAGACGAGCGCTGACTACACGGAGGTGGAAACCACGGAGGCAGCCGGTGCTTTAACGACTACGGACACGCGATGGGTGGCTGGGGTCATTGTTAGTAAGTCCATCACCACGCTCACGTCTAATCGTTCCCGCCGCGTCACCAAGCGTTTTTTTGGTGCAGGTGGTAATGATTTTTTCGCCACCGTCTCAGACCTAAGCACGGACGTAGCGACGGCTGGCAAACCAGTCGCCATTTATCAACTCAAAAAGGGTCTGACCGATCCCTCGGACCCTGACAATCGGATTTCGTTCACCGCCAAAGCGCATGTGACCAGCACGTTGAATGGTAGCTTTCCTTATTACAATCGATCCGCCACGGCCCATTCCCTAGGCGAACCACTGGACGTTGAAATTTCGGAAGCGGACGCTGATCTTGAGCCGCATTTCAAAACCATTACCGTCACTGAGCGGGCCACAGGACGGATCTGCATGACAGAGAAATTCATCGTCACTGGCACCACCGCTAATTCCTTGGACCACCGTAAATACACCTACGACTCCCGGGGACGATTGCTAAGCACCGTGCTGAATGATGCCATCGTATTGGAGAGCCATGCCTATGCTACCGATTACGTGCATGTCACCACCGATGAATTAGGGGTTACTAAAACCAAAACTTACGATGCGTTCGGTCGCTTGATCTCGATTCTGGAGCCGCGTCATGATTTCACCATTCCCGGCACTACCGCTTCCATCGGCTTTGAGCGGCAACTCACCCAAATGGCCTACGCGCCCCGGACCGGTGGACTCCAAGGATATGTTTTGACTACTTCCAGATCCGCCGTTGATGCCGCAAATGCCCCAATCGGCGGCTGGGTGCGGACTTCCAAAGAGGAATTCGACGGAGCAGGGCGCGTGGTGGCGACGGAGGATGTCACCGGGCTCAGAAAATTGACGAGTTACGGGGCTGGCACCCCCGCCACTGGCAATCACAATGTCACGGAGCAATTCACGGATAACACCGTGGCCACGCTAACGGAATCCTACCGGGATGGTCAGGTGAAGAAAATTTCTGGGACCACCACGATCACCCAAGCGTTTGATTACACGGTTTCCGCCGCCTATACCATGACCGACACAAGCCGAACCATCACTCTGGACATCAATAACGCCGAGGTATTGGG
>JANOAV010000008.1:0-63827 GCA_031411295.1 Verrucomicrobiales bacterium | reverse complement strand
GTGAACGGCCAGCCGGGGGCGCTGCTGGTTTCTCCCGATGGCGTCAAATGGGCGCGGTCCCGCGGCAATGCCGATGTGGGGCGCAATGCCAATCGGATGGTTTACGGAGCTGGGCGGATGCTGAGTGTGGAAAACAATGGCGTTGTCCGCCGCAGTGCTTCGTTTTACCCGACCAACAGTAATCCTGTGCCGAGCTTCACCTCGGCTCCTGCCACCGGCTCCGCCAGGCAGGTGACCACCTTCCGCGCAAGTGCCACGGACACCGATGGAAATCCCCTCACTTATGTCTGGGACTTCGGCCTGCAGGTGGACATGCAGGAGGGCGGCACCAGCGCCATGTTCTTCCACTTCGGCACTTCTCAGTCCATCACACTCCGGGTCCTGGATGAGCGCGGCGGCATGGCCACCCTGAATCACAACATCACCGTTTCTGATCCCGCACGCACCTTCACCAGCCGCACCACCCCAGTTACAGACCGCTTCACCGCCATCGCCTCAGGCGGAGGCCGGGTGGTCGCCGTGGGGGAGGGGGCTTCTGGCGTGTTTAAGGGTCCCTACGCCTGGTCAACCGACGGAGCTACTTGGAACAGCGGGACCTTCGGGAATAATGTGCACATGGCAGCGATCACCCATGACGGCAGCAAATTCGTCGCCGTGGGAAAAGACTATGACTTCGGCATCAACGCCTGGGTGGGGAAAGTCCTCACTTCTCCAGATGGTGCCACATGGACCACGCGTTTTACAGGAGGCAAGCCTCTCCGCGCCATTGCCGTGGGCAGCAGGTATGTCGCCGCTGGGGAATCCGGTGAAGTCGTCACCTCCACCGATGGCGTCACATGGGGCTCCTCTAACATCGCACCCTTCGCCCCCTACAGGTTTGACGGCTTGTCATGGAGCGGCTCTACCTTCCTGATGACCGGCGTCACTTCCGCCACGAATAATAATGCCCAGGCTTGGATTTCCTATGAGGGCCTGAACTGGCATCCCCGCAGTTCCAATCTCGGGCTGGCTCCTTCGCAGAGCGTGCGCAGAAACGCTTGGCTTAATGACCGCTTCGTCACCAATGGCGCATATTCAAATCTCCTCGTTTCCACGGACAATGCCACTACCTTCACCATTGCACGCACCAGCGCGGAGGACTTGGAGGCCTACGCCTACGGATCCGGAATCTACTTTCTGGCGGGCATTGACCGGAACAACTCCAATGCTGACGTGGATGTCATGTCATTGGACGGCAAGACGTGGTATTCCTACCCGGCTGGCACCACTACCGACCGCTACGCCGCCACGTTCTTTAACAACACCATCATCACCGTGGGAGATGACGGCAGCATCCGGCAAAGTGGAGTCATCAGCCCGACCGGGGCAGCCTACACCTCTTGGTATGCCACAAACTTCCCTGGCTCCGGCGTGGCTTCCCTACCCGACAGTGATCCTGACGGCGATGGCCTGAGCAACTTCGCCGAGTATGCGCTGAATCTGACCCCAGGAAAATCCAACGGGTCCGTCACCGAAGGCACCACCCAAGGCGGCCGCGGCTGGATTAGATTCACCCTGCCCGCCCCTGCCCGCCCGGACATCCGTTATAAGATCGAGGGCACCAGCGCTCTCGCCACCCCATGGACGGTCATTGCCCGTAAAGACGGCGTGGCCGATTGGGCATGGCTGGAGGGAGGCACGCAGCGCATGAACATTGGAGTCCCTTCCGGAGGAAGTTCCATAGTCGAAATTGGCACTCCAGACGGACGGAACGAGCCCTACTTCATCCGGTTGAAAGTTGAATCGTTGTAAGGGCAGTCTCTACTTCACTAACCACGCCTCATCCCTCATGATTCGGATTCCGGGCTACTGCCTCCAGGAAACCCTCCGCCATCTCCCCAAAATCGGGGCGAATGCCGCCTCTGTTTGGGAGAGCCAAATCCATCCCCTGATGCAACTGGTCCCAATTGCCCTCGCCATAAGGGAAAGGTCCTTGGGTTTTCCCAAAGCCAAGGACCGTGCCGTGCTCATCACCGCCTTGGCGGCCAAGGCCACCGTCCTCCTTCAAACCCCACTCAATGGCATAGCGCGTTCCACGTGCTGCCCCGCCCGGAGGCTGCCAGTGCTTGAGACGTTGGGCGTCGCTACGCGCTTCCTGCGAACGATGATTCTGAAATACCTCGCTTTGGTTTGCATTATGAGCTAACAGGCTATCGTGGGGGCCAGCTATTTTGCTGCTGGATTTTCTCCCCCATTTTGCGCAGCGCCTTCTCTAGGTTGGCTAGAGAAACTGGCTTGGTCAGATGTTGCGAGAAGCCTGCCTGCTTGCTTTTCTGAATATCGGCCTCCATGCCGTAGCCACTCAGTGCGATACCTAGCAGATCCGGCTGACTCACGCGTAATTCACGCATAAGCTCGTCCCCACGGCCATCGGGCAGACCAATGTCAGATACGAGGAGATCGAATTTGGAACTACTGGCTAGTTGACGCGCTGCTGTGAGCGTGGCGGCAGATGTCAATGTGTGGCCCCGGCGTTGTAACAGTCTGGACAGGGTTTGGCGAGTGGGTTCGTGATCTTCTACCAGTAGAATATTCAGAGGCGATTCCTTGGGTAACAGCATCTCCGTAAGGTTGGGATGCGACCGGATTAATTGAGGATCAGTTGACGAAAACGGCAAGGTGAGGACCACTGTGGTTCCTTGGTTTCGGCCCGGACTGGTAATGGCCATACTGCCACCATGCATTTCCACCAGCATCCTGGAGATCCCGAGCCCCAATCCAAGGCCTCCGAATCGCTGCACGCCTGCCACGTCGGCATGGCTGCCTTGTCTGAATGGTTCAAAGACGTGGGCGATCTCATCTTCGCTCATGCCAATTCCAGTGTCCGTGATGGTAACATTGAACGTATTCTGCACAATCCCCGTGGACAACGACACCGTGCCATTTGCTGGAGTGAATTTGATAGAATTCCGCAGGATATTCCACAGCACCTGACGGAGGCGCATATCGTCCCCTTGCAAGACGGGAAATTCACCATGATAATTTATAACAACTAGCAGTGATTTCTCCGCAGCCTCACTGCGCAGATATGTGACCGTTTCATTAATGATGTCGGCCACGATCATTGTGCTGGACACCAACTGCAATTTCCCATGAGTGATTCTAGTTAGGTCCAGCAGATCATCAATGAGCCGGGCCTCCATCTCAATGCTCTTTCGAATGGTGTTGAAATCTTCTTTGATATGCTCCGGCAGATCCTCCCTGGTCATGGCTTCACTAGCAATGAGGAGCACCGGGTTCAGCGGCGTTCTCAATTCGTGTGAGAGCACCGCAATGAAATTGTCCTTCGCCTGGGAGGCGCGCCGCAACTCCTCGGCTGTTTGCAGTTGCTCGGTGACATCTGTGTTGGTGCCGAACCAATACTGGACCTCGGCCTTGGAATTGAGGATGGGCACGGCACGCGAAAGAAACCAGCGATAGGTTCCATCCTTGCCGCGCAGAGGGAAGGTGTCTTCCCATTCTGTAACGTCAGTCAGGCATTTGGTAAATTTCTCCACCACCCGATCCACATGGTCAGGGTGGTGCACGGTTTTCCAACCCCAACCGAACATCTGTTCCAGAGTCGTGCCCGTATAGTTAAACCACCTTTGGTTATACCAAAACAACTCCCCGGAGGCATCCGCCATCCACGCGAACTGGGTAATATTATTCGCCAGCGCCTTGAATTTGGTTTCACTTTCACGGAGCGCGTCGGCGTTATGCTTCTCGCGGGTGATGTCTCGGGAAATCGCAAGGATGCTAAGGATGTTCCCATCCCGATCCATGATGCCAGAGACGGCCACGTCCCACCATTTGGAATCCCCGGTTAACATCGGACATTCCGCCCTGAAGCGACTGGTCTGGCCGATTCTGGCCGTTCGCAGCGATGATTCCACTAGGGGTCTGGAAGCTTCCGGCCACATGCTGACCCACGGCCTGCCCAGCAGGACACTGATGTCTTCCACGCCCTGCAGCGCCTGTCCTGAGGCATTCATAAACGTTAGGGACCCGGCCGCATCCAGAAGTTTAATGCAATCACTACTGTGATCAAAAAGATTAAGCGTCAGACTCATTCCTGGCTCCAAACTCACCACCGTGTTGCGGCGTTGCACTGCTTCCCAGCGCAATTTAATTTCGTTGTTAATGAGGGCCGCCAAATCGGCCAGCATCGACTGATTCTCCCCACTCCATTCGCGCGGAGTTGCTGAAACGGCACAAAGGGAGCCCAGCGGCCGCCCGTCTGGCAAGCGAATGGGGCTGGCCAAATAGGCTCCCACACTGGCGTCAGACGGAACCAACCGTGCGCACTTTAGAGGACTCAATGATACGTTCCGGACACATAGCGACTGCTCACTAATAGCTGCCAGCTGGCAAATGGAACGTGTTGGGGACTCATCCGCCGCCTGAGTCCAGATTTCATCTTCCGCGGCAACGCTCTTATACCACTGCCGATGGTGATCCCGCACGCTCATCAATACCAAGGGAACTCGCAGGGCCAGTCTCGCAATCCGTGTGATCCTGTCGAAAACATGGTTTGAACCTTCAGAGCAAAAAAGCCCTAGCATCGAAGCTTCCGCGGCCATAAGAATTGTCGGCGCTCCAATGTCCTGCGCAGCGACGGCCTCCAAAGTTGAATGATTAGGATGCATCTGGTAACTTCGTGAAAGCTCCAGTTGGATTTGCGGATTGCGGAAATGGGTGGGCGACGCAACTCTTGAGAACCGCTAGGCGCGCAGTGCTGTCCCGGTAGTTCTCGCTCAGATAAAGTTCAATTTCCGCGATCCCAACTACATCGGGCCAAGTGGCGGCCTCACGATAACTTTCCGCAAGGATGCGGTAAATGTCCCGGGCGGCTTCGAAGATCTCCAGTTCCTTAGTTGCACCATCCCTGGAGGACGAGGACGCGGCGGTGACAGTCTTGATGTCATCAAACAGTGCGACCATCGTGGCGTGATCATGCACGCTGGGCCGGTCACTCATGAGGTTAATGATTACTTGCAAGCGGGCAGAAATGATTTTGCCTAGCTCCGAACCGACGGTCAGAGCTTGTTTCAATGCGGCGTCTCGCACGACCGGGCTCCACGTGGAGAGCAGAGCCAGAAGCTCCGTCTCCGCATAGAGGGCGATGGAGAATTGTCCATAAAATGGGCTGTTGGATACAGGATTCATGGTGCCCTGATAGTTTAAATTAAATCTTGGGCGATTTTCCGGTCAGCATGGAAAGAACTAAGAGGACCAGGAAGACAAAGAAGCAAATCTTCGCGATGTAGGCCGCAGTTCCGGCTAGAGCGCCAAAGCCCAGCACAGCAGCGATGATGGCAATAATGAAGAAGACGATGGTGTAGTGTAACATAATGGTTTTGGGTTCGAGTGGTGTTGAGATGTTGAGGCGACATGGGCTCGCCCAACTTTAGAGTGAGTGCTTCGCAATGATTTCGCGCATTTCATCTGCGGTCTTGCCAAGGGCTTTTTGGAGGCGCCCGAGCAATTCGGCTTCCTGGCCTTCGTCATAGGCAAGATCGTTATCAGTTAGCGTTGCGTAGGACTTCTGCAGGCGGCCTTTGATGATGTTCCATTGGCCTTTAATGATTGATGTATTCATGGTGTCATTTTTGGTTTGGGGTGATTCTTTGTTGGTCGGAACCGAACCGGGAATGCTGCTGCGGCTGATGAGTTTCCAATCCACGCTTTTAGTGTCAGTCATGGCGTGCTAGAAGTTTAGGCTTAAGGTCATGGAGCCGAAAATCTGAGGTTGATCCTGGCCTTTGAACTCGCGACTGCGGTAGATTAGGGCGTAGCTGATTTTGGTGTTGCGCCAGTTGACGGAGACACCTGCAGCCAGATCTGCCACCAGTGGCTCTTTGGTAACGCTATGGCTGTCTCCGAAGGTGTTGCCATCCAGAAAGATGTCGTGCAAGACCGCCCGGCCTTCAGCTCGGGCAAATAGATGGGCTCCGAGGCTGGAAGTCCACCTTTTCGCCTCACTATTCTCTACAGGCGTAGGAGTGGCTGCGGCATCATTGATGGCCGCCGTGCCGAAATCATCCGGCAGGTTCCAGCCGAAACGAAATTCCGTGCCCAGCCGTGCGTTTATGGCCACGTTCCCAACCGAAGCACCACCGTAGGGCAGCACATCCCAATCCCATCCGCCGGAGGAGGCGTCACGGATGCGCCACATCGTTTCCCATGCTAGGGAGATGCCGACTTCGTTATGCAGCTGGTTGTCCCATCCGCGCGGGACGGGAATGCCGCGTGCTTCGTGAACCAAGCGCTGAGTTTCCTGAGCATAGGACCATGGACCGACGACACCGCCATTTAGAATCACAGTGTTGCGAATTTTCTCGGTCTTCCACACCAAGCCTAGGCCCAGGTAGAGCCAACCGGCATAGGGTCGATCATCATTGACCAGTTCCGTGCTTAGCACATCAGTGGGCGTAAACATGTTCTGCCCCAGAGAGACGGAAACATTTTTCGTAAACCGGCCTTCACCAAAAATGGAAAGACCATCGAAACCTCCTGCCAGAGAGCCGAAATTAGTGTCCTCGGAGAACTTGGATAAATCTACGGAAGTCCAGGAGAGCCGCGTGCCATTCGTGTATTGTTGATCCGTTCCAGCGAACAGATCGTTTTCGAAATAGACCGAGAACACACCTACGCTGGTCCGGCTGGTTTCCTGCGCCACCACGGCGTTGGCGAGACTAAGGATTGCAAGGACGAGTCCGGTTATTGGGGCGGATAATTTCATGGATGCTGGCTGCGTGTGCTGGTGATTCGTAAGTGAACGTTACTTTAGCACAAAGCCTGCGATACCTTGGCTTACTGCACGCGTTCAGCCATGGTAAAGGGGTTCAGCGATTCTCAGCCATCGTCCTGAACCTAATCAAATCTGCTAAACCGGGTGATTTGCCCATTGCGTATTGCAAACTGCATGATTCAATGAGCAAACTCAATCCCTGTGAAGAACGCCCCTCCACCCCCCCCCACAGGGCTCCTCTAACTATTGCAAATCGCTACCATGCCTGATTTTGTGCGCACACGCAGCCGGCGGGCAGTATCTAACTTGATTTCCCCACTATGGATTTTTTGATTATTGACGACGAAAAATCAATTCGTGATGCCGCATGCTACCTCATTGAAGAAGAGGGGCATTACGCCGAAGGCGCGTCCAATTCCACCGATGGTTTGGCACGCTTGAAGGAGGACAAATGGGATGCGGTGATCCTTGACATGAACCTGGGCCAGGAAAGCGGGCTGGAAGTGCTGCCAATAATCACCAAGGCACACCCCAACTTACCCGTCGTTATGTTTACTGGCATGGGCACGGTGAAATTCGCAGTGGAATCCATGAAGTTAGGGGCAGTGGATTTCCTGGAAAAACCCTTCGCCCGCGGCCATTTCATTTCGCTGGTGGCACGCTTGAACAAGATACGGCAGATGGGTCGGCAGATTGAGAATCTGGAAAGTCAGGTGGAGGAAGCAAGGCACGCCTCACCCAACGCCATTTACGAATCCCAGAGCGAAGCCATGATCTCCGCCATGGCCGTGCTCAACAAAGCAGCAGCCACTCCGGCCACCATTTTGATTTTGGGTGAGAGCGGCACTGGAAAAAGCATGGTGGCACGCTCGCTGCATGAGCGCAGTCCGTTCGCGAGCAAACCTTTCGTAACCGTCAGTTGTCCCAGTTTGAGCAAGGAACTGCTGCAGAGTGAACTTTTCGGTCACGTCAAAGGCTCCTTCACTGGAGCGCTGAAGGATCACTGGGGAAAGGTGCGGGCCGCTGATGGCGGCACGCTTTTTCTGGATGAAATTGGTGAACTACCCATGGAGATCCAGCCGAAATTACTGCGACTCCTGCAGGAACGCGAGTATGAACGAGTGGGCGAAAACACCGCACGCCCAGCCAATATCCGTATCATAGCGGCCACGAATCGGGATCTGCGTGCGGCCGTGCAGGCCGGTGAATTCCGAGAGGATCTTTACTATCGGTTAAGCGTCATTTCCGTGCGCATGCCATCATTGCGGGAGCGCCCGCAGGACGTGCTGCACTTTGCAAATCACTATTTGGAATTCTTCGCCAAGCAATTCCGCAGCCCGGCCCGTCAATTCTCCAAGGCTGCGGAATCCCGACTCACCAGTCATGCCTGGCCTGGAAACTTGCGTGAATTGCGTAATGTCATCGAACGCAGTGTCATTCTGGGAACCGGCAAATCGCTGGAGGTGGGGGAATTCGGACCTCATGTGACGAGCAAACCAGAAGTGAATGGAGTCACGCCCGTCGAATTAATGTCCCTCCAGGAACTGGAGGACAATCACATCCGCAGAATCATCGATGCCAGCGGCAATCTCCAAGAAGCCTGCAAGATCCTTGGTATTGACCAAGCCACGCTTTATCGGAAACGAAAGAAGCTAGGCCTGCTGAAGCAGGAAGAAAAGAGTTAGGGTTCCACGGTCACGGGTGTGCCCAGGGACACCGCGTGATAGAAGGCTTCAGCCATGTGTTGAGGCAGGCGAATGCATCCGTGCGACGCTGGATAACCAGGCAACTCACCTGCGTGCATTCCTGTGCCGCCCTGGATCCTCATCCAGCAGGGCATGGAGGCTCCCACGTATTGGGCCCCCGGAGGCTTGGGGTCTTTCCGTGTATTCACATCAGATTGAATCACCTCACCAGCGTCATTCACGTAGGCGCCAAATAGAGAAGACCTATGATCCACATCCTTTTCTTGAATTTTGAAAGATCCCGTAATGGTATCCAATCCTTCGCGTCCAGATGAGATGGGTGACAGGCCCGCCAATATCCCCCCTTTGTAGAAATAAGCCCGCTGCTCGGCTAACTTGATGGTCACAGATGGCGGGCCATCCGGCACATCTGTTTTCCAGAAGGACAAATGGGTGGGATCAAGGCTGGGGGGCCTTGATGATGATGCACAGTTGGCTAAACATATGCTAGCAACGACGAGGGAAATTCGAGGAAGGGAGGGACGTTTCATGGATGAGGGAATGGATAAGAATAAAAAAACGGAGCGGGAGCCCAGGAAGAAGGTCTCACTACGAACCTCATCCCAGTCCCCCGCTCGCCTTCGCTATGCGAGTCGGAACTATTTCTTAATGTCCTCGACCACGTCGCGAACTTTCTCGGCTGGACGACGATCCAGAGCGTCATCGATCTTGTCGCCCACCTTGGTTGCTGGGCCCTTCTTCTCCTCGCAACTAACGGTGCCACCGATGGTGGCTCCAATGGTCAAGAAAATGCAGAAGGTGCGGATACGATGGTTTAGTGGGTTCATGATGTTATTTTATTTAGGGTGATTGTTTTGGGTCTCGGTTGTGCTATTTCCCGCCGAAGACGTAGTAGAGGACGATGAGCACTGGGAGCGGCACTCCGATGAGCCAGAGGAGTGCCCAGCCGACTTTACCTGACTCACGTTGTTTATTTCTAGCGTTGGAATTTTGCAGGATTTTCATAAGCGAGTTTGGATTGATGGTTGTAGTTTTGGGTGAAAGTGGAGGGATCGCTGAGCGCCCAGTGAGGGGTGATTTTCCGTGTGCGGTGTTGGGTGGTGCGGCATGGATGAATGTGGTGATCATGTAATATTCTTACTGCACAAACCGTGCCCCAGAGGGCTTCGCACGCTGCAACCCTTTATTTTAAAGGGAGAGGGGATTTTTGCTCCCAGCAGTTCTGATTTTGACGGCAGTGCTCGAATTGCGAATTGCACGGTGAATCGAGCTGATGTGGCGAATATGCACGATCATGGCACGGACCGGATTTCCCAAGCGCCTCCGGGTTTCAACAACAGGACGTTGTGGTGAAATTGCACCAAACTTTCCCGATGCCCCACGCTGATGAATCCAATGCCCGACTGCGCCACGAGTTCATAGATCAGGCGCTGGTTATCCTCATCCAGTGCACTCGTAGCTTCGTCGAGAAACGCGAATTTTGGGAGACGGAGAAAGAGTCGGGCGAAGGCCACGCGTTGCTGCTCGCCCAACGAAAGAACATTGGTCCAATCAATCACACGATCCAGATCACCCTCCACGCGCTTGAGCACCTCCGCCAAGTTTACCTGCGCCACAACTTTGCGCACAGCTTCATCATCGAATCCGGTATCGCTGTGCGGATAGCGCAACTGATCCCGCAGGCTTCCAGAAACCATGTAGGGGCGCTGCGGAAGAAACATCAGATGATTTAACGCTGGGCGTTCCAAAGAACCTGATCCGCCCGGCCACAGACCAGCGATGGTGCGCATGATGCTACTCTTGCCGCTCCCGCTGGCACCCATGATGATGAGACTCTGATGAGCCGCCAGTTCGAACGACAAATCCCTGGCCAGCAGCTTGGCGCCGTCTGGGGTATTAACGGTTAGAGCCGAAAGCTTAATCTTACCGCTGTTCTCATCCAACTGTTGCGTGCTTTCCCGAGCTACGCGCTCCTCCTCCGCGTCAAAATCATCCAGATCGTCCCACAGAATCCCCAATCGCTGAACACCTGCAAGATAGGAACTCAGGCCCTCAAAGTTATCTGCAATAATGGATACCGCACCCAGCACCGAGGCAAAGGCGCCAAGTGATTGCGTCACCACGCCAAACTCCATTTTACCGCTGATAAACATCGGTGCCACGATAATAATCGGCACAATCAGCGCCACATAGTTATATCCGTTGCGAAAGAATCCCAAATTCCGATTCCAAGTAATAATGCTGCGCATATTCACCACCACCGAGGACAGACGATTGACGAGATCAAGGTGCTCCCGTTTCTCCCCCCGATAAAAAGCGATGGACTCTGCATTGTCTCGCACGCGGACCAAGCCATAACGGAAGTCGGCCTCTTTTTGGTATTTCTCATAGTGCAGAGTTACCAGCCTGCGGGCGATGATGAAGCACCCAAGCGTGCCCACAATGGAATAAGCCAGCGCCACACCTACAAGCAGTGCAGACACGCTCCAGAGCACTCCGAGAAAGCCTATCAGGGTCATTACGGAATTCACAAAGATGAGAGTGTAGCCCAGCGTATCCAGGGTGAAATTCTTAACGTCTTCACTGATCCGTTGATCTGGATTGTCAATGCTTTCAGAGCCGCGCAGTCGGTAGTAGGCTCGGTTGTTAAAGTATCGCTTTATCAAATGCTGGGAGAGCCACTCCCGCCACGTCAGCCCCAGTGATTGCTCCGCCCACCGATAAAAAACATTAATAAGAATGGCCACAACGAAGGCTCCAACGTATTTCCACATGGCGAGCGTGTAGCCATCAGCATTCCGGTGCTCAATGGCTGTAAATAAATCCCGGCTGATGTAGCTCGCCAGCACGGTGATTCCCACATTGGCAACTGCCATCACCAACAGAAATGCCAGCAATGACCTGGCCTTGCGCCGACGTTCTGATTTATAAAATGCCTTGGTGATACGCCAAAGTTGCCCCATTGTTTTGGCTAGTGATTCTTTCTGCGTGATCTTGGATGTGGTGTTAGTTGCTTGGCTCATGAGTAAAAATAAAATGTTAACCAACGATTTGCATTCACCATGCCAACCCGGCCAAAGGTCTTGAAACTCCCTTTCCACAAGGGGTTGGCGTATTTCCAGCGCTTCGGAGGATTACGCTGAACACTGCATTCTGCACGATCCGCCCTGTGATTATGCACCGCCTACTTGACCCGATGCATGCCAACGGTTGGAACTTTGACAAAGTTCTTGTGACGCACAACACGATGTGCCGCGAACCAAGTGACGACCATGGCAATGTGCGGTAGCTTAGTTGATTCCGAGGGGGTGGGGCAGAGTTGGCAAGTCACCCGCCTCCTGTGTTGGTAATAGCGTGGCAACATTTAGCGCCCGTGGCATGAGCCATTTACGAAGCTCTGCGGGATTATTCATGACAGCAGTGGCCCCGAGTTTTATAAACTCCTCCCGCTCGCTGACGTTTAGATTTTGGTGCCCCCAGCGGCCCACCAGAATGGGGATGCCGAGGGCCATGGTCTGGAGTCGTTTCAAGCATGCCACCACGCGGCCATGGTCATGCGCGTCCAAATGAATAATGCAGAGCCCCAACGGCAATGGCTCGGTGGTCGAGATCACCTTCGCTACGGTGCTGACGAGGCTGGATGAGGGAAACGTTTGAATCACACAAGGAACGCCTCCAAGCCTCATTTCCAGCAGTTTGGCGGCGCAATCACTCATGGGGCACATGCTCCAGACCGCAAAGGTGGAATTCGTCTGCGCTCCAACATTGCCAATGTGCTCGCTTGAGAAGTCCTCAGCGGTAAGTTCCGTTTCGCTCAGAATTCGAACCACGTCGGCGTTAATGGTGGCGATGGCATTGGCATCCAAATGGCCCAGCGCTGCTTCGTTTCGTGCACGTGCCAGCCCGGGCAGGATGAGCCCATCAAAGGATTCGCTGGGCCCGTTTTCCATGCGACGCTCGTTGAGGATATCGGCGGCTTCCACTGCGTCGCCAGCGAGCAAACGTTGGGCAAATTTCATATCCTGGGGCAGGGCAGGTTTGTCACTGAGAAGCCTAGCAAGGAACGAAAGACACGGGACATGCTCACCTAGCACAACGAGGCACACGGTGAGCGGCAACGCCAGAACCAAACCGGCGGGCCCCCAAAGAAAGGTCCAGATAACTGCTGCGAGCACGATGCCAATCCCGGAGACACCAAGTCTAGAACCATAGAGCCACGGCTCGATGACATTGCTCAGCAGGATATAGATCACTGCAAACATGCCGCCAACCGCCGCTACCTGGCTCCAGCCTTCAGAGGTGGTGATGCTAATCACCAAGGGGAGTGCCACTGCGGCCAGAGGGCCCAAATATGGAATATACCGAAGCAGTCCGGCACACAGCCCAAGCAAGGCTGCATACGGCACGCCAATGATGGTAAGTCCTAGCCAGATGATGACCGAGAAACACGAATTGATGAGGAGTTGCGTGCCCAAATACTTTGCAATGCGATTCCCTGCATCGTCCAAGGCTAGGGTGGTGGCGGTTAAATTTTGGTTGATCAACCCCACCATCCGCCCACGCAGATCCGCCCACTTCAGGAGCATGACGATTACTAGCACAATGATTAAGAAAAGGGCCGCCAAGGGTTGCACAAGGGTCCCCATGGCACTGAATTTATCAAAACCCAGCACAGCATTCGTGGGGGCGATGTAAACGGGAATCGGAGCTATGACGGCGGGCGCATCCTGGCTTTTTACATCCTCGGCAACGGTGTCGATGGTGGACTTCAGGTTGGCAATGGTGCCGCCCCGCATGGACTCATGGAAGCGCTTTAGCTTGCTCGTGATGTTTTCCTGATAACGTGGAATCTCACTGGAAATAGCCCCCAATTGGCCGGCAATGAGCCAGCCGATGCTGGTTAAAATTGCAAAGAAACAAACCACGGTAATTCCAACCGCAGGACCATGTGGAAGCCGCCATTTGCGAAGGCGCTTCACTACGGGTCCCAACATGAAAGCAATCAAGGCAGCCACCCCGATTGGAATCAAAATGGAGCGCGTAAAGTGAAGGATGCAGCAGATGAGGACTGCCGAAACCAGCCTGGCGGCAAAGGTAACGGCAACATGATTGGCGTAACGCGGGGCGTTCATATGGGCTAAGGATCGTGGTTAGTGGATTCCCGGGTGCTGCGCATGTGCTCCGTGATCAACGCGGTCAACGGAATGATGTTGGCACTCAATCCCCGCAGCAACGTTAAGCCCACACTGCTCCGGGTGAACCGCCAGAGAATGGGAAGCGCTTTGCTGGCTACGAATCCACTGGCCAGCGCCACGGCACCCCACTTAACAGGATGTTCAGCAAGCTCCGTTTTAAACCGTTCTTTCAAGTTTACGGTGGCACCCAGCGTCTGCACACTTTGCGTCAGTTCCCCTCGTGCGGAAGCAACGTTGGCAGCCAGTCGTTCAAGTTCCAAAGCTGGTTCGTTCATGGCAGATCGCGGTTAATTTGAGAGCGTGTTTGTTTAAGAAATTCATGATGCGCCAGGCCTTTAACGCCCATTCGGAAGGCAAGAGCGGCCAGCAGGAGCAGAGCCAATCCCGCTATCAGAGTTGCCGCGAGGTAATTTCCCTCCAGCATTGAGGCGATCCCCACCACCAAGGCAATGGCCAGCGCAATGAATGCCAAAGCCGCCAGGATTAGCGCACCTACCAGGGCCAAAAGATATCGGGAGATCCTGGCAAGATCTATCCGTCCCTCCGCAGTTGCAAGCCGGAGCAACTCCACGATGTAACGTAGCGCTCGCTTGCTCACATCCGTAATGGCTTCTTTGATGCCCATGGGATTGGGGTCGGTGGATAGCATTGTTCTGGGCTTTAAGAATCGGAAAAGATCGTGGACGCTGCCCATAGCTGATGCGGGAGGGGGTGCAGCAGGATCAACCATGGACAGCTCCGAGAATTCTTTGGTTGGGAGCAAAGCCAAGCTTAGGATTTTCCTCTGGAAATCGCTCCAATCAGGGCTCCAACCGCAACCCCGATGAGCACTCCGGCAAACGGGTTGCTGGAAATCCAACCGGAGGCGCCGTCACGCTTGGATTTGAGCACCTCTTTGCCTTCTCGGTAGCCTTGGGAAATGGCATCGCTGGCCTCTGAGGCAGCCTTGGATAGTGGTTGGACGACGTTCGTTTTGGCGAAGTCTCCGAGACGGACGCCCAATCCGGGAGCGGCATCGGCGGCATCCTCAGCGGTGGTTTTGAGATCTTTTTTCAGGGTTTCGATAGACGTGTTCATAGTGCTTTCTGGTTTATAGTTATGGGTGGCTGACAGGATGAATTAGTAATGCTTGTTCTCGTAAGCCTTATCCTCGATCTTCTCCCCCAACTTGCGCATGTCCCGGCCCATACCGGCCGTAGCGTTGCAGGAATTGAGAAGCACGGAGGCGAGGGCAATGGTAAACAAGCTGATGATGGTTTTCGTTTTGAATTTCATAAGTCTCGGGTTAAAGCTGATTTGTTACGGGTGATGATTTATCGGAACAGGTTCTCAACCTCTTTACGGGTTTTTCCCAAGCGCTTCTGCAGCCGCCCGTAGAGTTCGTCCTCCTTGCCTTCAACGTAGGTTAGATCATCGTCCGTTAGTTGACCGAATTGCTGTTTGAGCTTGCCCTTGATGATGTTCCAATCGCCCTTGATGATTTGCTTGTTGGCAGAGGCTTCAGTCTCGCTCTTGGCATTTTCCACAGCACGCTCCACCTTGGTAGAAGTGGTGTCTGGTTTGCAGGCAGACAAGGCGATGGTGCCAAGCAGGGCAGTAAAGAGTAGGGTGTTTTTCATAATGATCATAGGGTTGTGAGTTCTATTTGGTTGCCACGTGGCGGGAATAGCTATTGCAGAGCTTGTGCCAATGCGACTTCAGTTAGTCCTGACACCCATGAAGGACTTATGGATACAGCCTTGCAAGCATTTAGGGATTTTCAGCGAGCTAATTAGGGCCGCTTGTGAACTTGCAATTTGCCTGATAAAAATGGCGGATTGCAATGTTCCGAGCGTTGCCGCTTGCGCGAACAGCCATTTAGTGGTTGGCAGGATGCATCCACTCGGGACTTGAGACCGTTGTGTTGCCAGCGTAAATAAATCCATGAAAATTTACCTTCTCCTGCTCGCCTGCTTTTCCTGTCTCGCCATTAGTCCCACGCTTCGCGCGGAGGATGCTGCAACGAAACTTTGGCTGCCGAAAAACTGCGTCCGACTGACGCTAATCTTCTCCACCGGATCGCCAAGCAATATGGCGAATCCATGAACGACGTTAAGTCAGCGGACGACAAGAAAGCATATGCCAGATTGATGAAAACTTGATCGTGAGCACCCTCCAGAAGATCGCCAATCGAATCACCCTTGGCCTTATCATTGCCGCCCTTATTGTTGGCGCAGCATTGCTGATGCGAGTGCAGACCTCATTTACCCTCTGGGGCTATCCGGGTCTGGCAATGCTCTTTTTCATTGCTGCGAGTGCGGGCGCAGCCGCGCTGGCGTGGAAAATTATCCGGCACGACCGGGCTCAGGAGGCATCATCCAAAACAAAGAAATAGGAACAGCATCCGACAAAATTTATTTCTGGAATTTTTTTGAATCCGACGCATAGACCTTCCCGTTCAATTTGCAGCCATCAAGTTTGGTAACCTTGGAGGCTTAGTGAATCGGTCGTTAGTTAGACTGCAATAAAGCAACGGGCAGAGCGAATTTTCGCTCTGCCCGTTCGCTTTTGTTCGCTGGCAATCGGGAGTGGTCAGTGGGCTGCTGCGGTGGAACCGATGGAAAGTTGTATCACCCGCTCAATAAAGAACATTTTCTTCATCACAGGAAGAGGCAGCGCGAACGGGTAAGCATCTTGCAAGCCCATGGAACGGTTTAACTCATTGGTCAGCATCATCGTCTCACAAGCATGCTGAATCTTGGCGGCAAAACGGACGCTGTCCTTCTGGGTCCCTTGGGCGATGCCGGTAAATGCTCCCGGTTCCACCGGCGTTAGGCTCAGTTTGGAGGCGACCCCGAATTGCTCCGCGGTTTCCTGCGTGTCTGTGATGTGAAGATAGTGCGCCCAAGTCTCCGCCCAGTCCTCCCACGAATGCATGCTAGCGTAACCGCTGATTAGCCTCTGCGGCCAATCGGGTGCTGGTCCGTTCTTGTAATATTCTGCCATCGCAGTTTGATAGTCGACTGTTTCATCTCCAAACAGGGCACGGTATTCTTGAAGCAGAGGGGAATTCTGAATGAGCAGATCCCAGTAAAAATGACCCACTTCGTGCCTGAAATGACCGAGCAAGGTGCGGTAGGGTTCGTGCATCCTGGCGCGGAGTTTTTCACGGTGAGCATCATCTGCCTCTGCGAGGTTGATGGTGATTAATCCATCCTCGTGGCCAGTAAGAACAGGCTCGTTCGGCAAATCAGATAAGAAGTTGAAGGTCAGCGGTAGCGTGGGAATAATCCGTGAATGGGGTCCCCAGAGTTCAAGGTCTAACAATGTTTCCAAGAGCCTCCGTTTGGCAGTTTCCAGCTTCGTCCAGAGTTCTGAGTTTCCAGGCACAGAGAGGTCAGGAATGGCACGCGTGGTGGTGCACGCTTCACAAAGGCTGGTGCTTTGGTTGCTGACAATCCAATTGCAGGCGCACTGGTTTGCGTTCTGACATAGTTTCCACGGAGCAGCGTTTCCGTCCTGAACCTCGCGCAGGAGGCCGTCTGCGCCATACTCCAACGAAAGCATGTCACCACCAACGGGATCAAATGCAGCCAGCGCGCCACAGGCGATGCAGGTGCTATTCTCGAAAAACAACGGTTGCCCGCAGGTGCAGAAATATCGTTTCATTAGGTTATGTTATGAGGAAGGGTTCTTAGTGATAGTCCACGATGCTCTGCAATATGCGTGCCATGGGAGGTGAACCGCCTCATTCGCCTAATTCCGCACCCCTGCGACGGTGTCCGAGCTGGCCTGCACTCAATTTCAACGGCAGTCCTGTGGCCGTAAAAGGAAGGCAAGTTGCACTATGGGGGTGTGAACGGAATGCATTTTGCATGACCTCCGGCCGCCGAGCGAAATCACGGGAATGCCTAGTCCCCTACTCCCATAAGCAACGCAGCCCATTATAGGTTAGATGGCATAGCCGATGCTAAAGTGAAGGACGCCGAAGGACACCAATTTCCACGGACCCATTTTACCACTCCCACTTAATGAAGCTCAACCACCAAATGTCTTCGACTGCTCCGTCCATCAGCGTGCTGGAGGACACAGAACTCATGGAACTTACGGCCAGCGGCTCCCCTGCCGCACTGGGTGAACTTTACCGCCGTCACTCCTCCATTATGTTTTCCGTGCTACTTCCAAAACTTCACGACGCCATGGAGGCGGAGGATGTGTTGCATGATGTTTTTCTGAAATTGAAGTCCAAGGCTGGCGGCTATCGCAAGGAAGAGGGTAAGCCCATCGCGTGGATGCTAACCATCGCCCGGAATGCCGCCACCGACAAGTTGCGCAGGCACACCACCCACAGGAAGTATGTGGATTTAAAAGTAAACGAGATCCCTCCACACACGCCAGCCCATACGGGGCTTCACGCGGATGAAGTTGCGCTACTTACGGCCGAGCTGGACGCGCTGCCCAGTCAATAAAAAAGCATCCTACGTCTGGCCTTCTTCTCCGGCATGACGCAGCAGGAAATTTCCGCGCGACTGGCAAAGCCCTTGGGATCTGTGAAGTCTTGGATGCGGCGGGGGCTTTCGATGCTTCGCGTGGCGCTGGATGGCAAAATCGAGTGCTCCGACAATCTGCACGCGGCTTGAGCTCTGGTATCGTGCTCTCCGGTTCGCCTGAATTTCAATGACCGAAATGCTCGCGGAAAAACGATGCCACTGCCTCCAGTTGATTTGGATCGAGGTCAAACCAATGGGGGCTCCCTGGCACGACGATGAGCTTTACCGGCACATGGTTGGCAGCCAGTTTATGTCGTAAATTTTCGCTCTCGGAGATGGGCACCAGCGTATCCTGATCTCCGTGCATCAGGAGAAATGGTGGCGAGGAGGGACATACGTGGTGCACCGGGCTGGCGTCTTCGGCCAACTGTAGTTTCTGCTCCACCGGGCCACCTAACAGGCGATCAATATCGCTCAACCTGCTGGGGCTAGCATACTTGCGCCCCATGACAACCAGGTCCGTGGGTGGGTAAAGGGCAAATACCCCCTTGATGCTAGGGTGGCCTTCCACCGTTCCCAGAAGCGCGGCCAAGTGACCACCTGCCGATTCTCCGGTAACTCCGATTCTCTCTGGATCGACTCCGTATTCGCTTCCATGTTCCCGCAACCAAGCCATGGAGGATCGGCAATCCTCCAATTGTGCAGGATAGGGGAATTTGTCACTCATACGATATTGAATGGCCGCCACTGCGATGCCGTATCTAGTTAGTTCCCGAACATTTAGATGATACCAATTATAGCCACGCTTCCAACTGCCACCGAAGATCCAGATAACAACTGGAGCTGGTTTGGCGGTTTGTGGAACATAAAGATCCATCGCCAAACTATGTCCCTCTGGTGCGGCAAATTGCACATTGCGGTAAACTCGTTCGCCCCGATGGGCTGGATGGTAGATGGCACAACTAGTGAGATGGATGAAAGTCAGGACGGCTAACAGCGCACGAGTGAGGCCGGCAGAGGTTGCTCGGATAGCAGGTTTCATGAGGGGAGTTGCACTAATAATTATTTTGCGGAGATCGCTTCCAAGCGGCTTTGGCGCGTAGATTGGTGAGGCAGGTGAAATACACCCATTCAATGAAAAGAAGCTGACACGGGAGTCGAGCCCAGAGCACCCACGGCTGCAGATTTACACCCGGCCATCCATTTAGTGCCACATGAAGATTGGCTGGAAATACTGCGATGAGCAGCGCAATTAAACCCCAGCCAGCAGTGCCTCGATATTTCGGGATCAAGACACCAAGCCCGCCAGCGATCTCAGCACCTCCGCTCAGGAGGTTCAGCGCGCACGGCTCGGGCAGGCAGGGCGGCATCATTTCCAGGTAAGGTTGGGGATTCAGGAAGTCATTCAGCCCCTGAAGATCCAAGTCTGCCTTGTAACTTGGGGTATCCACGTCGAGTTGATAGGAGCGATAATAGAGATCACTCAGCACGGTCAATTCCCCCGTCACCAATGGCGATAGGGGAAGCGTGATCTCTGCTTCCTGCAGGCTGAGCCTTCCACGAAGTTTGTCGAAATTCATGTCCGCATCATAGGTATAACGCAGGTTCAGGGCAGGACGGGAAAATTTCTCCACTGCGCCCGCGGGCTCCGGAGTTCGTGGTTCGGAAGCAGGCGTGGATATTGGGCTCGCAGTTCCACCATGCAGGCAGCAGGTTAGGAGAAAAAGTGAGCAGAGGCTGTATGGTAATTGGAATTCCATGACTTAGGGAGGCTGGAGCACGCCAGTCAACATCCCTACGCGGGTCTGTCCTTTTTGGATGTGATTTCGCTTCAAATGCGAAATGGGGAATATGAGCGGAGCTTGACGTTCAGGTGCGCAGCACATAGCATGCGCTCAAATCCGCATGGAAGCGAAACCCGATTTTTTTGTCATTTATGTCTGCCCCCTCTCTCCCCCTATTCACCTCCCCAATTCATGAATCTGGTGAGTTAGCACTAACTGCCACCCGCATGGTTAATCGGCACGCGCACGATGTGAGGAATCATCTGAATTTCCTCGATCTGGGCCTGCAGATTCTGACGGAGGACGTCACCACGGAAGACGGTCAGACCCTGCTCGGTAAAATGCAACTGGAACTCACCCAAGTGGAGACCACGCTGCGCTCCCTTTTACTGCGATTCAATCCGCCTGAGCCTAGTCCGGTGAGCACGCTGGATCTGGTGCAAATGTGGAAAGTGCAGACACCAAATTCTGCTGAACAAGGAAAACTCATCGAATGGCCAGCTAATGGCGAGTCTGCCGTGGTGCGATTGGATGCCAAAGTGATCGCTGCGGTGTTGCGGGAAATTACCCAAATGGCATGGAAACGGACAGACGGGAAGCCGCTCGTGGCTGCAGTTAGCCTAATTGATAAAACCCACGTAGCGCTGGGAATCATGGAACCCACACAGCCCCAAGCGCTGTCTGCGGACATCGTGGCGGAATGGACGCAAGCTGTGCAAGCGAACGGCGGAGCGCTCCTGCATAGCAAATGCCTCGAGAGCGGAATGTGGAGCAC
This sequence comes from Verrucomicrobiales bacterium, assembly GCA_031411295.1. Taxonomy (GTDB): domain Bacteria; phylum Verrucomicrobiota; class Verrucomicrobiia; order Verrucomicrobiales; family V1-33; genus JAGNEJ01. The sequence continues at coordinate 43,126 of JANOAV010000008.1, read as the reverse complement.
CCGGCTGGTATTCCCGCTGTTGAATTAGCATTTCGTCGTGGACAGCAGCCTCCGCATGCAGCAGGTCAACAAAGTCGCCATGCCCGCATTCGGCAATGCGCGACCATTGATCGGCCGTGACTTATGCGAGGTCATGGCCATCCTCTGGGGCCCGGAGCTTGGCCAACGCTGCGTTGAGATTTTCCGGCATACTCTGGCGACTGGCGAACGCTAGCTCTCACAACCGTTCTCCGTCACTGCCCACAGTGAAGGTCCCGGCCAGGGGTGCCAATTTACCGTCCATCTGCCAGTCATATACGAGGCTCCACGTGTGTGCAAACCTGCCCAGCCTTCAGCTCCGGTGGAATCGTTTCGCCTGCTCATCGTGGATGACAACAGTGATGCCGCCTCCACCCTGGCAAATTTGCAGAAGCGCAGTGGACACGATACTCGAGTAGCCTTCACAGGCCCTGCTGCCCTGGAAATTGCCCGAGTGTTTTTGCCTGAGATCATCCTGCTGGACATTGGTCTGCCGGGTATGGACGGATTCAAAGTTGCCCGGAAGATTCGCCAACTTCCAGCCCTGGCCGATGCGCTAATCATCGCCATGAGCGGCTATGGCCGAGAGAATGATCTCCAGCGGTCCCAAGCTGCCGGGATCAACCACTATTTAGTCAAACCGTGGAAACTGTCTGCGCTGCCCCAAATTATCAAAAGTCATTTCCAGGCTTCTCGATCACCGCATCTCCACTAGCGATGCTAATCTTTTGGGTTAGAGATAGTTAGCATCGCAAGCAAATCCGAAAGCTTGTGATGGCTCTTTTAGCCGGGAAACCCTGAGAATGAGCGGTAGTTCGTTACTGGCCTTGGCGGCGTTTTAAATTGACAAGCGCTCAGCAGAGGGAGGCGGAGTGGATGATTTGCAACTCCTTGGCCAATCCCTTTCCCTTACTGGAGCGGGAGCTTTGCCTGTTTCGCGGCAGTGTCGAAGCATCGGGGAAGCGAACCGGTCGTAGGGTTACGGAAAAACGCAGGCGCTTAAATTCGTGTTATAATCCGCCTTTGGGTGCATTTTGGTGCAACTCGACTGTGGCCACTCGCGGTTTTTGGAATGGACTTAATCTTTATTGGAGGCTGATTTGAAAAGATACGCGGTCCGGGGCTCGAACCCGGGACAAACGGATTAAAAGTCCGCTGCTCTACCAACTGAGCTAACCGCGCTTGCTGAACTGAGTGTGCGAGACACTTCAAAATCGGCGGGAGGACTGAAATAGGCGGTTTGCGATGCGGTGCAACCAGAAAAGTCACTTTTTCCAAACTTTATGACGCCAGCCTATGTTAGTCCGATCTTAAGCGTTCATGAGGTCCTCGATTTGCTCTGCTTCAATTGGGATGTGGCCCATGAGATCGACGAGTCCGTGCTCGGTAATCAAGACGTCGTTTTCCAAGCGCACGCCCAGATTTTCCTCGCGGAGGTAGATGCCGGGTTCCACGGTCAGGACCATACCGGGGCGCAGGGCGTAGTTTGCCGGGGAGACATCATGGACATCGAGGCCTAGATGGTGGCTGGTGCCGTGAGGGAAATATTTCTTCAGCAGGGGCTTGTCCGGGTTCTGCTTGGCCACTTCTTCGGCGTTGAGCAGGCCGAGGCGCAGGAGTTGCTCCTCCATGATCTTCTCGACTTGCTTTTGATAATCCAAGAGCAGGGTGCCTGGTTTCAATAGCTTGTAGCATTCTTTCATAACGTGCAGCACGGCATCATAAATTTGGCGCTGGCGACTGGTGAAGCGGCCATTGACGGGGATGGTGCGGGTGAGGTCGGAGTTGTAATTGGCGTATTCGGCAGCTACGTCTAACAGGAGGAGGTCGCCATCCTTGCATTGATGGTCATTGGTCACGTAATGCAGGACGCAGGCGTTGACCCCGCTGGCAATGATTGGTTGGTAGGCGAAGCCCCGGCTGCGTCGGCGCATCCACTCATGGGCGAGTTCTGCCTCAACTTCATATTCCCACACGCCCGGGCGCACGAAACCAAGCAGACGTTGGAAGCCACGGCCCGTCATGTTACAGGCCTCTTGAATTAAGGCAACTTCATGATCTGATTTCACGCAACGGAGTTCGTAGAGCAGGGGGCTGAGTCGGCCATAGCGGTGCAGCGGAAACATGGCCTGACAATGTTTGGCGAAGCGCACTTCGCTCGTTTCTACAGTGAGAACGGCACGGAGATGCTCGTTGAGCGGCAGATAGATGGTCTCTGCTTGCATGACGAGATTACGCAAGGTCTGCGGAAATTCGTCGTTCCAAAGCACGGTTTTAATGCCGGTGGTGGCTTGGGCTTGCTCTTTGGTTAATTTGTCGCCTTCCCAGGTGCGAATGTGCTCATTGGTTTCTTTGAGGAACAGCACTTCCCGATGTTTCTCTTCAAAGGCCGAAGGAAAGATGACGAGCACGCTGTCTTCCTGATCTACTCCGGTTAGGTAGAACAAATCAGAGTTCTGAATGAAAGGCATGGTTCCGTCCGCACTGCGCGGCATGATGTCTGCCGAGTGGATAATGGCGATAGAGTTCTTGGGGAGCATATCCGCCAGCCGCCGACGGTTTTGCACGAAAAGTTCAGGTGGAATGGGCGCGTATTTCATGAAGTCCGCATCTTTCAACGCAGATACGGGTTGTCAATGCCTCTCGTTGCGTCTCCGCAAATGGTGGCTACAGATTGGAACATGATCCGCTTGCTCCTATTCTTCCTTGTTGCTGCAAACACCACCCTAGCCGTCCCTGTGGCGCTGTCTGAGGGGGATGCGGTGGTATTCCTTGGGGATACCTTCATGGAACGCGAAGGGACCTATGGCTACATCGAGTCCACCATCCTGGCGAACAATCCCGGCAAAACCCTGCGTTTCCGCAATCTGGCATGGAGTGGCAATACCCCAAATGAACAAGCCCGCAGCTACTTCGGCCCACCGGCGGAGGGACAGCAGCGGCTGAAGGCTAATCTGGAGTTGGTGAAGCCCACGGTGGTTTTCTGTTGCTATGGCAGTGCCGTGGCAGCGGATGGTGAGGCGGCACTGGGAAATTTCATCGCAGACTACGGCAAGCTAATCGATCTAATTAGGCAGGGTGGGGCGAAGCAGGTGGTGCTCATTTCCCCGCCTCCAGCCGAAGGGGCCAAGGGGGAGCTTTTTGCGATCGCTAAGCTCCCACCGAGTAATCTGCACGAGCAGTTGATGAAGGTTAGGAATGAGCAGCTTCGTGCGGTGGGCAAAGCGGTGCAAAAGCTGTCAGAGGAGAGGAAGTTGAATTTCATCGATCTAAATGCTGAGTTGGCAGGATTTGTTGCTGGTGCGGTTCGACCAAGGCTTACCAATGACGGCCTTCACTACACGGAAGCTGGTTACAATGCCATTGCGCCCATTGTGGCGCGTGCGTTGGTTGCCTCGCCAAAGTCAGATCAGAAACCTTCTGAGAAACTCCGTGCATTGGTGATCGCCAAGAACGAACTCTGGTTCAACCGCCATCGTCCGCAGAACGAAATTTACCTCTTCGGCTCCCGCAAGCATGAGCAGGGGAATAACGGGGTGGAAATCCCCCAATTCGATCCGTTGATTGAAGCGAAGGATAAGGAAATTGCGGCGTTGAATCAGGTGGTGCGTCCGTAATGCAGGTGCGTGCCCATCTGCTCTTCGAGATTGATTTGTCCGCTCATCTGGTAATGGTGAGGGGATGATTTTAGCGTTAGAGACAAGTTGTGACGAAACTGCCGTGGCCATCTGCGATGGGCAGGGGCGCGTGCTGGCGAGCGAGATTTCGTCGCAGATCGAACTGCATCGGCCCTACGGAGGAGTGGTGCCGGAGTTGGCATCGCGGAATCATATCCTCCATGTCGAGCCGCTGGTGCAGGCTGCGCTGACTCATGCGGGCTTAAAACTATCCGACATGCAAGCCTTTGCCGCCACGGCGGGACCGGGACTGGTTAGTTCTCTGCTGATGGGAAACACCACGGCCAAGGCCCTGGCCCTAGCGTGCGGCAAGCCTTTCCTGGCGATTAATCATTTGGAAGGTCACTTGCTCTCGCCCTTTATTGGCGATGCTGGCAGCGTGACTCCGGGGATTGCGTTGATTGTTAGCGGCGGGCACACCATGGTGATTCATCTGCGTGGGGTGGGGGATTATGGGGTGCTGGGCCGGACGCGGGACGACGCGGCAGGTGAGGCATTCGACAAGGCTGCGAAAATGCTGGGGTTGCCTTATCCAGGCGGCCCGCAGATTGATCGGTTGGCAGAACAGGGGAATCCAGCGGCGTATCCTTTTCCCCGTAGCATGTTGCATAGTGGCGATGCGACATTCAGCTTCAGTGGGCTGAAAACGAGTCTGCTCTATTTGCTGCCGAAGCTGGAGGGGCAGCTGGCTGATCATTTGCCAGACCTCTGCGCTTCATTTCAAGAAGCCATCGTGGAGGTGCTGGTGGCGAAGACGTTGCGAGCGGCCAGGGAAGTGCGGGTTCGGGAAATCAGCGTTAGTGGTGGGGTGAGTTGCAATCAGCGACTGCGCGCGGCGTTCACTGTGGCCTGCGCGAAAGCTGGATTTAAGCTGCATTTGGCGGAAGCAAAACACACGACCGACAACGCAGCGATGATTGCCTTCGTGGGCGCCCTGCGGTGGCAGCGGGGAGAGAGTTCTCCACTCACCACCGATGTGGATCCTAACTTAGCCTTGTGACGGACGGGGCTTGAATTCTGTCTGCGCTGGGCTAGAGGATTGGCATGTCCGATTCTCCAAACGCATCCATAAGTAATATTGTCATTTTAACCGGCGCAGGCATTTCTGCAGAGTCTGGTCTGGCAACCTTTCGTGGCTCTGATGGCTTGTGGGAAGGACATCGGGTGGAGGATGTGGCCTCGCCTGAGGGGTTTGAACGCGATCCTGAATTGGTGCAGAAATTTTACAATCTGCGTCGGGCGCAACTCCCCACAGTGCAGCCGAACCCGGCCCACGAAGCCATCGCGCGGCTGCAGCAGACGTGGAAGCATGGCACCGTGACCTTGGTGACCCAGAACGTGGACAACCTTCATGAGCGTGGCGGCAGCCCAGAGGTATGGCACATGCATGGAGAACTGCTCAAGGCCCGCTGCCTGCGCTGCGAAGGGGTGATGGAATGGGATGAGGACTTGGGGCCATCCAGCAAGTGCTTGAAATGTGCCCGGGCGGGATGGCTGCGGCCGGATATTGTCTGGTTCGGAGAAATGCCGCTCTATATGGAGCAGATCACCGTTCGGCTGGAACTCACGCAGTTATTTGTTTCCATTGGCACCTCAGGTAAAGTCTATCCTGCCGCGGGATTCGTGCGCCAAGCTCGGCGTGCGGGGGCGCACTGCTTGGAATTCAACTTGGAAGCCAGCGATGTTTCGGGTGACTTTCACGAAGCGCGACTTGGCCCAGCCGGAACCACCGTGCCAGCCTGGGTGGAGCAAATGCTGGCTTGAGTTGATGAGTTGACAAGTCTCTGCTTACTTGATCTCCACATTCAATGGCGCATCCGGGGCCGGGGGTGGGGAGGTGTCGGGCGCGGGTATTTTCCAGGCTTCGTCGGAAAGTTTGGTGTCGGAGAAGTCGAAACCTCCGCTATCAATCATGATTTTGGGCCCGGTTTTGGAGGTGGCGGACGTTTCGATGAACGCGCCTGCAGGTTTCATCTCAGCCGCAGCAGGCTTGGGGCGATACTTCAGATAAAGCCCGATGATCACAAAATTGGCGATCAGCGACAGGATCAGCAGGGAATTGACGAGGCTTCGTTTTCTCATGGAAAGATAAGGGAACCTAAGGCTTCACGGGTGTCGGGGGAGGGGGCGGGGTGCGTTTGCGATTGATCGTGAAGAAGATCTGTCGTTTGGTATACTTGGCGATTTTGCAATCAGTCTCGAACGTGATGAGGCCGAGTTCAGGAGATTCAGTGCTCTTGGGGGTGAGCTTCACGACATACTCCCGACCTGGCTTCACGACGGTCATTTCTGCTTGGATGTTAGGACGAGTGGAGGCATATTTCAGGATGTTCACCGGGTCTTCGCCCAGCACGGTGATCTTCACTTCCTTGGCAGTGGGTGCTTCCCCCATTTCCCAGGAGGTAGTCATGGGCTGGAAATCATAAATCTTGGGCACGTTGATGGAGCAATCCAACTGAATGCTGGGGTTTTTGGGATCATTGGTGGCCACGGTGGTATATTTGACCATCTCACCTTCGATGGAGCCAAGGGCCATGACCACTTTGACTTGTCCATGATCGCCCGGGGCGTATTCTGCCTTGTCGGCGGTGGCTTCGAGGCAACCGCAGGAGACCTCCAGTTCCGTAATGCGAACATTCTTATCTCCGGTAACTTTGAATTTGAAGATGAAGTCAGCGGTCTCGTCCCCTAACTTGCTGGTCGTTTTTACAGTGGTTTGTTCGAATTCAATGCCAGCCAGCGCCAGCAGAGGAACTGACATAAAGAGCGAGAGGAGATATTTCATGATGAAGGATGCGGGGTTGGTCGGACTCTAAGCTGAAGCGGCGGCGGCTGCAAGATTCCATTGCACGCAATCTTGGTAGGGCAGTGAACCTCCAAAAATATCCAGCGCGCTGCCAATGGTGAGATCCACTCTGCCTCGGCTTAGTGCCTGCGTGCGGGCCAGATCGGCTAGGCTGGCCGCTCCGCCGGCGTAGGTCACTGGCACGGGTGACCAATCTGCCAGCGCGGAAATGAGCACTTCATCCATCCCGGCGCGTTTGCCTTCGACATCGGTGGCATGAATCAGGAACTCTGCGCAGGAGCTGGACAACGTTTCCAGGGTGGCCTCATTCACTGGTAAATTAGTGCGCTGTTGCCAGCGGTTCATATAGACACTCCAAGTCGGCTCGGTGCCATGGCGGCGGCAACTGAGGTCGATCACCAGCTTGTCTGGACCCATGAGTTGCACCAGTTCCGCGAGACGATCGGGCAGAAATTTACCATCGGCGGAGAATAACCAACTGGTGACGATTACGTGCGATGCTCCGGCCTCCAGCCAGCCCAGAGCATTGTCCGCAGTGATGCCTCCGCCTATCTGCAGGCCGCCAGGATAGGCCCCCAACGCAGCCCGGGCTGCCGCCTCATTGCCCGGACCTAACTGGATGACGTGGCCGCCGCGTAATTGATCGTGGCAATACTTTTGGGCAAACCACTCAGCGGGTTGGGTTGCTTCGAAATTAGTCTGCAAGCCCTGCCCATCATCGCGAAGCGATCCGCCGACGATTTGTTTTACTTTACCGTCGTGAAGGTCGATACAGGGGCGAAAGCGTGTCATATTTGAGAGGAAGGACAGCGAAATTTCCACGCTGGCAACCCGGAATTGTGCTTTTCAATTGAGAAAGTGCTTTTTATAATCAACCCATGAGCCACGACCCCAATAATCCCCACCACCAGCCGAACCAGCCAGATGCCAACGAGCCCCCAGTCAACGCGTTAGGGGGCGGACTCGGAGATATTCTTGGACAAATTCTGGGCGGCGGTGGCCAGCAATCTCGGGCCGAGGAGCCGGAGGAGGATCCACGCTACCAGCAACGGCAGCATGGGCATCGGGTGCCGCAGCCGCAGGAAGAAGAACAAGGGGCTGGTGGCCTCGGCGGTATTCTGGGACAAATTTTGGGAGGCGGCGGGCAACCGCCGCAATCAGAGGAGACGGAGGAAGATCCGCGTTATCAGGATCCGCGCTATCGGCAGCGGCCCCAGCAACAGCACGGGCGACGCTTGCCGCAAGAGGAGGAGTCGCAACCGGATCAGGCCGGAGGGGGCTTGGGGGGCATTCTCGGAGGAATTTTGGGCGGTGGAAATCAAGGTTCAGCGCAGGAGGATCCCCGTCAGAGCGGCGTGATTTCTCAAGGTGGTGGGAGATCTGGTGGGGGTGGTGGACTGCTCGGCATGTTGCTAGGTAACCCGAGGGTGCTCATGTTCCTGCTCATGGCCGGCGGGGCGGTGCTGATGTATCTAATGCAGCCTAAGGACAATAATCCTGTAACCGACGAATCCGTTCGGGTGGTTGGTGCTGTTGAGGACGACATTCAAATGGGGATGCAGGCGGCTCCCGGCATGATTGCTGAAGGCAAGGGAGAGCATCGTGATCAAAAGCTGCAACGCTACGTGGACGAGGTTGGGGCGAAGTTGGTGAAGGCGAATATGAAAGGTGATTGGGAGCAAACGTTCGCCCAATACCGATGGGATTTCCATCTACTGGCGGACGAACAGACAGTTAACGCCTTTGCGCTGCCTGGAGGCCAAATTTTCTTCACCTATGGGCTGTTCAAGAAGCTGAAAACGGAGGATGAAGTGGCGGGCGTGCTGGGACACGAAATCGGCCATGTCATTGCCCGGCACTCGGCCAAACAAATGGCGAAGCAGAAGTTGATCAACGGAGTGGTGATGGCCGGGGCCACCGCCACATCTGATGGGCAGTCCAACTCTGCGCAGACCGCTCAGATGGTGGCTGGAATTCTCAGCATGAAATACGGTCGCGATGACGAATCGCAGGCGGACAAATTGGGCACTCAGTTTATGGTGTATGCGGGCTACAACCCTGAAGGGCTGATCCATGTCATGGAAATCCTCAAAGCAGAAATGGGCGGTCAGCGCCAACCCGAATTCATGAGCACTCACCCCGATCCGGGGAACCGGGCCGAAGCCATTACGCAAGTTATCGAGGATATCAAGTCGGGACGTTTAGAAGGGCCCAAGAGCGTGCCGCAGCCGCTCTATCGCAACGAGCCCACTGGAAATTAGCATCATGCCGCTCCTCCAAGTCGATAATCTTCACGTCTCGTTCCACACCCGTAACGGGGTGGTCCGGGCAGCGGATGGCGTTTCCTTCCAAGTGGACAAGGGCCAGACCATCGGCATCGTGGGAGAATCCGGCTCGGGGAAGTCCGTCAGTTGCTACTCGCTGCTGGGCTTGATTCCCCAACCACCGGGTCGCATTACACAAGGCACCGCCAACTTTGCTGGGACCGATCTCCTGACGTTATCGGAACGCGAACTCCAGCAAGTTCGGGGAAAACGTATCAGCATGATTTTCCAGGACCCCATGACTTCGCTCAACCCATGGATGCGCGTCAGCCAGCAACTCATCGAACCTTTGCAGATCCATGAAGGGAAATCGTCCCGGGACGCCCTCGCAGAAGCCATCGAAGCGCTTAGTCTAGTGGGAATTCGGGAACCGGAAAAACGCATCCAATCGTATCCGCATGAGTTTTCCGGCGGCATGCGCCAGCGCGTCATGATTGCCATGGCGATGATCACCCGGCCGGAATTATTGATCGCAGACGAGCCCACCACGGCCTTGGACGTAACCGTGCAGAAGGAAGTGCTGGACCTCATGAAACAACGCCAGCGCGATTCCGGCACGGCTGTCATATTCATCACTCACGATCTTGGGGTGGTGGCGGAAGTGTGTGATTTCGTCTATGTGATGTATGGCGGACGCATCGTGGAAGCAGCCACTACCAAGGAGTTGCTGCGGCATCCGCGCCATGCTTACACCCGGGCTTTGCTCAGGAGTATTCCGGCTCTGCAGGCGAAAGGAACCACGCTCTACACTATCGGCGGCATGCCCCCGGATCTGAGTAAAGAGATTCCCGGTTGTGCCTTCAGCCCCCGCCGACCATCCAATTTGCGAGGCCAATGTGTGCAATCCTCTCGGCCGGAGCTGGTGGAGGTTTCGCCTCACCATTGGGCTCAGAATTGCCCGGGGTGCCTGGCCGAAGCTGGCTGATAGCTCCAAGTTTGCATTTGAAAGACCCAGACCTGATTCACCTGTGCTCTCACCAAATCCTTCAAAATTGCAAGAGCGTGTCCTCACGGCTGCGTCAGCGGTGCTCAAACGCAACGGCACGGTGGGATTGCTGGAATTGCTCGTGGAAATGCGCATGGTGCACTGGGGGCATGTGGATGAGTGGCGACGCGCCAATCCAGCCTACGCTGCGATTGTGGAGCACATCCAATGCGGACCTGAAAAGTTGACGCAAGTGCAGGAACATTTTCATGCCTGGGCGCGCGCCCTTGGCTTGGTCCAGGTGGAGGCGGAGTATGCCCGCCGGAGCCTTGCCGGAAAGGTGCCCTTGAAGTTTACGCAGGATGAGAATCCGGGGATCGCTGCGACGTTCCGCACTCATTATGCCCGGGCGGATCTTTCGGAGAAACAGCAGGCGAAGTTGGAGCAGAAGTTGGCCAAAGTGGATGACCTCGTCGCGTTCATCGGAGTCTCGGAATCAACCGTCTGCACCGAATGCAGCTATGAAATGTTGCGTGGCGAATGCTTTGTGTTGGAGGCAACCCAACCGATCTGCCTTGAGTGCGCGGACATGGATCACTTGGTGTTTCTACCAGCAGGAGATGTCGCGATGACGCGCAGGGCCAAGAAATACAGCCCCCTCTCCGCCGTGGTGACCAAGTTCAATCGTTCGCGTAAACGCTATGAACGTCAGGGGCTGCTCGTGTCCCGTGAAGCTCTGGTCAGAGCTGAGGACGAATGCATTGCTGACGCGGACGAACGCGCAGCACGTCGCAAAGTGGCTGCGTCCTATCGGGTGGTCGTGGATGTGAAGTTTGTCAAAGAACTCACGACCGCCATCCAAAAATTGTTTCCGAATTGTCCTGGCCCTGTAGCCAAGGAAATTGCCGCACACGCCGCCGAACGAGGCAGCGGTCGGGTCGGGCGCTCCGCCGCCGGACAGGGCCTGGAAGCACGCGCGATCACCCTGGCCGTGATCGCTCATATCCGTCACCTCCATACGAACTACGATCAACTGCTCATGCAAGGCACTGAGCGGGCTACGGCTCGGGAGATGATCCTTCCCGCTGTGGAAAAGGTTCTGGAAAAGTGGCGTTGAGGGAGATCTCCAGAGTTCACGGACTGCCGATCCTCACATTAGAGACCGTCCCTTTCAGTTTGTTTGGGGATTCGTAGTCGCCCACCGCGGTCTTCGTGTCTTCGCCAATGCTGAGGTCGTCGATTGGTTGCTGGGGGATAAGACCTGCTGCTTTGCCGCTCGTGACGATTTGTTCGTTGATGCTCAGCGCCATTTCGCCTCCAGCCCCCAAGGTGGCTTTGACCGCGAATTTCCCAGAGATGGTGGAGGGAGCGGTAATGGCCGTCGCGATGCCGTTGATGCGGACGGTGTAAATCACGTGGCCATCTTTCAAGTGTAAGGCATAGCCATTCTGATTTCCTCCGTGGGCCAGAATCACACCTTGTTTGGCATCAGTGCTTACGTCGCATTGGATCGTGAGCAGGCGCTGCGCGATTTGCGGGATAGCTAAGGCTGCGGTGGGCTTTTCCGCCTTGGCCTTGGTGGTGACCATGCAGCGGTCCGCCCAAGCGGTCCAAGCATCCGACATCGCTCTGGTGCGCTGCGGTTCTTGGTTTTGGAGGTCGTTCATTTCAGTGGGATCCACCGCCAGGTTATAGAGTTCCCAGGGCTTGCCTTCGATGGACACCAGTTTCCAATCGCCATCGCGCACACTGCGATTGCCTTCGTGCTCAATGTAGATATTTCGTTTTGCCAATGGCTCACCATTCATGGCGGGCACCAGACTGATGCCTTCCTGCGGCAGAATGGCCTGGCCTGCGCGTTCCAGGGGATAAGTGGCTCCGGTCACTGCGCAAATGGTTGGCATGAAGTCCGTGATATAACCCGGGCCAGGAGTCCGTCCTTTGGTCTTCATTCCGGCAGGCCAATGCACGATGCATGGGGTGCGCACGCCACCTTCGTGGTTGTAATGTTTGAAGAGCCTCCAGGGCGTGTTGCAGGCATTGGCCCATCCGCTGCCGTAGCTGATGTAGCTGTCAGGGCCGCCGACAGATTTCAGATCCTCGCCCACATGCAGCATGTTTTGTGGCCCACTCTTTTTGTCGAAGCCATAGGGATCCCATTCCGCGCAGGCTCCGTTATCGCTGAGGAAAAAGATCAGGGTGTTCTCGAAATGGCCGGTGGTTTTCAAATGCGCCAGCACGCGCCCAATGGCTTGATCCATGAGATCAACCATAGCGGCATACACGGCCATGCGACGAGCCAGATCATGCCGCCGATCTTCTGGCAAGGATTCCCAGGCGGGAATTTCCTTGTCCGCCCAACCCGTCTGGCCGTTGAACTTGTTCGCAGGCTCGACTGCCCGAGGCGTGAGTTTTACACCTGAAGGGAGCAATCCTAACTTATGTTGCCGTTCTAAACGCTCTGTTCGAATCACATCCCAGCCTTTCTGGAAATAGAGCGATTCATACTTCGCGATGGCTGACTCTGGAGCATGCAGCGGGAAATGCGGCGCGTTGAAGGCCAGATATTGAAACCATGGGTTGCCGGACTTTCCGTCGCCTATAAAATCGATGGCGTAATCAGCGAAGACATCGGTGGCATAAAATTTGCCTTGCTCGTAAACGCGCTTCATCCGCCCTACAGGCCATCGCGTGTAAAATGGATCCTCCTGCCAGCAGGAATTGAAGCCGCCGAGCATGCCGTAGAATTCATCGAACCCACGTTCGGTGGGCGGATGCTTCTCATTCAAATGCCATTTACCCACCATGGTGCATCGGTAGCCCTGCGGTTGCAGCACCTCCGGGATCGTGGCAGCATGGGACGACAAGGTTCCACTCAAATTAGGGAAGCCAGCCTGATGTGGATGCAAGCCAGTTAGAATGGCAGCGCGAGAAGGGGAGCAGCGAGCTGAGTTGTAAAACTGGTGAAACTGCAATCCGTCCTTGGCCAAGCCGTCCAGGTTGGGCGTGGCAATCTCTCCCCCATAGCAACCGAGATCGCTCCAACCTAAATCATCGGCCAGAATTAGGAAAACATTCGGTTTTGAATCGGCGGATAGTTGAGAGCAAGATCCTGCTAAGAGGGAAAGGAAAACGAAAAGGTGACGCATGATGAAATATAGGGAGATTTGCTATGATGAAAGACCGATTTGCGTTAGAGAAACTTCGGCAACGACCGCCGCCAAGCAAGCGCGGCGGCTTTCATTTTGGCTGCACGCTCTGGTTGCGCCTCCGCCAGATTTTTGGTTTCGTTCGGATCGGCCATGAGATCGTAAAGCTCAGTTTGGGTGCCGTCGGCATTGACGAGCAATTTCCAAGAGCCATCTAGCATGGCCACGTTAGGGCTGCGGTCGTTGCCTTCAGGATATTTGAAGGAAGTGTCGTTGCGACCGTATTCCCAGAACAACGGTTTGCTGCGGGTGGTGGGATTGCCCAGCAGGGCTTGGGTTAAGTTTTCACCATCTGAATGGTAGTTGTGAGGCAGTGCTCCATTTCCAATTGCAGCCAGCGTTGGCAGCATATCGGCGGCTTGAATCACGGTCTGGTCATCCACCTTGCCAGCAGCCACGTGGTCCTTCCATCGCGCAATGAACGGGAGCCGAATGCCGCCTTCATAGAGGCTGAGTTTACTGCCACGCAGGCCATTGTTGCGTTGACCGTTGAAGGTAGGGATCGGTCCGTTGTCGCTGGCGAATAGGAGTAAGGTATTGGCCGGCAGCGCATCCATGAGGCGGCCGATCTGTCGATCCATCTCTTCGGTCACTTTGATGAGATTGGCTTTATCCTGTTTGGGAACGGCTTCGGAGGGAACCCATGGTGCATGGGTATCATCCAGCCATAAATTCACGAAGCAGGGCTTGTCATGGTGTCGTTGGAGAAATTTGATCGTCTCGTCCACCATCCATTTCGTGCGTTCGTGGCGGAAGACTTGTTGCGGTTCCTTCTTGTCATCAGGTCCCCAGGGAACGGTCTTTAAACCAAGTCCTGCGGCTGGTTCCGGGCTTTCGTAGGTGCCCAGACCGACGTCGTATCCGTAGGCGGAAAATTTCGGTGGATCGATCACATCGCGCCCGCCTCCCAAGTGCCATTTCCCAATGTGGGCGGTGGCATATCCTGCTGCCTGCAGAATACGCGGCAGCGATGGCGCCTTGCTATCAAGGAAGTCCACCTGCTCGCATGCTTTGTTTCCAGCGCGGGCCTGCAGGTAACTGGTCACATTCCAACGCGCGGGAAACTGGCCGGTAATCAGGCCACAGCGGCTCGGTGAACAGATGGGCGAGGCTGAATAATACCGGGTGAAGCGCGTGCCTTCTTTGGCTAGTCGCTCCAAATACGGCGTCTTGGCCATGGTGCCGCCATAGCTGGTGGTATCACCAATGCCCATGTCATCTGCGAGGATGAAGACGATGTTAGGTTGTTCGGCAGCAGTGGAGCGGTTGCTGCAAAGGGCGCCAAGCGCAGCGATCAGGCTGAGTAAAGTAAACTTCATGGCTATTCGGGTGGAGGGGCAATCCTACTCATCGCCCGTGGCATTAGGCTTTGCTGACTTTTTCCCCTTGCGCGCTGGGCCTGGGGCTTGCCCGTCTGTGATCTCATGCAACTTCTGTTTCATGGCGGCAAGGATTTCGGGGTGAGCTGCAGCGACGTCTTTGGTCTCACTGAGATCCGTGGCTAGATCGTAGAGTGCTCCGCTGTTCGAGAGATATTTCCAGGTGCCATGACGCAGACCAAACGGGGCCCCGCCATTCGATTGTTCCAGCAAGAACTCCCGACCTGTGTCGCTCTGGCCAAGGAGTGCCGGGAGGACATTTTCGCTGTCACGCGCTTGTTGGGGAGGAATCGCGGACCCCGTAAGGGTGGCGAAACTTTGAGCGAAATCCACGTGGTTGATGAGGGCTGAAGATACGCCCGGTTTTACTTTGGCAGGCCAGCGCACGATGAGCGGCACGCGGGTTCCGCCTTCAAAGACGGTGCCCTTGGTGCCTCGCAGAACGCCATTTTGTGGGTGGCCGTTGGTGGCATCGGGATCACCCAAGCCGTGGATTTTATCTGGGCCGTTATTGTCGTTGATTCCGCCGTTGTCACTGCTGACTAGCAACAGGGTATTATCTGACAAGCCCAAGTCATCGAGTTCTTGAACGACTTGACCGACCATCCAGTCGAATTCCATGATGGCATCGCCCCGGACCCCGCAGTCGCTCTTGCCAACAAATTGTGGGTTCGGAGCCCGCGGCACGTGAATACTATGGCTGGCCATGAATATGAAGAACGGATGCTCCCGGTTTTTCTTGATGAATGCGCGACTCTTGGCGGCAATGACGGTGGACAGCTCTTGGTCCTTCCAGAGGGCCGATTTGCCGCCCGTCTGGCCGCCAATCCGTGGGATGCCCATGAGCATGGAAGCCGGATCGCCTCGCTTCACGGTATAGTCCAGGCTGATGGGATCCGCCGGGTCCAACTTCACCACGTTCCGATTCTCGACCCAGACGCAGGGCACGCGATCTCCCGTGGCGGGCATGATCCAAGCGTAATCAAACCCAATTTCCAACGGGCTTGGCTTGATCTCAGCGTTATAATTAGTCGGCCTGGTCCCGAGACCAAGGTGCCATTTGCCAATCACGGCGGTGCTGTAGCCAACGTTCTTCAAGAGCCCTGGCAAGGTGGTGCGTTCGGGGCCGATTAAGAGACCATCCACGCCACTGGCAATGCCGGTTCCTTTCTGACGGAAAGCATAAACGCCGGTGAGCAGGGCAAACCGGGAGGGAGTGCAGACTGAGGCGGGCGAGTGGGCGTCGGTGAAACGAATCCCCTGCCCAGCGAGTTTATCGCAGTTGGGAGTCTTGACCTTGGTGGCGCCATAGCAACTCAGATCGCCATAGCCGATGTCGTCGGCGTAAATGATGACGATGTTAGGCTTGTCCGCGCTGTGGGCTACGGACAGCGACAGGGCGAGGAGGAGGAGTGAGAAATTGAGTTTCATTTGGCGGGTTCGGTGGGAGGATTGGCGGCACGTTTGGTAGCGCGTTTTTTGGCTGCTTCTACGCCTGCTCCGGGAGGTTCTGGAATGGCTCCTTGGTCCTTCGTTTCCTTGATCCAAGTGTCTAACACGCCGCGCAACCGCTGCAGTGCTTCCTGCACGGCGGGATCTTTAGAAGTGGCCAGGTTCTTGATTTCATGGGGATCCTGTTGCATGTCGTAGAGCGCTTCCACTGGCATTTTGTCTGCGCAGAGTTCGGCCTGCACAGGTGTTAGCTTTGCTTCGCGATTTAGTTCCTGGATCAAATTCCACGCGGGATATTGTTTCGCCTTGTAAGCATTCGGGGCAAAGAATGGCAACTCGGGCGTGAAATTTTTGATGTAGCGATACCGTTCATCGCGCACGGTTCGCAGGCGCATGGCAGTTTCATCACAGCGGTCACGAGCACCGAAGACGTATTGCTTAGGCGCTCCGACTTTATTTCCCAGGAACGGTTTCCCCTGCATCGAGGCGGGAATCGGAACGCCAATTAAATCAAGATAGGTTGGAGCCAGATCGATCGATTCGAGCAAACGATCATCCACGGTGCCAGCTTTGAAATGTTCCGGCGGCACCATGGAGGCCGCCCAGCGGATGATGAGCGGCACGTGCAGTCCTTCTTCATAACAGAATTGTTTCCCCCGCACATGAGCCTCCCCATTGTCGCCCATGAAAACGATGATCGTATTTTCTAACAGACCATCCGTCTTCAGTTGTTCCAAAATGACACCCACCTTGCGATCCAATTCCAGCGTGTCATCCAAGTAGCGGGCATAGTCCTCACGCACCACCGGATGATCCGGATAGTAGGGCGGCAGCGTCACCTTGGCCGGATCCACTTTCTTGGGACCCAGGAAATCGCGATGCGTTTCATGGAAATTTAGCTGCGCAAAGAACGGTTGATGTCCCTTCAATTCCGCCCAGTCTTTTCCATCAAACGCCTCCCCCGTGAAGGTGAAATTCCAATCCGTCTTTCCCGTGCCTCTGAAGCCAAACGAAGCTGGCAATTTTGCCAGGTTGGCCGTAAAATACCCTGCCTCATGCATTCGAATGCTCAGCGGCATCACACCCTCTGGCAGCGGCTGCTTATTGGCCGTGCGATGATTGTGCGCCCCGATCGACACGGCATAGTTTCCCGTCATGAAAGCACTGCGGCTGGGCGAGCAAACGGGTGCGGTGGTATAAAAATGATTGTAGCGCACGCCCTCCTTCGCCAGTTGATCCAGCACCGGCGTGCTGATATCCTTATTTCCATAACAACTCAACGCCGTCCCAAAGTCTTCCGCCACTAGCCAGAGGATGTTCGGACGCTTCGTTTCGGCGGCAGGCATGGAGGCAACAGGCAAGATCACAGAGAGCAGCAGGCACGCTTTTGCCAGCAAGGTGGAATGGAGTCGGGGAAATTTTATCATGGTGGGGAAATCGGCTGAAGTTGGTGAATAGGAAAGAGCCACCAAAGTCTTATGTCGAGGGAACAGCACATGTGACAAGTAATTCGGACACTGAACGTGATCGCGTGGGGGGGATCGAATCCAAGGCAGGCAGCCTGCGGCCTCTCGATATGCGGCAACTCACTTGCTTCTCGAAAGTTTCGCGCCATTGATTCAGGGATTATGAACCCAGATTTCCCAGAATTAACCGCTCTCGCAGTAGCATGGCAGGGGCAGCAGCCCTTGTCAGCCCAGCAGAACGACCGCCTGTGGAAGAAGCTCCGGTTGGAGTGGAATTACCATTCCAACCACATTGAGGGAAATACGCTAACGTATGGGGAGACGGAATTGCTCCTACTCCATGACCGCACCACGGGGAATCACACCCATCGCGAATATCTGGAGATGAAGGCGCACAACGTGGGGATTGAGCATGTGCGTGCTTTGGCGGCAGATTCCCACCGACCCCTGACCGAGGCTGACATACGTGATCTAAATCGCATCATTTTGAAAGAACCCTTCTGGAAACCTGCGTCCACCGTGGATGGTCAAGCCACGCGGAAAGAGATCATTCCTGGTCAATACAAGACCACGCCCAATTCCGTGCGCACGGCCACCGGGGAAATGTTCTATTACGCCTCAGTCGAAGACACCCCACCGCGGATGCAAGCACTGGTCGCTTGGCTTCAACAGGAATTGGCTGTGCCCACCATTCATCCCGTCGCACTCGCGACCAGGCTGCATTATGATTTCGTGCGCATCCATCCATTCGATGACGGCAATGGACGAGTGGCCCGATTGTTGGTAAACTACGTGCTCATGCGGGCTGGGTATTTGCCCGTGATCGTGCGAACCGAGGACAAGAAGAATTACCTCACGGTCCTCCAATTAGCTGATGCCGGTGATTTAAAACCACTGATAGATTATTTCGCGAATCTTGCCGAATGGTCACTGAAGCTCGGTCTAAAGGCAGCTAAGGGAGAACCCGTTGATGAGCCAAGTGATGTGGAAAAGGAAATTGCCCTGTTTGTCCGCAGCCAGCAGGGGCATATGGAGGGCGCTCAACCACGAACTAGCGAGAATATTAAAGAACTCGTTAACTCTGGACTTTTGGAATTCCTCAAAGCAATCGATCCGAAGGTAGCTCAACTAAGCCCGCTCTTTCAAAGCTGGAACTTTAGCTCTAACTCACCTAGAGCGTTGGGAAATATGCATCCTGCAGAAGGGCTTCGTTATTTCTCGATGTCTCGGAGCTGGGACACCGAATTCGAGATCACCTACTCATTCAATACTTACCTGGGAAGAGGGCGGGAGACCTTTGATCTGCAATTTTCGGTAGGAGTTTCCTTCAAGCCAATGCATTACGAAATCAGAATAGTCGATTCGGAGCCGATTAGAAAGTCTTACACTGATTTTCTCGGCCGGGATGAACAAGCATTACTCGTTTCAAAATTGCTTGGGATCGTGCTCCAAATGATCAAAGCAAAATCAGGAAATCCAGAGGAGTAGCTGCGTCATCAATATCTCGCGAATATCACCATGTCATCCCCGATCGTTTTTATTCATCAAGGTGCACCGGTGGCGTTGAGCCATTTGAATTGTGCACTGCTACAGGCTCGCTTATGGAATCCTGAGCGGAGGATTCTCGTGCTGACGGATGAAGATCCGCAGGCGTTGCTTGCGGTGCCGGGGATTGAGGTCATTCGTCCGGAGGCCTATGGAAACGGGGCGCGGGAGTTAAGGGCGGTGTATCGTCATTTCTCGCTCAATCCGGAACCGTTTGAACGGGCGTGTTTGGAGCGGTGGTTTGTCTTGCGGGATTTTATGAGGGAGCGCACATGGTCGGACGTGTGGCATTTCGATTCAGATGTGATGATCTACAGGGATCTCAGCGAGGAGACGCAACGGGTCGCTGCGCTGGACTTCACGTTGACTCGTCAATCTGGGCACAGTTCTTATTTCCGACTGGGGGCTTTGGAGAAATTTTGCGAATTGATTTTGAGGAGCTACCAGCAGGAGCCAAGCACGGGACGGCTGCAAGCGCTGGATCGGGCTCTGGCAGAGGCTCAGAGGCGGGATCGGATTTCTGACATGTTCTTCATTACTGAGTTGAGCCAGGATCCATCTTTGCGATCGGCAGATTTGCATGTTCCTCAGCTCGGGCAGGCGGTGTTTGATGCCAATGCCAATGCGGATAGAACTGCTGCGGGTGAAGGCGTTTTGCGGGAAATTACGTTCATCGATAATCGGCCCCATAGCACGGAGGATCCTGCATTTCCCCTGCAATGCTATGCCACGCTTCATTTTCAAGGCGCGGCCAAGCCTCATATGGCGAGTCATTTGCGACCACCTCCCGGTCCGCTGCCGGAATGGAGCCTTCTGGTGCTGCGGCAGTTTTTAAGTCATATGAGGGATCTGTGTCTAAGGGAAACGCAACTCAGGAAGGACCTGCGCGAAGCGCAGCGAGCTGCGGGAGCCTTGACTCGCGAACGCATCGTGGTGCCTGCGAAGATTGATAAGGCGGTGATTAAATTGCTGAAAAATGTCCAGGCTTCGCGCTGGCTGCGTTTGGGGCACTGGCTTGGTTTCAGCAGGGTGGGGAAGCAGATGCAAGAGGTGCTGGAGCGGCTTGGGAAATGATGTGGCGGGGAGCGCTGGATCTCCTCTCAGATTCATTTCTGATGATGGCCGCAAAAGAACGCAAGGAACGCAAAGGGTCTGGCAATTTAGATCGATTTGCCTGCCCCAACCGCTATAACAGCCATGCAGCAGGGACGGTCCCTCCGTCGCGACATTGGAATGTCACGCTACGTTGCTGGGCATTCCGATGCCGCAGCGAACGCGTCCGACCAAGACCATGCGCTCAATTTTGCGGTCCTTGCGTGCTTTTGCCGGCAGCAGTTTGCACAAGACTCCGTGAAAACGTTCTTGCTCCGCAGCGGGGAAACGCATAGCAAAGGCGCTCACTATGATTTTTCTTGCCTTCTCCACTTCTCTCTGGCCGCTTGCGGTATTACTCATCAGCGTCGCCTTCGTGATTGTGGGCATTTCACTGCTGCGGATGCACGCCTTCATGGCGTTGATTCTGGCCGCGTTATTGGCCGGCTTGTTATCGGGGGATCGGCTGATTGCGCCCAAAGCGGTGAATGATGGGGAGATTGCAGCGGCCAAGGCTGCGTTGAGTTTGGCGGATCAGGATAAGGGAAATTTCGTGCGGGCGGTGGAACTGACGATTGAGGGCTTTGGGAAAACGGCGGGGGGGATTTCGATTGTGATTGGCATGGCCACTATCATTGGGATGTGCCTAATGCAGAGTGGTGCCGCGGACAAGGTGGTGCGGCGTTTCCTGGCGCTCTTTGGTGAGAAGCGGGCCGGGATGGCGATTCTAGCGGCCACCTACTTTCTGAGTATTCCGATCTTCTTCGATTCCATGTATATGTTGATGCTGCCGATTGCGATGGCGATGGCGTTGCGCACCGGGAAAGATTTCACGCTCTATACGATGGCCATCTGTGCTGGCGGGGTCATAACCCATTCGCTGACGGTGCCGCATCCTGGTCCCATTGCGGTGCAAGAGGCGCTGAAGATCGATGTGGGATTGTCCATCTGGATTGGGATTGCGGTGGGAGTGGTGCCTGCCGTGGTAGCGTGGTTTACGATTCTGCAGCTCAATAAGCGCACGCCCATTCCATTGCGGGAAACGGCTAATGCTCCGCTGGAAAGCGTGCGGCTGAGCATGGCCAGGCCAGAGAGTGAGTTGCCGTCGCTCTTCGCCTCGGTCTTCCCCGTGATTTTGCCGATCTTTCTGATCTCTCTATCCTCGGTGGTAGTGGTGCTACAGAAGAACAATGGATGGACGAGCCTCAATAACCCAGGCTTTATTCAAGCCAAGCAGATGGTGGATTTCATTGGTAACAAAAACGTTGCTTTGATCATTGGCGCGCTCCTGTCGCTCTGGCTACTGAAACGGCAGAAGGGGCTTTCCTGGCAGGAAATCAACGAGCAGGCGGGCGCTCCCTTGGAGACCGGGGGAATTATTATTTTGATCACGGCGGCCGGCGGAGCGTTCGGCTATATGCTGACGCAAAGCGGGGTGGGGCCCACGGTGGAGGCCTTGGCGAAAGCTTCCGGGATGAATTTGCTGCTGGCAGCGTATCTGGTGGCGCTGGTGATTCGGATTGCGCAAGGGTCCGCCACGGTGGCCATGTTGACAGCGGCGGGGATGTTTGCCCCGCTCGTTTCTGGTCTCGAGGTTCATGCGATTTACCTGTTCCTCGTGATTGGGTTTGGGGCCATTGGGTGTTCTTGGATGAACGATAGTGGGTTCTGGGTCGTGAGTCGGCTCAGTGGTTTCACGCAGCGGGAAACGTTGCGGACTTGGTCGGTGTTGCTAACGATTATTTCGGTAACCGGATTTCTCTTCACGTGGTTGCTCTCGGTTCTGCTGCCGATGAAGGGATAGCGGCAAGCATGGCGGGCGCAAAATCTACGTTTTTGTGCGCACAATCGCTTCCACGTTCTCCTTGACCACGCAGGGCATAAGTTCCAGACTCGGCCCCGATATGAGTAAAGAATATTTCCTAGGAATCCCCAAAATTAAGTATGAAGGCGCCAAGAGCAAGAATGCTCTGGCCTTCCGTCACTACAACGCCGACGAAAAGATCGGCAGCAAGACCATGAAGGAGCATTTCCGCTTCAGCGTGGCTTACTGGCACGCGATGAAGAATCCGCTGGCCGATCCCTTCGGTGCCGGCACTGCGCTGCGCCCGTGGGACGACCGCACGGACAGCGTCCAGAACGCGAAGAACGTGGCGCACGCCTGTTTCGAGTTCATGGATAAGATGGGGATCGAATACTACTGCTTCCATGATCGGGACGTGTCCCCGGAATTGGGCAGCCTGGCCGAAAGCAATGCCGCACTGGACCAAGTGTCTGACGAGCTGCTCTCGCTGCAAAAGGCCACTGGCAAGAAGTTGCTCTGGGGCACAGCCTGTCTGTTCGCTCATCCGCGCTATAATCAAGGCGCGGGCACCAGCCCTAACGCCGAAGTCTTCGCCTATGGTGCGGCCCAAGTGAAGAAGGCCATGGAAGTGACGCACAAGTTGGGTGGCGAGGGCTACACCTTCTGGGGTGGTCGCGAAGGCTACTCAACGCTGTTTAATACAGATATGAAACGCGAGTTGGACCACCTGGCCCGCCTGCTGCACATGGCCGTGGACTATAAGAAGGAAATTGGCTTCACGGGCCAGTTCTACATTGAGCCCAAGCCACGAGAACCCTCCACGCACCAATACGATAGCGATTCTGCGGCCTGCTTGAACTTCCTGCGCGAATACAATTTGCTGGACCACTTCAAGCTGAACATCGAAACCAACCACGCCACGCTGGCCGGTCACACCGTGCAGCACGATCTCGCAGTGGCTCGTCTCGCTGGCGCGCTGGGGTCCATCGATGCGAACACGGGCGATACGCTCATCGGCTGGGATACCGATCAATTCCCAACCGATCTGAACATGGCCACGCAGATCATGCTGCAACTCCTGCTCATGGGCGGATTCACTACCGGCGGACTGAACTTCGATGCCAAGTGCCGTCGCGAAAGCTTCGAGCCAGAAGACCTGTTCTACGCGCATATCGGCGGCATGGACGCCTTCGCTCGCGGGTTGAAAGCAGCCCATGGCTTGCTGGAAGATGGACGCTGGGCAGACTTCGTGAAAGCCCGCTACAGCACCTTCGACAGCGGCATCGGAGCCGATATCGAGAGCGGCAAAGTCGGCTTCAAGGAGTTGGAAAAATACGCCCTGAACCTTAAGACCAGCCCCATGCCCGGCAGCGGTCGTCAGGAAATGCTGGAAAACCTCCTCAACGACTTCATCGGTTAATCTTCCCGGTCCTCAGACCAACCAATGCAACACCCCGATTGGCGCAAGCTGGTCGGGGTTTTGTGTGGGAGTTCGCGTTTGGTAGTTCGAGTGCGAGGGCAGGTTGTTTACAAAGTGTCCCGAATGTCCTCAGTCGGGAACCATGGCTGAGCGGGAATGTCCTGAGCCGGGCTGCAACATCGGGGATGCGCCAAAGCGCAGCAGGGGAGGAAAGGTCGCTGCGCGCAGGATTACTGTGTGTTAGTAACTATCCCAGCCGCTATGCCAACTTCATGCGGAGTGGCAATTCTGCCTGTCTGCGCCTCCAAGCGCTCCACGGCATAGCGGACGCGGGCGGCCTCCGCAATATCTCCGCCTAGCATCCCGACGATAAAGCCGATTTCCCGATCCCGCGCTTCCTTGGCCGCTTCAATCGGATCAATCGGAGCTTGGGGGCCCCGTTTGGGAAGATTTCCCCAGATAACGAATCCTACGATTGCGACCAAGATTAAGAGGCTGATGACCATGTTCATGAGGCGGAATCTAGCGGTAATGGTGCCCAAAAGCAACCCAATGGAGTCCCGTGTGAACTCATTTCGCGACCCCGGGAGTTTCTTTCCCACGAATCTCATTTGCGCTGGCGCAGAAACCTGCCTAGTCTGTGCGTCCATTTTCCAATTCTTAAAATCCTGACTATGAGCACGAATCCATCTACCGCCCCGAAAGCGTCCGCCACTCCGATCACTCCTTTGATGACTGGGGCTGAGGTTCTCGTCCGCTGCATGGAGTTGGAAGGCGTGGACACCATCTTTGCCTATCCTGGTGGCGCTTCGATGCCCATCCACCAAGCATTGACGGGTTCCAAACAGATCCGCACCATTTTACCGCGTCATGAACAAGGCGGCGGCTTTGCTGCTGAAGGCTACGCCCGCGTGACTGGCAAAGCCGGCGTTTGCATGGGCACATCCGGTCCTGGTGCCACCAACATTGTGACCCCGATTGCCGATGCCTACCTGGACTCCACTCCGCTGGTGGTGATCACGGGACAGGTGCCAACGTTCATGATTGGTCGGGGAGCGTTTCAGGAAACGGACTTTTTTGGGGTGACGCTGCCCATCGTGAAGCACAGTTATTTGGTGACGGATCCGATGGACATTCCCCGTATCGTCAAAGAAGCATTTTACATCGCCCAGACTGGCCGTCCCGGTCCGGTGGTGATTGATATGCCGAAAGATGTTCAGGAAAAGCGCATTCAACCGGTCTTCCCAGATAAGATCGAACTCCGCGGCTACAACCCAATTCTGCCGCTGGATGAAGCAGCCATTCAGGAAGCCTTGACCTTGATCCTGAGCGCCCAACGCCCGGTCCTTTACTGCGGTGGCGGCATCATTTCCGCCGAAGCCTCTGCGGAACTGCTGGAGTTTGCCGAGCGCGCCCAGATCCCGTGCACCACTACTCTCATGGGCGTGGGCGCATTCCCCGAGACCCACCCGCTGTCTCTGAAGTGGCTGGGCATGCATGGTTCCGTAACGGCAAATAATGCCGCCAATGAAGCGGATCTGCTCCTGGCGTTCGGCGTGCGTTTCGATGACCGTGTGACCGGCAAGGTCGAGAAATTCTGTGAGCACGGCACCATCATCCACATCGACATCGACAACGCTGAGATCAACAAGAACAAGCACGTTCGCCTGCCGATCCAAGCCAACGTCAAGGATGCCCTGGCCCGCTTGAATCAACTGCTGGAAGCCGCCGGGCAGAAGCGCGTTAGCAAAGACTTCACCCTCCGCAAGGAATGGCATGCGCAAATCCAAACGTGGAAGCAGGATTCCCCGATGACCTACGAAGACTACCCGAACGCCATTGCCCCGCAATACGTGATCGAGAAACTCTACGAAGTGAGCAAGGGGGAGATCATCATGACGACGGGCGTGGGCCAGCACCAAATGTGGGCCGCGCAATACTATCATTTCGATAAGCCACGTCGCTTCGTGAGCAGTCTGGGACTTGGTTCCATGGGTTATGGCTTGGCGGCCGCGCTCGGCTGCAAGGTGGCGTTTCCGGATAAGGAAGTCGTGGACATCGATGGCGACGGTTCCGTGCTGATGAATATCCAAGAGTTGGCGACCGCGGTGGCTGAAGGCATCGCGATCAAGTGCATTATCTTGAACAATCAACACCTCGGCATGGTGGTGCAGTGGGAAGATTTGAAATACCAATCCAATCGCGCGCACACGTTCCTTGGCAAGTTGGACACGCCATCCGACATCTACCCGAACTATGTCAAGATGTGCGAATCCTTCGAAGTTCCCTGCGAGCACGTCACGGAGAAATCCGAAGTGGTTCCTGCGATCACCCGGATGCTGGCCGCCAAGACGCCATACGTCCTCAACGTCATGGTGCCTTACACAGAGCACGTGCTCCCCATGATTCCCGGTGGCATGACTTACAAGGACATCATCACCACCAGTGCCGGCGTAGCCGAAGCCGCCAAAGGCTTCGTCCCCTCCGCCCTCTAGCCGACCGAGTGTGGCAGCAGTCCGCTGGACTGCTGCACCCATCGGTCATTGAACCCACAGGGGATTGTTGGCACCTCAAATCGAGACGCTAAAAACAAGCCCCTCCCGACACGATGGCCAGAACCACGTCTCCCCCAGAGGAAGTGGCCGCAGGGGGATTCGCTCGTGGTTCAGATGAATGCCAATGACCTCGTCCTCGCCTTGATGGAGAAAAGTGGCGATCCCAAGTTCGTTGGTTATTTGCGCGCCTGACGTTCCGGATTGACTCTCCACCTCGACCTCTAAGCCGACCACGGCTTGGCCTTGATGGGAAATCTGGAATGTCACAGACCTAGGTGCGCCACCTTCAGTCCAGGTGATCCATGGGTTAAAGCTGGGCACGCCGTGTCGCAAATAAGACCACCAGAAAAGTAGCAGCATGCCCAGGGTTACAAGGACACGCCGCTGGTTGATCCGACATTGCTTCAGGAGCATTAGGAGGCTCGATTCAATGTCCAGGACTCACCCGTGGCAACAGCCAGTTCATGGGGCTGAAAGCTCCAATTCCAACTGCCGGATTTTAGCTTGTGCGGCATCGATCTGGCTCTGCAACGCCACTGCGGAGGCTTGAGCTTTATCGCGGATCGCGGACTGGCTGGAGCTGCGCCCTTGGATCCGGGCCGAGTAGAATTTATCATCGGCCTCTTGGGCTGCTTTGATGAAGGCAAGGCGTTGCGCCTTTGCAGTGGCTATTTGGGTCTTCAGGTTATTGATCTCTGTTTGCCGTGCATACTTGGCATCGTTGGTCAGACCGGTGGGTGGGGCCGAGGGGACTGGATCAGGCGGAGTTTCTTCAACTGGCGCTGCATTAGTCGTGGTTGCTGGCGTTCCAGCCACGGACGTCTCCGGCAACGGTTGGACGACATCCGGGTCAGGTGGCAGTTCCAAGGTGAGTTTCAGGTCCATCCGCAAACGATCCGCGATTGGCGGCGGCAACTGGGCGGAGGTAAGTCGGGCTGTTCCCGTGTTGTGTTGAAACAGGGCGTTGTTGTCTTTGAGTCCGGTAAATTTGCAATCCTTCAGGGACTCACCATTCTTAAGCGGCAGTTCGGGGATCACGGTGTTCCGAAACGCGAGCCGGGCCTGCTCCACGGCCTCCTGCATCATCTGGACGTTCACCTCCCATTTTGCTTTGGCTGATTCGAGCATTTTCGTCTGCTTGGCGAGTTCGGCTGTGAACCCCTCGGTGACACGCTCGGCATTGGCGATTCTGCCAGAGGAAGCCCGTAACACATCCATCTTGGCGGTGTTTTTGCCCAAAGTATCTTTGGCGAGGGCAATGCCTTGCCGGGCGGCGGCCACCTCTGCCTGCTTGAACCTGACTTCCGCTTTAAGGGATTCAAGTTGAAAGCTTGAGACAACGACGGCTGCGCCACCAGCGATCACCAAGCCCACGATACCGAAAATAAGTGATTTTGATTCCATATTCAGCTAAGGGCTAGTTGCCAAGGTATTTGACGCGGTATTGGGTGGTTTGGGTATTGAGTTTATCGCTCTGCTCATTGGCCGCTTTGACGGCAGACTGCAAATAAGCAATACGCTTTCGGAGCACTTCAGCCTTCGCTTCGGCGTCCGCCACTGCACGGTCGTCCCCCTGCTGACTTTTTTCCAGCTCATGCATCTTTCGATAGCTGTCCGCAGCCTGTGAGTTAATGGCGGTTGATTCCGTGGTCAACTCCACTTGGTCCGTCTTAAGTTCTTTTAACTCAGCCGCCAAGCGGCGGTTTTCAGAGCAGGAAGTGAGCGGCAGGCAGCCGAGCATGGCAACTCCCAAGCAGGCAATTTTCGAGTGGTGGAGGGACGTCGAGAAGGATAATTTCATGAATTAATGAATTATAATGACATTCGGTGCTTTGCCAGTGGAATTTGGTAGGGATCACATTTTTTCTTAAACCAACCGAGGTTCAGCTTGGGGGAGGAAAAGGAGGTAAAGCATGGGGCGCCAACCCGGTTGGCGCTTTGTCGATCCCGTCATTTTGTGATTTTTACTCTTGGCAAATGGAGTCGGTTGGGCTGTTACTGGGCGCTGCTGCATTTCCAACTTCCAAATCACCTAAATTTCTCACATGTCTGACGTCTCTTCTTCGGCTCCCTGGTATAAACATTTGACGGGTTATCATTGGTTTGTGCTGTTGGTGGCCTCAGCGGCTTGGTTCTTCGATTGCTTGGATCAACGGTTGTTTTCGCTGGCCCGGATCCCAGCTTTGGTGGACTTGATGAAACTTCCCGCCAGTGATCCCGGCTTGCAGGGGTATGGTAAAATCGTTACCGCGTGCTTTCTGATTGGTTGGGGCATCGGCGGGCTGATCTTTGGAGCACTGGGGGATAAATATGGTCGGGCGAAAATGTTGACGCTAACGATTTTGATCTACTCGGCCTTTACCGGACTGAGCTTCTTCAGCCACAACAAAATTGATTTTGCGATCTTCCGGTTCCTCACGGGACTTGGAGTCGGCGGGGTATTCGGTTTGGCCGTGGCCCTCATCGCAGAGACCGTGCCCAGCCAGGCGCGGGCTCAATCCCTGGGATTACTGCAAATTCTCTCCACCGTGGGCAACATTTCGGCTGGATTTGTGAACATGGGGATCGGAGCTTTGGAGAAAAATGGAACGATCGCAGAGCACACCGGCTGGCGTTGGATGTTTCTGGTGGGGGCATTTCCTGCGGTGCTGATTGTTTTTACCCGCGGCTACCTAAAAGAGCCCGCTCCGTGGCAAAAACTTAAGGATGAAGGGAAATTGCCCAAAGGGAGCCTCTTTGAGCCCTATGCCAACCTTCTGGCCGAGGCGCGCTGGCGCAAAAACTTAATCATTGGCTCGTTGATTGCCGGCACTGGCGTAATCGGGTTATGGGCGATCGGGGAATACGCCGTGGATCTGCAAAAGACGGTCTTTCGGCAGTATTTTGAAAAAGAAGGCATGGCCAAAACTGACATTGATGCAGCGGTAACTTGGCAGATTTCGGTGGCCTATCTTTGGAACATGCTGGGCGCGGCGGTGGGGATGACGCTATTTACGAGGATTGCCAAGCTGGGTCGGAAATTGGCTTTTGCCTTGGGCTTCTCGGCCGCTTTGGTGGTCACTTTCCTGGTCTATTGGAAGATGTCCTCTCCGTATGAGGCGCGTTGGATGATGTTCCTCATGGGGATGGCGCAACTCAGTGTGTTTGCTGGTTTCGCGATTTATCTTCCTGAACTCTTCCCGAGCAAACTGCGGAGCACGGGCACGAGCTTCTGTTATAATCTGGGCCGCTTTGGTGCAGCAGCGGGTAGTTTCTTTTCGGCCACGCTCACTCAGGTGGTTTACGTGCAATATAAAGCCGAGGATGCCTCGCTGCCTGCGCGTTATGCGGCCATGACCATGTGCGCCATCTTCCTGGTTGGTCTGATCACGTTGTTCTGGGCACCTGAGACCAAGGATCAACCGCTGCCGGAGTAGTGAGTCTATGGCCCCTAGTCAATCACCTAGCCCTAGGTGCTGCATCAAAGGCAATCTTGACTGCCCAGAATCACCGCTCCTTCATTTTGCTAAAGTAGCCGACGTTCTCACTGGGGGATGGTATATCGATTCGTTTGAGAGGTGGAACACTATTAGGGGGCCCCTCGGACGCGGTAAAAGCGCCGCGCGGACAACGGTTCGATATCGGTCAACACAATTTCCGAAGAGTCGGCAGGGAAAACAATGCTAGTGATAACTTGCCAAGGCCCCTCCAGGCTGGTAGCTGCTTCAATGTAATAAAGAGCGCTAGTGGTTCCCGTGATTCCGAGCGTCACAGTGCCATTTGTGGTGTTGATTGCTACTTTTGCCAAGCCTGAAGGTGTGAGCGGGGTCGATGGAGAGAAATTGTCGAAGGCCAAGCCAACATTTGCATTTGGGTTTCCCGAATAAACAATTCGTATCGATTTGATGTCTGCCGAGGGACGGGAAAATGACCAAGGTGTCGCGATCCCATCCCCGGTTCCGGGAGTGTCGTGCTCTAAATGGACTTGCGCAATTACTTGCCCATCCGAATTGCGCGCGTAAACGTCCCAAGCCTCATTTCCATCTATGTCGAGGATGAACGCGCTAGCTGCTGCGACCGCCTGCTCATAGGTAACCACAAGCGGTGGCGGGGGATCGTTTACAGACCTGTCATCGGTCAAAAAAAACTTGCCAACATTTTGACCCGGCGCTGGTGTATTGTTTCCTGTGCCATTCGGCCACCCATAAAATGCAGACGGCTTTCCGGTGGATGAATTGAACCCACCAACTTTTCGGATGACTGGGAAGGAACCATCGGTGAATCGAAAACTAACTCCGAATGGGGCAACCTTGAATTGATCGGAAACCACGGTGGCGACCGACATGGGCGAGCCATTTGGCAAGGTTTCGAAATCGATGGTTTGCGCAGTTAACGATGATTGCCCAAAAATGAAAGCCAGAACCGAGGAAAAGCGGATCCAACAGCTGATCGTTGCGGTTCGTGATAAAAATGGTTGTTTCATAAGTCGTCGTGCCTGGCATCGGAAAGTTGAAGTGTGCCACGCCTGCAAGCACCTACCTCTCAAGACAGATGCAATAAGAGGTAAGCTTGACCAACTCGGGTTGCGCTGCAAGATTATTTTAAGTGTTACCCCTCACCAATTCGGTCGAGCCAAGCCGCCCCAGCCCTGAATCTTCCCCCCTGTGCTTGACACGTGGGAAAAAGTGCGTCCCATGATGCTTCACCCGCGTTGACCTTATCAACCGCCGCACTAGTTTGAAACACGTTGTTTTTGTATGCACTGGCAATATTTGCCGTAGCCCCATGGCCGAGGGACTGTTCCGCGCCATGGTGAAAGATCGTGCGGATTTCAAAGTGGAAAGCGCTGGGGTCCATGCTGGCAATGGACTGAAGGCCAGTCCGCATACGGTTGCAGTGTTGAAAGAGGAGGGAATTGACCTAGGAAAATTCCGCAGCCAACAGCTCAGCAAGCAGTTGGTGAAATCCGCCAGTCATCTGTTCGTCATGACCGAAGGTCATCGCAGTGTGATCGAAGCGATGTATCCCGAAGCCAGCGACAAGGTGTTTTTGCTGACCGAATTCTCCCCCGACGACGCCCTGCGCGGAGAGGATGTCCCCGATCCCATCGGGATGTCGAAATCCATCTACGCGGCCACCCGTAATCTGATGAAACTGGCCCTGCCCAGTGTGCTCGGTTATATTTCCAAGACCTCAAAACCCGCTGGTCCCAAAACCAGCGAATCCTTACCTCCCCCGACGACCCCATCCCCCACCAACAAAACGAAATCCATGTCTGCCTCGCCTGCCACTCCTCCCGCCGCCGCTGCCACCGCCAAGAAGTCCCTCTGGATCGGAGCAGATCACGGTGGGTTCAAGCTCAAGCAAGCCATCGTGGCCCACTTGACCAAGGCCGGACACTCGGTGCACGACGTGGGAACGAACTCGGCTGACAGCGTGGACTATCCTGATTTCGCAAAACCCGTCTGTGAAGCCGTCCTGAATGCCCAGGCCGATGATGGCATCCTCATCTGCACCACGGGAGTAGGCATGAGCATTGCGGCAAACCGTTTTCCAGGCATCCAGGCGGCCTTGGTTTCCGACGTGAAGACCGCCAGCCTTACCCGCCAGCATAACAACACCAACGTCCTCTGTCTGGCTGGAGCCACGCTGGCCGAAGGCACCGCCTTGGCGATCACGGATGCTTTCCTGGCCGCAGGTTTCGAGGGCGGACGGCATGAGCGTCGGGTTAACAAGATGAACGGTCTGGTCTCCAGTGATCCGGCGGTGGCTCATATCATTCATGATGAAGCGCTCCGGCAGCAGAATAACATTGAATTGATCGCCTCGGAAAATTTCGCCAGTCGTTTCGTGCGCGAGGCGCAGGGATCTGTCCTAACGAACAAGTATGCCGAGGGCTATCCCGGCAAGCGCTGGTATGGCGGCTGCGAGGAAGTGGACAAGGTGGAGCAACTGGCGATTGATCGCGCCAAGGAACTCTTTCCCGGAGCCTTTCACGCCAATGTCCAACCGCACTCGGGCTCGCAAGCCAATGCTGCGGTTTATTTCTCCGTGTTGGAATATGGCGATAAAATTCTGACCATGAACCTGGCCCACGGCGGTCACCTGACCCACGGGCACCCAGCTAACTTCAGCGGTAAATTCTTCCACGTGACCCACTACGGCGTGGGTGAAACGACGGGCCGCATCGACTATGATGCGCTGCAGAAGCAAGCCGAGGAAACCAAGCCCAAGATGATCACGGCAGGGGCCTCGGCCTACCCACGGGAAATCGATTTCAAACGCATGGCAGAAATAGCGAAGAGCGTGGGAGCCTATCTCTTCGTGGACATGGCGCACATTGCTGGACTCATCGCTGGCGGGGTGCATCCCTCCCCGTTGGAGCACGCGGACTTCGTGACCAGCACCACCCATAAGAGCCTGCGCGGCCCCCGGGGCGGCATCATTTTCTGCAAGGAAGAGTATGCCAAGAAGATCGACAGCATGGTCTTCCCGTTCAACCAAGGTGGCCCGCTGATGCATGTTATTGCGGCCAAAGCGGTGTGCTTTGGCGAGGCGCTGCGTCCTGACTTCAAAGAATATCAGAAGCAAGTCGTCGCGAACGCCAAAGCTCTGGCTGCGCAAATGATGCACCACGGCTACAAACTGGCGTCCGATGGCACGGACAATCACCTCATGCTGGTCGATCTGCGTCCGCAGGGGCTGAATGGGAAAATCGCTAGTGAATGTCTGGATAAATCCGGTATCACGATCAACAAAAACTCCATTCCGTTCGACAACGCTCCGCCGATTCGCCCCAGCGGGATTCGAATTGGCACGCCGGCAGTCACCACACGTGGCATGAAGGAAGCGGAAATGAAGCTGATTGCCGATCTCATCCACACGTCGCTGACCAACCACGAGAACGACGCGAAGTTGGAGGAGATCCGGCAGGAGGTGCGCCAACTGAACACCAAATTCCCGCTGCCGTAGGGGAGTCGGATGCGGGGCGAATTGAAACATCTTGCGGCTTGAAACTGCCATCAAGCGCGCCTCAGTAGTGGAGTGAAAATCTCCCTGCTCTCCCTCCTATTGTCGGCCCCGATGCTTATGGCCAAATCCACTCTCAATTATCCCGTTGCTCCGAAATCGGACTGCAAAGAAATGCTTCATGGTGTGGAAGTGTCCGATCCCTATCGTGGGCTGGAGGAGATCGATAGTGCTCCCACCCGCACCTGGGTGGAGGCGCAAGCAAAGCTTACCAGTGGCTACTTGGGGGCGTTGCCGCATCGCGCGGAGATCGCTACGCAGCTCACCAAGCTGATGGACTATGATCGCTTGGGGCTACCGCAAACGGAAGGCGGCCGGATCTTTTACTCGCGGAAATCCGGTCTGCAAAATCAAGGTGTGCTTTATTGGAAGGATGATACCCCAGACGCGAAGGAACAAGTCTTGCTGGACCCGAACCTCCTCGCAACTGATGGCACCGCTGCCTTGGCTGGATATGACATCACGCTCGATGGCAAACTGATCGCTTATGGTATCTCCCAAGCAGGATCAGACTGGACGACCTGGAAAGTGCGCGAGGTGGCCACGGGCAAGGATTTGCCGGACGAATTGAAGTGGGTGAAATTCAGCCGACCACAATGGAATCAAGCGGGCAACGCGCTCTACTACAGTCGCTATGCCGCTCCCGAAGCGGGTGCCGAATTGAAACAGAAGAACGAGCATCAGAAGGTCTATCTGCATCGCTTGGGTGAGGCGCAAGAGAAGGATCAGCTGATCTATGCGCGACCGGACCATCCCCAGTGGGGTTTCGGGGCGGGGGAGACCGAGGACGGTCGCTATCTGGTGATTCACGTGTCCCAAGGCACCGCGGTAGAGAATGGCTTGTTCTATCGGGATCTCGCGGCCGGTCCGGAGGCGCCCGTGGTGGAATTGTTCAAGGATTTCGATGCAGATTACTCCTTCGAGGGCAGTGAGGGGAGCACGTTTTTCCTAACTACGACCAAGGATGCTCCGAATAAGAAGCTCATTGCGGTGGACTTAGCCAAACCTGCGCCCGCCGACTGGCAGACAATCTTGCCGGAGGGAAAATCCCAGCTGAGCGCAGTAAGCTATCTGGGCGGCAAATTCATCGTCACCCGGCTAGTGGATGCGCATGATCAAGTGATCGTGCATAATCGCGAGGGCCAGCAAGAACGGGAAATCAAGCTACCCAGCTTGGGTAGCGCTCATGGATTCAGCGGACATCAGAAGGACACCGTGACCCATTATTTTGTCACCGGTTTCACCACCCCTGGGGAAATTTATCGCTATGACATCAAAACGGGTGTGAGCACCCTAACGGAACGAGCCAAGGTGGCATTCAATCCCGAGAACTATGAAGTCTCCCAAGTGTTCTACCCCAGCAAGGATGGCACCAAGGTGCCGATGTTTCTGGTTCATCGCAAAGGGTTGGTGCGGGATGGCAGTAACCCGGTGATCCTATCTGGTTATGGCGGTTTCGATATTTCCCTCACTCCCATGTTCAGTCCCAGCATCATCGCGTGGATGGACTTGGGTGGGATCTTTGCGGAGGCCAATTTACGGGGCGGTTCCGAATATGGCCAGGCGTGGCATGATGCCGGGCGGCGGCTCAAGAAACAAAACGTGTTCGACGACTTCATCGCAGCCGCAGAATGGATGATTGCCGAGAAATATACCGTGTCCAGCAAGTTGGCTATTTCCGGCGGCAGCAACGGTGGGTTACTCGTGGCGGCCTGCTTGAATCAGCGCCCAGAATTGTTTGGCGCAGCGCTGCCAGCGGTTGGGGTGCACGATTTGCTGCGCTTCCATAAGTTCACCATCGGCTGGGCTTGGCAGGATGAATATGGCAGCCCGGATGATCCCATCGCGTTTGCGAATTTACGGAAGCTGTCCCCCATCCATAACGTAAAAGCGATGTCCTATCCTCCGACCATGATTTTAACTGGGGATCACGATGATCGGGTGTTCCCCGCCCATAGTTTCAAGTATGCCGCCACCCTGCAGGAAATGCAAACCGGCCCCGCACCAATTCTCCTGCGGGTCGATCTTAAGGCCGGCCATGGAGCCGGGAAACCAACCGCCAAGCAGATCGACGAAACCGCAGATAAATATGCGTTCCTCGTCCAATCGTTGGGCATGAAGCTTGCCGAAAAATGATGGCGCGGTCGCCCGTTGCCCGACGCGATCCCTCGTTACTTTTTCCGCAAAAAAGTCATTGGGAACTGAGCCGCCTGCGTCCAAACTAAAGCAACTATTTCCCTCTCATGAAACTCCTCCCTCTAGCCTCCGTCCTCACGATTACCTTTCTGCCGCTGCTGGCGCAAGATGCCGCCCCTGCAGCCCCAGAGTCCCTCAAGGAGGACTTCCAGAAGCTCAGTCCGGGTGCACTGCCGGACGAACTCATGGTCGTGGATGGAGCTTTCTCCATTGTGGCTGCTGGTGAAAACAAGCTGTTGGAAATTGGCACCGAACCGCTTACCGAGGGCGCGGTCTTATTGGGGAAGAGCATGAAGCATGGCGGCACCATCAAGGCCAAAATCAAAGCCAGCAGCAAACGCCGCAGCTTTCCCCGCTTCGGCGTGGGGCTCGGTGGGACCAGTGGATTCCGCCTGCGGGTAACTCCGGCGGACAAGGCCGTAGAAATTGTGAAAGAGGACGAACGGGTCGCCAAAGCAGAATTCGCTTGGAAAACCGATGCGTGGTTCTGGGTCGAACTCAAAGTAACCCCAAGCGAGGCCAAAGACAGTTGGCTGGTGGAAGGTCGCGCATGGGAAGACGGCCAACCACGGCCCGAAGCGCCCTCCGTAACCACCTCCAGCTCCACCGCCCCACCGAATGGCAAGGCCAGCCTCTGGGGCGCACCGTTTAGTTTGGTCCCCATTCAGTTCGACGACGTGGAGGTGACGCCAAGCGCGAAATAGGACCTAATTTCAGCGCTCCAGCAGGGCTGGACAGAGATCTTCGATGTGTTCTTGGAGCTTACGCCCCCGCTCGCGATCAAAGCGAAAATGTCCCCGGGCTTCGGCGGCCAAGGCCTCCCACGGAGCGGGCTTTTCCCATGCTAGGGCTGCGCTGAGGTAGCGTTTCCAGAGCTTGAGCGAATCAGGATAATATTCCAAGAGTCGTCGAAATTCCCGGTCCGCCGCGTCTGGCATCCCTTGTCGAAGATACCGTTCCGCTGGTGCAAAATCCAACGGTGGCTTGCGTTGATCTGGGGTTAGACCAAAGACGCTATCGATGAAGGAGGTGAACGGCACAGAAATCGAATCGACGAATCCTATCGAAAAGCAGATGCCAGCCAGGATCAATTTGGCTGCTGCCAACAGACCTGTGCCAACCCCGCTCATCATCCCAACTTCCCCGCCTTGCGCCGTATAACTATGCCAAAAGGGCCAAGCTGCCCAGAATGCCAGTCCTCCGGCTAGCAGACCGAAGACTAGCTTGCGCGTTAGTTGAATGGGGCCAATGCTCATGATGTGGATTTCATCAGATAAATGCTACTCTGGGGTGTCCAACAGTAATTGCAATCGCTCGCGCAGCGCTGGAGATAGCGTTGGAAGCCAGGTTGGATCTATAAGTCCAACCTCCAAGAGGTCCCGTAAATGCATCCGATCCTTATCGCGAAAGGAGGTCAGCTTCATGCGCACCAAACCAGGCAAGGAGATGATTTGGAAGTCACCAGCAGACTCCGCCTCGGTGACATCCGGGGTGGGTTCCAAACTGTCTGCACGCACTGGTTCATCAGCCCACAAAATGTGCAGCGCGTCCCTAACCTTGGAATCCGGACCGTCCAGGAAAACATCCATCGATCCACCTTGACCGAGCATGGCCACTTTGCGATGCGTAAATCCAGATTTCGTTAACGCAAGTTCCGCTGCTGGAAAGTCAGCGCGGCGGATTAACAAATCCACGTCACGGGTGTTGCGGACTGCGGCCTCATCCACGCGTGAGACCCAGGCCGCTACTGCATTTCCTCCAATCACAGCATACGGAACCGACGCACGCTCTAAGGCGTGGGCCGCTCGCAGCAGGCGCTCCTTCACTTTTTCAATGGCTCGGTCCATGCGTTGCCATGAAACCGGGGCTAGAGGGATTTGCAACATAAATGAAAATAACCACAAATCGTGAGTTCGCAAACCCTCAATCCCAGTTTGAAATTTGCCGCATTCAGCCTTCTACTCCGCCATGCTTATCGATACCCACTGTCATCTCAATTCCTCCCGTTTCAAAAAGGACCTGCCGGAGGTCATCGCGCGAGCGGTGGATGCGGGAGTGACGCAGATGATCGCCATTGGTTGTGACGTGCCCAGTTCGCGACGGGCGATTGAGATAGCGGAGCAATTCCCGCAAGTGCTGTGCACCGTGGGCGTGCATCCGTGCTATGTCATGGACGTCACGGAACCCGACTGGTTGGAGCAGATTGCGGCCATGGCGGAACATCCGCGCGTGGTGGCCATTGGCGAGATTGGACTCGATTACTATCACGAACCCCAGGGCACTAGCTGGGAAATTTACAAAGCGCGACAGGCCAGTTTCTTCAAGGCGCAGATGGAGTTGGCGGTGGCCCGGCAATTGAACATTGTTGTCCACCAGCGAAGTTGCTTTGAGGATAGCGTCGCCTTGGTTGCTCCTTTCACGAGGAAATTGCGGGCTCAGTTTCATTGTTTTATCAACTCTTGGGCCGAAGCGGCGCCTTTGGTCGCGCAAGGACATGTCATTTCCTTCACGGGCATTGCCACTTATCCCAAGGCTCCGGAGGTCCTGCAATGCGCCATCGAGGCAACCGCAGGGTGTTTCATGGTTGAAACGGATGCACCCTACTTAACACCCCAAGCAGTCAAAGGACAGCGCTGCGAACCCGCCCATGTGCGCCACACGGCGGAAAAGATTGCCCAAGCACGCGGCGTAAGTCTGGAGGCCCTGGCCGCCGAGACCACGGCCCTGGCGCGCGAATTTTTCCGACTGGAGAAGTTCGACTAGCCACGATCCTCCCCGCTTGAATTTCCTGCGATCAGCGATAGTTCCTCTGCTCCGCTTTCACCTCTTTCCATAATTCGTTTCCATGCCCCTGATCACCAAACCCAAATCTGCCGTTGATTACGATGTTATTGTCGTGGGCTCTGGGGCCGCTGGGGGCATGTCGGGATATTTGTTGGCGATGCATGGATTCAAAGTCCTGATGCTGGAGGCAGGACGCAACTACGATCCCACCACGGAAACGCCCATGTTTCTCACCCCGGAGAGCGCCCCTTTGCGCAACGCGCCCAGCCCGGACAAGCCCTTCGGTTTCTTCGACGCCACCGTGGACGGCGGATGGAATGTGCCCGGAGAGCCCTACACTTCAGCCGAAGGCGTGGACTTCAAATGGTGGCGGGCCCGCATGCTGGGTGGACGCACGAATCATTGGGGGCGCATTTCGCTGCGCATGGGGCCGTATGATTTCAAACCACGGGAGCGCGATGGACTGGGCCTGGACTGGCCGATGAAGTATGAGGATCTCGCGCCCTACTATGATAAAGTTGAATTGCTAGTCGGAATTTATGGAGGCGATGACGATCTGGAAAATACGCCAGCCTCGCCCAAAGGCGTGCTGCAGCCGCCACCTCGCCCGCGGGGCTACGAATTGCTAGTGCAGGCCAAATGCAAGGCACTCAACATCCCCGTCATTCCATCGCATTTGGCGATCCTGACACAAATGCAGGACGGGGATCGTTTGGCCAATACGCTGCATCCCAATAACCCCAACGCGATCTATCTCAAGAAACATGCCGCCACCCGTGCGGCCTGCTTTTATGCCACCGACTGCGGTCGGGGGTGCAGCATCAAGGCTAATTTCCAGAGCACCACGGTCCTGATTCCACCTGCGATCATGACCGGAAACATGGACGTCATGACCGATGCCATGGTGCGGGAAGTAACCGTGGACAAAAACGGCAAGGCCACGGGCGTGCATTACATTGATCGGGTGACACGCAAAGATTGCCATGCCAAAGCCAAGGTCGTGATCCTGGCCGCCAGTGGTTGCGAAAGCGCCCGCATTCTCTTGAATTCCAAATCCGCTAGCTTTCCCAACGGCCTTGGCAACAGCAGTGGACTCGTCGGCCGCTATGTGATGGACACCGTGGGAGCCAAGGTCGTGGGGCAGATTCCTGCGCTGGAAAACGTCCCTGCTCATAATGAGGATGGAGCCTACGCCATGCATCTTTACATGCCGTGGTGGGGATATCAGCAGCAGCATGCCGGGAAATTGGATTTTCCTCGGGGTTACCACATCGAGTTCAGCGGGGGCCGTCGCATGCCTGCGCCAGGAATCTTTAATGGCCTCGGCAAAGGCGGCATCTACGGTAAGAAACTCAAGGAAGAGGCGCGTCGTTATTATGGATCGTTCATCAATTTCAGCGGGCGCGGAGAAATGATCCCCAATGTAGATTGCTACTGTGACATCGATCCTAAAGTCGTGGATCAATGGGGCATCCCCGTGCTGCGCTTCCACTGGAAATGGTCCGAGCACGAACTCAAGCAGGCCGCGCACATGCACCAGACATTTGCCGAGATCATCGCCACCATGGGAGGCAAGCCCGTCACTCCAGTGCACCAGGACGGAGCTAAGGCGATTTATCGGCCCGGGGAAATCATCCATGAAGTCGGTGCCACCTGCATGGGAACCAATCCCAAAAATTCCGTGCTCAACCAATATTGTCAGAGTTGGGATGTGAAAAATCTCTTCGTGACCGACGGTGGCAGCTTTGCCAGCAATGCCGACAAGAATCCCACCCTCAGCATCATGGCACTGGCGTGGCGCAGCATGGATTACCTCATGAAGGAAATGAAGGCTGGCAATCTGGGAGCGTAGTAATCTGACGATTACGAAGGCTCCGTGGGCTGAGGCCCGCGGCTAACGTCCATGACCGCTAACACGGTCGAATCCACGGAGAGAGTCGGTTGGATTTAGTGCTTTCCAATTTGCAGGATGCAGGCTTATACCATGAGCATGATCTCCGCTCCCGTCATCGTTGTTTCTGGTTTGCCCCGTTCGGGGACTTCTTTGGTCATGCAAATGCTCGAGGCAGCCGGAGTGTCCATCCTGAGCGACGGGGCGCGGGTGGCGGATGAGGATAATCCACGTGGGTATTTCGAATATGAGCCGGTCAAGCGGCTGCGCCAGGACCGGTCTTGGTTACCGAAGGCGGCAGGGCAGGCGGTAAAGATCATTCACTTGCTAGTGCGAGATTTGCCGTTGCCTGGAATGCATTACCGGGTGCTGTGGGTGCAGCGGGAGCTGAAGGAGGTGCTGGCTTCCCAGAAGGCGATGCTACAGCGAAGCGGTCGCGCAGGGGCGGGGATCCCGGAGGCGCAACTGGAGGCAGTCTTTGCATTGCAGATCCGGGAGGTGGAGGCCTGGTTGGAGCAGCAGCCGGAAGTGGAAATGTTGCGGATGGATTACGGGCATATTTTGGCTCAGCCACAGGATGAGGCCGCTCGGATCGCGTCGTTTTTGGGCTGCCCGGAACGTGCCCTAGCCATGGCCGCAGTCGTTGATCCTGCACTGCACCGCAACAAGCTTTCGATGCTCGAGTGAGCGGTCTATGCTGCCACGGCCAATTTGCGCCTGCGGCTGGTGAGCATGGCGAGACCTCCGGCAGCCAACGCAGCGAGAGTGGTGGGTTCGGGGACAATGGACTGGGTCTGGATGCCAACGTTGGGATCCGACTCGTAAGCAGCGCTGATGAAATCGATCGTGCCATTGGTCCCGTTGGCATTCACTGCCATCTCGAGAAACCCGTAGTGCGGCTGACCAGCGATGTCGAAGCGGAATCCAGCGAAGCGGGGTTGGTTGAAATTTCCGCCTCTGGCAAATCCACCATACAGGCTGCCGGAATACAGCGAGCCGAGGATGATTGCAGCGACCCCTGATCCAGAGAAGGCTGGATTGCCAGATGCAATCAAGGCTCCTGCACTGTAGGATCTGGCGTAGTTAGCAGTTGGGGTGAATGATGAGTCACCCAGGACATTGTTCGTCGGCGAGGTGCCCATCAGCGCTTGCCAAGATGTGTTGCTATAATACCGGAACACGAAGGAGAAATCATTCGCGCTATCCCCATTGATGTCCCAATTGAGGATAGGGGCTCCGCTACCAATTCCGATCGGTGTGGAAAGATCTGTCGGCGGCACGACCGGAATCAGCGAAGCAAAGGCCGAGGAGGAAGCTGCGAGAGAGATGGCACTAAGTGTGCCGACGTTTGGTTTTGTAAAAAAGCGATTTACCATAATTTCCACACACTATCCATCCCATAGTCGGTTTAGTCAAATGTTAGACTCGTGAAGACTACACCCCCCGGTGCAATCCGGGGTCGCGCGAACCCATTGCTGCCCGACGAGCCAGCATTCGGGCGGCGTGATGGCGGCCTTTCTCACGATCCTTGAGCAGGAAATACAGCCGCGCCAACCAGCGCTCTGGATACGGTTGCGTGGGTTCCATTTCTGAAGCGATCTCGAATGCCCGAATCGCCCAAGCGTGATGCCCTGCCAGGGTGGCGGCCAGCCCAAGGTTTACATGCGTCTGGGCCCGAGCGTGAAAAATTGAGGCTGATCTCATGTGATGAAATAGCGCGTCATCGACGGCCCCGCGCTGGCGTAAAGTCACCCCCAGACCATCGTGCGCCAGAGCCTCATCCGGAAGCATTTCCAAGACTCTGCGGAACACCCCTTCGGCTTCCGACCAGCGTTGCAACCGCAGCAGTGTGGCCCCGAGTTGGAGGAGGACTGCGGGCACCTCTCGATCCCATTTCAGGAGTTCCTGCAACTGTCGTTCCGCTTCCTCCGTCCGGTTCTCCGCGAGCGAGATCCGCGCCTGAAGCAACCGCGCCTGGAGCAACCGAGGCACCTCTGCGATGGCCTGGTCCACAATCGGGGAAGCCTCTGCGAAGCGCCCCATGGCGCAGAGCGTCTGCGCCTCCCGGCAGCGGAGTGGAGGATCGTCCTGTCGGGCGAGCAATCCACGCAGCACTTCGAGCGACTCCTCATTCCGACCACGAGAGAGTAAGATCTGCGCGAGCACGCTCTCACGCAGCCGAGCGAGTTCCTCCAGCATCTGGGCTTGGTCTTCCGAGGGTGCCGCCAGATACCCCAAAGCCACCAATTGATCCATCGCTGCCTGCGCTGCCCATGGCTCGACAGCGGACGCCAGCGCATCGCGGATCACGCCATCCTCCGGGTGGGGAGATTCCATTGATGGACCACGCTGCTCCACAGGCCCATCGAAAATGGCATGCAGCGCATTTCCTGCAAAATCCTCCGGCACCGGAATGCCCAGCAAGGTCAGCACCGTGGGCGCAATATCCAACAGCGAGGCTCCGTGCACTAGGGCATCAACCTTAATTCCCGGACCTGCTGCGGCAAACACCCCATGCAGCCGATGCCACGCCAGTGGGTTGCGTTCCATTATTATCGGACTTCCCTCCGGCATTATCCCTGGGTCCGCAAACGGACGCGTCCCTCCACTGGCGAACCCATGATCCGAGATCAGCAACACCGCAGTATCCTCGCCCGCAATCTCCAACCACCGCCCCAGCATGAGATCATGGTATTCATAAACACGCTCCATCACCTTCCCATGCACCGCATGCGTTTCCTCCGACACATGCTCCAGCCGAGGCCCCGCCAGCTCCATGAAACCATGTCCACAGTGATCGATCATATCATAATAAACCGCCAGGAAATCCCACTCCTGCGTTTCCGCCAACCAAGTCGCTGCATTGTGAGTGGAGGCGCATTTCGCTAACTGCTGAGTCAGCGCATGCAGTAACGGATCCTCATCCGAGGGCAATTGTTCCAAGTAAAATGGCCGCACCTGAGCCGGAGTCAGATCCGAAGGCCGAATCAGCAGCGTTTCCAAATCCTCCCGCAACTCCGGCGGATGACAAAACCCCGTCGGCAATGCTGCCTCATGCAATGCTGAGTCCGCATAATGCCCCGACACCACGGCCCCCGCAATCGGCTCCGCCGGATGCGAAGCAAACCAATTCACCACCACCGAACGCTTCCCCAGTTGAGAAAGTAAATTCCACAACGCCTTCACCCGCCGGGAGGTGCTGGCCACCGGCCTCGGTGGTCCGCCGTCTGGATCAGGCTCCATGAAACCCAGGACTCCATGCACATCCCCGGTCTTTCCTGTGGCAATCGAATTCCACAAGACGGGCGAGAGCATTGGCGTCAGCGAACAAAGATAGCCACTCGTTCCCCGATCCATCAACTTTTCCAAATGCGGCATCCGCCCAGCATCCAATAGAGGACGCGCAAACTCCCAGTCTGCAGCGTCCCAACCAAGTAATAAAACCCGACACGGAGTCTGTGCAGTAGTTGACATGAGCGAAACGGACAGCCGCTAAGTCTAAACGCCCATCACGTCAAATCTATTTTGCCCCAGCCACCGTGCATTGCTCCTGTAAAGGCTGGCAATCTGGGGCG
>JANOAV010000007.1:0-12659 GCA_031411295.1 Verrucomicrobiales bacterium | reverse complement strand
GCAAAGGCTGCGGCGAAATTGGAAAAGAATGCGGGAAGCGGCAGGGAGTTATGGGGCATCCGCCCAATCCATCAGAAGCTGGCAGGGCGCCATGGGAAATTACAGAATTCCAGATATTTTTGAATCCTTAAAGGCATTGGTTTAAAAGCGGGACTCCAACTCATGTTCCAGCCACGCTTTGTCTAGTTCCCGCCAGCAGGAGTCTTCATGGCATTGCGTTTTAGCAGCGCCTTACGATAATTCATGACCCCGCCAAAAATAGAGTCGGCCAACAGGTCGCGATAGTCTCCGGTGTTGATTTTCGCGCATTCGTCCGGGTTGGTCACAAAGCCGCCTTCGAAGAGGACGCCCGCGCGCTCCAACCCCGTCAGCACGGTCCAGCGGGCGCGACGGATGCCACGGTCGATGCACTTGATTTTGAAGAGCACCATGGCGTGGACCGCAGTTGCGAGGGCAATATTCTCCGCATCCCGGCTGTTCCCCTGCATCGTTAGGCCATCGGTGGGGCGATTCTTCTGGTCGGTTGAGGCGGTGCCGGAGGGTGAGAGGGCATAGGTCTCCACCCCGGAGGCGGATTTGTCCCGACCCGGCGTGGAGTTATAGTGGATGCTGACGAACACGCTCTTCGGGGTGCCGTTGGCGATGCGGAAGCGCTCGTTTTTCTCAATAAACGTATCGTCGTTGCGAGTGAATTTGGCTTTGAGCCCCTGAGCGGTTACGATCTTGGCCAATCGATGGGCCGTGTCCAAGGTGTAGTCCTTTTCCCAACCGAAAATCCCTTTGGTGCCAGAGTCCTGACCTCCATGACCAGCATCAATGACCACCGTATCGAAGATAATAGGATTGTTGATATAGGTGGGGCGGATGACTGGATCCAAGAGCTTGGCCAAATCCAAGCGGGAGAGCAGGGTCAAGCCTTCT
The DNA here is from genome assembly GCA_031411295.1 of Verrucomicrobiales bacterium. GTDB lineage: Bacteria > Verrucomicrobiota > Verrucomicrobiia > Verrucomicrobiales > V1-33 > JAGNEJ01. Next base: position 11,738 of record JANOAV010000007.1, on the reverse strand, counting down.
TTCTCCAGCACTGGATAGCTCAAGCAGAATTTAACGTTGTTGAGAAAGAGTTCATCCGAATCCACTGAGGCCTTCATTTGCAAGGCCGGGGAACGTAACCAGACGTGCCGACCGTCGCGTTCCAATCGGCTGAAACGATAGAAGGTAGCGACGTCCTTGAGAGAGACGTAGTCACGCTCGTTGTAGGTGACTACTTTCCATTCGAAGGCAGGAGTGGCGGCATGCAGTCGTCCGGCGGCAGTGGCCAGCCACGTGCCGGCAGTCACCAAGCCCGCTTGCCGCAGGAAGGACCGCCGGGAAGTGGGCGCATCGATAACGAGATCTAGAGTGTTAAGGCTAATGAGGCTCATAAGCCAACGGTGGGTGAGGGAGGGTGGAGAGGGACGGACGTGGGTTGTCTGACAACGTAAGCGTGCGTCGCGTCGAATCTTAGCGCGTTTTTTTCTTTGAGGGGGCTTTTTTCGCGGCCTTTTTTGCGGTAGTCGTTTTAGTAGCTAAGGCAAGTTTGGTTTTGACGGGAGGCGTGGGTTTGGCTGGAGTGGCTTTGGCGGCCTTTTTGGCAGGATTCTTAACGGATGTTGGCTGGGGGGCCACGTCACCAAATTTCCAATCCGTCGGGGCCTGAATTCCCTGGCTGCTCCAGTGGGCCCCATTGGCAATCCAAGTGCGACGCCATTCCTCGGGCGTGATGCCACGATCATCATCATCCACGCCGTATTGATACCCACAGGAAGGGCAAATCTCATATGATCCGCCGCCGCTGGGGGAGTGGGGCGGGCTTTTTAATTTCGGGTAGGAGCAGACTAAGCAAGTGTGAGCCATGGGGCGTTGGGGTTAAGGTTTTGGCGGGGCATGGCGCAGCCGCACGGGCTTGCCAGGTTGACGATCAAAGTAGTCCCCGCTGTTGGGTTTGAAATAGGTCTTGGTGGTGAAATTACGATTGTAAGCGGCAAACGAGCGGGATTTTCCTTCCCAGACGCGGATGGTGCCATCGCTCTCGTCCAATTTGGCGGGCAGTCCGTCGTCCATGGCTCGTTGCAGAAAGAGCCAAGCCTTGGCGGCATAATCATCCGCATCCTTGGCCCCAAAGTCCTTGCCGTGACGCACAAAGTGGTCCGTTAGCGAGTATTTATCTCCCCAGGTTTTGTTGGTGGGCGGTGCGGTGTAAGTGGGTTTGGCGGCGGGGGGCGCAGGCGGTTTCGCCACGGACTGGGGTTCCACCTGCTTCGTCTGGGGCTTGGCTTCAGGCTTGGGTTCCGGCACCGCAGCGCCCTTGGGCGGCGTTCCCTTAGTGGTGAAGGTGCCCTCGAGGAGGGGCTTTTTCGAGGTGCCGATGGTGTAGAAATACTGGGTGCCCGGCAGCAGTTCGTTGGCCTGCACCACATGTTTCAGTCCGACGTCACCTTCCACCTTTCGGTTCAGCGCGTTCTTGTTCAGCCCAAATTTAAGCAGGGTGCCGCACTCGATATCTGTGGTCCACTGGAGGGTAACGGATTTTTCCGCCGGGGTCACCGAGGGCGCGCCGCTGACTTCGACTGCAACCAAGGGGCCACTCAGGCCGCAGAGCCAAGTTAGTAGCAGGGTTAGGATTAAGGGGAGTTTCATGCGGGGAATACTAGCGCGGGAGGTCTTTCTCACAACAAACTTTTTACCCGGGTGGAAAAATTGACCCGCAATGTAGCCGGGCAGGGAGGTTACTCGACTTTGGCGAGGATGATTTCCTTCACCATGGAGATGGGGATCGTGACTGGTCCATGGACCGTAGTGAGGACGGCCGTTTGGTCGGTGAAGCTGAGTTCCGAGCCGGAGATTTGTCCCCGGTCGTAGAGGCGCAGGCGATACTTGGGGGAGGAAAGGGTAGCGGAGCCGCCGAAGTCGATGCTGCGGATGCGGGGGAGGGGCAGCGTGAGCGGTCCGACGGCTTCAGTATCGATCTCAGCTGCGGTGTCGGACAGGGTGAGCAACTTTCCCTGAGTGGTATCTCCATTGGCAAAGGCGAGTGAGACCAGATCGGTGGGCGGAAGGGCCGGACTGACCAGGGAGCCGCTCCAAGGCGAGACCCAGACGTCGGAGAGGCGGAAATTGGAGTTGCCGAAGGTGGTGGGGAAGAAAACGAGTTTTGTTATCTCGGTCCAAGGATCGTCCGCTTTGAGTTTGCAGGTTCCCAAACGGCGGCCGTTGAGGCCGATATGGACGCTGGAGTTGATCTTGTCGAGCACGACTTGATAGCGCTGAGGCTTGGTGGTCTGACCTCCGGCCGCATCGGGGATGTTAAACTGGAATTGATCCATTTTCCGGTTCCCCAGATTGTTTCCCGATTTAATGCGGGTCACCCGCATGGTATCGCCTGAGGCATAGAGGGAGAAGGCCCCTTCTCCGCGCGCGTCCATGAGGCTGAAGACGGTCCAGCTTTGGGTTCCACTGATGGTGAACTCGATGGAGGTTCCGTCATTGGCTTCAGGCGGAAGCGGCAGGGCCAGCCCCGTTTGATTGCCGTCGTTATTGCCTGAATTGCGCAGGCGGTAGGTGCCGTCTTGATAAGCATAGACCTGCTGGGGAAATGACTCATCCGCGTTGAAGGTGGCGAAGTTTCCGCCAGCGGTGGAGGTTTCGCGCCAGCGTTTGCGCCCACTGGCTCCGTCCGCCACGACCTTGGCGGCGGGCTGGCTGTAAATGCTGGCGATTTCGGTCCGGGAAAGTTTCCACTCGGAGGCGAAGGCGGTCTTCAAGGTTAGCGTGGTGGCGTCGATGCCGCTGACCTCAGCGGGGAACCAGTCTCCGTTGTGTAGTCGAATGACTTGGCCAGGTGCGGGCGCTGATTCTGCGCGGGGGGCAAGGAAGAGGGAACGGATGGCGCTGAGTTCAAACTGGAGCGGTTGCTTGGCTGCGGAGATGCTCCAGGGCACGCGGCCTGCGACGATGGGTGGGGTGAAGGTGCCCGTGAGTTGGCGTCCGTCTTGAAAGGTGAGAACGTCGAGCTGGGTGGGCTTTCCCTGAGGTTTGGCGGCGGGATTGCGGAATTCCAGCAGCCGCAGTTGGATCGTGGGCAGGGAAACTTCGCCCGCAAAAGTGGTGGTAGCGATGAGTGATTTATCGACGATTTTTATGGCCGAAGCCCCAAAGGAACTGCCCTGCCGGGTTTCCACGTAGATGGGGCCCGGGGCCGGGGGAGGCTGGGGGCCGGGCTGAAGTCGCAGGCTGAGTGGAAGTTTTCTCGGTGCCGAGGCTTGGTCTTGGAAGAGGACCTCGGAACTGTTTAGGCTGACCAGTTTGCCTTGTTGCGCGGCATCATTTCCCATGGCGAGGAAATCGGAGTTTAGGGGTTCCGTGGCCGGGCGCTGCGGCAGTTGGCCGGACCACTGGCGCAGCCGGATATTGGCTAAACCAAATTCCCCGCCGGCATTGAATTGGATGACGCGGCCCGCGCGCGGAAAGTCTTCCCGCGTAACGGTGCCCATGCTGTATTCTCCGAGTAAATGTTCATTCCGAAAGATCGCCAAGCGTCCGTCAGTGCGATTCGCGAAGACGCTGAAGTGGTGCGGTTGCGTTAGGTCAATTTTATCTGGCTTGGGGAGTTTGCTGGTGGATTCGAGGGTGTAGAAGCGTTGACCGTCGAAGGTTCCCAGTGTGAGGGAATCCATGTTCCAACGAATCTGCACCAGACCGGGTGCGGAAATGCCGCGGTTATCCAATTTGGGAGCAAAGAGCCAGAGCTCGAAGCCGGCATTGGTCAGCACGGGGCAGTCGAATTGCAGTTCCATCGCTGGCGGCAGTTCGGAGAATTTCCGCGAGAGGGTGGCCGTTGGAGCCTGCGGTTTCCGCCACCCGTTGTTTTCGAAAGTCCAGCCTTTCTCGGGAAGGCTTTTCCAACCGTCATCGAGTTGCGGTCCCCGGTAAAAAACGGGAGCTTCGGTGGTCGAGGCGGCCGCTTCACTGACGTTTTCTCGCGGTAGGGAAATGAACTGCTGGTTTTCAAAATTCAGGGCCAACTTGCCGTCTTGCAGGCTGAGTTCACTGCCCGCCAGACTGCTGCCATCGGTGAGTTGGATGGTGGCGGGGAGGCTTTTGGGACGGGCTCCGCCGAGGAGGCGAATTGATTGGACGAAGGCCAGATCCAGCGGGACTTCCGGGCCTGCGGCCAGGCGCAGGATGGCTTCGTTCCCGTTGATGGAGAGCAGGTTGCCTTCCAGTCGATTCCCATCCCTTAGGACGACGACGTCCAGAGCGATGGCATCGGCGGCGGTGTTAGGAAGATTGTAAAAATGAATCTTGTCCGGCTTGTTGCTGCCATTGAAGCTCCCCTGCAGGAAGCCGAGGTTGGCTTCCGCTGGCATGGCTTCGAGTTCAACCTTCAGGTCCTGTTCTTTACCCTCCCGCAAGATCCTCAGCTTAAGGGTGGCGCCGGGCTTGTTGGCGCGGACCGTGGTTCGTAAATCCTGTTCGTCCTTGAGTTCTTTGTCATCGATCTTGAGAACGCGGTCGAAGGCCTTGAGGCCAGCCTTGGCCGCGGGTCCTTTGGCAATGACGTCGATCACGCCTACGCCAGGTGGGGGCGCTTCGTCTTCGTCAAGATCCAGATTGGCGCGGACTTCCATTTGGATTCCGAGCCAGGGTGGGTTTTCGACGGCAACGGCATCACCACCCTGCACTTGGAGCGCATTGATCTGTAAGTTTCCCCCCTGAATGCGGATCATGCCGCCACCCTTGAGCTGAATCTGGCCCTGACCCTGAATGCGGATCACGCCATTAGCCGGCGGAGCCACAACTTCCGGGGCCGGTTCCACATCTGGTTCTTCCTCCGCACGGGCCACCACGCTGGCCAGGCTGAGCAGCAGGACGGTGAGCGGAAGAAGTGGCAGGAGGAGAGACGGGCGCGGTGGCATGTGGCAATTATAGCACAGGAAACGGAAAATGGGCTCTTTTGGAAACTTTTTTTAATAAGATTGGGATGGTGGCAGGACGCGCTCACTGCCCCAGTCTGCGGGCGAGCCAGCCGAAGATCCTGCTCAGTTCCTCCCGGGCCCCTTGCAGAAACGTGCGCGGCTCCCAGCCGTATTCGAAGAACACGCACCAGAAGAAAATCGATGCCAGGATGAAGGCCATCCAAATGAGGTTGCGGGGAATGCGCATGGGTGAGGTTGGATAAGCCCGTTCTCTTTTCCCTCAACCAATTTCTCCTCCCGAATCACCGATTCCAGCGTTTGAGCACATCCCCAATGCGATGGGCTCCGCCTTTGACCTTGTCGAGCACCTCCCGGGATTTGTCCTCGATCATCCCGCCGACTCGTCGTCCCTCCGGCTTGGAATCATCCCAGGCGACCCCTGCTTTGGCCGCCAAAGAACGTCCGATCTCTGCGATCATGAGTCGGGTGTCTTGGACTTGCTGACGCACTTCGTCCGCTTCCACGAGGGCTCCTTCCGCGAGCGATTGCGCTTGGATCTTAGCTTGTCCCAAGGCGTCCACGCCCGCGTCTTTTAAACCATAGCCGCCCCAGTCGATCGCCCGTTCGACAAACGCTACGGCCCGATACCATTCCTGACCGGCTGGTTTGGTTTTGCCGTTTTCAAACTTGGCGGAGGCTTTGTCGGCAAAGATGGCCGCAAGCCTGGCATAAGCGCGGGCGGCGGCAAAGTCCACGGCATGGGCGTTCAACTCGCCCCGCGCGGCCATCAGAGCCAGTTGGCGAAACGCTTCCACTTCACTGGTGACGCGCTGGGGTTGCTGCTCGGCCAAGTTCTGCACTAGTTCGGCCACTTCCAACAGCGCTCCGCCGCACTTGGCGCGTTGGTTGCTGTCGTAAAATTTAGCCGACTGATTGATCAAGGTTTCCAGTTGATCCTCGGGCGCTTCGAGGTTGGGCGCAGCGGATTCGGCAGGGGGAGCGGCGGGCGATTTCAATTCGTCCGCGGCAGTGGCCAGGGTGGCGAAACAAACCAACAGGGAGAGTGTCTTGATCATGGGGGTGGGAAAGGAGAGGTTAAGCGAATGCCAGTCCTACGGGCTCGCCTGGGGGAATCTTAGCTCTTTTTGTTGAGCATTTGCGAAATTCCGCCCAAGCTGCTGAGCACGCCGCTGGCTTCGTAGGGCATGTAGATGACTTTGTTGTCCTTGCCGCTGGTCATGGCTTTGAGGCTTTCCAAGTAACGGAGGGCCACGATGTAGTTGGTGACGTCGTTGGGATTACCCGGGATACTGCCTTTGATGCGCTCGATCACCATGGCCTCGGCGGTGGCGATGCGCTCCATCGCTTGCGCTTCACCTTCGGCACGGAGGATGGAGGCTTGTTTGTTCCCTTCGGCGGTGCTGATTTCGGCTTCGCGAATGCCCTCGGCTTCGAGGATCTTGGCACCCTTTGCGCCTTCTGCCACCAGCATCATCGCGCGACGATCCCGCTCGGCCCGCATCTGCTTCTCCATCGCAGCGGTGATGTCAGCGGGCGGGGTGATGTCTTGGATTTCCACGCGGTTTACTTTCACGCCCCATTTGTGGGTCGCATCGTCGAGGATCAAGCCGAGTTTCTTGTTGATGACATCCCGGCTGGCCAAACAGTCATCGAAATCCAACTCGCCAATCACGTTCCGCAGGGTGGTCTGGGTAAGTTTCTCGATGGCGTCCGGGAGGTTGTTGATTTCATAGACGCACTTCATGGGATCGTTGATCTGAAAATAGACTAACGCATTAATTTCCAAGCCCACGTTGTCTTTGGTGATCACGTTTTGGCGGGGAAAATCATAAAGCGCCTCGCGCAGATCGATGCGTGCCGTAATGCGGTTGATCTGATAGACACGGTTGTTAGGACCGTTTTCCGTGTAACGCCAGAGCATGGGACGGGGCCGATCAAGGATGGGCCAAATGATGTTTAATCCGCTCTGGAGCGTGCGATGGTAGCGGCCGAGGCGTTCGATAATCATCGTTTCGCTATGGCGAATGACCTTAACGCCCAAGGCTGCGAAGACGACGACAGCTGCGATGATGAGGAGGAGAATGGTGATAATTGCGTTCATAATTTGGAGGTAAGTGAAACTGAGGGCCAGGGCAGGTGGGGCCCGGCGGAAATGGCAGGGGTTAATCTGCGTTGACGGAGCGCACGGTCAGGGTGGCGCTATCGATTTTGGTGACTGCGACCACCGTGTTCTCTGCGATAGGGAGTTCGTCCTCGCTGACGGCCCGCCATTCTTCGCTACCGAGCTTCACGCGACCGTAGCGCAAGGAACCAGGGATGGAATCCACGACGGTGGCGAGTTGCCCTACGAGGGCGTTGGCATTGGTGGGGCGGGGGTCACTGCGGTGATAAAGCCCCCGGATCACGATGGGCCGAATCAGGATGATCATGAGAAACGACGCCAAGGCAAAGATGCCAAGTTGCCATGAAGTGGACACTTCTTGATGAGCGGCAATGGCTGTGACCAGAGCGGCGGAGCCAAAACTGAACAGAAAGAACGTGTGGGTGGTCATCTCCAGAATAATCAAGAGAACTCCCAATATGACCCAAAGATGCCATGCGGCTAGTGTGAACATGCTGGTAAAGTGACGCCATTTCTAGGAAAACGCCAATTATAATTCATTGGGGCTTTTCTCTCCCCATGTATCAGGCATCTGAATCCGCCCGGGACATGTCTGCGCGCTAACAGCCCATGACTACTTTAAGCCACTAAAGCAGGCTAGGCCTTGGTGGACTCAATCAACTGCGCGAACTCGGAGAAAAAATACCGGGCATCGTTCGGGCCCGGGGCGGCTTCCGGGTGGTATTGCACGCTGAAGACGGGAGCCTCTTTATGGCGCAGTCCTTCGACGGTGTCGTCATTCAAATTGATGTGCGTTACTTCCACGTTGCTGGGGAGGGAATCGGGATCAACGGCAAAGCCATGGTTCTGGCTCGTGATAGCAACACGGCCGCTGCGCAAGTCTTTCACGGGTTGGTTGCCGCCACGGTGGCCGAACTTCAGTTTGTAGGTCTTGCCACCGAAGGCGTGGCCGAGCATCTGGTGGCCCAGACAGATGGCGAAGATGGGTTTCTTCCCGGTGAGTTTACGAATTTCACGATGCACGTAATCCAAGGCTGCGGGATCCCCCGGGCCGTTGGAGAGGAAAATGCCGTCTGGCTTCAAGGCCATCACTTCTTCCGCCGTGGTGCGGGCATTGACGACTTGGCAATTGAAACCTTCCTGCCTCAGGCGACGCAGGATATTATACTTAATCCCGAAATCATACGCCACGATGTTGTATTTCGCAGGTGGCAGGGGTGCGGGAGCGGGTTGGGAAACATTGGGCAGCGTCCAGTCCACGCTTAATTCGCTGGAGGGGTCCCAGACGTAATTTTGCTCGGTGCTGACTTCCTTGACGTAGTCGGAACCTTCCATTGGCTGGCTGGCGGCGGCTTGGGCGATGGCGGTGGCAGGATCTAAAATTTCGGTGCTCAGGACGGCCCGCATGGCTCCGCGGGTCCGCAAATGCATGGTCAGTGAGCGGGTATCAATCCCCTGAATTCCCTGAATGCCATAGCGATTCAGGTAGTCGTGCAGACTCTCCTTACTGCGCCAATTGCTGGGCACGCGGCAGAGTTCTTCGATGACGAATCCGCGGACGTGAGGCCGGGAGCTTTCGTTATCGAGGTCATTGATGCCGTAATTTCCGATCAGCGGCTGGGTCATGGCCACGATTTGACCACGATAGGATGGATCGGTCAACACCTCCTGATAGCCAGTCATGGAGGTGTTGAAACAGACTTCTCCGGTCGTGGTGCCCGGGGCACCAAACGATTCACCGAGGAAATATTTACCGTCTTCGAGAGCGAGGATTGCTTGCATAGGTTGAGGAGTTTATTTCCATGTGCTGGAACCTTCGGGAGCGCAAGTTGGAAGATGGTGCAATCGGTGCAAAAAAGTGCGGGGACTGCGCTCCTATTCGCAGTCCCCGCTGGTCTAACAACAACCAAAACAGAAATTATTTATCCCAAACTACGTCCCGAGCGGCTGCTGGGGCGGTTTCCCACCCGAGTGCGGGGCACGGAAATGGTGGAACCGATTTGCGCTTCGTCGGTGGACTTGGCCCCGTTGATCCGCTTGATCTCATCGCCCGTGGTATGGAACTGCGCCCCGATGCTATCCCAGGTGTCGTTGGGCTCGATGCTATAGTCCAAGTAACGGTCAACGCTCTCAGGTTCGATGTTGAGTGGGGGGAGTTCCTCCGTGACCACGGGCTTGTATTGGCCTTTGGTGGAACCTTGCGCAGGCTTCACATTTTTATTGGGATGCAAATCCTGCGCGCTGAAGCCATTGGCTGCCGGGGTGGGGGAGGTGTCCTCGGTGCCTCTGGTAATGGCGGAGGGATCTTTGCGATTACCACGGACGGGAATTTTCAAGACCATGCCGGTGCGGAGACGATCTGGGTTCACACCAGGATTGGCTTCCTTCAGTTCATCCACCGAGATGCCATACATGACGCTCAGGGAGTAAAAGGTGTCCTTCCCCTGAACTTCATAAGCCTGCTTCGTGGCAGCGGTTTTGCCGGTGTCGGAGGGCTTGATGGTCGGGAGTTTTGAGGAGGTGCCGCGCACGGGCACGCTTACGGTGCGACCCGACAGCAACGTGGCATCCTCCGGCAGATTGTTGGCCAGCAAGATGGACTCGACAGACACGTTATATTTACGGGCTAGTTGCGCGACCGTTTCCCCGCGCTTCACTTCGTGCTTCACGTAGGAAAGTTTGGCTGGGTTGGGCTTGGGCGCGACTTCGGTGGTTACTGGCTTGGTGGTTTTCTTGGTCACGGTGGTGGTGACTGGCGCTGGAGCGGACTTGGCTGCCGCAACGCTCAACGTTTGGCCAGCCTTCAGGTTGTTGCTCTTCAATCCGTTGATTTTCATGAGTTTCTCCACCGACAGGCCGCTGCGGCTTGCAATGCGTGTCAGGGTATCCCCCTTTTTCACGGTGTATTTGGTGCTTGCAGTGCTGGGGGCGGCCGCGCTTTTCGTGCTGCGAGTATTGGCCGCTAGGTGCAGACCCTCTGGCAGGGGCTTTTCTTCGCTGGCAGTTGCAGTTGGTTCTTGACGTCCGTAGAGATTCAAAACCTTACTCTCTTTGGACGGCGGCGTGACAGAACCGGCGGTCAGGGGCAGTATCATCATCGCCAGAAGGCTGGGAACAAGAATAAGTGTTTGTTTTTTCATGGATGTGAGTATTTTACATAAATTAATTATAAATTGCAAGTAAAAGTCGAGCCATCTTTACAAAATTTTAAAAATCCCCCGGATTCCCCTAGGAAATCAGGTTGGATGGGGGTGCGGTTTGTCTTCAGTCTCTTATTTTTGGCATTTTTTTGGTTTTGCCTGTGGCGTCTGATGCATGCGTTCACCCCAGAAAACCCTGGATTTCAAGTGTTGGCAGCGCTGAATGAAGGACAAGTGCCGCCAGATTTGGCGAATGCCCCTGCGGAGTTAAAGACAATTGTGATCGATCCCGGTCACGGCGGGGAAGATCCCGGCACCCAGGGGAACGGAATGTTCGAGCGAGAAGGCACGCTGCCGATTGCCCTAGCCCTGGCCAAGGAGTTGCGGGAGCGGAAATACACCGTGGTGATGACTCGGGAAACGGACACCACCCTTTCGCTGGATGATCGCAGCAAGATCGGGAACGAACCTGGAAGGTTGTGCTTCGTGAGTATTCATCTGAATCACTCGGATTCCTCCCGGACCACCGGCATCGAGACCTTTTACGCCTGGCCCAAGCGTCTGGAAATATTAAAGGATTTTGCGGCCTCGTATCCGGCACCTGCTGGTGGGAAGGTGGAAGATCACCGGGGCAGACTTTTGGCGGAATCCATCCAACGTGCTACCGTGGCGGCCACCCAGGCCGTGGATCGGGAGGTGCAGAATAAGACGGGCCTGCGGGTGTTGAATTCAGTGCGGGTGCCCTCCGTCTTGGTTGAATGCGGATTCGTGTCCAATAAGGGGGAAACGGAGAAACTTCGCTCAGCCGAATACCAAGCCACCCTGGCCAAGGGAATCGCCAATGGGATTGAGTCCTACCTCCAGGCGGCTTCGGCGGATCCTAACTACGGGATCGTGATCTCCACCAAACGGTGAATTGACCAGCATGCTTATCGCCTTTCATAAACCTTACGGAGTCCTCAGCCAGTTCACGCCCGAACTGCCGGGGCAGCGAACCCTGGCGGAGTTTGGATTTCCTAAAGACGTGTATGCCATTGGGCGCTTGGATCAGGATTCCGAAGGGCTGCTGCTACTCTCGGATGAAAAGCCACTAGTGGACCGATTGCTGAACCCCAAACGCGGGCATCCACGCACTTACCATGCGCTGGTGGAGAAAGTCCCCACCCCTGAAACATTGTCCAAGTTAGCCGCTGGAGTCATGATTCAAGGCCAGCGCACCTTGCCCTGCAAGGCATCCCTGCTGGAGCCTCCGCCCACTTACCCGCCACGCGATCCCCCGGTCCGCGTGCGCCAATCCATCCAAGACGCTTGGATTGCGCTAACACTCATCGAAGGCCGCAACCGCCAAGTCCGCAAAATGACCGCCGCCGTCGGTCATCCCACCCTGCGGTTGCTCCGGGTGCAGATTGGAAATTTCCCGCTGGCAGGAATTGACGCTGGCAGTTGGCGGGAACTTAGTGTGGTGGGGCGCGATGCGGTGCTGGGCCACTGAATGAGTGGATCGAAAAGGTGGTCCGCACAGTCCTCTGTGCGGCTGGAATGCAGAGGCTAAGCCTGTGAGCCGCACAGAGG
>JANOAV010000006.1:0-5012 GCA_031411295.1 Verrucomicrobiales bacterium | reverse complement strand
TTCTTTACCAAGGGAGTTAGTGACTTCGGTTGGCTGGGAATGAATCCCTCACCTTGGTTGCTGGTGCCGCTGTTTCTGGGGGCCCGCTATGGGTTTAAATGGGGAGTAGGAGCAGGCTTCCTGGTGGGTGGAATCATCTTTGTCGTAAGAATGGTGATGGCCATTTCTCACGACGACGGGCAATCGTTGCTCAGCATTATCACCGATAATCTTTTCTTTTTCCTGAGCCTGCCCGGCACCGGATTTATCACCGGGGAGACCCAGGGTCTCCTTTCCAAACAACTGGCGGGCACGGAAGCACAAGTCGTGACGCTCCAGACTAAAGAAGAGCACCTGGAGGCAGATTTGGATGTGGCCGAAGAAGCACGCTTCCAGTTGCAGGAGAGACTGGCGCTGTTTGGAGCCGAGCACTCCAATCTGGATCGACAACTGCGCGCCCTCTTCGAGCCTACTGCGGGAGCGATTTTCCCCAACCTCCTGCGCCTGCTGCGCGACATCGGTGCGGTCACCGACGCGGCCGTTTATGCGGTGGATAAAGATCAGCTCAAACGCATCGGCCTTATTGGAGAAGACGAGAAGCTCCCGGAAACCCTCTCGCTCGCCGAGACCGAAATCGCCAAACTGGCCACCGAACGTAAATGCCTCACCACGGTCAAGGAACTCTGGCAGGAAGCCCCGGATCTGAACTCCTCATTCATCGCAGCCCTGCCTTGGTTGGGAGGCGGCGGGAGCGTAGCTGCAATTCTGCTGATTCACCGGATGCAATTTTTGGGCACGACCTGGCGCAACCTTAGTCGCATTCAAATGATTTGCCGCTGGGTGGCCCAATACGTGGACCTCCGCGTCCAAGCCAGCAACGAGCCCTCCCAGTTGGCGGGTAACACCGGTGCCCTCATCGTTTCCCAACGCAGCCTGAAAAGCACCCTGCAACTGGCCGAGACTACGCACCGGGAGTGGCAGTTGCCCAGCACGCAGGCCACCTTTGAGTTCACGGAACCGGTGACGGAGCAAGTGGCCAAACTCTTGCCGCAGGCAGTGGCCAAAGCCATGCGCTCCACCGATGTCGGTTCTTTGGAAGGTGATCCCGCCCAACCGGTCTTCAAAGTTCTCATGCCCATGGATGGCGTGCATGATGCGGAAAAGTTGCTCGATAGCGCCCTGAAGGCGATTGCCAAAGTCCCCCAACTCAGCGGCAAGGTGGTGGCAAATCTATCCCTCACCGAAGATCAACCGTCCTAACTGCGATATGCCTGCCTCTCTCGCCATGCGCCGCTGGTTGCCTTCCCTCCTGATCCTTGGGCTGTTTGCCGTCGAGGCTTGGGCTTGGAGCCAGTTCCGCTCCGGTGCCCATACCGGCAGTCAGCAATCCGTCGCCCTCTGGACCCACGTCATTGTGGCCTCCGTCGTTGCTTTAGCCGGCAGCCTCACCCTTGAGCGCATCAGCCTAGCCTCCCGGCTTACGCTGGTCATCCTCTTCTTCCTCGTGGCCGGGGTGCTGCCATTGGCTGGGGTGCTGGTCGTGCTGGCCCTCAGTTGGATTCTTAGCACCCCCGCCGCCGCTGGCGAGCGGCCGGAGGATCGCTTCGTCTTTGGGAACCCGATGGCCGTGGCTGCCCGACGCGAAAGCCGTGAACCAACCCCCGAACTCAATGCGCTGACTGCGGCCATGCGTTCCTTTTCCACTCTGGAACTGGAAAAAATGATCCACGGCCTGCGCCACCTGCATCCCTCCCATCTCACCCTCCATTTCCTCCGTCGTTTTCAAACGGACCCTGCTTCCAATCTCCAGTTTGCCTCCCAAGGCGTCATCACGGCCAACCTCGAACGATTGGAATCCCAATTAAAGACCATCACCGCACGCCTCACCGCAGCGCCCGCGTCCATCGCGTCCCACCTGGCCGCGGCCGAAATCCTGTTGGAACTGGCTGCCTGGACTCCCTCGGGTGACGCCACCGCCCAGGTCTATCTGGACGATGCGTTGAAACACACCGGGGCCGTGCTCCAAGCCGAACCCCGGTCACGGGCGGCTCTGCAATTGCACGCGTTGGCTTACATTGCCCTGGATGAAACCAGCGCGGCACAAGCAGTCATCGCCAAAATATCCGATCCGGGCATGCAGGATTTTGCTTTGCTCGCCACCATGGAAGTGGAGTTGCGGGCGGGCCAATACACCAATCTTTCGAGCCTTGCCCACCAGCTCCAGCACATTCCAGAGGAGCTAAATGAAGTGATTGGTTTCTGGACCGGCCGGATCCCTGCGCCAGCCGCGTTGCGGCCCAAGCATTAGCAGTTCCTAAAGAGCGGGCTGGGGCATTTCCTCATCCGCCTTGGTGCGACCCTGCAACTGCTCGATCCGCAAATCCAAAGTGATGCATTCCTGCCGTGCTTGCGCCAATTTCTCGGCCACCATGCCTTTCAAAATATCCGTCTGCTCAGCATTTAATTGATTCGGAATGGAGAATTCCGCCTCCTTGGTTTTGCCATACATTTCGACCGCCAACTGGAGATCCTTCAGGTGCCCCTCATATCGTTCTGCCAGCACCTGGGCGCGCTCTGCGATATTGCTGGGAGCAGTGATGGTGGCGGGGGCGCGATTCGCCTGATCCGTTAGTAATTTGACCATAATCTCCCGTTCCAATGTAAAATAACCCTTGTCCGCAAAATGCCACAGATAAGCTAGTTGATCGTTGTCCAGCGTGTTCGGATCCACCTTCAGCAAGTCCTCGAAGGCAGTTTCCCGATGCAGGGAGGAAGCCTCTTGAAATCTCTCTTCCAGGGCACTGATCTGCTCCTGCAAATCTTGCAATAATCCCAACCACTGTCCCATGCCATCCGGCACATGCGTGGCCACGATCGGCGGCGGGGCCACATACACAAAACGTTTCGGCGGAGCCTGCGGCGTGGTTTCCACCGCTTTCTCACATCCCGCCAGCACCAACCCGAGCCAGAGCAGGTGACGCCCCCACCCCGGCCCAGAACAGTTATGCGACTGGTGTGGCAGCTTCATCACTTGGTCATTTGGGGATCGGAGCCCGAAAATCATAGCACAACAAACGAGGTCCCACCCCGCTAAGTTCGTCCTTTTCGTGTTGGCAAAGATACAACAAACCATGGGAAACGACTGGCAGGGTCCATGATTGTTGGGACAAGAAGGGCTCCATCCGGGAGGAGATTTTCATTCCCTGCGGAGACAGATCCAGCCAGGCCAGCGTGCCCCATTCCCCCAGGCAAAGGAACCGGCCATCCACCCGCAAGAGGCTGCCGCGCTTGAATCCCAGCAAGACCTTGCGGCCGTCCTTCAAGGTCAAATCCCACGACGGCGTTTCTTTCCAGAGCAACTTGCCCGTTGCCGCTTCGTAGCACACCAGATCACAGGCATTCTCCTTCTCCCCACTGAAGGCATATAAATGCCCGTCCCAGTAAACGGGCGTCATCCAGTGACAGCCAAACGCGGGGGCCTTCCACAACACGCGCCACTTGCGCTCCGGGGTCATTTCCAGCATCACCCCACCATTGCAATCCGAGCCAGAATCCACATACGCCTGAGTCACGAACACCCGATTTGGCCCGCAGCGGCAGGGACTGGCGGCATTGACTGAAGTGTATCGCGTGGCCCGCCAGACGAAGGCGTCATCCAGATTTCCAGTCAGGGGATCAATCGAGAGCAGTCCACCCGTGGAAGGTTTGCTCTCTCCACCCGCAAAGACTAACACGCGTTGCTGGCCTTGCAGTTCCATGGGAATCGGACTGGCGTAACTCTGGCTCCAAGCGTGCTTGGTGGTCCATTTCACCTTGCCCGTGGCCCGCTCGAAGGCCACCACCGAGCGATCCTCAGATCCTCCTAGATTCACCACCACCAAGTCTCCCACCACTAACGGAGAGGAACCGCTGCCAAAAAAATATTGGGGGACGCCGAATTCCTCCGCGCAATCATGCTCCCAAAGAACTTTGCCAGACGCCAGATCCGTCGCCAACAACCTACTTGTGACCCCAAAGGTGAACACCTGATTTCCTGCGATCACCGCGCTGCCACGAGGCCCTGCGGCATACCCGTAGCGGTCCTGATACTCCACAGGATACTCATGGAGCCATTGCTGCTTGCCCGTGAGCGCAGAACAACAAACGATCTGCTCCTTGTTCTCCACGCGATGAAAAAAGACCAGCTTGTCCCCGACAATCGATGGGGAGGCATACCCCGCCCCCAGATCCGTGTCCCACACCAAAGCCAGTCCTGCTTCCGTCAACTCTGGCAACAATTTCGTCTCCGGGGAAATTGGCTGATCCTCCGGCCCTAGGAATCGGGGCCAATCAGCAGTGATCGCACCTGGCGGCAAGGGCCCTGGCTCCTTGTGAAAACGCACGCCCTCAGCCCGCACTCCAGCAAGGAGGCTCAGAGCAAGAAAAAGTAAGACGGATCCAAAACAATAACGCATCCCCCAAGATGCCCCGCAGGCACCGCTTCTGGCAAGCACGAAAGTTCGCATCCTCATGGCACAGAACGGCGGATTTTTGCACGGAGGTGGAAACGCGCTGCTGCGCGTGTCTGAAAGGGGAAATCCAATGACGCGCAGCAGCGCGTCACCACCGCATGATCTGTTGATAATCAAAAACTTACACCGTGCAAAAATCCGCCCTGCATGCCACAGGAGCCCACGCTTCACCGACTGATTACCAAATGAAATCCCGTGGGCGAGGTGGCGTCGAGGAACTTCGCCAGCGGTTCCGTGCGCGCTCCTTGCAGTGGATCCACGTAGTGAATTTCACCTGCGGTCACTTCCAGCACCGCAATGAAATGCCCAGGAGTCACCCCGATCATTGCAGGGAGCCCGTATTCTGGGTGGAAGCCACGCCCGAAGCGAAACTTGGCGTTAAGAACCTGTCCGGCAAATAAACTTAACAGCCATAATGGGATTACTTAGTGAGGCGTCTGACGGCGAAGCCGATCATGGCGAGATAGACAAAGGCTTCGTGGTGACTGGGTTTGCGCTCGTGGTCGCGCACGAGGCGGCGCG
>JANOAV010000005.1:0-23287 GCA_031411295.1 Verrucomicrobiales bacterium | reverse complement strand
GCTTTGCGGGCCGCCCCTGGTGGGCAAAATAGTGGCTCCAGTAACGCCCATTCCTTGTCACTCACATCTGTCGGGTAGCTTTTTCTCATTCCTTACCCTACCCCATTATGGCCCTTTTTCAAAATTACCGGACAGGTTCTTAACCACAGTCGTGCAACGGATCGATGGAGAAACGAGACTGCACGTCCTTGATGAGGATAAGCTGGGCCGATGGTTAGAAAACTATTCGCTCGGGGCATTGCACAGGAGTGGGGAATTGGAGGAAATGGTGCCATGAGATTTGTAGTTTTTTGCGAAGGATATACCGAGCGTGCCGTCATGGCGGATCTGTTGAGTCGGTGGCTTAATCCTCGACTCTCCCAACGGGTGGGATTTAAGCGGGTGCGCTTCGATGGTTGGCCGCAGCTCGTGGCAGACACCCCAAAAAAGGCAGCAAACTATCTGATCGATCCAGACGTTCTAGGTGTGATTTCCTTGCTGGATTTGTATGGTCCAACTTTTTATCCATCGAATTTGACATCAGCTACCGAGCGTAAACTGTGGGGAATGGAGTTCATGCAAGGTCGTGTCCAAGATGCGCGTTACCGCCATCACTTTGCGATTCACGAAGTCGAAGCATGGGTGCTAAGCCAACCCGAGATATTACCGCCAGCAGTAAAAAACCGACTTCCCAGCAAAGCAACGCAGCCTGAGACGATTAATTTCGATGAGCCGCCGGCTAAGCTCTTAAACAAGCTCTACCGGGAAACATTACGGAAAGACTACAAAAAAGTAGTCGAAGGAACGAAACTCTTAGCGAAACTAAATCCTGAGATCGTCTATCAAAAGTGTCCTGCGTTTAAAGCGTTGGCTGATGATCTGTTGTTTTTGTGCCCTGCTAGCATCAAACTTTGAAGCCGGTCGCAGGCCACGCTAAATTGAGACGCATGGCCGCAATGGATCATTGAAGCTGGATCAGTCGAACCGACTGATCAACACGCCGGCATTTCGCTCCGCTTTCACGTCGGAGGCGATTCCTTGCGTCGCTCTGGGAAAAGTCCAGTATAACGACCCATGTCTTCGCTAAAATTTCCCTCACTAATCCTTGCCTGTCTCCCCGTGCTGTCGTTTGCCCAGCGCGACCTCAAGGACATTCCTGATACCAATCCTGACGTCGAACAGGCGTCCATGAAACTGGCTCCGGGTTTGCAATTGAATCTCTGGGCGTCCGATCCCATGATTGCCAAACCGATTCAAATGGCATGGGATGCGCGCGGTCGCTTGTGGGTGGCCAGCAGCGCCATTTATCCGCAGGTGAAACCCGGTTCCACGGCGGATGACAAAATCATTGTGCTCGAAGACACCAATGGTGACGGCAAGGCGGATAAATCGACGGTGTTTTACGATGGACTGCTGGTTCCGACCGGGGTCTGGCCGATCATTGATGCCAGCCTTCCAGCAGGCGCTCCTGGGCGCTACAATGCCGCCTATGTGGCCAACTCCACGGAAGTGCTCCTGCTGCGGGATACCAATGGTGACGGCAAGGCCGACGATAAGCAGATCGTGCTCAGCGGCTTCGGCACGGAGGACACCCACCACATCATCCACAGCTTCAAGGGCGCGCCCGACGGCTGTTTGTATATCAATCAGTCGGTTTACATTCACAGCCACATCGAGACTCCGTTCGGCACCCGACGCATGTTAGGCAGCGGAATTTGGCAGTATCGCCAAGAGACCGGGCAGTTGGAAATGTTCACGTTGGGACAGGTCAATCCCTGGGGGCACATCTGGGATCGGTGGGGGCAAAGTTTCACCACCGATGGCGCTTATGGTGAGGGCATCAACTTTGCCTGGCCGGGAGCTACCTTCCGCTGCTTGCCAGATCAACGTCCGCGCATCCTCAAGGGCATGAATCCCGGCCAGCCGAAACAAGCGGGATTGGAAGTCGTCAACAGCCGGAATTTTCCAGATGACTGGCAGGGCAGCGTGATCACCAACGACTTCCGGGGGCATCGGGTGAATCGTTTCAAGCTGCGCGAGGACGGTAGCGGTTACTCTTCGCAGCAGACGGAAGATGTGGTGACCACCACTCACGGATCGTTCCGTCCGGTCGATGTGCGCACGGGGCCCGATGGTGGATTGTATTTGGCGGACTGGTATAATCCCATCATTCAACATGGCGAAGTGGACTTCCGCGACGAGCGTCGGGACCATGTCCATGGCCGGATCTGGCGCATTACAGGGAAAGATCGGCCCCTGGCGAAAGTGCCAAACTACGAGAAACTTTCCGCGCCTGAGCTCGTCGCCTTGTTACGCGAACCTGAGGATCAAATCCGCTACTGGGCGAAGCAGGAACTGAAGACGCGGCCCCACGCGGATGCTGTGGCGGCCCTCACTGCCGTGAGCGCCAATCCTCCCACGGACGAAGCCAGCACGCTGGAGCGTCTGGAGCAATTCAACGCAGCCCAAACTCTGTTCGACGCACCGGAACTTGCCATGACACTGGCGAAGCAACTCTTCGCCTCCGCAGATGGTCACGCTACTGATGGCCCAATCGGTCCCTTGAAAAATAAGTTTACTTACTCCGATGGTCGCGCCCGGGCCGCTGTGGTGCGCTATGCGCGAAATTTAGCCGTGGCTGAAGTCGGAACCGCCAAGGCGTTAGCGAAACCGCACCAAGTCTCCGCATTTGTCATGGAAACATTGACCAAAGCCGTGGCGGACGCGCATCCCCGCGTTCGCTTGGAGGCCGTGAACGGCCTGCGCGCAGTGGAAACTCCCGCCGCAGTGGAACTGGCCATGACGGCCATCAAACAGCCTTTGGACGTGAATCTGGACTATGCGCTGTGGCTCACTGCATGGGAACTTGCCGATCTCTGGCTGCCAGCGTTTCAGGATGGGAAAATCACTTTTGGAACAGATGTAAATCAACTCACCTTCGCGCTGAAGGCCGCCTCCCACAAGCCACAGGCCGCCAGTGGCTTGGTGAAATTGATCCGTGAAAGCAAGATCCCCCAAGATCGCGTTTTCCCACTGTTGCAGTTCATTTCCGAAGCCGGTCAGCCGGATGATCTCACCCTGCTGCTGGAGTTGGCGGCCGATACCCAGAAGCTGCCCGAAGCCCAGCGCGCTGAAGTCCTGAACTCCCTAACTACTGCTTTCAAACAACGGAAACTCAAGCCCACGGGCGAGTTGAATCGCATCGAAAGCCTGCTCACCAGCGGCCCTGCCGCCCTGCAAGCGGCCGCTGCGCGTCTGGCGGGTGCGTGGAAACAAGCATCCGCGCGTGCGCCACTGGAAACACTAGCCAGTGCTGCCGCCACGTCTGCCGAAGTGCGTCAAGGGGCGCTGGAAGGACTGGCAGCCATGGGCGGAAATGATTTCCTGAAACAATTGGCCGAGACTGCTGCCACTCCAGACATCAAAGTGCAGGCGCTGGCACTGCTGGCTGCGGGCAACCCCGCCGGGACCGCTGCTGCTGCCGTGAAATTGCTCGGCACCCTGGGTGATAAACCTGAGTTAGGCGCCACCTTGATCAACAGTTTCCTGAAATCCACCACCGGCCCTGCCGCCTTGGCGGGCGCTTTGAAAGACCAAAAAATCCCCGCCGCCATCGCCACTGCTGGCGTGCAAAAAGCCGCCGCGGCCGGCACCAACACCGCAGATCTCCAAGCGGCCCTAACCGCTGCCGGTGGCTTGCAACCGATGGCGCAGCAGCTCACCCCAGAACAAATGAATGCCCTGATGGCCGAAGTGAAGAGCGCAGGGAATGCCGCCCGGGGCGAGGCAATTTATCGTCGCGCTGGACTGACGTGTGCCACTTGCCATGCCATTGGGGCTGCGGGTGGTATCATCGGACCTAACTTGGTGAGCCTGGGTTCCAGTGCCCCCGTTGATTACATTGTGGAGTCCTTGTTAGAGCCCAGCAAGAAAATTAAGGAAGGCTATGCCACCACGCTGGTGACCTTGAAGAACAGTGAAGTGGTGACCGGCTTCCTCAGTGCCCAATCCGACACCCAGCTAACCATGCGCGATGCCACCGGTAAAGTGACCCAAGTCCAGAAAAACCAAATTGCCAAACAAGACAACGTTCCCGTCTCTCTGATGCCACCGGGGCTCACCGCCTCGTTGCGGCATGATGAATTCGTGGATCTGGTGCGTTTCCTATCCGAGTTAGGAAAAGAAGGTGATTACAAGATCAAGGGAGAGGGCACCATCCGCCGCTGGCGAGTGCTCAACTACGACAAAGTCCTGGACGTCCCCATGAACAAAGACGGCTGGCGTGCCTTGGGCCAGCCCCATGCGGACTTCCCATGGACTCCGGCCTACACGTTAGTAAACGGCAAACTGCTATCAGCCGATGTCCCCAAGTTGAAGGTCTTCGTCCATAACATGTCCGCCGCCCAGGCTGAAATTGAAGTTTCCACCCCCGGCAAGCTCGGTCTGAAAGTCAACGACGCCACCGCCATGCATTTGTTCGTGGGCGACAAAGAAATCGCCCTAGAAAAGAACCAAGCCGAATTCGATGCCCCCGCCGGCAAACACACTCTGACCATCGTCTGGGACCACACCGTGCGCACCACCGACTTCCTCCAAGCCGACCTCTACGAACCCGCCACCAATGCCGCCCACGCACAACCCGTGGGCGGACCGTAATTTCAGGAATGCGGGCATTTTGCAGTGAATAAATCATGATTCGTGACGTCTCAGTGATATGCCCACTCCTAAGAATTCCGGTTCACTCATTCATCGAAGCTTACGATGGGTGTTGATCACGGTTCTGGGCTTCAGCTTGGGGTCTTGGGCCTCAACGCTCCGAGAGAACAAACCATTGGGGAAAACAAGCCCCATCCGGGATTCAACCCAGACACCAACGATCAAGGGTGTGCTCAATGCCAATCCCGGGGTGCGTTATCCTGAACTTTGCAGATACCTGCCTGAAGCAACTGCTGACGGGCTAGCCACATTAGGAAATGATATTTTGCACCGGCTGGGAACACGGACGGAGGGGGGTCTCCAGTTGGAAGTGCGACTGCTGATGGAGCGCTGGGTGGTTGTGGCACCGGAAGCCGCATGGGCCGCCGCCCGCAAAGCAGACGGATATTTAGAGGTCCTGCCAGGCGATGCCCAATCTGCCTCGGGCGCATGTCTGGAAGCCTGGGGTAAGGTAGCCCCAGAAGCCGCCCTAACTGTTGCCGCAGAACTCTCCCCGACAGCTACACTCTGCGTTCTCGGTGGCGTCAGTTCCAAAGATGCTGCGAGGGCTTACGCGCTGGCTGTCGCGCTGCCAAGAGAATTGCTGGTCAGCTATGAGTGCAGGCAAACTTTGGAACGCATCTTGGAGAGCTATGTGGAGCAGTCTCCTGCCCAAGCTGTGGAGGCCTTCACCAGGAATTCTTTACGGTTTTCCAACGCCTATAGCATCATCGTCCGGCACCTAATAGCTCAAGACGTAGCTGCGGCCACAAAATTCATCACCACGACTGTCCCCACAAATTCGCAGAGGGAACTCTGGGAAGGCCTGCTGCCGGAGCTACTCGATAAATCCCCAGAAACAGTGCGGGCGGAAATTCTCAAAATGCCTCGAAGCGAAATGAGCAATTCGCTAAAGTTGCGATGTTTGACTGATTGGGGGAAACGGGATGTTAATGCTGCAAAAGCCTACGCAGCCCAGTTTCCCAAAGGGCCTGAGCAGAAACAGATCACCGCAGCGATTGCGGCAGGCGCTGACATTGATACGGCGTGGAGTTTGGTGGAAGGGCTGGGTGATCTGCCCCCAAAGTCTATCAGGCTGGAGTGGAGTAGAACGCGATCAAACAGCTTCCCGCAGGAAGCTCGCTACTGGACGCCCCTAGTAGAGAGACTTGCTGCCAGCGACATGGTTCGATTATTGAAGCTATCAAAAGACACGGAAGTCCTCCGAGTTGCCATGCGCTCGCAGCCAGAGAAATTCATCAGCGCAATGCGGCAGTTTCCAGACATGGAGGTGGACTTGTCTCAACTGACGAAAGAATATCTCCGTGGACTATCAGTCAACGCGATGACAGCAATGCTGGCGAACCAACAAAAGAGTATCCAGATATCGTTAGTAAGAGGGTATTTTTCTGCGATGGATAAACCATTAGTTTCTCAGTTTGCCGATGCCCAGCAGATACCGGAATCGCTTCAAGGGTTCGCTCTCACTGAGATTGCTCGACGTGGAGTCAGCGCCAACGCGGAAACATGGGCTCTCCTGGCAAGACCGTTTCCCCCAGCGGCTCAGCAGGAGTTGTTCTCGGCAATATTATGCTCCGAAACTCCGCTTGATGAGCGAAAAATCCTGGCCATCGGACTGGCAAATCTAACCGTGGCAGCCGGCGGAATCAGGAGGATGGTAGAACTCCAGTTCAACAGCCACCCGAATAATCCTGAGGCTATTCGGCTATGGGTGGACAGCCTGCCTGAGGGCTCTGGCAAGGATGCAGCCATGCATAGCGTTGTTTGGTATTTCTTAAATTCTTCCCCCGACTCGGCTGCCAACGCATTCGCTTACGCATTGAAAATTCAAAACTCAGCGATTCGGAAATCAGACCTTAAAGCGGCTTACTCGAACTGGGCGCGACATGACCGTGTGGCAGCAGAACAAGCCCTCCAATCCAGCGGATTTTCCGCCGCTGAAATGAATCTTATCAAGCCATGAACGCACAAGGATTTATCTCGCTGGGAATATTCCTGCTTGCAGCAATTTCCGGATTCAAATTCAAGCCAGCCGCTCTGCTGACTTCAGCTACTGGCAGCCCTCAGGAAATGGATGGGCTTGGCAAGACTTACCAGTTCCGGGAAGGTTCGGCCTTTGACCGTAGAATTGAGTTTCTGCCTTGGCTGGAAACAGCGGATCGCCAATCAGTAGAAGCCATGTTGCAGCATCCCTTGCCGATCGACTTCAGATCAGAGTTCCGCATGGCCTGCTTCCAGAAGCTTGCGACGGCTGATGCGGTGGCGGCCGTGAAGTTTTCCCTGGTCAATTTCCCCGTTCCTAACGCTAGTTCCGGCTTGGAAGACGGAGTCACATGGGCTGCGTATTACGCGCCAGAGAAGGTTCATGAAATGCTGGCTCTGATTCAAGCGCAGCGAGAGAGCCCACTCAGATCCAGCCTGCTCTGCGGCCTGGCGATGACGTCTCACCCGCAGCGTGATGCGTTGCTTAAGGAACTGTGTAATGCGGAAGCATTGCAGCAAAACCACTGGATCGGGACATTGTATCACCGTGATCCATCTGCCGCATTGCAGATGGCGGAGACGGGCGCAGGAGATCAGGGGGTGCGTGCAGAACGATATCGCGCGCTGGCTGCAGCTGTGGCAGAGGAGGATCCTCAGTTGGCATTACAGTTAGTGCTTAAGTGCGAGCGGCTTGGTAGTTGGGGGAAAGGCGGGCCATATCGAGCCATCGGAACTAAGGACCCCGAGCTAATGCTGAAGCTGATGATAGAGGACCACAGTGGGAGTAATTCACAATTTCATGATGGGTTGTTAAGCTGGACCAGGTTTGACCCCGATGCCGCTTTGACTAGGCTGGCGCAAATCAAGCCACTCAGCAGGGACCATGTCGAAACGGAGCTTCCCTACACGATGTCGGAATTTATTCTCAAAAACCCAGCAACGGCCGTGAGCCGCTGGAAGGATTTAAAGCAGGCATCTCAGGTGAGCAGCCTGGAAACTGTTTTCATTACGACGCTGGCAAGATTTCAGGGACTCGAAGCGGTCAAAGAATTGATCGATGCCTTGCCGCCAGCGGAGCAGGAAACAGTGTCATCACAGCTGGAATATGGTTGGTTCCCAAAGGAGTCGGAGATCCGAGATTGGCTGAAGCACCCTGACACAATCCCCAAGCGTTTAATCCTGGACCAAAGGTTTGCGGAAGTGCTGCAGAAGCTGCCTCTCGCTGAACAATCGTCGGTTCTAGCCAATCTGCCTTTAGATAGAAAAATACCGTTAATCCCTAATCAAGGTGCCATTTCTCCAGCATTAATACAGAACATTTGCGCAGCAGTGGCGAAGGATCGCCACGGTTCTGTGGGCCCTTCCACTAGACAATGGTATCCGGAATTGGAAGGTTTCGTGCTTCGATTTGTTGAAATGGACGCACCCGCAGCAGCCCATTGGGCTGAAGCTTTGGATCCGTTGGTGATAGATCGGCTCTGGATCGATATCAACGTCGCCTGCATGTGGGCCCAGCAGGACACAGCGGCGGCCGTTGACTGGGCCAGTTCACTAGCTGATCCGCACCGCAGAGAAATGGTATTGAGCTTCTTGGGCGTGGAACTGTGCCACCAGAAACTCTGGCGTGAAGCGGCGGATCTTCTGCCCCAACTCAAAGAGGAGAGTCAGATTCAGAGATTGAAATCCAGCCTGGAGCACGCCCCTAAATCTTCGGCATCTCGATGAAGCCGAAAACGGCGTTCAACGTGATGGCCGTATGGTGTTGTCAGAGCTTCTCGGTTCAAGCAGGGAATCGCCAGAGTTTCTTGCCTGAGATTTTTCTGGTGCTAAGCATACCCGCATGACTGCCGCTGCCATCCTCAAAGAAATAGCTCCCCTCGGCACCGAGGGATATCGCAAGGTCATGCGCAAGCATCGTGCGCCCGAGCCAATCTACGGGGTGAAGATTGAGGAACTTAAGAAGATCCAAAAGCGCATCAAGCGGGACTATCAACTGGCCTTGGACCTCTATGACACCGGCGTTTATGATGCCATGTATCTGGCCGGGCTTATCGCTGATGATGCGAAAATGACGCCGGAAAATTTACAACATTGGGCGGAACGCGCGTCGCCTCCCCTGGCGGGAAATATCGTGGCTTGGGTGGCCGCTGGCAGTCCTCACGCCTGCACCATGGCGCGACGCTGGATTGACTCCCCGCAGGAACTCCTAGCCGTGGCTGGTTGGGCCACGTGGAGCAGTTATGTTTCCATCACCGCGGATGTGAATTTGGATCTCAAAGAACTGCAACATTTACTAAAGCGGGTGCAACAGGAAATTCACCAGGCCCCGAACGCTGTGCGCTATAGTATGAACGGATTCGTCATCTGCGTTGGCTGTTATGTTGCTGCGTTGACTGCCATGGCCATCGCAACAGCCGAAAAGATTGGCCTCGTCAACGTGGACATGGGCGACACCTCCTGCCAAGTGCCGGATGCGGTTGCCTATATTCGCAAGGTCCAAGCGCGTGGTAGCATCGGGAAGAAACGGAAGTCTGCCAAGTGTTGAGGGTGGACGAAGCTGTCAGCTTCGATTATTTTTTACGTTTTCTGGCTGCAAGATCCGGCGGAGCGTGAACGATAACGTCAGACATGAATGATTCACCCACATCCGCAGATGCTTCCCTGCAAACTCGTCACAGTCTGCTCAATCGGTTGGCGGAGTGCGATGACCAGGCGGGGTGGCGGGAATTTTTTGAGCGCTACTGGCGGTTGATCTATGGATTCGCGCGGAAGGCGGGGCTGGGGGATGCGGATGCGCAGGACATTGTGCAGGAGGTGATGTTGTCGGTGGCAAAATCCGTGGGTGACTACCGCAAGCAACAAGGAGGATCCTTCAAGGGTTGGCTGTTGACCATCGTGCGTCGGCGGATGGCGGATCACTGGCGGGCGAAGTTACCCAAGCAGCAACTGACCGTGGCGTTGCCTGAAAATATTTCCTCGCTGGCATCGGATGATGATGCGCTGGACCGCATCTGGCAGGAGGAATGGCAAAGCCGATTGTTTGAAGCCGCCGCTCAGTTGGTGCAACAACGTGTGGGAGCGCGAAATTTTCTGATATTCGATATGCTGGTGCGCCAGGAAATTCCGCTCAAAGACGTCTGTCGCAGCTTGGGCGTGGGTGCCCCGCAGGCCTATCTGGCCAAGCACCGGGTCTCGCGCTTGATGAAGCAGGAGGTGGCGAAGCTGCGCGAAGGACGGGAGTGAAGTTAGGATACCAGAGGCCGTAGGATGGGGAGATGGCGGACAGAGTCGCGCCACTCCCAGCGAAACAAACGAGGTGCGACTGGGAGTGGCGGAGTCCCTCCGCCATTTCCATCAGAAAAATATTTACCGGCTGCTGCAAGATTTCAACCGGGCGGGGAGATTCCACACGTGAGCCCACAATCCATCCCTTCCTACTATGAAATTCTTTACATCATCTTCTATTGCCATCTCGCTAAAATCCCTCGTTGCCCTGGCCTTGCTGGCTCTGGCACTGCGGGCTCCGGCGGCTGATTTCGTTGTCTCCAACCTCAATGACTCAGGGGCCGGCTCGTTGCGGCAGGCCATTCTGGATGCCAACGGCAATGGCTTCACGGTCGCTGACGCCATTGTGCTCATGCCTCCTGCTGCGGGCGGGGCGCTGCCGGTTTCCATCTTGAGCACACCGCTGCCACCGATCACCACCCCCACGACGATCCGGGCTCCCATCGCTGGCTCCGGGGTCACGATGGAAGTGCAGGTCCCGGGTTACGAGCATGGCCTGCGGGTCGAGAGTGATCAGGTCTTTATCCGCGACATCGGCATTATGGGAGCGAGCACGGATAAGGCCAATATCATTTTCAGCGGAGTTAGTGGTGGTGGGGTGATCGGTTGTTCGATCAATAATTATGCCTACAGTTTCAGCCGCATCCTGAGTGGGGATGGAATCCTGCTGGCCCGCGGGGGCGTCCTGGGTTCAAACTATTGTCGAGATGTTTTGATTCAGGGGAACATTATCAATGGGGCGCTGCGGGCAGGCATCTACTCGGAAAGTTTCGGGACCTTTGGGGTTGTGGACTCGACGCACCAGGGAACCGCTGTGATTAGCTACAACGCTATTCGGGAATGTGCCGAGGGTATCGTCCTTGATAGTGCTTCTAACGACTCTTTGCAAAACGGGCTAAAACAGGTAGCGATCACAGGCAACGTGATTGATTCGAACAGTGCCAATGGAGTGCGTTTAATTTCCACCGCGGTCCTCATGACTTCCAACAGGATCGGTCTGACGGTGCCGACAGAGATGCTGGTCAACAGCCTGCGTCATCGGAACGGAGGGCATGGCATTGTCTTTAATGGAACTGCTAAATACTGCACTGTTCGGCAGAATGTGATTTCTGGAAATGCGTTTAGTGGGGTGCTGATAAACTTTTCGGCAGTGGAAGGTTCACTTGGTTTTAACGGGAACCACATCGGAGTAGATCTGGCCGGCAACACGGCACGGCCGAATGAACGCCACGGGATCGAAATCGTCTCCTTTTCCAGGTTGGGTTACGGCATAGAGATTGGCGGTTCGGGGCAAACGGGAGTGGGGCCGGCCGTTCCTCACAACGTGATCAGCGGCAACCTGCAGAGTGGAATCCACATCGCTGGGAGTAATGTCAGGGGAATGAATGTAACGCACAACCACATCGGCACTAATCTGGCTGGCACTTTGGCGGTGCCCAATCAGGCCAGCGGCATCTTCATCGGAGCGGGTGTCAGGGACGTTACCGTCGGAATAACTTTCGGATCACCCACCTACCCGCAGCCGTTCAGTTTGATCAGTGGTAACGTCGGGCCTGGAATTCGCATTGATAGCATCGGGGATGAAACCCCCATTGATAATGTCAGGATCCAGCATTGTTACATTGGCACCACGGCTGATGGTCAGTTGGATCTGGGCAATGCCAGCGGTATCGTTGCTAGGGGCAATGTGGTCCGCCTCACGGTGGAGGAATCGGTGATTGCAGCCAGTTTGGGCAATGGGATCTCGCTAACGTTGGGCACCGACGCGGATGTCCTGGTCGCCCGCAATCACATTGGCACGAACCCATCGTTGGTGCCAGTGCTGTTAGGAGATGACATCGGTGTTGAAATCAATTCTGGTTCGGCTGTGAGCATTTATGCGAATGTGATCGGAGGGAATGCCACGCGTGGCATCAGCGTGCTCGGTGGGAGTAGCCTGTTTTTCACCTTGAATAAAATTGGCCTGCTTGGGGCCAGGAACCGCGGGCATGGGGCCGTGATCGAAGGCAGTGCCGTGACGAATTTTTCCGAGAACACAATTACCAATAACCAAGGGGACGGAATCGTGGCGCGCGGGGCATCTTATAGCACGTTTTCCAACAATGTGTGTTATGCCAACTCTGGTCTGGGCATCAATCTGCAACCCAGTGGGGAGGCGAACAACACGCCTACAGCCAACGATGGGGGCGATGGTGATGGCGGGCCCAACGCCCTGATGAACAAGCCAGTGATCTCCAGCGTGGTGGAATCCGGCGGAAACTGGATCATTTCCGGCACTCTGGATAGCCTGCAATCCGACACCTTCCAGGCTCGGGTGGAAATTTTCGGCACCACCTTTTTGAACTGGAGTGGCCGCCCCCATGCCGACGCAGAAGTCCGCCTGGCGAGTCGCATGATCTCCGGTCCCACTTGGAGCACGACTGTTCCCAAGCGGTTGGGCATCGCTTACATCAGCGCCACCGCCACCCTAACGTCTGCCACCAGTGAACTCAGCGCTCCGGTATTTGCGCCTGATGGATTCAAATTGGAAATCGTAAACTTCGAGCGCAACCCGCCCCTTCCGGGCGGCCCACCGACAGCATTCAATTTCAATCTGGATTACACCTGCCGCCCTGGCAGGACCTACGAACTCCAGCGTTCGCGCACCATGGCGGAGTTCAGTTGGTTTGCGGTCGCCAACCGTCGGCCCGACTATGTAGGCACAGATCGATTCCTTCCGCTGCATGAAGGTGGAAAGTATTTCTTCCGGGTGGTGGAACTTCCCTAATGTTTCCAGCGCTTCCCGTCCCCACAAAACTAAGCTGGCGCAGTCGGGTTAATTTATCCTAAGCTGGGCGATAATCTTCCCTAGCCATCACGACCAACGCTTGCGCCCATGCTGCCACCTCCTGACATCCCGGACCACGAACTGCTCCGCCTCATTGGCCGGGGGGCGTATGGGGAAGTGTGGCTGGCGCGCAATGTCATGGGCGTGATGCGGGCCGTTAAGGTGGTGCGCAGAGCTTCCTTCGAGAGCCTGCGACCCTTTGATCGAGAGTTCTCCGCCGTCCGTCGCTACGAACCAGTCAGCCGGAAGGCGGCGGGGTTGGTCAATGTCTTGCATGCCGGGCGAGCGGCGGATGGATCTCATTTCCATTACGTTATGGAGCTGGCGGATTGCGCCATTCCCGGGGTGGAAGCGGCCAGTGAACCGGATGCTTATGTGCCTTGCACATTGCGGTTAGTCATCGGCCGCATGGGCCGAATGCCGGTAGGGGATTGTTTGGAAATAGCGGTTAGTCTCGCCAACGGCATGGCGGATCTGCATCGCGTGGGTTTGGTGCATCGGGATGTGAAGCCATCCAACATCATCTTTGTCGATGGCCGGGCGAAATTGGCGGACATTGGTTTGGTGGGAGACAGTTCGGAGAGCCGCAGCTATGTGGGCACGGAAGGCTACGTCCCGCCGGAAGGCCCGGGCCAACCGGGCGCGGATTTGTATGCGCTGGGTCGGGTGCTGTATGAAATGGTGACGGGTTATGAAGCGATGCGTTTCCCTGCGTTACCGCCGGAATGGGCCACGCAGCAGGACCAGGCTGCTTTTGAATTTTACGAAGTCGTGCTCCGCTGCTGTGAACCTAACAGCACCCGCCGCTACCGCACTGCCGAGGAACTCCTGGCAGATCTGGCCCTGCTGCACAGCGGCCAATCTGTTCGTCAAGTGCGGCAGATGAAAGGCCGCATCGCGCTGCTCAAGAAAATTGCCAGCGCTGCGGTCGTCCTTGGTGGCATCGCCTTTGGCTTGGCGTGGTGGCAGGGGCGGGAGGCTGAGGCACAACGCCAGTTGGTCGCCCGCGCGGAGAAGGCCGAAGCGGCCTCCCAACAGAATCTCTTTACCAGTCTGGTGCAGCAGGCCCACAATGCCCGCCGCAATGGCGATCCGGATGCCCGCTTCCAAGCCTTGGAGCTGTTGGAAAAGGCGGCCGCCCTGCAACCGGGCGATCCGGCGGTGCGCGAGGAAATGGTGGCGGCACTGGCGATCCCAGGCTTGAAGTTGATTTCCTCCACCCCAGCCACCGAACATTTGCCAATCTACAACTGGGAGCAAGGGGCCATCTGCGCCCGAGAAATCGGCCTTCAGCGCATGTCAGGAAATCCACTCCGCCTAACCCACAAAATTGATGGTGCCACTTGGCTGCACGCGGTGGCGGAAGATGCTGCTGCGCAGCGGATCTTTGCGCGTGATAATCTGGGGCGCTTTCATACTTGGAAAAACGGCGTGTCGGAAACGCCGCTCACTGCAGCCGGGACCGGGACCTGCCAATGGAGCGTGACTCCGGACGGCCATTGGGTGATCGCTTGGGGTGAAGATGGCACTGTCACGGTGATTGATCCAGAGCATCCTGGGAAACCTCACGAATGGAAAACCGCCAGGGGCAGAGGGCCTGGGCTGGGCTCCGTCATCGCGAATGATAACCAGACGGTGGCGTATTGTCGGCTCGGTGGCACGGGCATCGCCCTCCACGCTTTGCCCGAAGGTGAGTTGCGCCACAGTCTCAAGTGCCCCCGGCGTCTTAGCGGGGCCTTGGCGCTGTCCGCCGATGCCAGTGTGATTGCTGCTGGGTTCGACGACGGCAGCGTGGGCCTTTGGCGCATGGAAGGTTCCCGCCAATGGGAAATCATCGAAGCTGGGCAAAGTTTCATCAGTGCCCTGGCCCTCTCCCCGGATGGTCGGCACGCGGTCACGACTTCCTGGGCGGGACTGACTTATTTGTGGGATCTCGCGACAGGAACGCGCGTCAACCGCGTCTCGCTCCCTAACAGTATCCCGAGTTTCTCCCCCGATGGTCGGCAACTGGCATTGTGCGGCGTGGGGGGCGATTTCATTTACCAGTTTGAACGCAGTGATCGCATTGCTGTGGTCCTGCCGCGCGCAGAAATTCTCACCCGCAGCGGCATCGCTAATCGTTTTGCGATTCATCCCTCCGCACCGCTGCTGGTCGTGCCGATGGCGTCGCAGATCGTCCTCGTGAACCCCATCAATGCGAGCCTGCAAGGCAGTCTGGGCATCCCGACCTCTGACGTGGCATTTTCGGGGGATGGTCGCTATCTCTTTGCTGGTGGGGAGCAGATCCTGCGCCTGCCCTGCAATAAATCCGGCCAAACGGGACTACCCACCATCGTTGCCACCGAACGCGCAGACAGTCCCAATGGACAATTGCGCGTTTCGACCGATGGACAATTGCGAGCTGGGTGGAACCGTAATGGTTGGTGGTGTCTTTCCCCCGGCTCGAACGGTGAAATCAGCCGATCCCTGGCGACCGACACCAGCGAGTATGGCTCGTTGCATCCCACGGGAAAATGGCTGGCGACTGGACACCGCCAAGCGGGGGTTACGGTGCTGGCAACAGTAGATGGAAATGTTGTTAGAGAAATCACTGGAACTGGCGACTGGAACTCCTGCACCTTCAGCCCCGATGGTAAATCCCTGGCCATCGGGGATGCCAGCGGGATGCGGCTGTTTGACACGGATACCTGGCAACAGCTTTGGCAGAACACCGCCTGCGGTAAAATTGAACTCACCCGAAACCAATGGTTCTCGGCGGATTCTCAATGGATCGTAAAATCCCTGCAACCTGGCACCATCGGCATTTACCGGGCCCACGATGGACAGCCCGCCGTCCACCTGCGCAGCGATCAGGAAACCCCCGCCGCACACTTAGCGCTGAGTCCGGATGACTCCACGCTATGGGAATTGCAAGCGAGCCATCAAACGCTCTGGCGCTGGGACCTGAAGCACATCCGCAGTTATCTAAGTAAGCATCGGCTGGATTGGACGGACCGCCCCCAATAAGTTCTCCGGAGAAGTGCTCTGCGACCCAATCCGATCAGAACGGACTTTCCAAAGTAGTGCAGGTTTTGCCTCCGGCTAACCTGCATCGCATGAGCGGCATCGCAAAAGGGAGTTCAAGCGTCACGACCCAGCATCGCTTGACGAATGACCTCCTGCCGCCGCACCCACTCCGATGGTTCATAGGCAAGCTTCTCGGTGCACGCCCAAACCACTCCCGGCCAGGCAATGTCATCTTTCCTCCGTCCCACCACATGGATGTGCAATTGGTTCACTTGGTTCCCGATGCTGGCTACGTTGATTTTATCCACCGGAAAATTTTCCTCCACCAATGCCGAGAACGTCCGCATGGATTGCGCCACGGAAGCATATTCTGCCTCTGACAAATGATGCAATTCCACCACCGATACCGGAACTTCCGGCACCAGCACGATCCAAAGGAAATGCGCCTGATTCTTCAGCAGGACGCGACAAATCCCATGCCGACCCAGATCAGCAGAACCAGCGGCAAGGCGCTCATGGAGGATGAATTCATTCATTTCCGCTAGTTTAGAGTGAGCTTTGATGGGCGCGCAACTAGCAAGGAGTCCTTGTTTTGCAGCCGGAGACTGGTTGAAAGAAGGTCGGTCCTCCTGGGTTAATCCGTCACGGCACCCTTGGAGGCGCTGCTGACGCATTTGGCGTATTTGGCTAGCACGCCTTTGGTGTAGCGGGGCTTGGGTTGTTTCCAGGCGGCTTTGCGTTTGGCAATTTCTGCGGCTGGCACTTCAAGGTTAATCTTCCGTTTGCTGGCGTCGATGCTGATGGTGTCGCCATTCTTCACAATGGCCAGTGGGCCGCCCACGTAAGCTTCCGGGCTGATGTGGCCGACCACGAAGCCGTGGCTGCCGCCGGAGAAACGTCCGTCGGTAACGAGCGCCACGTCCTTGCCGAGTCCGCGTCCCATGACGGCACTGGTTGGCCCCAGCATTTCCCGCATCCCTGGACCGCCCACCGGGCCTTCCATGCGGATCACGATCACGTCGCCCTTTTGGATCTTGCCATCCATGATGGCGGTCATGCCGGCTTCTTCGCTGTCGAAGACGCGGGCGGTGCCTTTAAAGGTCAGGCCTTCTTTACCGGAAATTTTTGCCACCGCACCCTCGGGCGCCAGGTTTCCGTAAAGGATCACCAAGTGGCCTTCGGGTTTGATCGGATCCTTCAGCGAGCGAATCACCGTCTGGCCTTTCGGATAGGTGGCTTTCACTTTGCTGAGGTTTTCTTTCATCGTTTTGCCAGTGACCGTGAGGACGTCGCCATGCATCAGGCCTTCGGCTAGCAGAATTTTCATCAGCGGCAGGGTGCCACCGATTTTCACCAGATCGGCCATGGCGTGCTTGCCGCTGGGGCGCAGATCCGCCAGCACTGGGGTGCGCGCACCGATGCGGGTGAAGTCATCAATGCTCAATTTCACGCCCGCCGCATAGGCCATGGCCAGCAGGTGCAGCACGGCATTGGTGCTGCCGCCCAACGCGGTGATCAGCGCGATGGCGTTTTCGAAGGACTCTTTGCAAAGGATATGGCTGGGGCGGATGCCGCGGGTGATCATGTTCATCACGGCGGCTCCGGCATCGAAGCAATCCATTAGTTTCTCATGGCTGATGGCAGCCTGTGCGGAGCTGTTAGGCAAACTCATGCCCAGCGCTTCAATGGCGCTGGCCATGGTGTTAGCGGTATACATGCCGCCGCAGGAACCTGGACCCGGAATGGCGGTTTCTTCAATGCCTTGGAGCTGCGCGTCGGTGATCTGGCCGGAGGCATGTTTGCCGCAGGCTTCGAACACGCTCACGATGTCCACGTCCTTGCCTTCAAAACAGCCGGGCAAAATGGTGCCGCCATACACGAATACACTGGGCCGATCCAGCCGCGCCATGGCGATCAAGCAGCCGGGCATATTTTTGTCACAACCACCGATCGCCACGAGACCGTCCAGGTTCTCACAGCCCACCACGGTCTCGATGGAATCGGCAATTACTTCCCGGCTAACAAGACTATATTTCATGCCTTCGGTGCCCATGGAAATGCCATCGGAAATGGTGATGGTGTTGAAAATGATGGCTTTGGCACCAGCGGCATTCACGCCCTTGGCAGATTCCAGCGCCAACTTGTCGATGTGCATATTACAGGGCGTGACCTGCGCCCAGGTGCTGGCAATTCCGATCTGCGATTTCTGGAAATCACCCCGATTAAATCCCACCGCGTGCAACATGGCGCGACTGGCCGCCCGATCGACCCCGTCCATCATGGGACCGGACCAGTGACGATGAAGAGAGGTGGATTTGCTAGACGCGCTAGTGGGAGCAGATTTCTTTTTCATAATGGGAGATAGTATCGCGCATACTGCATGCGCGGTGACATGGGTCAAGCGATTGAGCGGACATCAATTGGATTTGGGAATTCGGGCGATTACGTAAATTTCAGTTGGCCCTGCGCGCCCACGTGGATTGGTTGAGCCATGATCCGTCTTCTGCTATCGCTCTCCCTGCTCCTCGTCCCCTTGGCTGCTGCCCCCGTGGATGTGTCCACGCTCACTGGCAAAGTTGTCTGCGGCTACCAGGGATGGTTCCGGTGCGAGGGCGATGGAGCGAATAATGGGTGGAGTCATTATGCGAGTGGAGGGAAATTTGCCCCTGGGCAATCGGGTATCGAGATCTGGCCAGAGGTCACGGAAATTCCGGCCGCGGATCGTTTTGCCACACCGTTCAAATTTGCCGATGGCACGGGCGCCGAGGTCTTCAGCTCCGCGCGGAAATCCGTGGTGGAGCTGCATTTCAAATGGATGCAGGACTACGGGATCGACGGGGCCTTCCTGCAGCGGTTCGCCACCAGCACGCGCGACCCCCGTTATCGCCAACCCATGGATCAGGTGCTGGACCACTGTCGAGCGGCGGCCAAGGCTACTGGCCGCGGTTGGTGCTTGATGTATGATTTGTCCGGCCTCAAGGCGGGGCAAATAAATGCGGTCTATGAGGACTGGAAGCGGTTGGTGCAGGAAGGTCGCGTGCCCCGGGGCAAGGAAGATCCGGCGTATTTCCGGCACCACGGCAAACCCTTGGTTGCCTTGTGGGGCCTGGGATTCAACGACCGGGACCCGATGCTGGACGAGTGGGTGGGGTTGATCGAATTTCTCCGTCACAATCCTGAGTTCGGCGGGTATTCGATCATGCTGGGAGTGCCGAATTACTGGCGCACCCTAAAGAATGACAGCATCAAAGACGCGAAATTACACGATATCATTGCGACCGCAGACATCGTTAGTCCCTGGACCGTGGGCCGCTATGGCACCCCGCAGGATGCCGCCAAGCGCGTGGAATCCACGCTCAAGCCGGATCTGGCGAAATGTCAGGAAATGAAAAATGACTACCTGCCGGTGATCTTCCCAGGGTTCAGTTGGCAGAATTTGCAGAAAGGCCGGGGCAAGGATGCCAAGTTCAATCAGATCCCCCGACAGGGCGGCAAGTTCCTCTGGAGCCAAGCCCTGGCGGCTAAACAGGCCGGAGCGCAGATGATCTACGTCGCCATGTTCGATGAAATGGATGAGGGCACCGCCATTTTCAAAACCAACCAGCACCCGCCCGTGGGAGCCAGCCCCTTTCTGGCCGAACCGGAACTGCCCAGCGATCATTATCTTTGGCTCACGGGGAAAGTCGGGCAACTACTCCGCAGCCAGATCCCTGCCAGTGAAGCCATGCCGGTGCGTTAGGGATCGACTTGGAGCAATTCACGCCCGCCCACTTTTAGCCGGGGGGGGCGCATGGCGACTGATGATCTGCATTTCAGGCATTTCCGCAATGCGTGAAAGCAAGACTCGGTGATGCCGGTGGCTGCTGCAGTAGCGGATCGTGGCCGTGCCGTGTTCTCCCGAGACTGCGTTGGACCGAAGGCTGATGCCAGGGGAATCAAACTCATCAAGCAGCGCTTCGAGCCGAATCAGCGTCTTACCGCCCGCCAGATCAAAGGTAACCTCAAGCAGCAACAGTTGGCATGGTCCCACATAGCGGCGTTCCAGGGTGCCGACCAATCCCAGCAGCAACAGCACCAGCAAACTCAACCCAATTCCGGCACCGGCAAAGCCCGCCCCCACCGTCATGCCAATGGCTGCCATGGCCCAGATGGTGGCCGCACTGGTGAGACCAATGATGCCATAACGGCCGTGGATGATCACCCCGGCCCCGAGAAACCCGATCCCGGAAATGATGTTAGCGGCAATGTGCCCATCCCGATTCCCCAGGTAGTTCGAAAGCAGCGTAAAGATGCAGGACCCCAGACTCACCAGCGCCAGCGTGCGAGTGCCAGTTGGCTTCTCTTTGCGTTCCCGCTCAATGCCCACCACCGCGCCACAGCACGCCGCTACGAGCACCAACCAGAAATTGGCCCAAGGGTGCGGCATGAGCGCATGCCAATCATATGTTAGGTAATTGCTAAATCTATTCATAAACAGAGCTGACTCTGACGGAACCGCACCCGGAGGGCAATGAGATTCTGTGGACGGAGGAAAATGCCACACGACCGGTTATGCCGCCCCCGCAACCCTCCTGAGTTCCCCCATCTGGGTGACTTGCGAAGGCTCGAATGCTGTTCCAAGCTGCCGAGCCGCGTCCCTGCCTGACATTTAATTTTATGAAATTTACTGCTCTCTGCGTCTTGTTTTGCATCCCTGTTCCGCTTCACTCCGCGATTGAAGTCTCTGTGAATCGAGATCGTGGTCTAGCCGCAGCGTGCCAGGTAATTCGCGCCAAGCGAGCCGCCGGAGAGCAGGGACCGGCCGTGATAACAGTGGACGAGGCACGCCTGGAAATAGCGAGTCCATTGACGCTGGAAGCGCAGGACTCGGACCTGACGATTCGTGCTGCGGCGGGGAAATCAGCGAGGTTGCGAGGGGGCAGCTTGGTGAATGGTTTCACGAAGTATCAGGGTGAAATCCTACAGGCAGATGTTTCCTCCATCGTGAAGCCCGGCATGAAGTTGCGCCAATTGCTCTTCGGTGATCAACGGATGACTCTGGCACGCTATCCCAATGTGGATGCGGCGGATCCGCTCTATGGCGGCTGGGCGTTCGTCGAGGCCTTTCCTGCGAGCGGGGCTCCGGCAGGGCATGATTGGAAATCGACGTTATTTGTGAAACCGCAAGACCTGCGCACTTGGGCCCATCCTGAGGATGTGGAGATCGATATCTTTGCGCAATACGGTTGGTGGAATTTCGTGATGCCAGTCAAAGCAATGGATGCCAACACCCGAAAGCTAACGCTGGCCAAGCCCTGCAGTTACGACCTCCACCCACACAATCGATACCATTTCCAGAATGCGCTGGAGGAATTGGATGCCCCGGGCGAATGGTTCCTGGATCCCCGCACCAAGACGCTTTATTTCTGGCCGCCCGTTCCCATGGAGGGAAAAGAAGTGCGGTTAGTTACCTTGAGTAGTTTCATCGAAATCAAGGCGGGAGCGAAGCAAATTCGGATCTCCGGGCTGGGGTTCACTGGCTGCAATAACACCGCTATCACCATGAATAACACCACGGATTGCAGTGTGCTTGGCTGCACCTTTGATAAAGTGGGGGATTTCAACGGTAGCGCCATCAGTCTCAATGGTGGCAGCAACAACGAGGCGCGCAGTAACGAAATCGGTTACACCGGGAGCACGGGAATCAGTTTGAACGGAGGAGATCGCATCACCCTGACGCCTGCGGCTAACAAGGCGACCAACAACCACATCCATCACATGGGAGTGTTCAACAAGAACGCCTGCGGAGTCGCAGCGAATGGGGTGGGCCACATCATCGCCCATAATCACATTCACGATGGTCCCCGCATGGGCGTGCAGATGTCAGGAAATAATATCATCATCGAATACAACCACCTGCACCACCTCTGCCTGGAAACGCAGGACGGCGGAGCCATCTATACCGGCGGGCGCGATTGGTTGGGCGGACGCGGTAGCAGCTGGCGCTATAATCGCATCCATGACGTTGTGGGCTGCGGTCAGGAAGCTACGGGCTTGAAGCATCCGTGGTTTACCTTCGGCCTCTATCCGGACGATAATACCGGTGGCGTGGATATCATTGGGAACTTGGTTTACCGCATCGCTAAGTCGCCCATCCACTTGCATAACTCGCGCGATTGCTTGGTCGAGAACAACATTTTGGCTGACGGCGGAGCTTACCAATTCGATCTGCACGGATGGCGGAAGGAAGACAGTTTCTTCAAGAGCCATTTCGATTCCATGGTCAAAGGCTATGAGTCCGTCAGCGGCCAACCCGCCTGGAAGGCCATGCGCGGCATGGACCTGCATCCGCGCGATGCCATTCGCGATGATGGCACCATGGCCAGTGGCGACATCATTCGTCGCAACATCATGTTCTCCAACAGTCCCGACGTGAAGTATGGTGACCTGCGAAACGTGACCGCCAAATGGAATACGATTGATGGGAATCTAGTGTGGAACAGCGGACATCCCATTGGCACCGGCTTGAACAAAACTGGGCCGGATCAAGGACCGGCCTTGTTAGAGGAAAAATTTGCTAGCAGCAAAGCGAATGAAACACCCAAAGGCTGGGGCTTCAACGCGCGCCCCCAACCCACGCTGAAATTAATCGTCGTGGACGGAGCCTTGCAGGCCGATTGTGGCACCAGCGATGATCCCAAACAAAAGCACACCACGTTTCACGGCCCGGATGTCCCCGCCAAGGCAGGTGCCGCCTATCGGGCACGCTTCAAGATCAAAAGCACTGAACCCACCAGCTCGGTGCAGACCTCCCTCGCGATGTTTAAAAATGGTGGTGGCTATTGGCAGGGCAAGAGCAACGTGCTGGCCGTCACCTCGCAATGGCAGGTAGTGGAAACCAGTGCCACGCTGCCTGCGCAAGGTTCCGCTGTCTGGAAACCCTGGATGACGGACTTCTGGCTGCGCCTGGATTGCATGAACGAGACCGGACAAATTCTCATCGACGACGTCCGCATCTACGAAGCCGCTCCGCTAAATGAATGGGCCTCCTGGCAGGCCGAAGGCTGGGATAAATCCAGTCTGGTAGCCGATCCGTTGTTCATGGATGCTGCGAAAGACGACTTCCGCTTAAAACCGGAGTCCCCAGCGTTCAAGCTAGGATTCAAGCCGCTGCCAATCGAGCAGATGGGGCAAATCGACGACGAATGGCGACCACGGATGTAAGCGGGGATTTGCGCGGGCCTTTTCCCAAGGAGCAGGGCTTTGAAAGCCCTGCCATCATGCTGGGATCGCAATGCTCGCTAACCACTGCCCATGCTTGGGTGCGGGGCTTTCAAAGCCCCGCTCCTTGAGCGTGCAAAAATAGCGATTTCATAATCGAAATGGTCTAATTCTAAGTTGCGTTCATGATGAGGTCTTATCAGATTCAAGCCGGAGGCTTGACAGAAATTAGCCGGGGGTTGAGCGATAGCGATACCCCCGGTATCCCAACGAAATGACCGCATCCCGGCA
>JANOAV010000004.1:0-10150 GCA_031411295.1 Verrucomicrobiales bacterium | reverse complement strand
ATTTTAAAAATTATAAAAATTTGTCCATTGGACAACTTAACGGGGTTATTTCATGGGTGTCAACATTTCGCCCCTGCGGCCCCCCCCCCCCCCGTGATGATTAAGATGAGGAAACGAGGAAACGCACGAAGCACACTGCCTAGAATCAGAGCGCGACCTCTCTCATGCGGTAGAAGCGGCTGGACGCTTTGTCGTCGAAGAAGGACCTGCTGGCCTTCACGCCTTCACAATATTCTGAGTGATAAGTCCGACAGGCTGCTAGGGGACCGTATCTTCCGCACCCAACCACGACTAGTGCCGTCCCGCTGGGACTGCCCCCCAAGCAAACCAACACATGATCAAAGCCGGCATTTTAGACAAAAAGGGAAATCGCTTGGAAACTCCAGTGGCCAGCAATCGATAAAACCGGTCGTGGCGTAGCCACCTTGGACTGCGGCAGGCTCCTGCCGCTTTCCGTCTCGCAGCCCAGCTGCGGACGGCCCATGACAGCGCAACACGCCACGCAAAGTCAGCCACCTCAATCTTCAGTGGCCGCAAAAGCCATGACCGATGTCCTGCCCCCGCCGCCATTCCCGCCCTGCCCCTGAGTCTTTTGTCTGACATTCTCCTGTCCCCAAACCGGCAATGAATTGACGCGTGGGACAAGAGAATGTGAGATAGAAAATGAGCAGTAAGGACGGAATGTGGACTACCAATTGCAATCTGTGGGTAGCGCCCAAATTTCCCGCAGGTTCAGGGAGGCTCACAGATGGCAAGGCCGATGCCTGTGGTCTAGCATTCGCTTTTCCAAGCGGCAATTCATTGCCGACGTGTCGTGGGACGTAAGAATGCGGTCAGTATTATAGGATCAGCCCCCCTGACTCCCCGATTCCGAGCTCCGGTTCAACGTTCCCCGGCAAAAGCAAATTCCTATCAGAAACTGCGATAATAAACTAGTGCTCGATACTCCCGCATGGCATCATACCCATCCATTTCCCGGGCGAGAGCAACTCTGTTCAGGTGAAACATGCCGATTGAACAATGGCCATTTCCCACCAGATTAGACTTCCATCCTTCCGTCCTCACCTTTATGAAACCAACCTCCAACCTCATGGCTGGCATCGTCATTCTGGCAGTCGGGATGGGCGCGGGCTGGTTCCTGCGCACGCAATGGGAGATTCCTCAGGGGCACAAAAAGACCCTCTCAGCTCCCGAATCCGCGGAAACCACCGATTCCAGTGGGAGGCCCTCCGCAGGGAAACAGGGCGAGAGATCCGCGCTTAAAAACGCCGGGGCAGCACCGCCAGCGACACCGCAATCCCCCCGCGAGACCGCCATGACTCTGCTGCGTGAAATCCTCAAGGAGGGGGATTATGGCGGCGGACCACC
This sequence comes from Verrucomicrobiales bacterium, assembly GCA_031411295.1. Classification (GTDB taxonomy): domain Bacteria; phylum Verrucomicrobiota; class Verrucomicrobiia; order Verrucomicrobiales; family V1-33; genus JAGNEJ01. Next base: position 8,782 of record JANOAV010000004.1, on the reverse strand, counting down.
CCCGGACTTCTTCAATTTTCTCCAGGCCTTGTCCGGCTGTGACGCACCCACACTAAAGGACATGCTGGCGGAAATCCGGGCCATGGACGAGGATCCCAAGCATCATGGTCGGAATTCTAATTCCGGTGAGTTTTCCCTGATGATCCTGGCACGCCTCGGAGACGTCGATCCCTCCGAAGCCGTTTCCCAGCTGATTGAGATGAAAGCGAAGGGCGGCCGCCTTGAACGGGAAATGCTCCACATCATCTTCTCATCGATTGCCAAAACCCACCCCGAGCAGGCACAGTCGTTAATCGATCGCATGCCTGATGAAGCATCCAAGCAGGCCGCACAGGATGCCTGGACGCTGGTTCGCAGCAAACAGAATCCGGAACTTGCCCTTCAGGAATTCCTGGCGCTTCCGAAAACCGGGGGGGACGAAAATTCAAATCATCGCAGCCAGATAACCCGGGAACTGATCATGGCGGTGGCCCGTCAGTCCCCGGAGAAAGGCCTTCAGGCCGCTCTCGCCACCGCCACCGACGAGGCCCAGCGACCGGAACTCATCAACTCCATCCTGGAGGAGTGGGGGCATCAGGATCCGGAGAAACTGGCCGCATGGGCGCTCAAGGCAAAGGACCCCACCGGACTGCGCATCGCCCTGGAGAAAAAGGTGGCTGCGGTGCATGCCGATCAACTACGCCGGGATTTCGCAGCCCTTGGGCCCGACTCCAGAGCCAAGGAGCTCCTTGCCGCCTCTCTGGGAAGCCACTATGCCCAGCAGGACCTCACCGCGGCCGTCGAATGGAGCAACCGGCTGTCCGGTGCCAATCAAGCCAACGCTCAAAATGGCATCGCTTCCATTTGGATCGGCCAGGATCCCATCGCTGCCTCCGAATGGCTGACCACCTGGCCGTCGGGAAATCCCAAGGACGAGGCGGTGGGACAACTTGTGAACAAAATCCACGCGGACGATCCTGAAAGCGCCCTGACCTGGGCGGCAACCATTGAGGGACCCAGCCGCTTCCGCAGCATGGCGCAGGCGTTGCAAACCCTCCAGATTAAGGATCCCATTGCTGCAGCCAACGTTTTGAAAGAAATGTCCGAGGAGGACCGGAGGAAAATTCAACAGGGGCTCAACGGAAGGTAGGCAGCCCCATTCTCTTGTCTCACATTCTCCTGTCCCAAATTGGCAACCAATAAAGGTCTGTGGTCGCTTTGAATCTGTGGGAAACGCCCAATTTTCCCGCAGATTCATGGAGGCCCACAGATGCCAAGGCCGATGCCTGTGGTCTTGGGTATTGAGTTTTGGAGAAGCCAGCTGTCGACCACGAACTCCGCAAAATTGCACGAATCACTGAATCCCCCAACCGCTTCCCTCTCGACCAAAGTGAAATTTAACCACAGAGGAAGGGAGGACGCAGAGGCTGGTTGAGCTTTGACGAAGCAATACGCCAGAAGAAATCTCTGCGAACTCTGCAACTCTGTGGTTAAATCTCGCGACGAGATTTTGCTGGGTCCTTTACGGCCGCACCTTAACAGCGGAAACAACTTCGTATTTTGCCAAGGAAATGCTCACGATGCAGGTCTGGGCGGAGCGCAGGGGTTCCAGGTCCAGGGTTTGGGAGCGGATGGTTTTGCCTGAGGCGTCCAGGAGGATGACGAGGGCGTAGCCTCGGTGCAGGGCGGTGGCGGCTAGGTGCTTCGTCCAGTCTGGTTCCGTGGGGGGCGTTTGCAGCAGGGCCTCCCATTGCGGGCCGCGTGTCAGGGTTATCTCCAACATTTCTCCAATGATGGCGGTGGCTGTGATTCCCTCTGCCATGGCAGCGGTGTCCTCAGGGATCACTGTGGGAGGCTGCAATTTCAGGCTCGTGCCGACTCGGTGGAGCCATGGTTTGAAATCGACCACTTTGGCAACGATCCCCAATGCCAGCACGGTCAGTCCGCCTATCATGAGTCGGCGTTTCATGAGTTGAGTGCGCAGGTTGCTTCGTAAAATGACATCGGCTGGGGATTCGCGCGTCTGCACTTGGACTTGGCCGGGTGCCACGATGGAATAAAGCGTCTGCTGGACCGTCCCTGGCTGGAACTCGCGGGAGCGCAGGGTGGAGATGACCAGTAAGCGATCCTGCGGCGGCAGCAATGTCAGCAGTTGTTCCAATGCCTGTTGAATGCAGCCCGGAATAGGCTTGGGGTTGAAATCTGAACACGGGTGAGGCTGGCCATCGGCCAAGAGGGAAAATTGTCCGCCAGTCACTTCCAACGTAAGCGGCAGGTGATTCCTAATGACATCAGCGGCAAAACGTCCCAGCAGTTCAGTCCCATCACGGGCATCCGGCACTGGCCCCTGCACCAAGCCTTCCAGAATGAAGGTTCCTTCGATGGGTTTCATACGGTGAAATGCCAGCCAAATTCAGTGGTATTTCCTGCCATGGTCCACTCCGCCCAGCGTTCGTTCCAGACCAGGGTATCGTGCTGAATATTTCCCACCTCAATCAACTGAATCATGACCTTCCTGGTTAGGGGGCCGCAGTGCTTACCTCCCACGGCGTAATACCATACGGATTCATCAGCGAGGTCGTCATCGATGTTAGTTATTTGAGGGATATCCGGTTGCAGGCTATTGCCCATGAGCGGAGGTGCGCTGTTTCTGGTGTTGGCCTGCAGGAGCCTGTCGTGTTCATCCAAACGGTGCGCGGCATGCTGGCGGAGGCTTTCCAACTTCATTTGTTCCTGCAGCAATTTCTCCCGCAGCATCCGATTCTCCCGGTCCTGCCCGGAGCGGTAACGCTTCTCCTCGTTAAGATCCGACACACAGCAGACCACAATCAAGGCGATGATCGGAAAAAAGAAGCCAAGGAAGAACCATGCCAGAGCGCTCCGCCCCTTGCCGGAAGCGATGGCGGCACAGATAGCCCCAAAAATAAGCAGGATGATAATACCCATGGAATGTTAGCAATAGAGTGAATAAATGAAGAACGTGCGCATTGAATAACAAAAGCAGTCGGGGAGAAAGGGGAAAATGCAGGAACAAGCAGAGAAACTACTATTTAAGAGCGCGATTAGGATCTTCTCGCTCCAGACTCCGCGTTGGGCTTGGTGACGCTGCCACAAGCTTGCTTCTGGCACGGACCACAGATCTCTCAACATTTGCTCTTCCAAGGCTGCAACCCATCGGCCTGAGTGGATCTGGCCCGGGAAATGGGAGAACTGGTAAGCGAAGACGAATTTTGGACCACGAATTTTCCCGAATTTCCCCGAATCAGAAAAACCTCAGTCTTCTCATTCGTGGCAATTCGTGAAATTCGTGGTTAAAGTCCAGGTCCAATAATCTCTTGCGGTGGAGGTGGCTGGATTCACACTGATCCATGACCGCAGCCGAAATTACCTTAATGCCGTTGTCCGAGAAGCTTCAACTTATGGAGACTCTCTGGGAAGATCTGCGGTGGAGGTGATTTTAACGCAGAGGCACAGAGGAGCAGAGTCGCAGAGCTGGCCGAGTTGCTGAGGTTAAAGCTCTGCGCCTTTGTGTCTTTTGCCTTTCTCTGCGTTTCTCTTGAGCAATTCCTCCACGGCCCGGGCGGTGTAGTTCTCTCCTTTGCCTTGCGCCTTGGATTTGGCCATAGTGGTTACTGTGGCGGTGATCGATGCGGGGAGTTCTCGCGGAATTCTGGCCGCGACGTTGAGGGCGAAGAGCACCAAATTATTGCCCTCACCGCGCTCGGTTTTGAGGACTTGTTCAATCACCGCCCAGGCAGGTTCGCTGGCCGCGCGTCGGAGGATGGCTTCGGCTGCGGCCAGTCGCACCACGGCTTGCTCGTCTTTCAATAGCGGTGTCAAGTCTGGCAGGGTTTTCGCAGCATGCGAGGCGACCACCGCCCAATATCGCTGGAGGGGGTTCTCCGAGCCTAGGGCCACTCCCAACGCCGTGGCGTCGGGATGGGCGGGCAGTTGCAAGGCATCGATTTGGTCCAGGATTTTAGCGAGTGGATACCGCTTATCATCGGCTGCCGGCACGGATGGGGAACTCTTGCCTGCCCAGTCAATCATGAGAGGCTCGGGCATGAATCCGGTGTCTCGGATGGCCAGTTGATGCTGCTTCAGGGCGGCCCGCAGCTTGGCTAGCCTGGACTCCTGAGCGGGATCCGTCGCCAGATTCTTGACGTTGTCCGGGTCCTCCTGGCAGTCGAATAGCTCCTCGGCTGGCTTGGGCTCAAAGAACGCGCGCTGAGTGGGGCTGAGTTTCCCTGCCTTGAACAGTTCCGCCCATTCCTGCATGGAGGCTTGGCGATAAAGAAAATCCAAGTGCTGCCCCCAGGGCTGACTGGGGTAATAATTCCGAATGTAGCGATACCGTCCATCCGTGACCGCCCGGGCTAGTTCGTAGCGTTCGTCCATGCGATCGCGAAACATGAAGGTGAACTCCGGTGCCGCGCTGCGAGCTGGACCGGCAATCGCCCGACCTTGGAATTGCCCCGGCAACGGCACGCCCGCCAAGCTGAGCACGGTGGGGGCCAAGTCCACATAATTGACCAATTCACTGACATGCGTGCCGGCCGCGGCGGGTGCCAGATGCTGATATTTCTTGGGGAAATGAGCGATCAAGGGCGGATGGGTGCCGTTCTCGTAGAGGAAACGTTTGCTGCGCGAAACTGCCCCACCGTGGTCGCCATAATAGAAAATAATGGTGTCTTCGGCCAAGCCATCGGCGGTGAGTTGCTCGAGGATTTCGCCCAGGGCACGATCAGAATTGGTCACACAGTCATAATACTGGGCCAAGTCCGCCCGGACCGTGGGGGTATCCGGCAAGTAAGCGGGGACTCTGACCTTGGCCGGGTCTGTGCTGAGCTTGGCCCGGCTATGCAATCGGCTTTCGTGGGAGTTTTCGAAATTGAAAATGGAGAAGAACGGCTGATTGGGCGCGCGATTTCGCCAGTGCGCTTTATTGCCATTTTCATTCCAAGCGGCGGCTGGTGAATTGGAGGTATTGTAGTCCGTCTTGGCGTGGTTGGTGGTGAAGTAACCGGCCGTGCGAAGGTATTCGGGGAAAAACTTCACCCCCTCCGGCAAGGCCCGATCGCTGCGCATGTGCTGCGTGCCCATCCCACTCGCGTAGCGCCCGGTAATAATGCTGGAGCGGGTGGGGGCACAAACGGCGGAGGTCGAATAGGCCCGGTCAAACACAATGCCCTTGGCCGCAAGTTGATCGAGATTGGGGGTGCGGGCCAGCGGATCGCCATAGGCACCGACGGTGTAGGCCGCATTATCTTCACTAACCAGCCAGAGGATATTCGGTCGCTCCGCCGCCATTGCCAGCGTGACAGTGAACAGGAATAAGCAGGCAACTCGGAGCGGGCGTAAGATCATAAGTGCGCCTATCATACCTCCCTAGCAAATGGCGACAATCAGAATCCTGCGCGGTCAGTAAATGCGGAACCGCAATTTATGAGCCCTGCCGCAACCATCAATCCATGATCGACAGGCTCTGTCCGCTGTGCTATGCTTAACGCCATGTGCTCCCTACCCAAACTTCGTCTGCTGTGCGTCCTCTTGACCGTGCTGTTCAATTGCTCCCTCTCGTTAATTGCGGCGGAGACGATGACTTACAAAAAAGTGGGGGATCGGGAGCTGAATTTGTTCGTGGAAAAGCCCGCAGATTGGAAAGCCACGGACAAACATCCAGCCATCGTATTTTTCTTTGGCGGAGGCTGGGTGGGCGGCACGCCGAAGCAGTTTCTCAAGCAGAGCGAATACCTCGCCTCGCGAGGCATGGTGGGCATCCGCGTGGAGTATCGGGTGATCCCCAAAGGTGACAAAGGCCCGCCGATCCTGTGCTGTGCCGATGCAAAATCCGCTCTGCGTTACGTTCGCAGCCATGCTGCGGAGCTGGGGATTGATCCAGATCGCATCGCTGCGGCGGGAGGTTCTGCCGGTGGCCATTTGGCGGCTTTTACCGCCATGGTGGAGGGACAGGATGACGCCAAGGATGATTTGAAAATTTCCTGCAAGCCGAACGCGCTGGTCCTCTTTAACCCCGTCTTCAACAACGGCCCGGGGCAATGGGGGCATGAACGGGTCGGGGAACGTTATCAAGAGTTCTCGCCCGCGCATAACATCACCAAGACGACTCCACCCACCGTGGTGTTTCTGGGGGACAAGGACAATCTGATTCCGGTCAAGGTGCTGCAGGATTTCGCGGCAGCAATGAAATCCGTCGGGGCGCGCTGTGAGCCTCATATCTATCCTGGCGGAGGTCATGGTTTCTTTAACAAGGAGCCACATTTCTCCGAGACCCTGGTGGAGACGGATAAATTTCTCGCCTCCCTCGGGTGGATCAACGGAGCCCCCACGGTCAAGTCCGCCGTGACCGAGTAAGAGTCGCGCCCCAAATTTCGCACCTCCCCAGCGCAACTTAATTGCTGGCAAATACATCTTGCCGCTGCGTCAAATCTGCGGCACTAGAGTGGCAGTTCATTAATAATCATGGTTACCCGACTGCTCCACACGCGCTTCCGCGTCAACGATCTCGAGAAAACCGTCAATTTCTACACCGCCGTGCTCGGCCTCAAAGAAATTAGGCGGCATAAGTCTCCGCGTGGCTCCGAACTCGTCTTCCTCCAAACGCCAGGCAGCGAGGAACTCATCGAAATTTGCCAATATGACGCCAGCGGACCCGTGACCGTTTGCCCGGACCTGACTCATCTGGCCTTTGAGGTCGAAGACATCGCCACTTTTGCCCAGCATTCATCCAAGCTGGGCTACCCACTTTCAGACGGTCCCACCACCAGCAGTTCTGGTAGTGTTTTCGCTTTCATTGATGCCCCGGAAGGGTATGAAATTGAACTTATTCAACGCGGCTCCAAAATCCCCGGTTCCGCCTAACTTCACCCGCTTATCGCTTCCCGCCCACTCATGGACTTCGACTGGCTAGATGCTCCCTTTGACCTCAAAACTGTAACTCCCCGAGAGATCGAGGAATCGTTCGAGGACCCATTCTGTCTGCGACTCTTGCCCGAAAAAGACGGCCCGGGCGCAAACCGCTATTTCCATCTCGGAAAGTCCGTGGGCAATCGTCCCATCTGGAGCCTCTTCTGGACCGATGGGAAGAAATATCGCATCATTTTCTCCCGGGACATGACTCCCGAGGAACTTAACTTCTACGAGCGCAAAAACACCGAGTTCCTCTAATTCCAACGATGACCATGAATAAGATAACCGATTGGACGCAACTCCCCGATTTTGCCGACGAACGCAGTGAGGCCGCCTTCTGGGCCATGCACCAACTCGACGTGCGCCTGATGAACAGCGCCCTGCAACGGCAGGATGTGCGGGAGTCCACCACCATCACCCTGCGCTTCGACCCTCGCATGCTAGCGCGCATCAAGCGCATCGCCCGCTCCCGCTACCTCAACTACCAGAGCATGATCAAGCAATGGCTGAGCGAGCGCATGGAGCAGGAAATGAAAGAGTGATGCGTTCTCAGTTCACTGCCCTCGGTTCACTCTTGGTGAGGAAAAGCTGGCTCTGGTGGCTGGGCGTCATCGTCTGGCTGGCGGTGCTCTGGATGCTCTCGGCGAACAGCCATCTGCCCAGCGGCCCGTCATTTCCTCTGAAGGATAAGCTGCTGCACTGCACTTACTTCTGCGGCGGCGCGGTGTGCTTTTTGCTCGCTCTCTTTGGCAATAAATCGTCGTTGCCAAACTGGCGTTCGTTGGTCATTCCAGGTTTCCTGTTCACCGCCATCGTCGGTGCGCTGGATGAGTTTCACCAAACCTTCACGCCAGGCCGCAGTGGCAATGATCGGTGGGACTGGCTGGCCGATGTGACCGGCGGAGTACTCGCCGCGTGGATCGTGGGGCGCTTGTTGGTCAGGGTGGGTCGATACAGCCATCATTCATGAGGTAGATCACCTTCGCCGGAAGCTTGCGGTTCCGTGAGGAGGAGAGCAGGCGCATCTTCTCATGGAAGGCGAGCGGGAGATCGAGGAAGTGGAGGAGACGCTTCATGGTGTCGGAGTATTGGGAGTGGATGAAGCCTGGATTACTTGATCAAACGGAAGTTGCCGGGATAACGCAGCAGCCAGCCTTGCTGGGCCTTCAGACAGGCGATCACCACAAGCATCAGCATGGCAAAGCTCAGCAATAAAGTGCCGATGCTGATCACCGTGGCAGCCGCAGCGCCGAGCAGACCCCCGATGATCCCGAGCGGGAACATCACGATCATAAGCGTGAACATCATGTTCAGTGCTTCCTTGCCATGCGCATCCACGGCGGGGCTGGTGCCGCGCTTCCACGGCCAGATGATGATCGGGATGAGGTGGGCGAGCAGGACGAAGGTCATCTCCTGGTTCTGCGGCATGGAACCGCCGCCAAAGGCAGGCGCGGCTTCGATGCGGATCGGGAGATGATTGGAGGGGTCGAGTGCGGTGGAGTTCATGGGTTTAGCGTTGTTTGAGTTTGGTGTCGCAATGACGTGCCCATGATGCGGTCACTCTCAGAAACCGGGTATAGGACTTCTGGACTAGGACTAAAGTCGGATGACCGCTTCTCTTGTCGGTTCAGGCAAACTGATCCCACAGCAGCTTGATCACCATCGCGAACACAACCGCGATGAAGATGATGCGGATGAACGGCGCTCCATGCCGGATTGCCATACCAGCTTGCGAGCCGAGCTTGACGCTGAGATGGGCGCCGTCGGAAGCGCGCTCCAGCACCCACACCGTGCCCTCGGCCGAGGCTTCCACCGCGACGATGGTCATCGTCGCGGCGCCCGACAACAGCAGCGCGGGCGCAGCGATCGAGAC
>JANOAV010000003.1:0-10322 GCA_031411295.1 Verrucomicrobiales bacterium | reverse complement strand
GCCCGCCTTACTAGCCTCGAGCAATCTCTGCGAATCTCTGCGCCCTCTGCGGTAAAACTCCCATCCCGCAGCATTCAGAATTACCGCGGAGAACGCAGAGGACCGCAGAGCTAAAATTGTTCCTGAGGCCAGCCATCGCCCGACTGGCGAAGCAAACCGCATAGACCCACCGATCAGCCCCCGAGGGCGAAAGCGCTGAGTAAAGCACTCGGCCGGTGCAACAACCAATAGCGTTGAGGCGCAAAGCCGCTTAAAGCAATTTTTGAAGGTTAGGCCTTGTTCTCACGGTGGTCTTCCTCATGGCTTCTTCGGGGCAAGCTCCGAACCCCACTTGTTCAATGCAGTGGTGCTGCCAATCGCAGACCAGCACTGCCAACCACTGCCCATCTGAATCAGAGTGAGGTATTTCGGCTGGACAAACTTAGTCTGACTGGTCTCGGACTTCATCTCGCCACGGTAGGCATAAAGAATGTGAGCGTAAGTGAAGTGTCCCTGCGGATCAACTATGCCGCCAATGATCTTCAAACGTTGCTCTGGAGGTATCGCTGTGATCCCCGGATGCATCTCAACCAACAAATCAAGTAAACGCACAAAAAATGCCGAATGACCAAGACCGAGCTGCCGTGGGTGTGCGGCAAGCCCAGAAGCCGCAAGCACCCTCTCCTCTCCATAACGCTCAGTAAGCTGCTCAAATCCTGTGCAGACTGAGTCAAAGACCAACCGCAAGGCTGCCGGGTGCATTAAGCCTGCCACGGTAGAGAAGTCGGCTGCTGCGTATGCCTCCATGATGCGGGCAGCCACACTGCAAATCTCAGCATCTTCGGCTGCTTCTGCCGGGGTTCGGTCAACTGCTATGGCTGTGCCAGCAGATGCTCCAAACAAGAAAAGGAACCGTGATCGTGTCATGGCGAGTAGCGTGTTGTGGTTGGCAGAACTACTTAATCACCGACAGAAGTGTCGATGTATACCGAGCTTCTTTATAAGCGACAGCATTGTCGGTTTTGGCGCGGGGTAATGATTTCATAGTGGAATTTAGGTGGGATTTAGTCACAGAGGCGCGTGGCCGTCAACTTTATTGTCGATTTTCGCTCAGATGCGCGTGGATTCCTGCGGATGAGGACAACGGGTTTTTGGGGAACTGTGGGGGAGGCTACGTCACCTGTTTGGCAGTTTCTGCTGGGATCTGGTGGGGGGCGGGGCGGGGTGGTGGTTGCTGGGGGAGATTTTTTGGAGGGGTGGAGTTGATGGAGTATCCGTGGAGGAGGCGGAAAGGCGTGACTTTTTCGAGCCTGTGGTTCCGGGGCAGCACGTTGTCGCTGCATTCACGGCGTAAAAAATAACAAAAATGTAAAAATAAACTGGACAGAATGTGCCCGGTATTATAGATTCCCTCTGTCTTGGTTATTTATTGACGCAATATAGCGGTTTGCATTCCACTGTAGTGAGTCATGAACATTCGGTTACTCGGTTTTCATGGTTGCTTGTTTACGTTGCGGAGGATTTAGTTCAGTAAGTCGTTTGGTTTCCTTCCGCATCCAGTTGGTTTCCTCCAGACCAAGGCACGCCAGTCAGCATTTAGCCCTGTGAAGGTCCACAGAGCGCGTTGGTAGTTACAAACACGCTCCCCGGACATCCGGACGAGGTGTTGTCAGTTGCAAACGCGTTCCCAGGACTTCCACAATCGGCGTTGTCAGTTGCAAACACGTTACCCGGACGTCCACAAACGGCGTTGTCAGTTGCAAACACGTTACCCAGACTTCCACAACCGGCGTTTGCAGTTGCAAACACGTTACCCGGACGTCCACAACCGGCGTTTGCAGTTGCAAACACGTTACATGGACGTCCACAACCGGCGTTTGCAGTTGCAAACACGTTACCCGGACGTCCACAACCGGTGTTTGCAGTTGCAAACATCGAGCGTGGATGTCCCCAGGCTCTTTCCAGAGCGTGCCAGTGCCAGTTCAGTCATTCCGCCTCGGGGTTTTTACCCGGTTTTTTCACTATTTCTTCATTATTAAACCATCAAACCACCACCATTATGCCTGCCGAACCATCCAAATACGCCGAAAATCAATTTGAATCCGCCACCCGGAAGCGCTTCGCCCTGATGGACGAATTTTTAGCCGATCTGATGCCTCGGGCCACGGTCGTGACGACGGGAATTGCGGATTTTGCCGGTCCCATGGGGGAGTTATCCATGCTGGTGGGGGCCTGGAATGGGGCGTCCATGGCGTGGGCCAATGCCAGCGCGGCCCTGCCCGCGTCCACCTTCGCCTTCGAGGATAAAATTGCCAGTCTGACCCGGACGCCGGATGCCAATACGCCCAGCCCACTGGAATCCTGGGATGCCACCATCCGCACCCAGGTCGCCTATCAAGGGCCCGTTTATATGAGTCTGTTACCCGATGGACGGGAATCCTTCACCACGGGGGCGTATGAACTGCGTCTCACCGCCTTGGAAAATCTGGCGGCCGGACTGGCGGCCCAGAGCACCAAACCGGTTCTCGTCTCCCTGGGCGCCACGGTGAATACGTTCGCCACGGCGGTGCGCGCGCTGCGGGATGCGCAGACGGTGGCTAAATCCAACGTGGAAACCACGCGCAACACCCTGGACTCGGTGCGCATCGGCTGTGCCAAGTCCATCTATAAACTCATTGGCTGCGGCATGATGGTCTGGAACGCCACCCCGGAACAGGTGGACAGCCTGTTCGATGTGGGCATCCTCCGCCGCCCCGTAGTGGACGTGCCGGACGCCCCCGTCGATACCCTCTGGACGCCCGCCACCCGCACCCTGAGCACCACCACGATGCCCGCGCGCGGCAGTCGCCTGGAAGCCTGGCGCATCGCCCCCGGCGGCATGCCGGAACAACTCCACACGGGCGGGTTCGGAGAGACCTCCGTGCTCATCCCCGCCACCATTACCTGGGTCAGCGGCGGACTCTACCAGATCTGGCTCGTAGCCCTCAACGCCAGCGGCCCCAGCGCGGCTGGTCCGATTCAGAACTGGACCGCTCCGTGAGGGGCGGAGGACAGGAGTTTGTGCCAGTAGGATTCGGTTCCTCCAGTGCCAGCCACTGTCGGGCGGCGGATTTACCGATGGGCTTCCCTCCCGTGAATCCCCTACGCTTGTTCAACCATGGCCGTAGTTGCAGGCTTGATCAGCATCCACCCAGAGAGTCACGTGAACTACTTGCAGTAATACGGCTTTTATTGTTGGGTAAACAATCTCCCGACGGTCGAAACGACCTCATCAATGCTGTGCCCGTGAAATCTCTCTGGACCAAAATCTGACTCGATGAGGAATGGGCAATTGCCGTGAGACGACTCCAACGCAACCTTTGGAGACCTACCGCACATCGTGACAAACCAAAGACCGTCATCGTCCACTCCCGGATGACTGACCTGCAATTGAAGAACCTGAACTCCGGGCATCTCTGCCGTCAGTCTTTCGATGATATGGTCGATGTCTCGGCGCATACGATTATTGAGGTAGAGGTCATGGTCGGTATGGAATCGGATGCCGCACCAGAAATTGCTGGGTCAAGGTGTAGATGGTCGATGGAATCGTCTCCTCCGTCAAATCCAAGTATGGCTCCAGGCCGCCGTCCCCATTTCTGAACAAGTAAATTGCCTCGTCCAGAATCATCCACTCTGTGAAAATCTCTGAATGACAGGTGATAATCCACAGACTCACCATCTTAGCTAGCCCGTCCAGTGGCTGGATTACTGAGTCCGCGATCTGTGCAGCGACCATACGTCCCACGACAATCTGGTGAAAGGACGCATCCTGTGGTGTAAAACCGAGTGACGCGAAGGCCCGGCCTGCGGCCCTGCGAACGTCATCTGGATGCTCATCCCTGTCGCAGACGGCAAGACGCACCACCTCTGGTGTGTCGAAGCCAGCCGAAAGCAAATCAACCGCAACCTCGGGCAGTGACTCCACGCCTACTAAATCCACAAAAGTCAGCGACCATCTATAAAGATGCGGCAAAAGTGAATGCGGGCACTCAAGACCCTCTTTCATCGGGCTAAACGCTGCAAGGTTACATCAACGACACCAACCTCAGCGACTGCGGAGGGCCGTGTGCTGGGTGAGCAAGAAGCCGACATTATGGCGCGAAGCAGTTCGCTGCAGCGCCTGTTAGGCAAGGCCACAGTAGCGTTCATTCTTGGAGTGCGACTGAGCGAACGGCATTCCAAGCTTTTCCGTCGCTGAAGCAAAGGCTTTCGAGCCCGGGTTGGTCATGGTTAACGACCAAAACGAATTCGCCTCGGTGATAGGCTGGATTTGGAACGGTCTTTGACGTGTATGAACGAAGCGGGGATTCTACAGCTAGCTTAACGACTTGTAGAGATGCGTTTTGGCGGGCGATTAGACGCGTCGTTGAAAGAACCTCTTCAAGCATCTCGTGCTCAGACTTGGGAGGAACCTTGGGCTCGTTGGCTGCAGGGATCGCCCCTATTTGCGCTGATAAATCTGGCCACCATCGAGAAAAAATGCGTTCAACGCGCTCATCTGGCATCGGGTCGCTTCGGACTGAATTAAGGCTTTGAAACAGCTTTCGAGTGCCGGCCTCATTTGCGTCGACTCCCTGAAACTGGGCTAGCGGTAATGAAACGTCAGTGGCGGTAAGTCCCAGTCGGTAGGGAACGACCCGCGAATCTATGACGCTCTTAGCTAATGCTCCAGCCTCGAAGAGAAGCCATGGTGCCAGAAGATTCTCCGGCGTGAGGCAGATTATGCCAAGATCACATTCCGCAAGTTGTTTGGTAAGATCGTGACCCCAGCGCGCCCCTGCGTTGATGTCGTGGTCGGACATCCAAGGTATCAGATCTTGAATCGCCTCGGGAAGAAGATCGCGTAATGCGGTGGCTACGAGCTTACTCCGCTCTCCGGACCAGCTAATAAACAGTTTCATAGTATAGATGTGTAGAAGCGCCTCACTAGTTGATCACCGACAGAAGTGTCGATTTTTGCCGAGCTTCTTTAGAGGCGACAAAGTTGTCGGTTTTGGCGCGGGGTAGTGAACTCATAGTGGACGTTTGGTAGGATTTAGCCGCAGAGCCGCGTGATCGTCAACGTTAATGTCGATTTCCGCTCGGAGGCGCGTGGATGCCCGCAGCTGATGACAAACTGATTACCCCGGAGTGGCGGGTTGAAGCCGCCATCTGGCAATGGCTGCGCCGGTCCGTGGTGGGAAGTTTGGGGAACACGCAGCAAGTAGTTTGTGCCTAACGCGGCTAGAGATGGCGGCTTCAACCCGCCACTCCGTGTCAGCGTGACTGCGCTGCGGATTGCCCCAGTTGGTTTCCTTCCGCATCCAGTTGGTTTCCTACAGGCTAATTCTAAGTAGTTCAAGATGAGGTGATCCCGGAGGGTTCTCAGAAATTAGCCGGTGGTTGAGCGATAGCGATACCCCCGGTTAGAGGCCCATAAGCATCGCATCCCGGCAGGGATGCCAGATCAGCAATCTGAGAAGAAATGGCGAGGCGCGATCCTATTCTGGCATCCCTGCCGGGATGCGGCCACTTCGTTTGGATACCGGGGTATCGCTACCGCTCAACCCCCGGCTAATTTCTGTCAAGCCTCCGGCTTGATCCGGAGTTCGGCCCTAATCGTGTCAAGCCTCCGGCTTGATTCCGATAAGACCTCATCTTGAACGTAAAACGTTCAGGTCCTGAGAAAAAATGACATTTCCCATGTCACGCGGCCACGCGGATGACGCTGATAGCAATGAGCCCATTGATAATGGCGGCTCATCCACTCAAACCTCATTTCATCATGAATCCGCGACTCATTTCCATCATCATCGCCAGTTGTTGCTTTTTTAGTCCCGCTGTGGCGGAGGAGGCGGCAGCTTTCAAGGACGGCCAGCAAATCAGTTGGCTGGACCGCATTACTGGCAAATGGGAGGCGGGCACTTATAAATGGGCGACCCCAGGAAACAAGCAGCCGATCATTTGGAAACGGCCGGGCGATCCAAATTCGCAGACCGCCTACACCTGGGAGGATATCAAGAGTGCGTCGCGCAGCGATACCAGCAAGAGCGCAGGCACTGCCAGCAAGCTGCCGCCATTGCCGCTGCCCCCCACGCCTCAACCAGGGGCAACGCCCGGGACCAATCCTGCCATGGGCAAGCTTGGTGCCATGCCCCAAGCCGCAGGAGGGCCACCGCTCACGGAAGACCAAATTCTGAAATTCATTACCGATCGCGTGGGGAATACGCCTTTTGCTGATTCCGCCAAACTGCAAAAAACCAAGGACGAATTAGGGGCGCTGATCAAGCAACGCGGCACGGCCTTTTTGCATGATTCCGCCATTTCCGACTTCGGACAAAAGATCAGCGCGCTGGGCATGACGTCGGAAGTCACGGGGCCGCTGAGTCACAATTATGGACCACCCAATAAACAGGACTGGCTCTGGGGAAGCTGGGTCACCAGTAAAGTCGGCCTGCCGGTCAAATACGTGGAAGGGAATAAACTGATGCTGTGGACGGAAATCGGTGCCGCCAATACCGGGAAGGTTACGATCAATCCGGACGGCACCTATGTCTGGAATACCGACTCCGCCCAAGGCGTGATCCAGGGCAAGTGGCATGAGGCCAGCATTGCGGAAATGGCGGATCAAGGCGGGGCCGGAGTCGTGCTGGAAAATGCCAAAAATGGCGTTCCCTGGGTCGCCTTCAAATACCGCGCAGGCAACCCCCGGGAGGAATGGCTGGGCCTGGCAGAAGTCAACCACCGCAGCATTCGGGAGGGCGCCATGCGCATTCCGACGAAGTAGCGCAGGTCTTGGGTTCACCGCTGTGCAGCAAAAGGCCTGCGCTTACAGCAGTCACTTCACCCGCTCAAACAAGGCCGCAAAGCCGCCGTCCACCCCTTCACGCTGTGGCAGGGTGCGCTCCATTTTCAGGAGTTTGAACTTCGGATGGCTGGTGGCGAACTTCTGGGCCGTGCCCTCGTTCTCCTCGGCTTCGATGCTGCAGGTGCTGTAAACCATGCGGCCGCCGACTTTCAAGTTAGGCGCGATGGCATCCAGCAATCTGAGTTGCTGTTGCTGCATTTTCACGAAATCATCCGGCTGCAAACGCCAGCGCGCGTCCACCCGACGTCGCATCACCCCGGTATTACTGCACGGGGCATCGATCAGGATGCGGTCAAATCCACCGGGGAAACGTTGTTGATAGAATTCCGGCAACGGTCCCGCGAGCCAGTCGTGCTGTAACGTCTCAGCAATGAAGACCCCCATATTCTTGAGATTTCCGGCCAAGCGACGCACGCGCTTTTCCACACTGTCCACGGCCAGAATCTTCCCATGGTTAAACATTAGTTGCGCCATATGGGCCGTCTTGCCGCCGGGCGCAGCACAGGCGTCAAGGACGGACATTTGCTTCTCTGGCGCTAGCAGAATGGGGGGAATGGACGTGCTGGGATCCTGCACATAACAAGCGCCTTCGTCCAGCAGGGGCAGCGGAGGTTCGTTGACCTGATAGAACGTCGGGAAGCCGGGCACGGCCTTGGCTTTGGGCAGACTGGCGGTGCGGGCTTCAGCCCGATAGCGAATCTTATTCGCCCGCACAATAATCGGGGCCGGTTGATTCACCCATTCTGCGAGAAACTCCGTCGCCTTCTGCCCCAGATTGTTCCGCCACCGTTGCAGCATCCATTCGGGCAGCGAGCATTGCACCGCCAGCGGAGCGGCCGCGCGCATGGCCTCCAGTTCCGCCCGGCTCCGCACCGCCCGACGCAAAACAGCATTTACCAGCGACTTCGCATGTCCCGCCAGTTCCACGGTCTCGTTGACCGAAGCATGTTCCGGCATTTCCAAAATCATCAACTGGAGCAACCCTATCCGCAACAACTCCCGCAAGTCCTTATGCAAATTCCCACCGCTGCGCAGGTGATCGATCCACAAATCCAGCACTCCCCGATGCCGCAGCACTCCCAGCACAATCGCATTCAGCAGACCACGGTTCGGTCCGGTCAGTCCATGATCCCGACAGGCGCGGTCAATCATTTCTTCCGCAAAAAGGCCTTCGGGTTTCCAATGCTTGAGGATGTCCCAAGCAAGAGAACGGGAGTCGTGACGAGGAAGAGGAGGCATGAGTAAGAGGAAACCGGGCAAACCACGCGAAACGAGGGAGCGTCCATCGCTGTGAGTTGCCCCAGAAAACTGGGGTTAAGGAAAGAGAGGGACAAGTCCACCCACAATCCGCCATTCGTCAAAGCCTGAGTGCGGGTGAATGTTACTTGCAAATTCATTACTCCAAGCCCCGTCGATTCACTGTGCGGACTTCGCGCAACTCATGACCAGCGGCTAGCGTATCTTCGATAAAACTGAGAAATCCACCGTCTGGGCGCACCGGGATCACATCGAACGGGATCAAATCATTCTCAAAGCGCACCACGTTTTTGTCATGGGCATCGAACACGCCCAGGTTGTCTTCGGCCCGATAGTAACCGGACGCGGTTACCTTGGCGAAGCCTTGGAGCGCAAACCATGCGATGATCTCCTCTTCAGTAACGGGGATGATTTCAAACCTCGGCTGGGAAATGACGATCGCCAGATCGTCCGGCTGGTCGATGACTCCCTCCAACGAATTCAGCCCTGGCACCAGCATGTTTTGCAAATGCAGGCGCTCCAGATATTGCAGTGGAGTGGCCTCCCAGAGGTGGAAGCGACGACTGTCCCGCCCCGAGGCGACCAGAGCTAAATCTATCCCGGGGGAAAGCCCGAAGACACCATTGCGGGTGACTTTGATGATCCGATCCTCATCACGATACAAATCATGCTCCATGCCGCCACGCATCACTTCATCCGGCAAATCATCGACCTTTAGCAACAAACCCACATCATACGCCCATCGACGCAGACTCGCTTCCTGCCGGGAGAGACTGGGCGGCCCAGATGAGTCGATACCTGCCGGTAAAACTCCTCCGATGAAATCGCGCGCCGAGACGATAAGATCCGCTCCATCTGCTCGGGAGTGAGCAACGGCTTGATCGGCGGCTGGCTTGGGCTTGGATTCGTCATCGGATATCATGGAAAGTAAAGTGGCGCAGTGGATTTGCAAGCGAGTTTAATTTTCGCTTAACACACAATGGATTGGCAAACCTATCCAGCAATTTCCCTGGCCCATGCCGTTTCCTCTTCCGTCAATTCAGCGGCGGGTGGTTGCTGATAATTCAATAGCCAGTAACGACCTAACGTATGGCAGCGGTTGATGAGCGGCTGTAGGTCTAATGCGGCATCGGGTTCGTGGGCTCGGAGTGGAATCCGCACGGCCGGCAACGGTTCCCGCAGCGGGCAGGGGTAAACTTCAATTTGCTGCCGCTGGGCGGCCCGCTGCACAATGATTTGGCATAACTCCATAGGCCAGCCCTGAGGTTCAAAATCCTTCGCTGCGATCCCGCCACGAATCAGGTCGATCTCTACCACATTCACGCCTGCACTGAGTAACTCGCCCAGCTTGGATTCAAATTGCCTGCGGCCGGACTTCGTTTTGTTCTGGGGGCTGGTGACTTCGATCACGGTGATGAGTTTCCCATCACGCTCCCGAATTTCCACCCACCGCGGAGTGATCGGCTCCACAATTTTTTCAACCAATACCGGCACCGCCAATCGGTCGGCCAAGGCAGGGTCATCCTCAGGGGTCCACACCGGAGCGATCCCTTGACGCCAGGTTTCGGTTTGCAGAACTCCCACATCCGCCCGGCGGATACTCACCTCTCCAGTCGCGTCTTCCTGGACCCGGATGGTTTCTTCGGCCCGGGCGGTAAGGTCATCCGGCAGCTCAAGACCCAGCGCGTCCCGAATATAGCCGATTAACGCGGTATGCACATCGCTCCAGATGTTCTGCATCCAGGGATTCATTCCAGGAAATGGATTGTGTGGTTTCATGGCGCAAGATGCCTGCAAATAAAGAACGAGTCAACAAACTTGCCTGACCACTAGAGCAGAACGACGGATCTTTGCACAGGGTTTAACGGAACGCGGATTTCAAATCCGCGTGCCGTCGGGCTAGCGGCCAGTTTAAGAGTGGCGCAAAAATCCGCGCTGAAGCAGAGGCCATTCCTCAGAATGTGTCCCGACTGTCCTCAGTCGGGAGCAAAGAATCTAGCGCTCTGGGAGGGGGCATCGGATGGCGCGGTGGGGCCGACTGAGGACAGTCGGCACACGTTCCTAGTGCTTAGTTGCACAAGTTAACAATTGTATTTCTAAGCTGGGCGCCTTTGACCTCTCTCTTGCGCCACACAAATGGTCGCGGGTGATTATTGGTGGCTTGGATAAAGGCTTCGATGGCGTTTCGCAGATCCGTTTT
>JANOAV010000002.1:0-6917 GCA_031411295.1 Verrucomicrobiales bacterium | reverse complement strand
GCGTCGGCGGCGGCGACGAGAGTTCCTTGCTGATCCCGGAAATTTCGTCTGGTTGGGAGTAAATCGTCAACGTGCCGCAACTGAGTCCCTGCTGGCAGAATTCCCGGACCGGGCCGCCTGCGTGGATCTGGACGTTACCGTCAGCGCGGCATGGGAAGCAGCCATCCAGACCATTCTGGAGCGCCACTCGCGCATCGATGTGCTCGTCAATAATGCGGGGCGCCACGAGGACGGCTTGTTGGCGACCATGCCCCCGGACCAATGGCAGCGAGTCATCGAGCTTAATTTAACCAGCACCTACCTTGGCTGCCATGCCGTGGTCCGCCCCATGATGTCGCAACGCCATGGCCGCATCGTCAACGTCAGCAGCCTCAGCGCGTTGCTGGCTCCGCTCGGGCAGACCAATTACGCTGCCGCCAAGGCTGGCGTCGTAGCCCTCACCCAAAGCTTGGCTAAGGAAGTGGCGCGAGCAGGAATCACCGTCAACGCCGTCTGTCCGGGTTACATCGAGACCGAGGCGGTGCGCGCCATGACTCCGGAAGAGAAATCCGCCAAAGCCAGCGTCATCCCCATGCGCCGCTTCGGCAAGCCCAGCGAAGTAGCCGCCGCCATCCGCTTCCTTGCTTCCACTGAAGCCAGTTACATCACCGGAGCCGTGCTAAAAATCGACGGGGGCATCTTCTAGCCAGCACTGGCTCGTGACAGAATCGAAGTTCTCCCAGTTGCCAACCCGACGAACCGATTGTATGCGCAACCCATGGTTGCTGAACTACAACAAGTCACGAAAATTTTTGGGTTGGAATCCGGTCGCGCGCAGCAAGTGCTGGGCGGTGTGGAATTGTCCATTGCGGCGGGCGACACGCTGGCCATTGTCGGTAGCAGTGGTAGTGGAAAGAGCACCCTGTTGAATATTTTGGGCACCCTCGAGCAGCCGACATCGGGCGAAGTCCTTCTGTTTGGACAATCCATCCGTGGCCTCGGGGAAAAGGCCTTGGCGCACCTCCGATCAGAAAAGATCGGTTTCATATTTCAAATGCACCACCTGCTGCCGCAGCTCACCGCTTGGGAGAACGTGCTGGTGCCCACCTTAGTGGATGGAGGCAAGTCGAATCGTCCTGGGTATGAAAAGCGGGCTCTGGAACTCCTCGACCGCGTCGGACTGGCCGCGCATGCCCAAAAGCGGCCGGCTCAACTCAGCGGCGGGGAACGTCAGCGCGTGGCGGTGGTCCGGGCGCTCTTGAAGTCTCCCCAACTGCTCCTGGCAGACGAGCCCACGGGCGCACTGGACGAAGCCAATGCCTTGGCGCTCACTGACTTGCTGGCAGAATTGAATAAAGAAACAGGCGTGGCCACCGTGCTCGTCACGCACGACCTAGCATTGGCCGCCAAGATGCAACGCACCTTGCACTTGCATCAAGGCATTCTACGCGCTGGCTGATTCGGGCCCACACCGGGCCTTTATTTCCCCCACGGCCCACGCCGCATGTTCCGCAATCAGCGGATGTTCGTCCTCCACTAGCAACTCCAAGCTTGGCAAATCCTCCACCCCACCCACATTCCCCAGCGCCACGCAAACATTGCGCAGGAAGGCGGGACGCTTGATCCGCTTGATTGGGCTGGCGCGGAAAAGTTCCCGGAACCCTTCCGTGTCCAGCGACAGGAAATCCCGCAACGCCCAATCGTGGACATAGGGCCGAGCCGCAAAGGCCGCCTCTTGCGACGCCTGCGCAAATCGATTCCACGGACAGACCTCCAGACACTCGTCACAGCCGTATATTCGATCTCCAATCGCGTGCCGAAACTCCACGGGGATGGAGCCCTTGTGCTCAATCGTGAGATACGAAATACAGCGACGCGCATCCACATGCCGCACCCGATCAATCGCCCCGGTGGGACACGCCGTCACGCAACGAGTGCACGAACCGCAGCGATCTTTGGCCGGGGCGTCGGGCTCGATTTCCAAAGTAGTTAGGATTTCCGCCAGAAAAAACCACGCCCCCAACTGCGGGTGGATCTGCACCGTGCTCTTCCCGTTCCACCCCAGCCCCGCCGAGGAAGCCCAATCGCGCTCTAAGACCGGTCCGGTATCCACATACAATTTCTGCACCCCGCCTTGCCCTTCCAAGTAAGTGCAGAACTCCCGCAATTTATCGTCCATCAGATCATGGTAATCCTCCCCCCAAGCATAGCGGGCAATCCGGCCTCGCGCCGAATCATGTTCAGCCTCGGGCACTGGTCCCTGATAGTAATTCAGCGCCACCACGATGACCGACTTCACCCCCGGCAAGACCTCCCGCGGGTCGCTTCTGCGCTCCACATTCCGCGCCATCCAAGCCATCTCCCCATAGAGACCAGCGTCCACCCATTCCCGAAATTCAGCCGCATGAACCGCCTCCCCCGCCACCGTCGCCACGCGACACTCCCCCAAGCCAAGCTGGGCGGCAATATAGCGCACATTAGACTGTAAAGCGGAGGGCGAAGGCTGAGGTGTCGGCATTGGCATGGAGTGATTGAGCCTACCCGTCCGTCCCAATTGCGCTCTCGGCTAGAATTTCAATTGTTCACCCCAGGCATGGCGGGCGGCTTCGGCTACATCCTTGTCGCCCCTTCCAGAGCAATTCATGATGACGATCTCGTCCTTGCCCATGGTCGGTGCCACTTTCTTGATGTGGGCCACGGCATGGGCGGTTTCCAAGGCCGGGATAATGCCTTCAACGCGGGCCAATTCTTGGAAGGCCGATAGCGCCTCCGCATCCGTCGCGTAAGTGTAATCAATCCGCTTGGTGTCGTGGTAGAACGCATGCTCTGGGCCTACCGCAGCGTAGTCCAACCCGGCACTCACCGAGTGCGTGAGTTCAATCTGACCATCGGCATCGGCCAGAAGATAGGTTTTCGTCCCTTGCAGCACGCCTAATTTTCCACCTTGGAATCTGGCGGCATGACGCCCGTGGATAATGCCATCGCCCCCGGCTTCTACTCCGACCATTTTGACATCGGCATCATCAAGGAACGGATGGAAGAGTCCAATGGCGTTGCTACCGCCACCGACGCAGGCAACCAGCAGGTGCGGCAGCCGACCTTCCCGTTCCAAAATTTGCCGGCGCGCTTCTACGCCAATGACACGATGGAAGTCCCGCACAATCATGGGGAATGGATGCGAGCCGAGCGCTGAGCCCAGGATGTAATGGGTGTTACGGACGTTCGTAACCCAGTCCCGCATGGCCTCATTTACCGCCTCTTTCAACGTGGCCTGACCAGCCGTCACTGCCACCACCTGAGCCCCGAGGAATCGCATCCGTGCCACATTCAAAGCCTGCCTCCGCATATCCTCTGCGCCCATGTAAATGACACATTCACAACCGAAGCGAGCCGCCACCGTGGCCGTGGCCACCCCATGTTGACCTGCGCCAGTCTCCGCAATGATGCGCTTTTTCCCCAAGCGCACGGCCAGGAGAATCTGCCCCAACGCATTGTTGATTTTATGCGCCCCTGTGTGCAGCAGGTCTTCCCGTTTCAGGTAAATTTTAGCGCCCCCCAACTGTTCCGTCCAGCGTTCGGCCAGATACAATGAGGTGGGACGACCCACGTATTCCGCGAGCAAGCGATCCAATTCTTTCTGGAAAGCCGGATCCGCCTTGGCTGCCGTGTATTCGGTTTCGAGTTCGCGCAGGGCATACATCAGTGTTTCAGGCACGAACATGCCACCAAAGGCCCCAAAATGCCCGTAAGCATCAGGGAGTGTGGCTGCGGAAGTCGGTAAATTAGACATGGAACGAATGAGAGTAATGGATGAGGGAAAAGGAAATTTAGCTGTGCATCCGCCAACTGCGGGACGCAACTAATTTCCATGCAAGATCGGGCTGACAGTATAACGCATGTCACGTAGAAATGGAAACCAGCAGCAGTAGGAAAAGCCCTTCGGATGTCCTTTCTGCCCGCAGCCCGCAGAATCTTCCTATTTGCATCCCACTCCAGCAGACGCATCATGCTCTTTGTTTCCCAGCCCATGCCCTTTACGTATCCCACTTCTGAGCCGCTCTCCCCGCGGCTGCGCCAACTTCAACACCTGCTCCAACCGACCGATCGGATGGGCTTGGAGCGGCTTTGCCTGCAGTCCGCAGCCATCACGCGGAAACACTTTGGGAACACCATGCGGCTGTTTGCTCCGCTCTATGTTTCCAACGAATGCGTAAACAATTGCTCCTACTGTGGGTTCTCGCGTGACAACCAAATTCTGCGGGTGACCTTGAAAATGGACCAGGTCGTGAAAGAAGCACGCCATCTGGCAGCCGAAGGATTCCGCAGTGTGCTCCTCGTTGCAGGCGAGCATCCCCGCTTCGTCAGCGATGGCTACTTGGAAGAATGCATTCGCACGCTGAAGACGTTTATCCCCGCCGTCTCCATCGAAGTCGGTCCCATGGAGACACCCGAATACGCCCGCATGGTGGCCGCCGGAGCGGAAGGACTCATCGTTTACCACGAAACGTATCACCGTGAGACCTACGCCATTATGCACACCGCCGGTCCCAAGAAAGATTACGATTGGCGACTCGCCTGCCCGGAACGTGGGTATGCCGCAGGATTCCGTCGCATCGGTTTGGGCGCCTTGCTGGGCATGGTCGATTGGCAATATGAGGTCATGGCCTTGGCGGCCCATCTGGAGCATCTCCAGAAACATTGTTGGAAGGCGCACTTTAGTTTGGCCCTGCCACGGTTGCGTCCGGCGGCAGGTGGATTCCAGCCGAGCCATCCGGTGAACGATCGTGATTTCCTGCAAATGATTGCAGCGCTGCGCATCACCTTCCCCGATGTCGGCATCACCCTGAGCACGCGCGAAGCCCCGGCCCTGCGCGATGCCATGATCCCCCTGGGCATCACCACCATGAGTGCCGGCAGTCACACCGAACCCGGTGGTTATACGGGTGCCGGGCAGGACGACCTCCATTTAACCGTCAAAGGCCGTCGCGTGGAACGCACCTGCCAATCCTCAGCGGATAAAGCCGAAGGCCAGTTCGATATTTCAGACGAACGCACCCCGCAGGAAATCGCGGCGTTGCTACAGTCACGCGGCTTCGATCCCGTCTGGAAAGACTGGGACGAAGCGATCCTAGCCCATGCTTAACCGAGTGTGGCAGCAGTCGGCCCGACTGCTGTAATCCTCGGGAGCAGCCAAGATGAAACGCCCAGCACCATCCTTCAGAAATCGGGCCACGAGGCCGCAATTAATCTTTGCTGACAACGCGCTTGATTCCGCAACCTCTGCGAATCTGTGCGCAAATCCCCATCCCGCAGCCTGCAGAATTACCGCAGAGAACACAGAGGACCGCAGAGCTAAAATTGTTCATGAGGTCAGCCATCGCCCAACTCGCAAAGCAAACCGCATAGGGCCGCCGATCAGCCACCGAGGCCGAAGGCGCTGAGTGAATCACCGGGCCTGTCCAACAACTAATAGCTTTGAGGCGCAAAGCCGCTCAAAGCTATCTTTGAAGGTTAGGCGTTGCGGTCATTTGGGTTGAGACTTTGTGCGGTATTCTCCGCTGTCGGGGTTGTAGAAGGCAATGCCACTCTTGTTGACTTCAAGTGTCCCGGTGAGCTTGTGTTCGGTGAGGACGCGTCGAACCTCGTCTTTGTTGTTTGGGTCACGGAATGTCAGGACGACGGTTGAAGAAATGATGTCCCCGTAGTGCTTCTTGGTGTGAGCGGTCGCCTCCTCGGCGGTGAAGCCCGTGCCGTCTGCGCGAGGCCCGAGGGTGTAGGTGTGAATGTCGTGGTCTATGGCGTAGGTGCGGATGCGCCACTGCGCAGCGGGCGCGAGCCAGAACTGAATCGTGTCGGGAACCTTGGTCGCTGCACGCTCGGTCTCCTGCGCGTAGCTGCTCTCGACGGTCAGGAGTGACAGAACCAATGTGAAAACAGCGTCCATAATCATTCGTTACAGAATGCGCGTAGCGACGCCTAACGTTAGAGCGCTGCGGCTAGCGGTAGCCGTGCTGGCGCTGAAGATTTCAGAAAAAACTCCTGGGCTACCGCTAGTCGGCAGCCGCGTTTTGTTGGCCCTCTTTGTTGCGTAGGTCATAGATTAAAAGTGCTTTGGTGTCTCCGATGTCATGACGAAACTCCTTCTCGATCCACTCAGCGCCCTCGCCCTGACTATGAGCACGAAGAACAGCCTCAACATAGCCGGGCACTTCCGAGTGATGGCCTAATGGCGAGTTGCGCTCTCGAACATCAGGAGCACCAACCTCACTAGCAAAGTAGCGGTCTAGGAATCTATCATGCCCGGACTCGTCGCGAACCAATGGGCAACACGCGAAGCATGAAAGTGGCACCGACTGTCTAAGCAAGTCGTCCGAAGTGACCTTTGTTCTTGGATGTGAGAGGAAGGATGTCGAAAGCGCTGATGCTCCAACAATGAATACACCGCTGCTTGATGCTGTGCGGTCAGCACCACACGCTGTCCGAGCCTGTGTCGGTGCTGTATACAGGGCATAAAGTGGGATGGCGTTGCTCCGGTGAGCGCTATCGACGAGCATCTCAATCTGTAAACCATTCTTGTTGGAGTAGGCGACTGAGGGATAGTTGTCAGCTTTGGTCTTCACCTTCTTGGCCTGAACTCGATACTTGAATGCGGTCTCGTGAAAAAGAAACCACCACTCCCAATCCGCCCCTGTGTCTGAACTCTCTTCGTGGCGGGTGAAAGCGTGGTAAGCCACATTAGAGCGCTTCTCTGAAATCTCGTAAAGAAGCCAATCGGTAATGCTCTCTTCTTTTACGTGGGGCTGTCGATGCATCCACTGAGCAACGTAACGCGCCGCTTCACTGAGAACCTTGCAGTCGTAGTCGCTAGAGATGGACATTGATCGTGATTTCTTGGGCTAACGACCCCAAGCTCAGCGACGGGCGCGGCTGGCGCGACC
>JANOAV010000001.1:0-58708 GCA_031411295.1 Verrucomicrobiales bacterium | reverse complement strand
AGTGCCCCGACGCGTGAACCGTTGGGGAGCGTCACGGGGAAGGTCACCACGATGTTGCCGGTGCCGGGAGTCGGGTCGTCGAGGTAGAGGATCGCCGAGTTTCTGCTGTTCGCGGAATTCACCGCCACCGTGAAATTCTGTGTCCCGTTCCAGGTCGCGCTGATGCCCGAATTCGTGCTTTCCCAACTGGCTGTCAGGACCAGTTTGCGATTGCTGCCGGAATCTACCGTGAAGCCGGTGATCGTGTTGGTCAGGGCGGGGGCACTCTCATAGGATTGGGCGCTGGCGGTGACCGCGACGAAGCCGGTGGAGGAAGGGTCGAAGTTCAGCAACAAATTGTCATAACCCGGGTAGGAAACCGTGGCCAGATCCGTGCCATGGACCATCGAGAGGTAGGGGCTGTCGTAGGTCTTGGTCGGGTTGAGGTTCACGGTGGTTCCGTTCACCCGCGGGGTGGTTTTGCTGTTGGCGTAGAAAGTGAAGGTATCGCCGGCCTCGCTGGTGTAGTTGAGCGTGTTGGTAACGAAGGTCAGCGCGTTGGCGATCACAGAAGCCTGGAACGCGGCGAAGTCCACATAGTTCGCCTTTTGGCCCATCTGGATGATCACCGGCGCCCAGATGTTTCCCAGAGAAAGATCCACTCCTTGTGAGGCGGTCGTTGCGGTGTAACCGCCGCTTGCCGGACGAACCGCGCAGTAGGCATTGCCGCTTTGCAGGAATAGCCAGCCGCTGGTCTCGACGCGGGCGTTCCAGAGGCCTTGCGGGACGAAGACCAGCGTGCCGTCGCCGGTGCTATTGGCGTTCGGGTCGCGTTGCACCACCATGCAGTTCGTTCGGGTCACGCCGTTGAGGTCGGCGTAACTTTTATCGTCGAAGGAGGAACCTTTGCCAAAGACCATCACCCGGTTATTGGGACCGGAGGCGAACATCATACCCATCGCGCGGTTCTGGTCGATGATCTGGACGTAATCCCGGTTCATGTCAAAGGTCAGGGTGCCCATGGTATAATCGGGCGTGACCCAGGTGTAGCGGCGCAGGTTCGAGTTGCCGCTGTCGAAGCCGATTAAGTTGCCACCCCCGACGCTGCCACCATCGCGGCCAAAGCGGCGGGAGGTGTAGAGGTAGTTCGGGCGGGCGGGAGCGGCGGCGCAGGCGGTGATGAGCGCGGGCACCCGGTAGGAACTGGCGGCGGGAATCAGGCCATAGGTGCTGACCGTGCTGGAAGCGGCATGCCATCCATAGCCATAGAGCAGCGATCGGAAGGAATACTGGCTGCCGAGACGGACGTAGTTGTCCTTATAGCAGCGCGCCTCCCCACCACCCCGCACCCCGGACAGGGTCCAGTCCGACGCGGTGTCCGCCCAATACAGCGTGATGAAGCGTTTTGCCAGAGTGCGCAGCACCGGCGATTCCGCCAAGTCCATGAGGTTGTAGTAAACCCCGACGCTGTATTTGGCGTAGATCGGGCTGGCGATCTCGGCATTGATGCCCTCTCCGGCGCGGGCGGTGAAGTAGCGTTGGAAATAGCCGCTCCATGCGGTGGCGTGCTGGGCGAGGGTCTGCCCATCGGCGAGGACCATGTTAGGACCGTAGCCGGGCGCGTCCTTGAGGGCCTCCGCGCAGAGCAGGTAGCTACCCTTCTGCATGGCGTCGTGGTTCTCGCTGCCGTGATAGATCCAGGAGTCGCCCTGCGCGTAGCTGGTGTTGCTGCGCGTCCGGATGAAAAGCCACATCATGTCCAGAATGTCGGCGCGAGCCTGCGGCGTCAGCCGCGCATTCATCGCCGGATCATGGTAGATTCGCCAGACCAGGTGCAGCCAGAAGTAGGAGTCGAATTCGATCGTATCACTGTCCGGAACCGGATACTGGTCGTGGAACTGGTTGATGTAAACGTTGGCGGTCACCAGGTCGGTGCCAAGATGGAAGGCCGCCAGCGCATAGGAGGCCAGGCCCGCTGAACTCGTCGTGCTGGGATAAGGGTTGGTGATGTTATTCTGCATCATCCAGGTGAGCCGTCCATCCACCGTGGCCAGGTCTGGCAGCGCGGTGAAGTTCCACACGGTGGGATCCGAAATGCCCGCGTAATACAGGCTGGTGGTGTTGCGGAGCGCGGTGGGGTCGATGAGCACATAGTATCCAGCGCCGGCAACGAAGTTGTTGACGGGATTGATCGTCACCTTCCCTCCGGACAAGGTGACGGCGGTGGAGGTCACGTTGATGGTTTCAAACACCGTGCCGTCGGTCCTGCGGATGGTGATGCTGCCGGTCCCCTTCTGGATGATCTCGCTGAAGGTCGCCACAAGATTGGCATTCAAGGCCACGCCGAAGGCGTCGTCCTTGGGTGAGAAGGTGGGCACCAGCGGCGGGGTGTTGCCGGTGGAGAAGGACCACGTGGAGGGACTCGTGATTCCCGCGAACGCTTTGGCGCCGAAGGTATCGACGACCGCCGTGGAAGCGATCAAGACGTAGTAGAAGGTGTTGGGAGCGAGGTTTGCCGATGGATCAATGGTGAGGGTCGGTCCCGAAAATGAGAGCTGCGGGGAAGTGGATACATTGAAGGATTCGACCGGGGAGGTTCCGCCGGACCGCCACAATTCGATGTTGCCACTGCCGGCCACCACCGCCTCGCTGAAAGTCGCCACCAGATTGCCGTCCGGCGGCACGGCGAGCGCGCCGGCGGCCGGGCTGATGCTCGTGATCTCCGGGGGGGCAGAGGCTGGCACGAAGACCGCGGCAGACGTCACCGGCAATGCACCGGTGTCGGTATAAAAATAGGTCTTTGAGCCGATGGTCTGGGCATTGGCGTAACTCGCTGCGGCATTCGCGGAGCCGATGTTGGTGGAGTTGTAAATCGCCGTGTGGCCCGCGGGCAGCGTGATCGTGCCGGTGCCATTGGCGGCATATCCACCGACCACGAAACTTCCGGACACCGGCACCGTCAGTGTCACGCTGCGTGCACCATTGGCCAAGGCGGAGGCGGCGACTCCGGGGGCGGCCCCGGCAACCGAGACCACGCCGATGGCGATCCCGTTAGATGTGCCTACTCCAAGGGTGACCGAGAGCTGGGCCACACCGCCGGTGAACGGGTTGTCCAGATAGAAGATTCCCTTGTTGCGCCCGCTAGCGGTGCCGGCGGCCGCTTGCGTAAGGGCGACTCCCTGATAGGTGATCGAGTCCACCTCCTGGCCCTCCGCACTGACTTGGACAATCAGCTTGTTCACGGTGGCACCGGCATTGAACGACAGCACCGCGGTCTTGGGATCATCGGCCACTGGCGACACCATAGAACTGGTATTGACCAGGGTGATCTGCGCCATCACAGACCCAGCCATGGCGACGAGTCCGGAGATGGCTGCCAGAAATTTAATGCTGCGGTTGAAACGAGTCATGCTTGGGAAGGTTGGTTTATGAAGATGTGCGCTTGATGGGGAATCGCGAGAATGTTGCTCAAGAGACGGGGATGCAAACGTCTGATCTTATAGGAATTTGCTGTTTCAGGGAGGGATCGAAACTGGGGAGAAAGGGGTGCAAAAAAAACGAATGAAGAAGGAAAAAGGCGGCAATAGACCCCTCTGGGTTTGGTCAGAACACAGGTAACACATGGAACTGACTGGGTTTCAGTTTAGTTGACGGGCGATGGGCATGCAAGAGTCGGTTCTGCTGCTGCTGCTGCAGATGGAACTGGATGGGGGAGGGAAGACGCGGAGTGAGGCGTAGCCGAACGGAGGTATCAATGGACGTGGGTGATGGCCTCTGGGCGCATGGTGGGACGATGGGCCATTTAGTAGCGCGAGAGAACCTCATCCCAGATGTGTTGAATGAGTTGCCAGAGGAGGGGGAGGCGATCCTCTCGGCACAGCCAACAAAACAATGCTTTGCGGCAGTGATGCCAAACTGGTCCCGCTGGGCCTTTTTTCACTTACATTCCTAACTTGAAAATTCTCCATCATCCACTTGCCCGAATACTCCGAGAGCGGAGCGAGTGATGGCACGGCCGCTTTCGGCTTCATCGTGGATGACTTCGTTTACACCCAGGGCGCGCAGGCGGGCTGCATCGGAGGCAAATTTACAGCGGGCGATGATGCCTACTTCGGGCTTCAGCGCGTGAATGGCGGGTAGCGCTTCGGCCACGGTGTGGGCATCCGGAAAGGTGAAGACCACGAGACGGGCGCGCGGAACTCCCGCCAGCAGCCACGTTTCCTCATGCTTGGCATCCGCAAACAGGACGGGCTGTCCGGCGGCAGTTAGTTGCTTCACGGTATCCACGTTCAACTCGATCACCACCGAGGCAATCCCCTGTCGATCCAAGTTGGCGAGCACCATTTTCCCCACCGGGCCAAAGCCGCAGATGATGACGTGATCCGAAAGTTTCTTCACCCGCTTGGCAGGCGGCAAGAGTTCCTTTCCCTTCAATTCGCGATTCTTGCAAAATGGCTCGATCCAGGCTCCCAGGCGGTCGGCAAAGCCCATGAGCACGGGCACCATACCCATGGACAGCGCGATGCTCGCTAGCAAAACTTGTTCCACGCCGGGTGGCCAGCTACTGATGGCATTGACCTTCTGGGTCAACACCAGCGAGAACTCACCCGCGCTGGCAAGACCCGTGGCGGCATACACGGCGGCCTTCGGGCGTAAGCCAAGTTTCCATGAAATACCAAAGACCAGCGCGCCCTTCACCAAGAGAATGGCGGCCGCCAGCGCAAGGATGACCGGAGCCGCACGGATGGCTGCCGGAAGATCGATCATAAGGCCCACCGACACAAAGAACATGGTTAGGAAGAGATCCTTAATCGGTAAAATATCCGAAAGGATGCGGTGTTTGTAAATGCTCTCACTCACCGCGAGCCCAGCCACGAAGGCCCCGAGGGCGAGACTCAATTCCAGCACGCCCGCCAGCAAGGCCACGCCCAGACAAAGGCCAGTCACGGTTAGGGTGAACAGCTCCCGACTGCGCGTCCGCGCCACCGCATGCAGCAAGCGGGGAATAATCCAGCGAGCCAGAACGAATGCGGCTCCGACGAACAGCACCCCTTTGACGACAACCCAGCCTAACTGCGTGGCTACGGCTTTACTTCCGGTCGGACCACCGCTGGGAAACAAGAGGGGCAGCAAGACCAGGAACGCGATGATGAAAAGATCCTGGAAAATAGCGACGGCCAACGCGAACCGCGCGCCCGGATTCGTCGTTAAGCCACGGTCTTGGAATACCTTCACGCTAATGGCCGTGGAACTCAGCGCGATACAGACCGTGAAGACGATCAGATGCGCTCCCTGAAGTTGCAGGGCCCAACCACCCAAGATCGCCAATGCCATCGTGCAGGCGACCTGCAAGCCGCCGCCAAGAAATGCGGGCTTGCGCAGAAACCTCAGTTCTCCCAAGGAAAATTCCATGCCCAGCGTGAACAGCAGGAGCAGGATTCCCAACTCCGACAGGTGCGGAATATTCTCCGCCACTTCCGGCCCCATCTGCGTCATGATACCGCTGTTGGCAATCACGATGCCGCAGATGAAATAGGCCAACAACAGTGATTGGCGAAATTTCAACAAGACGAGCGATACCAACACGACCCCAAGCAAGGAGATCGCCAGCAAGGTAAAGGTGGG
The DNA here is from genome assembly GCA_031411295.1 of Verrucomicrobiales bacterium. Taxonomy (GTDB): domain Bacteria; phylum Verrucomicrobiota; class Verrucomicrobiia; order Verrucomicrobiales; family V1-33; genus JAGNEJ01. The sequence continues at coordinate 53,104 of JANOAV010000001.1, read as the reverse complement.
CGGTAAACCAGCAGAAGCCAGCCAAGCGTTAGAAAACTGGAGGGGGAGCGTTTCCATGCAGTTGATCATGGTCAGAATCGGCATGCTCACAACGATTTATCACGCTAAGTTTCAACCGCCAGTGCGCTGCAATCTGGCCATGTAGAAACCATCCCAGCCGTCCACGTCTGGCCGCACCCAACGCTCGGCGTCTAATTTCCAGGCCCCGTCCTGCTGCGTTAGGAAAGCCGCTACCTGCTGTTCGTTTTCCTGCGGCAGGATTGAGCAAGTGGCATAAACTAACTTTCCCCCAGGCTTCACCATGGCGCTGTAGGCCCTGAGGATACTGGCTTGCAGCTCGACGAGGCGGGAGACTTCTGCTTCGGTAAGTCTCCACTTGGTATCCGGCTTGCGCCGCAAGACCCCAGTGCCGGAACACGGCACATCGAGCAGAACGCGATCCGCTTGATCGTGGAATTTCCCGATCTGAGACCATTCCGCATCCAGCAATTGGGTTTCCGTGATCAAGACTCCGTTGCGACGTGCCCGTGTTTCCAACTCGCGCAGTTTGTTGGGAACGACGTCCATGGCGATCAAGCGGCCCTGATTCCGCATCAAGGCTGCCAGATGCAACGCCTTGCCGCCCGCACCGGCACAACCGTCGATGACCATCTGTCCTGGAGAGACTTTCAAAAAGGGCGCGATCTGTTGTGAGCCCGCATCCTGGATTTCACACCAACCCATGCGCCAAGTGCCGGAGTTTTGCAGCGGCCGCCGACCCTCCATTTGCAACGCATCATCAGCGCCTGCGACCACGATTGTTTCCACGCCTTCTTCCTGTAAATTTTGTCGCACCTCCGTCACTGAGGCTCGCAGTCGATTCGCCCGCACATACACCTGAGCGGGCTGGTTGAGCGCGTGGGCCAACTGCGGCCAAGCGTCGCCATAGGCGGCGGCTCCCGCCTGGGCGAGCCATTCGGGAAGGGATTCTTTAATCGCCAACGGAACGTCCTCCGCAGCGCGCTCGTTGATCATTTCCAATGTCAACTCTCCCGCAAATTCTTCCGCCAATGGTTCTTGCTGGCGGAACATCCACCAAGCCGCCCACACCTTGGGCCGCGCGGTATCGCCCGCCAAATGGCACGCCCAGCGATGATGCCGCACAATTTCATAGACCTGCTCCGCAAACTGCCGCCGATCACGTGAACCCCACTTGGGATGCCCCTGCAAGGCCTGCGCCACCACGCGCTCCGCCCCGGTGCCCAGAGTAAATATTTCCTCCAGTCCCGCCCATACCGCCGCCACCAAATGTCGATGAAGTTTAACCATGCCTCTGCCTACGGCCTCACGCCCAGCAAGCAAGGTTATTTTGCGGGTTCAGGGGCGCTGATGGTTGTGATTTAATTCGATTGCTCACGACTGACCTCCTAAGTTAAATAACTTTCATGGATTCATCTAATAATCGCTGGCTACTACAACAACTTCCCGAATGGGAACGACAGGGCCTGATCTCATCTGCAGCGGCCCAGACGTTGAGAGAGCGATATGCCGCTGACGATGGGGGTGCAGGCGTGTCCCACGTGATTATGGCTGCGCTGGGTGCACTGCTGGTGGGCACCGGATTGATTGCTCTCATCGGATATAACTGGGATCAATTCTCCCGCCCCACACGGTTGCTTTTTGCCTTTTTACCACTCCTGGTCACCCAGGTTCTTAGTTTGCGAGTGGTCAGGCTTGGAAGCGCTGCCGCCACTTGGAAGCGGGAATCGGTGGCGTTACTCCAAGCCTTTGCCGCAGGGGCTTGTCTCTTGCTGGTGTCCCAAATTTATAATTTGGGCGGGGATTGGCCAGACTTCCTCTTCGCGTGGTTTCTCCTGAGCCTACCGTTGGTATGGGTATTTCGCTCGGAGGCCGTCGCCATCTTCTACTTGGTCGCCATTGCGGTGTGGGCGGTGGCGCAGACGGACCGAGGTGCTCCCTGGCACCAGAGCGCATTCCTTTACCCCCTGCTGCTATTGGGTTTGTTTCCCTATTGGCCAGGATGGAAAGCAGAACGGCCACTCTCGGTCGCATTGCGGTGGGTTCTGGCTGGCAGCGCTCTGTTTGGGCTGGGCGGTGCGGCATTCCTCGCATGTCGGGGAAATCCAGGGGAATATCCGCAGGATAGTCTTGCGGCCGCACTGTGGCTCATGACTCTTACCACCGCAGGAATGACGCTGCTGCCGCTGAGTTCAGCGGGCATCGCAAGGTCAACCGGCCGGAAGCCGCAGGTCGTGCTCGGGGCACTGTGGGTGCTGGGATACGGAATGGCCGCCACCTTTCGCGAGGTGAGTCAGGACATCCTCCAGGGCGCTGCTTATGCCATGAAAACCGGGTGGTCCTGGGGCTTGCTCGGAATGATTGGAGGGTTCGTTGTGCTGGCTGTTGGTAAGCAACGTTGGGCACTGCTGGCCATTGCTTCGGTGGCGTTTCTTCCGTTAGCGATTTTACCTTTCCAAACTCAGCAACCGCCCTCGGGAGCCCTGCTGTCGGTGCTGGCCGCACTGCAGCTTTTTGGCATCGGATTAACCTTGATTGTGCTCGATCTCCTGGGCCGACGAGGCTCTCCACGTTTTGGCGCGTTGTTACTCTGCCTGCTTATTATCGTGCGCCTGGGCGACAGTGACTTATCGCTGCTAACCAAGGGTAGCATCTTTCTTCTCGTGGGACTGGCTTTTCTGGCCTTTAACTTCTTCATGAGCCGCCGCCGGCAAACCTCCCTTCACACTATTTCATGAAACCTCTTCCTTGGCTAGTCTTCGCCTCCATCGCGCTTGCCCAATGGATTGCTCCTCTCTTGCAAATCTGGCGGCACGAACGCACCATCTCCCACGGCACGTTATTTAAATTCAAATGCAGTGCACCCGATCCCTACGATTTGCTGCGAGGTCGGTATTTAGCGGTGCGCCCAGTGGAAAGTTCTGCCATGCCCCCAGCCGGCGCGCCCATGGGCCAAAATGCTTTCGTCGAATTGACGGTTGGTAGCGACGGCTTCGCCAAACCAGGGAACCTCTCCATCACACCTCCAACGAGTGGGGATTACCTTGATGTGAAAATCCGTTACGCTTTCGGAGACCACGCGACGATAGAATGGCCATTCGACCGATTCTACTTGAACGAGAAACTCGCCCCGCAAGCGGACCAATGGTTCGCAGAGCATATCCGATCCGACAAAGGGATTGTGGCGGAAGTTCGCGTTTTCAATGGACGAGGCGTCCTGACCGATTTGACTTACGATAATAAATCCGTCTTGGATATCCTCAAGGCCCAGTCGAAGTAGCGTCGCTCACGCACCGAGGCACCTGTAGGCGTTATTTTTCTGGCACCCAGAAGACATTCGCAGCATTCTTAGCTGAGATCCCCTGGTTCTTTGAGTAGCCTGCGGCGGCCCGCGCTCGCACGGGTTCACCCGCAAGCCCTGCCAGCCAGCTTTCTGCGGCCCCCTGGAGCAGGAAGCCGCCGGGATACATGAGTTGGGTCGTCAACAAATACGGCTTCACCTGCAGCGTCTCCAGATGCGGCATGAAATACGCCCGGCTCATGCAGGAAAGGGAAACGGCCACCACCGGAGGTCTCGCGGGATCGCGCGGCGGTGGTTCGACCCGAAATTCCATCAAGCCATCATGTCCGACATAAGCCACCATCCCGGACTGCCCGCCAGCGGCAACCTTCTTGCCCGCCACCTCAATTTCCACCACAAGCTTCCCTGCCAGCGCAGCAAAATAGTCCTTTAGCGCAGTCTTGATTTCCTTCCCCCGATAAGCATCGGCAACCAAAATTCCGCCCGTGGCTGGATGGCGGTAGATCGCCCGCACCAGAATAACTTCCTGTCCCACTGGCTTGCTGAGGGAGACCTTCTGCCAATCTTTGCTTCGAGTCAGACAGGGGACGATTGCCTCATCACAGCCCCAATACAGATTATCCACCAGATCATCGCCATTCCCAATCTTCGCAGGCACCGGTTGAATGCCCTGGGAGGCGTTATCGCACAGCGCAACGAAGGCGTGAATTACCTTGGGGGGCTCAGCCCGGAGGGAATTTATTCCAGCTAGCAGCAGTAATGCGATGGAGTAGAGGCGGAAGTCGGACATGCAAAGAACTTTGGTAGATGGTGTGGTTGCATGATCGTAGCGGAAATCTCATGCACGTCACGCCAAAAGGGTGGCTGGCAAATGGACTTTTGCTGGACAGGGCCGCTTCTATTTGATATCGGCAGGCATCATGAAACTCCGCCACTTTTTCTCCTTATCGTTTCTCCTCTCCTGCTCCCCCACCCTCCTTACGGCTGAAGAGGCTGCAAAACTGTCAGTGATGCTTGTGGATGGCCAGAATAATCACAAGTGGAAGGAAACAACCCCGGTCTTGAAAGAGGCGCTGGAGAAGAGCGGTAAATTCACCGTAACGGTCGTGACCTCGCCCGCCAAAGAGGAGCCTGCGTCCGCTTGGGAGACATGGAAACCAGACTTCGCGAAATACCAAGTGGTCGTGAGCAATTATAATGGAGCCGAGTGGCCGATCGCGGTGAAAATGTCGTTTGAGAAATATTTGTCAGGCGGCGGCGGCTTCGTTTGTGTTCATGCGGCCAACAATTCGTTTCCCGGCTGGGCGGAATACAACAAGATGATCGGCTTGGGCGGATGGGGCGGACGCAACGAGAAGCATGGCCCCTATGTTTTCATAGCCGATGGCAAGCCGCAGCAGGATACCAGCCCTGGAGCTGGTGGGCATCACGGGGCGCAACATGAGTTCGTGGTGGAACTAAGTGATGCAGGAAAAAGTCACCCCATCACCAAGGGCATGCCCCAAGCCTGGCTGCACGCCAAAGATGAACTCTACGATCGCCTGCGCGGACCTGCGGAAAATATGACCGTGCTGGCATCGGCCTTTTCTCCAGAGACCAAGCGCAATGAGCCGATGGTCATGGCCCTAACTTACGGTAAAGGCCGCGTCATGCACACCGCCATGGGCCATGCAGACTATTCCATGAAGGACGTTGGCTTCCGGGCCATCATGCAGCGGGGCACCGAATGGGCGGCCACGGGGGCAGTGACCATCCCCCTGCCTGCCGCCATGCCGACCAAGGATGCGGTGCTGACGACTCCTTGATACCACATCTTGAAATATGGCCTGAGGAAGGCGCACGGAATGCTCTGGTTGGCCCGGTGTTGCGGAAATAATTTATCTATTCATCGGGAATAAAATTTGGGTAGCTTATCTCTCATGAGAAGCCGCCCCATTCGATGGGGGGTTGGTCACTCTAAACAAACCAAACACAAATACTAATTCCATGAATACTAAATCCATCATCGCAGGTGCCGCCATCGCAGGGTTACTCTCCGGAGCCTATGCTTCCCAAACCACCACGGATTCCTCCAGCAAGACGCAAGTCAAAGCCGGAACCGCCATCACCAAGAGCGTAAACGCTGGTGAGAACACCTGCAAAGGCAAGAATGATTGCAAAGGCAAGGGCGGCTGCAAATCTGGCGACAACGGCTGCAAAGGTAAGAACTCCTGCAAAGGCAAAGGCGGCTGCAAAACTCTGGCCCTCTAATTGAGCCCCCGACTTCACTCCGGCCAAGGATGCATCATTCTTGGCCGGAGTTGTCTCTGCTTTATTTCTTAAACCGCCATGCCAGCCAACCAATTCAACGGATTCACGGACTACGGGATCGGCGTTGGCCTGCGAGTTCCGCACTACCAGCACATCTTAAGTCAGAAGCCGGTGGTGGACTGGTTTGAGATCATTTCAGAAAATTTCATGGTGGAGGGCGGACGGCCGTTGGAAATTTTGGATCAGATCTTGGCACAGTATCGCGTGGTGCAACATGGTGTCTCCATGTATTTCGGTTCGGCTGATCGGTTGAATCGGGACCATTTACAAAAGATCAAACGGTTGGTCAAACGCACCGGCACCCCTTGGCTGTCTGACCACCTCTGCTGGGGCAGTGTGGATGGGCGCTACACGCATGATTTGCTGCCGATGCCCTATACTATGGGTGTGGCCAAGCACACGGCAGAGAAAGTGCGGCAGGCGCAGGATTTCCTGGAAGTGCCCATCTGCGTGGAAAACGTTAGCAGCTACGCAGAGTATCAGCACAGCAACATGACCGAGTGGGAATTCCTCAGCGAGGTGGTGGAGCGTGCGGACTGCGGGATGCTGCTGGATGTCAATAATATCTACGTTTCCTCAGAGAACCATGGTTTCGACCCCATGGACTATGTGCGCGGCGTGCCGCATCATCGGGTGGGGCAGATTCATATTGCCGGTCACACCCGTTATGAAAAAGTGATTCTGGATACGCATGACCATCCCGTGCCAGATCCGGTCTGGGCACTGTATGCCGAAGCCATCCGCTTGAGCGGTCACACCGCCACCCTGCTGGAGTGGGACGACCGCATTCCGAGCTTCGATGAAGTTCATGCCGAAGCCCTGAAAGCCAATAAATTTCTCCATGACTATGTCCACGCTCCCGCCTGAACTCAATACCACCGCGGATTTGAAGGCCCTGCAGCGGCTCATGAGCAGTGCTCTGTTCCAACCGCTGAATGCGGCTGACCGACTGGACGCTACGGCCAGCAACGGCATGGAAATGACGAAATTTGCCGAGCAATTCATCCGCCCAAATGACCGCCTAACCGCCGTTGAACGATTGGAAATCTACGCTCGGCAGTATTGGTTTCGCTTATGGGATTGCCTCTACGACGACTATCCCGGCCTGCGGGCCTTGTTGGGCGAGCGGAAATTCATGGCGCTCTGCGAGGCTTATTTAATCAAATTTCAAAGCGAATCCTGGACGTTGCGAAATCTCGGCCGTCGGCTGGAACAATTTATCAGCGAGGACCCGTCCTGGACTGGCCCCAAGCAAGCGATGGGCATGGCGGTTGCCAAATTCGAGTGGGCGCAAACGGTGGCTTTCGATGAGGCGGGCAAGCCGCCGATGGAAGTTGACGCCTTGCTGGGAGCCGATCCGGGATCGCTTAAGCTGGATCTCCAGCCGTATCTGACGTTGCTGGCACTGGACTACGCGGTGGATAAATTTTTCCTAGCCGTTCGGAAACAGGAGTCCGGCATGAGAAGCGAAACCAGCAATGCGCGCATGGACTCCGCTGAGCGCGCCAAGCCCAAGCGAGTGAGGGCACCCAAGCCAGAACAAATCTGGCTGGCCGTGCACCGTCACGAAAATCAAATTTACCTGAAGCGGCTGGAGCGGGAAGCCTTCCGAATGCTAGCCGGTATCCAGCAAGGCCTGCCTCTGAGTGAAGCGCTGGAGCACGCTCTCTCCGAGGCCGATCCCACCGTGGACTGGTCCGTCAAGGTGCGCGCTTGGTTCGAGGAGTTCGGCCTGCTAGGCTGGCTCACTTACGGAACCAAGAAGCGAACACGGTAGAAGCGATTACCGAGGGACGAGCCCGCTTCCGGGGTCGACACGGGCACGGTCACCTCTTCGGTGCCATCGTTAAGTTGCACGATTTGTGCCGGATAATCGGTGATATTCCACGTGGTGAGATCCTCACTCTCCTCAATCAGCAGCGCTAGCAGGTTGGCCGAGGATGAAGGCCGGCGGAAAGTGAACTGCGCCCCAAGATTTGGTGATGGCTCCAATCGCTGCGTGCGGGAAATCAGACTGGTGGCGGTCTCCGCAGAGTTGGGCGGCAGCACTGTGGTCGGAGTCAATCGGTTGGAGTTGATGATTTCCCACTGCTGGCTATCACTGAACCAGAAGATTGAAATAGCGGCCCCACCGTAGGTCTCCGCATATTCGACGCGGATGGGAATCGCTTGGTTTGCCGCCAGCGGAATCGTGAAATTATGCCAACCGGTGATGTCCACAGGAGACCATTTATCCAATACCAATTGGTTGTTGAGCCACACTCGCACCCCATTGTCAGATGGGACATAAATTGAGTAAGTTTCCGTGAACGGAGCGGTTAGCAGTCCGGTCCAGCGAGCGGAGAACTGGTCCGCAGGAACACCCGGAGCAGGCGATCCCCCACCCCAATCGAAGTTAATCGTGGCATCGGTGCGCACCAGTAATGGAGCCGCCACCCCTGGCACTGGGCCATGGAAATATTCCGCCCGCAGTCCGTGCAGCGCGGGAGCGATTGTGTTCCAAGTAAAGGATACGCTGCCCGTAAGGCCGCCAGGATCGCGCACGGTTAGGGTGGTTCCATAACTGGTGGCAGCGGTAGTTAGGATCGTCCCACTAATGAATCCGGTGGCGGCGTTCATGCTGAGCCCTGCAGGCAATTGTGCGGCCGACCACGTGAGCCCGTCCCCATCGGAATCGGTAGCCATGGGCTGCAGGGTGACAATGGAACCACGGATGGAAGTCTGGGTTCCAGGATCGTAAACCACGGGAGCGGCATTGGTGGGCGGAGCGGTGGTATTCCAGACGAAATTTGCAGAAGCGATAAGCGAACCATCAGAAACACTAACACTTACAGAGTTAGTCGCAGCGGCTGAGGGGCTGACGGTTCCGGAAATAACGCCGCTCGCGGAGTTAATGGTGAGCCCGCTGGGCAATCCGGTGGCACTCCAAGTAAGCGGGTTGAACTCGGGGTCGCTGGCCTGGATGGTCAGCGTTGCAGGGCGGCCGCGGACTGTGGTCTGGGTGCCGGGAGTGGTCACCATCGGGGCCTGATTGACTGCATTGGAGGTGCGGAAGCGACTCGTGTTGATAGCTTCCCAAGCTTGGCTGGCACTATACCAATACATGGTGATCCCGGCTCCACCGTAGAGTTCGGCATACTCAACCTTGATCGACACAGCTTGATTGGCCGTGAGTGTAAAGTCGAAGGTGTGCCAGCCCGTAACATCCGCGGGGGTCCATTTGTTAAGCACTTGCACATTGTTGAGCCAAATCCGCACGCCGTTGTCGGATGGCACCCAGAAGGTGTGCAGTTCTGAATACATAGCCGTTAGTGTTCCAGTCCAACGAACCGAAAAATTATCATTCGGCACTGCCGGAGCAGGGGATCCGTTGCCCCACTCGAAATCAATATTGGCATCCGTGCGCACTAACAGCGGCACCCCAACCCCTGGTTCCGGGCCACTGTAATATTCCCCCCGCAACCCATTGCTGGCAGCCGCGGGAGCGGTCGTGCTCCAGGTGAAGGAGACCGATGTGGCGAGGGAACCGTCGCTGGCCGAGACCGTCACATTGTAAGTAGCCGCCGCAGATGCACTGAGATTGCCGGAGACAAGCCCCGTGCTGGAATTGATGCTTAAGCCCAAGGGTTGTCCACTGATACCCCAGGTTAGGGATTGTCCATCCGGGTCGAAACCTTGCATCACCAAGGTCACCGCTGTGCCGCGAACGCTGGATTGGCTTCCGGGATTTGTCACCACCGGGGCCCGATTCGGCTGTGGCCAGGAAACAGTCAACGTGTTCGAAACCGTATTGGGATTCCCCGCCGCGTCGCTCACGCTATTGGCGGGAAGTGCCACGGTAATATTACCATATGCACTTGGGGTCACACTCCAACTATAAGCAGTGCCAGTTCCAGCGGGGGCCGATGCGGTTCCATTAGTAACGCTGAGTTCGCCAGAACTCAAGCCGGAAACTGCTTCGTTGAACGTGGCGGTCACCGTGAACGCCCCGGAAACGACGCTATTAACGGTGCTTAAGGTCACGGATGGCCTCGTAGTATCTCCGGGCATGAAAGTTACCGGGAGGACCGAAGAAGCGACATTCCCCAAGCCACCGCCCACCGCTGTGGCCGCATTCGCTGGCAACGCAACGGTAATCGGCCCAGCAGCCGTCGGATTGATGCGAACGGTGTAAGTGGCTGCGGATCCTGTCAGTTGGCTCGCGCTGCCGTTGCTGACCGTAAAATCAGAAAGCGTTAGTCCCGAGACGGCGGCCGTAAAATTCACCGAGATATCAAAGGCGGCAGCCACGGTCCCCGAATTTGTTGTCAGGGTAACGCTCGGAGCGCTCGCTCCATTGATGTTCCAAGTGATGCTACGGGTCACGGTGCTCCAACCGTCAGTCACGCTGAAAGCCGTTGTATAACTGTTAAGACTGGTGTTGGCGATGGTTCCTGTAATGCGTCCGGTGGTGCTACCGATGGTTAATCCGGGGGGAAGACCGGTGGCGGTAAAGCGCAGGGCGTCTCCAGTTGGGTCCGAGGATGCCAGCGTGAAATCTACCGTCTCGTTGCGGAAATGCACTAGATTTCCCGGACTGGTCAAACTCGGTGCGGCCATGCTGCCCTCGCGCAGGGTTAGGAATTGATTCGGCAGGACATTCAGCGCCTCCTCGACATAACCCGATGGCCAACGCACCTTCAGCTTGGTAGCGGCCCCTGTGTTTCCCATGCCGAATAGTTGCGTGAAACTGTTGGAAATAGCGTAACCATCACCAGAACGCACCTCGCGCAATTGCACGCCCCACGGTCCGTATAGCTCCAAACGAGCCCCGGAAGCGGTCGTATTCGAAGCCACGCCTCGGAGGGTGACGGACAGGAAATTATTTCCGTTGTTTTGCGCCAGAAAAAGTTTGTCCGGCCGTGAAACCGATGGTGTATTATAGATGGTTGCATAGCCGGCATAGATATCAGTGATGCCGTCTTTGTTCAGATCACCCACGGCACAGGATTCCATCACCGTGCTGATGAAGCGATTGGGCATCAGACTGAACGTGCTGTTGCGCTGATTGATCCACACCTGTTGTTGCTGCCCTGTTAACAGCAAATCCATGAATCCATCGTTGTTGAAATCCCGAAAGATGGATTGGATGACCATCCAACTCACTGAGCCCAGACCTGCGGCATTGGTGATATTCGTAAATGTTCCGTTCCCATTATTGCGCATCAGGTAGCTTACCGCTCCGTGATTCCCCACGTAACAATCGAGGTCACCATCATTATCGATGTCGGCAAAGTCAGCGGTCCACGACTGCTCCCCAAAGGCAAGTCCCGCTGCCGCCGCCACATCGGTAAACGTGCCGTTGCCATTGTTGCGAAATAACTGATTAATGCGCCGGGGATCCGTGCTGCTGGACACCCCGAGACGACATTTTGTCAAATAAAGGTCGATATCACCATCGTTGTCATAGTCTGTCCAGACGATGCCATAGTTCCCTGAGTTATCGCTCGGTGTCCCGGTGATGGGATTAATCAAGGTGGGGTCAACTACCATGCTGCCATCACCAGTATTACGAAATCTGGCGCATTCCCCTTCATCATGGCAGGCAAAAATATCCAGCCAACCATCGCGATTGATGTCCACAAAACCAAGCGATTGGGCGAAAATCGAGGGCGCAGCCAGGGTCGTCAAACTATAGGCGCTGGCGCTGCTGTTGGCGCGATAATATTTCACGCCATCATATAATCCTGCCACGAGGATGTCAGGATAACCATTGTTGTCGGCATCTCCCAAGCTCAGGCACCATTGATTTCCCGAGGTCGCAGAGCCCACATCACGGAAGGTAAACGCCCCCCCGCCGGGGGATTGGTAGTCGATTCGCAACCGAGTGGCGCTGCGCAAATGAACCACATCATCCAAACCGTCCTGATTCATATCCGCTACCGCCATGGCTACTCCGCTATAGGAGTTGGGAGCACTGAGGCGACTGGAACCATCGAAGAACGCCACGGAGTTGGAGGTGGCAGGAGGCAGCACCCGCACGCTTACTGTCGCAGCGGCAGATCCGCCACGGTTGTCCAATATGGTGTATTGGAAAGTGGCCGTGCCGGTAAACCCATTGTCTGGCGTAAAGCGCAGGATGTTTCCGGGCAAACCTGTCACCGTTCCATTCGTAGGTGTGGTGGACGTGCCTATGGTCAGGACATCGCCATCCGCATCGCTATCATTGGCCAGCACCGTGATGTTAACCGCTGTATTCAGCAGGGTGCTGACCTCGTCATTTACGGCCACCGGACTCTGATTCGTGGTGGCAGGCGGCAGCACCGGCAACGCGTTGATCCAGGCCGACAGGGTGCTCACTGCAGCCGAATCCACGGTATTCCGACCGATCGGCGGCATTTGATGGAGGCCGTTCGCACTCATCCGATAATACATCACACTACTAGCCGTATTCTGCGGCACCACGATACGGGCGTTCGGCAGCCCCAGGTCATACAGGGGTATTCCACCGATGATATTTGAGGAAACGATGGGAGTGCTGAAGCGAGCATCGAAGCCGGCAGGATTGGCCGGATTTCCCGGATAGTGGCAATGCGCACAGTTGGCTTCCAGATAGGACCGCACCCGATGCTCAAGTGTCGCGCTGGAGTCCGTTACCGTTACGGTTTTAGGATAATTGGCAATGGCGCTCTCCTGAATGCTTGGACTGAACAAATTGAGGTGATTCAGGGCCCTCAGTTGATTGTCCGTCCGACCCGTTGCGGGGTAGAACAAGCTTCCGTTCATCTGATGGGTGCGCGGTCCTAACACCGTTCCGGCCCCCGCATTGTGGCACGTCCGGCAATCAGCCCGACTGGGAAACGTCCACGTCTGCGACCGAGTGCCTCCAGATGCAGTGGTAATTGCCACAGCGAGATTATCCCCATCCGGCAGTAAATCTGCCTCCAACCCATCGGCCCGCCAACGATAGGTAATCCCATAGTAAACCCCATCGTCACCATGGACCAGGAAACGCGTTTCCATTCGTCGTTGCACCGCTGAGTTTCGATCATCGATCGGCAAATCGAATTGCTTAACCAGCACGGACCCCTTGGGAAATTGCCAAGCGCCCGTTTCGGTAAACGTAATTTTCTCCGCCGCTGTATCGGCGGTGCCATCATTTGGCACCGCCAACCAGCGCTGCTTGAAGGCTCCATCCGTCCATAGGGGGGAGTTCACCGTGTAGGGAATCAGGCCACCGCGAGGTGTTAGGGCGGCCAGATTGCTGAAAGCACCCACTTGAGACAACAATGCCGGCGGCTGGGCGGCTCCCGCTCCGCCAGGCGTGGTGGCGGGCAATTTATTATCCAAAAATTTTCCAACGGGAGCCAACGAATCCAAGCCGTAGGACTGACCTTGCGCAACTGGCTTCAGTCCAAGAGATATCCAGCAGACGAGGAAAAACGAGGACCAAAAGAAACGGAGATTCTCAAATTTGATTTTCATAATTGTCATTATTATAACTATTGAACACAAATATTCGATTGTCAAGGATTCAACCGCTATTTCTCCTTTTTTCATTATTTTCATAACCCACTCCTTCCAATGATTGGATCCTCAGTAAATGAGGACTAGCCAAAGACCGAGAAAACGGCTAATGCTTGTCCGCAAATTAACCACCACCCCCACAAACCCATGAATTTCCTCGAAGAACTCCAAGCAAAATACGGTCCGCAAGTAGCAGCTCAAGTATCCTCCCGCTTCGGGATTGATCCGGAGAAGGCCGCGGATATCCTGCCGCGCATGGCACCCTTCGTGTTGGGTGGCGTCCAGGCGCAGATGCAGCATCCAGAGGATCACGCCTCCGCGCAAGGCGTGCTGGAATCGCATGCTGATGAATCCTCCCTGGACGACGTGGACGGCCATTTTGAACGTGCGGCTCAGCAAACGGCCGTGAGCAACGATACTCTCTCCGGCCTCTTCGGTCATCATGCGCCCGCCGCGCAACAAGCCATGGCCAACCAACTGGGCGTCTCGGGGGACACCATCGCCAAGCTCCTGCCGATCCTGGCTCCCATCATTTTAGGTTCCGTCATGAGCAAAATGAAGGGCGGCCAAGCTCAAGGTCAGCCATCACAAGGCGGCGGCGGGATGGACATCCTCGGAGCCATTCTTGGTCAACAGGGCAGTGGCGGCAACATTCTCGGCAGTGTGCTCGGATCTGTGCTCGGCGGTGGAAATTCTAACAGCGGCGGCGGTGGCCTGGCCAGCAAAGCAGGCTGCATTACCAGCATCCTTGGCATGCTGCTCAAGGCCAAGAAGTGAAATTGACTGACCGTTAGCGTCAGGCAGGATGCGGTGGAAGTGCGTGTGCAGCTCGGTATTCGAATGCCGAGCTACGCTACGGTGGCGGCCCGGGCGTCGTCTTGGCCGCTCTTTTCCATGAAGTAGTCGTAGCCGCCAGAGTAGGGGGTTACCTTGCCGTCCTTGATGTGGAGCACTTTGGTGGCCAGGGAGCGGATGAAATGGACGTCGTGGGAAATGAAGACTAGCGTGCCATCGTAACGTTGCAGCGACTGGGTGAGGCCTTCGATGCTGTGGATGTCCAAGTGGGTGGTGGGTTCGTCCATGAGGAGCAGGTTCGGTGGATCCACCAGAAACTTCACCAGATTCAAGCGGCTCTTTTCCCCACCGGATAAGACTTTGCAGCGTTTATAGACATCCTCTTTGCGGAAGAGGAAACTCCCCAGAATGGCCCGGGCATCGTCCTCGCGCAAGGTGGGGCAGGCGCGCATCACTTCGTCCAGCACGGTGTATTCCGGTTCCAAGGTGGCGCTCCGATGCTGCGAGAAGTAGCCCAACTTTAAGTTGGTTCCCAGTTTGCGCACGCCGGCTTGATAGGGGATTTCTCCAGCGAGAATCTTGATCAGGGTGGATTTTCCTGAACCGTTAGGTCCCACCAACACCGTGCGTTCGCCACGTTCGATTTCCAAGTCCAGTCCTTCGTAAATTTTCCGCGCGCCGTAGGCCTGATGGATGCCTTCGAGGATCATTGGCCGCTGGCCACTCTTCTGGGGTTGGGTGAAGTTGAAACGGAAGACTTTGCGCGGAGCGGCGGGTTTTTCCAGACGCACAATTTTATCCAGCACCTTCTGACGGCTTTGCGCCTGCGAGGCCTTGGAGGCTACGCTGCGGAAGCGATCGATGAACTCTTCAAGATTCTCAATTTCCTTCTGCTGGTTGCGGTAGGCGATGAGGGCGCGCTCGTAGGCGGCTTCTTTGAGTTCCTGATATTTCGTGTAGTTGCCAGTGTAAGGGATCAGTTTGGCGTTGTCGATCTCATAGACCGTTTGCACGATTTCGTCCATGAAATCCCGATCGTGGGAAATCATCAGGATGGCTCCGGGGTAGTTCTTCAGATAATTCCGGAACCACAGCAGGGACATCAGATCCAGGTGGTTCGTCGGTTCGTCCAGCAATAGTAAATCCGGCTCCAGCACCAGCAAATGTGCCAAGTGGGCCCGCATGACCCAACCACCGCTGAGTTCCCTGGCGGGGCGCAGCCAGTCTTCTTCTTTGTAGCCCAGACCGCGCAGCATCTTCTTGCCTTTGGCTTCCACTTCAGGGTGGTGCAGGGTATCGAATTTGGTTTGCAGTTCGTAGTATTCGGGATTGGTCACATCCCCCGCCACCTCGAACTCGCGGAGCTTGGCTTCAATCACCGCCGTGCCGTGCCCGCGGCCACTGGCAATGTCCAGCGCAGTCTCATCGCCCACGGCTTCGCCTTCCTGTGGCAGGTAGCCTAACGTGGTCCAATCATCGCGCTCCACCGTGCCCGCATCCGGCGTGTCCGTTTTCAGGATCAGGGAGAAGAGCGTGGACTTCCCCGCGCCATTCGGGCCCACGAGGGCCACGCGCTCATTGTAGTTGACCGTGAGATCGGCCGAGGTCAGGAGCGTGCGTGCGTTGAAAGCTTTGGTGATGTTGCGAAGATTGAGCATGTCCCCCGCAGATAGAAGGGATTTTCCGCAGGCGCAAGGGATTGGACGGCGGCAATTTTGGCAGGGGCAACAGCAAGCCCTGAGACGCGATGAGATAAGTCATTTGTCATTCCAGAATTTCTTCCTATGATCCGCAGCACATGGACAAATTCACCCCTATTCGCACTAAAATGGAAGCCGGCGGCCTGAGCGCGGCGGCTATCAAGGCCTTCGAGCACAGTTTCCGCGCCCTGGAGCGCAACGAAACAGGCATGATTCCGGAAAGCACCATCGATTCGGTCCATAAGTTGCCAAACTATAGTGAACTGCCAGAAGTGGCGGATGCCGATTTCCAAGCGCTGCTGCTGAAGACGGCGGTCATCAAATTGAACGGCGGTCTGGGCACGGGCATGGGATTGGAAAAGGCAAAATCATTGCTGCCGGTGCGGGAGGGCATGAGTTTCCTGGATCTGATTGCCAAACAAATTCTGCACCTGCGCGCCAAGACTGGTGGTTCAGCCCCCCGCTTCCTCCTGATGAATTCCTTCAGCACCAGCGCAGACACGCAGAACGCGCTGAGCCAACACCCAGCCCTAGGCGATCCCGCCAAGCTGGAAATGATGCAGAATCGGGTGCCGAAACTGGATGTGGCCACGTTGGAGCCGATTTCCTGGGCCCAGCAACCGGCTCAAGAATGGTGTCCTCCGGGGCATGGCGATATCTACCCCAGCCTGCTGGGCTCGGGTTGGCTGGATGCGTTGCTGGCGGAGGGCATTATTTATGCCTTCGTTTCCAACTCCGATAACCTGGGGGCTGATTTGGATCCCAAGTTGCTTGCTTGGTTCGCCCGCAGCGAAGCGCCTTTCGCCATGGAAGTGACCCGTCGCACGCCCGTGGATAGCAAAGGCGGCCACTTGGCCCGGCGGCAGGCGGATAGCCGACTCATCCTGCGTGAATCTGCCCAATGTGCCGCGAGCGATCAACATGCCTTCGAAGATATTGAGCGTCATTCCTTTTTCAACACCAACAATCTCTGGATTCGTCTGGATAAATTGAAAGCAACCCTGGAAGCCAGTGGCGGCTTGCTCCTGCTCCCGATGATTCGGAATACGAAAACGGTGGATTCGCGCGATGACAAGAGCCCCCAAGTTTATCAACTGGAAACTGCCATGGGAGCAGCCATCGAGTGCTTTGCTGGAGCCGCAGCCATTGAGGTGCCACGGGTGCGCTTTGCTCCCGTGAAGACCACCAGTGATCTCATGATCATCCGTTCCAACGCCTGCATCCTAACGGACGATTTCCGCATTGAGCTGGATCCCTCCCGCCACGGTCAACCGCCAATTCTGGAACTCGATAAGGCCCACTATAAACTCGTCGATGGCCTGGAAACCTTGATTTCTCAAGGGGTGCCGGACTTGCTGAACTGCAAGCGCCTCAAAGTGCACGGCCGGATGACCTTTGCGCCCGGGGTTAAAATCGAAGGCCAAGTCAGTTTGGAAGCGACCCAGTCCACCGGAGCCATCGTCCCTGGCAAGACCTATCACGGTGGCCACCACACCATTTAAATTTTATGCCCTGGCTCTTCAAATCTGAACCGGACGTCTTTTCTTTCGCGGATCTCAAAGCCCGCAAGCGCGAGCCTTGGTCTGGCGTGCGTAATTACCTGGCCCGTAACTATATGCGCGATGACATGGAAATGGGTGAGCTGGCGTTCTTCTACCACAGCAGTTGTCCGGAACCCGGCATCGCTGGCATCATGAAGATTGCCAGTAAACCCTACGCAGACCCCACCCAATTCGAGCCCGGGGGCGAATACGAGGACCCGAAGGCCACGCCGGAGAACCCACGCTGGCAATTGGTTGATGTGGCTTGGGCCCAGGATCTCAAAAAATTCGTCAGTTTGGAAATGCTGCGCCAGGAACCGGGGCTGAGCGAAATGAAGATCCTGCTAAAGGGCAATCGCCTGAGCATCACTCCTGTCAGCGACGAGGAATTCAAAATTATCCGGAAACTGGGTGGACTGAAGTAAGTCCGCGTCCGCTGCATATTTCCCCTTTCAACTTCGCAAAAGTGCGTTTTTGCTGACCATATGAGATTCGCGAGTTTCCTACTCCTCTGCGCGTTCGTCTGGGTGCCTTTATCGCACGCAGGCTATTCCGTGAAAGTGCCCTTGGCCGATGGTTTTGACCAAGCTGTGGGCAAACCGGATGCGAAGGGATATTACATCTTCCGCGGCTACTGGCCGAACGGTCACCAGGGTGAGGACTGGAACGGCAATGGTGGTGGTGATACGGATCTGGGAGACCCTGTGTATGCCATAGCGGACGGAGTCGTGGTGTTCTCAGACGATTACAAACGCCGCTGGGGCAACGTTGTCATTGTGCGCCATGCCTACAGGGATAAGACGGGCAATATCGCCTATGTGGACAGCCTCTACGGCCACCTCGACAAACGCCAGGCGCGAATGTATCAAGTGGTGAAGCGGGGCCAGCAGATCGGCACCATCGGCAGTTGCCATGGCATTTATGCCGCCCACCTCCACCTGGAAATTCGCAAGAATCTGCGCATCGGGATGAATCGCAGCTCCTTTGCTCAAGATTACTCAAACTACTACAGCCCCCGCGTTTTCATTGCCGCGAATCGTAGCTTGAGCGGCCGAGGCGAAATGGTCTCCGTGCCCGTTGACACCTTTGGAGCCACGAATCCCGATGAACCGAGAGAGGCGGGCACCGAAGCGCCACCCGTCGCCAAAAACACCCCCAAGGTGGATGTCCCTGCGCGCATGGCACCCAAGGTAAGTTCGGAGGAAGCTCGTCGGAAGGAACTCAACGACAAACTGAAACAACTGGCCGAGGAGAACAAGCAAAAGGCCGCCGCCATGAAGGACGACGATATGGATGGCTTCTGGAGTAAACTAAAGACGAAGCTCGGGAAGAAATAGTGGGTGATCATTTCCACGTTGCGAGGGCTCACGGAGCGTGATACTTCGAAGGACGATGATTTATTTCCGCTGGATATTCCGTTTGCTGCCCGCATGGTTTCTGATGTGCTCGCAAGCCGTGCAGGCTCGAAGTTTTCAGGTAAATTATCACCATGAACCGGACCCAGGTGATTTGTTCGCGTTCGAAATGTCGATCCTCCAACCAGATGCAAAGTTGGACTTGGCTCCCGCGCACGCGATGGGACGGAAGTTTCTGGCTTATGTGAGCCTGGTGGAGGTGAGTAAAAATGCGACGTATCTGGACAAACTGAAAGCCGCAGGCATTCCCCTGCGCGAAGCCAATCCCGCATGGGACAGCAAATGCATGGACGTGCTGGCTCCCGGTTGGGCGGAGTTTATGATCCGGGAAATAGTGCGGCCCGCAATCGAGAAGGGGTTCGATGGGTTTTTCCTGGATACCGGAGATAGCCTGAGTTTGCTAGCCAAGGCTGCACCGGACAAGGCGAAAGCGCAGACGGCTGCGGTGGTGGCCCTCATCAAGCAATTAAGGACGACGTTTCCAGGCAAGGAGATCGTGCTGAATCGTGGTTTTGCGCTGCTGCCGGAACTCCGTGGTTCGGTGGATGGAGTAATGATTGAGAGCGTCTTCCAAACCTTCAAAGGCAAGGAGGAATATGCCCCGGTGGGGGCGGAGGATCACCAGGCGCTGCTCCAGAAAATTGCGGAAATTAAGACCAGTGGCCTGCCAGTCTATGTGGTGGACTATGTGGCGCGCGGACAGTCGGCGTTGGCACAGAGTGTGGCGGAACAGATTCGCAAGCTGGGAGCAGAACCCTTTATCACGACCAAGGAGCTTCAGGGAACTCTCCTGGCACCGATTACACGGGTGGCCCGGCGGATTCTGGTGATCTATGGCTCGGTGTTAGCGGAGAGTGAGGTGGCCGAGAAATTTGCCGCTGACTCCTTCACCGCAGAACGTCTGCAAATGCCGCTGGAGTGGCTGGGGTATGAAGTGGAGTATGTTAACGTGGGGAAGCTTTCCCCGCCCGCCGCCCTGGATGATCGCTATGCTGGCATCATCTTTGATGTGGAAACGAAGCTGCCTTTCGGAGGGGAGGCTTGGTATGTGGATTGGATTCTGGAGCAAAAGGCCCGCGGGCTGAAGGTGCTGTTTACCGGGCAGTATCCATTCCAGCAGGATGTGCAGCGGATTCGGTTACTGCAAGGGCTCAAGGTCTGGGGTTCGTATGCCCAGGTGCCGCATCCGGAGAAGGTGGAGTTGCGGAAGGTGAATCGGGACGTGATGAATTATGAGGCCACGCTGGTGCCCCATCCGGCGGAAATTGAGGATAGCCGAGCCCCGGAAGGTGCGCAGGTGGATGTCTCTGTGGCCTGCACGGACGAGGCCGCTAATAAATTGTTATTTGATGCCATTTATACCTGTGAGTGGGGCGGAGCGTTGCTGGATCCATACGCTACGTTCCAAGCCAGTGCGGAAGATCAGGCATCGCTGTTCGATCCCTTCAAATTTCTCCAGAGGATCTTTCCGGGCGGGCAATTTCCCGCACCCGATCCCACCACGCGGGATGGGCAGCGCATTTTCTACAGTCACATCGATGGCGACGGCTTCTGCGGGGTGACGGGGCATGCCGGTGATGAAATTTGCGGAGCGATTATTCGTGATCGGATCCTGAAGAAATACCCCTTCCCGATCACCGTATCGCTGGTCGAGGCTTCGATGCGGGGCTGGGAAATCGGTCAGGACAAGCAAGACGTGCCCCACTACGAAGCGGTAGCCAAAGCGTGTCTGGCCTTGCCCAACGTGCTGGCTGCGAGCCATTCCTTTTCCCATCCCTATGTTTGGATCGATCATGATGTGGAGTTCATTCCGCTGTATGAGAATCGGGGTCTGGAGCTGAAGCCGGAGGCAAACTACGACGTAGAACGCCCAGTGATGGAGCGGGAAGTGAAAGGCTCCATTGACTATATTCAAGGGCTCTGCCCGCCTGGCAAGAAGGTGGAGTTGATGTTGTGGTCCGGCAACTGTCGGCCCTCCGTCGAAGCGCTGAAACTATGCCGGGAGCTGGGCGTGGAGAATATGAATGGTGGCAATACCGTCATGAGCAAACGTCATCCATTTCTCTCCAACGTTAGTCCTCGAGTGATGCCGTGGGATGGAGAATTGCAGATTCACGCGGCTAATCAGAATGAATTTGTTTACACGAAGAACTGGACCGGACCTTACTACGGTGGTTTTGCGCAGGTGTTGGAGACATTTGAGGAGACGGAACAACCACGACGATTGAAGCCAGTCAATATTTACTATCATTTCTACAGTGCCGTCACACTGGGTTCCTTAAGGGCGCTGGAGAAAATTCATGACTGGGCACTGAGTCAGCCCCTGCATAGTCTCACCGCACTGGAGTATGCCAAGATTGCCCGGGACAGCTACGGCACGAGGATTTACCAGACTGGACCTGCCGCGTGGACCCTGGTGAACCAAGGCCATCAACGCACCTTCCGTTTGCCGGCAACTGCGGGCACGCCAGATCTGGCAGCGTGCCGAGGAGTCGTGGGCTATCGGGTGGTGGGGGAAGTGCTGTATGTGCACACGAAGGGCGATCCGGTGTCACAGTTGGTCATGGCGCAAAAACCAACGCCTAGACTGCATCTGGAAAGCAGTCAGGGGGAGATTCAGTGGCAGGAACTAACCGCGCGCAAAGCGAAATTTGCCGTGCAGGAACGCAGGCCAAAGCACACGTTAGTGTTGGCTGGGAGTGCGCCTGAGAAGACCTGGCGGGTAACCATTGGCGGATCCAAAGCCTCCGAGGCCAAGGCGGATGCCAACGGCAGAATTGCGCTGGAACTCTCGGGCGATGCCACCGTTCTAGTGGAGGAAAAATAGGCCATTGAACAGACGCCGACCGGCGTTGAACTGGCTCTAGTTTTTGGCTAGCATTCCTTCGCGTTCCGATCCTCGTCCCCGTCCGCTGCGACTGATCAAGGCGCACCCAGAAGCCTTCTCCGATAGAAGCGTGGAGGCAGCAGGGTGGACACTTCGTTTACCAACTGGGAGCCATTGATACTAACATCCGGAAAAACCTTCGACCACGGCTGTGCTAGATCATCGGTGGCTTCGAGATTCGTCGCCAGACTCCGCATGAGCGAGGTGCTGATCCGCATGGATTCTTCTCCGGTGGTTACTGCGAGCGGGGCAGGGGTTCCGTCCCAAGCGAGAAAATTGTCGAAGGTAGCATCAATGGCCCCAAGCTGGTCAGTCGAATTGAGAATGCCAGTGAGGCCGGAGGGATAGGTGGCATCCGTGGCGATTACTTCAACGAGGGGAACTGCTAAATTCGACAAGCTGAAGACCCGTCCAGTGATGACATTTCCTGCGCAGACGAGCACCATGCGATAGGATTGCCCGGGGATAACTGGCATCGTAATGATGGGAGAAATGACCGTGGGATATTCTCCCGTGACGCGGTGGATGGCTGCCGCCCCCGTGGACGGAATGAAGCCGAAGGAGTATCCACGCGTCGTCCCCAACCCCAAATTTCCTGCCCGCGCGATAATCCCTGGAACGTTCCGATCCGCACTCCATGCCACAAGATCCACCGAGACCACCGTCTGGGTATAGCTCGCGGTGGCGAACAAGGCGAGGCGGGCGGGCCCATAGATCCCGTAAGCAAAGGCAGGCGGGGCTGGACTACTGAGTCGGGCCAAGCCACCACTGAAGTCGAACGAGGCCGCACCCAATGGATTGAAACGGGTCCAAGAGACCGGCGGCGGGGAGGTGAAATCGGTTGCTTCATCCGCCTGAGCCCACGTGGTCACCATACTCAGGGCCACGAGGCCAAACCAGATGATTTGCTTTGATGTTTGTTTCACGTTCACGTTAATTCACTCAGAGCACTTAATGTATAGCTTCGGGGAGGGAAGCGGCCTGTCCAGATTAAAACCGCTCCAGCGGATCTTGTCGAGCAAATGTGGGCAAAATTTCCGTTTTTCCCAGTTCCCCCGGTTCCCCAAAGGACCTAGCCAATGGGGGAGGCAGTGAATTGACGAACATCGGTTGCGCTACCTTCCGCAGGCCATTACTCCGAAGCCATGATGACTCTTGACCTCACGTTCTGGAAATACTTGCTGCTCGTTCTCTGCACTGGCACGCTGGTCAGCGCTCCCCTGGAGGAGCGTGCGCGGATTGCAGCGGGTTTCGAAGGCCTGGATCAGCGCTACGGTTCTCCCACGCTGAAGTTGTGGTTGGACCGCTCCGGGGACGATCTCAGGGCCCATTTTGAAGGGCGCGTGAATCCTCCCTGGTGGTCGGCGGCCAATGCGGTGGAAGCGATGGTTGACTTCATGAATGCCTCCGGGCGCAAGGATTACGACGCGTGGTTAACGTCCATGCACGACCTGCACCGGACCCCGCTGGCCAAATGGCCGCTCGTAGTGGCTGAGCTGAAACGACGCGGTTCGTGGTCTCCAGACGACGAAGAGAAATTGAAGCGAAAGCAACCCAAGTCCGCGGATGATTCTGAATTCAGGAACGAATACATGGATGATAGTGGCTGGTGGGGCATCGCTTGGCTCAAGATGGCCGAACGCACCAAGGAGGAGAAATTTCTCCTCACGGCCAAGGCGATCCACGCGCACATGGCCAAGGCTTGGAGGCCGGACCTGGGCGGCGGAGTGCTCTGGTGTCTGGAGCCGGATAAACAAAAGCCCAATGCCATTACCAATAACCTGTTCCTGATCCTCTCCGCCCGGCTCGCCAGCTACACCGGCCAAGAGAGTTATACGCAGTGGGCAGGGAAGGTTTACGGTTGGATTCAGGAGCAGAAGCTCTACGACGGCACCGGGGTAGTGGATGGCCCCGGCACTCAGCAGGATTACTGGAGCTATAATCAAGGCACCTATCTCGGCGGATTACTGGCCTACGCTGAACTCAAGCGGGATCGTGCTTTGCTGGATCTGGTTGGTCGCACCGCGCTTCACATGCTGGAACACGGGGGGTGGGTCACCGCAGACGGGATTATCCAAGAGCGACTCGGAACGAACGGCTGGGATGGTTGTCTCTTCAAAGGCATCTTCGCCCGCTACCTTGGGCAGGTGCGGGATGCCTTGCTACAAGCCAAATCCCAACCCGAGATCGCTTCCAAAATCGCGACCACGATCACCCACTCGTCCACCGCGTTGCTGAATTTCCCGAGCAACGAAGCCGGCCAATTCCCCGCAGATTGGCACCCGGGTGGCAAAAACCAGGAGCGGAATTTCAATACCGACGTATCCGGCCTAATCGCGCTCGTAGCAGCACTTCCATGCTCCCAGATATTGCCTCTAGATAAGCTAAAATAATCAGATCATCCTTTTAATTAATATGAACAAACCAAATGAACTTTCAAAAAAAAGAAATTCTCCTTGCGCACCACCGGGGGATGCCTAGATTCCGCCTCCCTTTCCGCCCCGTCATGAGGTTCATTCACCCCTCATTTCATCGCCTCGAGAAAGCAGGAAAATAGCTCCGGAAGCACGGTAGAAACTTGAAAATTCAAGGTTTCTCCGCCACTACCGGAGCTTTTATTTCCCGCGCCTCGTGCTTGTGGCACCGGGCACACACCGTTTTCTACAAAATTCTAAATCCCTTGGCAATTCAGCTTCCATTCTCAATCTCCCGACTTCACCGCGTGGCCGCAGCCACTGCGGTGCTGGTGATTGCGGCTGCCTGTGCCGTGGGCAATCTATCCCAGGCGCAGGATGTGATCCCTCCAGTGCAGCCTATCGAGAAGCCTGCCAAAGACCTTGAGAAAAAAGCGCAGGACCTCACCACCGCAGCTGCCGTGGATAAAATGAAGCAGCTCGAAGTCCAGGTCGAGGCCCTAAAACTGAAAGCACAGAATTTATCCGAAAGCTTGGCCCAAGCCAATACTGAGGCCGCTCAGCAAAAAGATTCCTATTCCCGGATGCGCCTGCAGATGGAAGCGCTGGGAGTGGCGGCCCTCAAAGGGGACGAACGTTCACTCCAGACTCGTCTGTTGGACGCCGTGAATGACTTCCGCCTGGCCGAACAAGGGAAACAAGAATTGACCGAGAAACTGGTAAACCTTTCCGAGGCCGCCCTCGGCTACTTGAAATCCAGTGATGCCGCGAATCGTGAGCGATTGGAAGCGGCCCTCAGCCAAGGACGCCAGGCCCTCAAGAAGACCCAAGACAGCAACACCGCCACTCCAGTCGCCTTGGGCGATGCCAAAGTCGTAAGTTTTAAAACTGATCTCGGCTTGGCCGTCATCAATGCGGGAAAACTCAGCGGACTCCGTTTGGGTATGCCCATTAAATTCATTCGCAAAGACCGCCCGGTTGCCGATGGCGTCATTGTCGATTGTCGCGAGCAACTCACCGGAATCCTCGTCACGACCACGGAGCCTGCCACGGAATCCGTTGTTATTGGCGACACCATCAAGATCGAACCAAACAAATAAGCCCCCAGGAAACCACCCCAATGGAAGTTACTGCCATCTCCAAATACGTCCGACTGTCCGCCATGAAAGGGCGTGACGTGTCCAAAGAAATTCAAGGCCTGCCTGTCAGCCAAGCCTTGACCATCCTCAACTTCACTCCCCGGAAGGCAGCCCGTCTCGTCGGCAAGACGCTGAAAAGCGCCATCGCCAATGCCGAGCACAACTTCCAACTGGATGCTGATTCCCTGATTATCAAAGAAGCCGTCTGCCTCATGGGCCCTGCCTTTGAACGGATGAAGCCAATGGCTCGTGGTTCCGCTGGCGTGATTCGCAAGCCCACCACGCACATCAAGATCATCCTGACGGACGGCAACGAAGCCACCAACGGCCCTGACAAAACCAAGAACGCCAAGGCCAGAGCAAACGCACAAGCCAAGGCTGACGCCAAGATCGCTCCAGCCGCCGCAGCTCCTAAAGCTGCTGCCAAGAAGGCACCAGCCAAAAAGGCCGCCGCCAAGAAGGCCGTTGCTAAAAAAGCTCCCAAAAAAGCCGAATAATTTCCACCCCTCCAACATTCCGAACCTTTCCTAAATTATGGGTCAAAAAGTAAATCCAATCGGCTTTCGTCTCGCAGTCACCAAAGACTGGCGCTCTAAATGGTATGCGAGCCGCCAAGACTTCCCTGGTTTCCTCCATGCGGACCTCAAAATCCGCAACTACCTGAAAGCCAAACTCATGTTTGCGGCCGTCTCCAAGATCGTCATTGAGCGCGCTTGGAACAGCGTTCGTGTGACCCTCTTCACCGCTCGTCCCGGTCTGGTGATCGGTCGTAAAGGTTCGGAAATTGAGAAGATGAATCAGGAGATCTCCGAAATGACCGGCGGCAAGCAAGTCAAGATCGACATCTTCGAAATCAAGAGCGCTGAACTCGACGCGCAACTCATCGCGGAGAACGTCGCCACACAGTTGGAACGCCGGATCTCCTTCCGTCGCGCCATGAAGCGTTCCGTGCAGATCGCCATGGAATTCGGAGCCCTCGGGATTCGGATTCGTTGCGCTGGTCGTCTCGGTGGCGCTGACATCGCCCGGGCTGAGTGGTATAAGGAAGGCAAAGTGCCTCTGCAAACCCTCCGCACGCCAATCGACTACGGTTTCGCAGAAGCCCGCACCGTTTACGGCATCATCGGCATCAAATGCTGGGTGAACAAAAAAGAACTCACTCCAGAAGAAGAAGCCAACAACGCCCGCACCCAGCAGAACAACCGCAACGCGCGTGGTCCCCGTCGTGAAGGCGGTGGCGGTGGTGATCGTCGTGGTGGTGGTGGTGGCGACAACCGCGGCCCACGCCGTGATGGCCCCGGCCCAACTCCCGCTGAAGAAGCAGTGGTAACCGCAGCGGCGGAAGTCGTCATTGCAGATTAATTCTCCCTCCCTTTAACATCAATTCTAACTAGGACGCTAACTCATGGCCCTACTCCCCAAACGCACTAAATTTCGTAAGTCCCAACGCGGCAATCGCGGTGGCAACGCCACGCGTGGCACCAAGGTAAGCTACGGTGAATTCGGACTCCAAACGCTCGACCGCGGCTGGATCAAGAACAACCAGATCGAAGCCTGCCGTGTTGCCATTACCCGTAACCTCAAACGTAAAGGTAAAGTCTTCATCCGCATCTTCCCGCATAAGCCCGTGACCGCCCGCCCACCGGAAACCCGGATGGGTAAAGGTAAGGGTGCTCCAGAATTCTGGTGCGCCGTGGTGCTCCCAGGCACCATGCTCTTCGAAGTCTCCGGGGTGCCTGAATCCCTCGCCAAGGAATCCTTCCGTTTGGCCTCCCAGAAGCTCGGCCTCCGTTGCCGGATGGTCCGTCGCGACCTCCACGCCTAATCTCTAACACTTAGACCTAGACTAAATTTCATTATGAAAATCAAGGAATTCCGCGATCAAACGGCAGCCGAACTGGCCACCCGTCGCACCAACATGAAGCACGAGATCCTTAATCTTCGCGTGCAACAAAAGAGCGGTCAGTTGGAAAACACCGCCCGCATCAAGAACCTCCGCCGCGCCATCGCCCGTATCGAAACGGTCATCACCGCTGCCAAAGCCTAACCCATCGATAATTTTATATGAGCGAAGAAACCGCCAAGACCCCAGCCGCCGCCGCATCCGAAGACCGCGGCCGCCGCAAACAACGCGTCGGCGTTGTGACCTCTTCCAGCATGAACAAGACCATCGTCGTTGCGGTGATCCGTCGTGTGCCACACCCGAAGTTCCGGAAGATCGTCAAAAAGACCACCAAGCTCTACGCTCATGACGAAAAAGGCGAAGCCAAGGTGGGTGACCGTGTCCAAGTCCAAGAATGCCGTCCGCTCAGCAAGCTGAAGCGCTGGAATCTTGTCGAAGTGCTCAAGCACTAAAGGGCACCTGTAATCCGGGCTAGCAACAATTTCCTGAGACTGGCGATTGAACACTCGTGGTTCTTGGATGTGATGATACATGACCAAATGCCAGCAACCAATGCCGGTTGGCGGGTTCTTCACGCCTAGCGACTAGCCGCACGCCACGACTGGATTGCGAAAGAACCGACCAAGGCCGAGGTGGAAGTGCTGATTCAGCAGGAAATCTTCGAACTGCTCCCAGATCCTCCCTTCGCTGAGGACGAGAAAATCGCCCTCGCTGAACGTGTGTATCAGCATGTGTTCGCTCAAAGCACTGCGGGAGCCTTTGGGAAAGACGTCGCGTAGCGGAGTTTCAACGCCGCCGCCGGAATTGCTTTTGTTGTGGGGACTTTCCCAAAAGCCCAACGGTTTCCGCCCCAGAAGTTGCACAAATAGTTCCTTTGGTCGGATTCTTCGGAAATGTGCTATTCCAGAAACCGCGCCAACCCTTGATTTAGAAAGAATGCCGAGGAGGGGACTCGAACCCCTACGCCTTGCGGAACCAGATCCTAAGTTCTCAAATCATCGATTTCAGGAGCATTCAAGACGAACCAGAAAAACCACGAAAGCATTGATCCTGCTTGAACCAAGCCCCACGTTCAGCCCGCAAACAATCCCACGAGCAATCTCCCAGAGTTACCCAAAAGTTACCCCACACCCCAAACGCAAAAAGACGCATGGCGTCCCAGATGCACAAAAGGCGGGATAACGACTGAGGGAAATTTTCGCAAGGTGACATTGCCCCCCTCCATTTTTTGCAGTGTCGCCACGGATCCCACCGCAGCCAGGCCGATTCCCGCAATCGCGGACTGGAATCGATAGGCACAACCAATCCTCCCCGCCAGAATTTCAAAAATCACAGGCTTGCCCCAGCTATGCGGCCCCGCATTTTTAGGAAATCCCGTGGAACATTCGCAATGCTCCCCGCCGCATGTGACAAGTGACATTAATAATTCACCCAGGCTCACACAAGATTTAAGCGGGCAGGAAACTCACTCCGGCCATTCGGCCAAACAAAAGATTCCTTACCTACCCCCCCCCCTTCCCTATCCCATTAGACCTTTCACAATATCATATATTCAGGATTCACCGCTTCACCACACCCCAGAACCATTGACAAATCAAGGGTTCCATCGGTGAATAGATAACACACAACGAATTCACTTGTCCTCACTCCTTCACTGCACAGCGATTCGTGATTGGTTCAGCACCAACGAGAGGGAGTGCGAGGGAGATCCTATGAGAGCGGCTCGCCAATCTTTGTAAGGAGTCGCTCCCTACGGTCGCACCAAAGGGGGCTTGGTGGATGAACACAGCCACGCCGACAACGGCCCGCAGCGTGCATCCTGGACGAACTACCACGTCCACGAGCTGGCGATCACCACGCCGGAGCCATCGATCCCAGGGACGGCACCAACACGGCACCAAAGGCATGATGCCAGCCAGCACACCGGCCACACCGACAACGGCCCGCTGCGTGCATCCTGGACGAACTACCACGTCCACGAGCTGGCGATCACCACGCCGGAGCCATCGATCCCGGGGACGGCACTACCACGGCACCAAAGGCACGATGCCAGCTCAGCACACCAGCCACGCCGACAACGGCCCGCAGCGTGCATCCTGGACGAACTACCACGTCCACGAGCTGGCGATCACCACGCCGGAGCCATCGATCCCAGGGACGGCACCAACACGGCACCAAAGGCATGATGCCAGCTCAGCACACCGGCCACGCCGACAACGGCCCGCAGCGTGCATCCTGGACGAACTACGGCCCCGAGCTGGCCTTCCCCAACGCGATCGGCCTTTAGTGTATTCAAACAATCATTGCCAGATTTGCCACCGATTTTGACCCTTTACGCGCCTCCCAGATTTTGAAATTTAGTGTATTCAGGAAAACATTTGATTTCCTGAATACGACCGCTCTACTGTTCAGCATGACAACCAAACAAATCCCAGCCTGCATCCTAGTCCGCGTTTCCACCTCCAAGCAAGAAACCGCCCGCCAAATATCCGAACTCCAAGCGGCCGCCAGCGGGAAAGGGTGGAACGTGGTGGAAATTTGCGAGGAAACCATTTCCGGCCGCGCGGATAGTTCAGAGCGCGCCGGGCTGCAGCACGTGGAAGCGATGGCCAGAGCGGGTAAAATAAAGAAAGTCTTAGTGCATGAAATCAGCCGGATTGCTCGCAAATCCAGCGTTGTGCATTCATTCGTTGAAATGTTGGAGGATTGCGGCGTTTCGCTTTACTGGCACTCCCAGGGCATGGAAACCATGCTGGCCAATGGGAAGCGGAATCCAGCTACCGGAATCATGCTCGCCATGCTCGCAGAAATGGCACGGTCAGAAGTTGAGACTCTACGCGAGCGAATCAACAGCGGGCTTGCAGAGGCCCGCCGCAAGGGAGTTACACTAGGCAGACCAAAGGGAACCAAGCCCACGTCCGATTTTCTGGACACTCACAAGGATATCGTGAAACTGCTACGCGCCGGCCA
Source organism: Verrucomicrobiales bacterium (assembly GCA_031411295.1). GTDB lineage: Bacteria > Verrucomicrobiota > Verrucomicrobiia > Verrucomicrobiales > V1-33 > JAGNEJ01. The sequence goes on along the minus strand of JANOAV010000001.1, from coordinate 23,205 downwards.
ATCGGTAAGGAATGCCGCCAAGATTTCAGGCAAAGGAGCGTCAACGGTGCAACGCGTCAAAGCTGGCCTTTCGGCAATCAGCGGCTAACAGCGGCCTTTTGCCGCAATCAGCGGCCACGAGCTGGCGATCACCACCACGCCGGAGCCATCGAGCCCACCACGACACGACGAATAGAGCCCCCTCATATATAGTGAGGGGGTCTCCCCTTTAGCTAACAATGTCTCGCCAGTTTATCGCCAGTTTTTTTTGTTCCACGGGGCGTATTTGAAACGCTGTGCAACGCTGTGAACGTAACTTTTCATAATTCCCAAAGCCTCCCTTGAGAATCACGAACGCGCAAATCTGGCGGACGGGGAAGGCTTTTAACCCTATCCGTAAGAGCACAAAGCAGACTCCACCGCAAATCCTCAGACCTTAACGAGCGTTTTCGCCAGAGCTGGCGAATGTATTCCCGCAGATCAAGCCCCAACCGCTCACTTTCCAGACGCATCAAAGGGACCACGTTCGCGAAATTCGTCCACGGGTAACGCTCTTTCAGCTTCTCCCACATGTCCCAGGGGAAACCCTCAAGCCTATCAACGGGAAATTGCACAACCTTATTCATAAGCCCTAACCCTTTCGTTTATCTCTGCATCAATCCGCGCCATCAGTTCAGAAACTGCTTTGCGTGCAACCTCGACGCATACCGCTATGGCTCCAATTTCCTCCGAGGATCTCAGGGGCGGCGGAAACGTTTGAACTGGCGTTTCGGGGACCTCATTCCACAACGCCTCACTTTCCGTTATTTCGGGCGGCGGGATCTCATAATAAACGTCACACCCAACGGCCCGCAAAACACCGGCATCAATCGCCAATTCTAAGACCTCGCCCATGCTGGATTGAGCCTCCCGCGTCTTTTCCTCATTCAAGCCAGGCCTAGTGATTCCACGAATGAAACCGCCAGGAATAGCCCCTGCCATGCAATAAGTCACCAAGATCAAACGACCGCGCCAAGTCACCTCCGCACGCGAGAGTCGCCCAAAAGCAGCTCTCTCCATCTCTCGCAATGATTCATTCCGCTCACGCGAACCACTATCAAACGCCAGAGCGGAATCAATATCAGATTCACTCAGCCCTGCGAACGCCTCCCCAAGCTGCATTTGCAGCATTTCAAGGGTGGATAATACAGGCACACTGGGACCAAATTGCACAACTTTATTCATAACGCCTAGCCGTTTCGTTTATCTCCGCATCAATCCACGCCATCAGCTCAGAAACCGCCTTGCGCGCAATCTCGACACATGCCGCTATGGCTTGAATTTCCGCTAGGGATCTCCGGGGAGGTGGGAACGTTTGAACTGTCGTTTCGATGATCTCATCATACAACTCATCATCTTCACTCGGTTCCGGCCTGTCATCGTCAAGGTATGGCTCCACACCCCCGTTATACTCGACCCGCCACACCCCGGACTCAATCGCCCGCTCCACATAGTCGTCCATGCGGGATGCCTCCACGCGCTGCTTTTCCTTAGTCTCTCGCTTCTTTTTCTCGTTAAAGTCGCCAGGGATGGCCCCCATCAAGAAATAAACCGTAATGATCAAATTAGCGCGCCAAGTCACCTCCGCACGCGAGAGTCGCCCAAAAGCATCTCTCTTCATCTCCCGCAATGATTCATTCCGCTCACGCGAACCAATATCAAACTGCATAGCGGAATTAATATCAGAAGGGCTCAACAGAGCGAACTCATTCCCGAGCTTCATTTCCAGCAGTCCAACGGTGGACAACATCGGGGGCAGACTAGGCAAAACAACAATAGGATTTTTCATATATTAGGTTGTGGTTATAGGTTAGGTAATGGTTTACGACGCGGCACAACGCGCCCGCTCCTTTTCACAGGCTCAGCCCCGCCAGCTTTGGCAGCCTCACCCCAATCGCCACGGCCGAACTTGGCAATGGACCAGCGCAAAAAAGCCCCGACTTCAAATTGCGGGATGCTCGTAAAATAAATGGCAGGAATTCCCGAGTTAGGATCATTCAAGAAAGCCGTCATTTTTGCGGGCGGAATGCCGAATCTCAGTTGGATTTCCTCCCGAGAAACTAGCACGTGAAAGGAGGCAGGCGCGTTGTGTGATTCCATCGTTAGTAAAGTTGGTTTTGAGATTGCAGGCCACCTTGAAGCTTATAGCCTGACCATAGCGGACGATACCCCCTCACCAGCCCATCGGTTATGATTAGATCCCACCTCAGATCCTCCGCTCTCATCGACCGCTTGCGCCACAACAGTTTAATGTAGGCTCGCAAACCCAATCCGAGACGTTCGCTTTCAATGCGGATGGCCCTACTCATGGACGGGCTCTTGACCCAACGGCAACGCTGCTGCAGTTCCTCCCACATATCCCAAGGGAATCGCTCTACGGGATCCAGCGGGAAACGGATGACGTGAGAGATTGAGTCTATGGAGTCCATTACCTGCATCAATTCAACGCGCAATTTATCCTCTCTTATGACACGAGTGATGTAGTCCCACGCGGAAAGGCCCAACTTTTCCCGATTGGCGGAAATCATCGCCACCATCCCTGGACTACTGATTTCCGGGAAGCATTCTGCCAGTTCCTCCCAGAGCCAGAGAGGAACGGTATCGCCAGAGCTTGTTACGGGTGAATTCATAGAATCTAAGCATTGCTCAGAAATTGGGGGCTCTCCGTAGATAGCTCGTTTCATCAGCTTCGGACGGGCGAGCGGTGTAATTGCGGCGGCTTTTGAGGTTCTCATAGGTTTGATTTCCAGACAGAACAAAGCCCGTTTCAGAAGCGGCAAGGCTTTTCGGCACGCGACATCACTCGCATACGCCTATCCGAAACGGGCTTTGGTTCTCGTTGTTTTGTATCTGTATGGTTCATTGATTTCGCGCCGGGGTGATAGTCCAGCTTTGAGATTGCGCGTTGCCTCTTGCCAAGCAACGCCCCACCATTGGCACGAAAGGCGGATGATGCCAAGAATTATTTATTGAGCGGTGAGGCCCCGTATTTCTTCGCTGCCCCCTCTACCAACTTTACCGCCCCTGTGATAACACTAACTAGACTCTCCATCGAAGCCCCAAGCTTTGCGGCCGCAGATTCCGCCCCCACTTTTTCCGCAGGTGCCGAATTATTGCGCGATGCTTCCACTTGAGCTTTCTTCTGAGCCTCCATTTTTTCCAGACTGGCAAATTGAAAGTCACCACGAAGATCCCGGTCTTTATTTACATTGTTATGATCTTTAACCCACCCCGTCCCCTTATACGTATCCGACCCAATGCCGCCAGCCTCACTTGGCCGCCCACCCTCAGAGTGAATCCGGCCGCGCCCGCCATGCTCCCCACGGTAAGCTAAATCCTCTTTCCTCCGCACCTCAGCTTTCGCTTGCGCCTCAGCTTCTGCGTCCGACATCCCCAGCCCCATTAGTTGCTTTTTCGCGTCCGCCACATCCTTCGACGATTGCAGGCGATCCGCTTTCCCATTGTGGCCTTTGGAACGCGCCTCCATGATTTCGTTATCCTTTTCACGCGCGGCGAGTTGCTTGCCATCTGTGATTTTCTTGAGTCCCTGATCCATTTCCCGCTGTTCATTAGACGCCCTCCGTTGTGCCGCAATCTTGTCCCGCAGCAAGTCCGTTGCCTCCTTTTCAGTTAGCAGGTTATCAGCCATCAACTGTTTCAGATTCTTTTGCAGTTCAAGTTGGAGCTGCAAGCCGTCCACGTAATCTTGCTGGTCTTTTAATTCCCGCTCCCGCTCCTTCGCTTTAGATGGCGCATCCAAGGCCATTTCGCGCATGATCTTCATTTCTTTCATTTTTGCAGACGTTAAATCTTCACCCTTCCGCGTCTCATCCTCCAGCTTGGCCAGCCGCTCCGCGTGCATCTGATTGATCGCCGCCTCATTGGCCGCCTTGGCGGCTGCATCCGCAGCAGTATCTTTATGGCGGGCATCGGGCGTTTCATAGAGTTGCTTCCAGTCCACCTTTTCCCCCTGCATTTCCTTGAATTTCAGCTTAGCCCATTCAATCCCCTTCCCCCAGCCTTCAACGGCTTCCATGGCTTTTTGATCTAGCTTGGCAGTAAGCCGCTTGCCATCATCCTGCAAATCCCCCAGCTTGTCCGCAGAATCCTTTTGGGCGGTTTTCAACGAATGTAGGCCCGCAGTGAAGCCGGAAAGGAACCGTGGCCCGTCAAGATTCATAGCTTCCAGTTCGCGAATATTCTCCGTGCCGAATCCCGCCTTTAGGGCTTGGCGCAAGCCCGTTGCCTCTTGCGCCAAGGAATGCAGCATTTTGATATTCGGTTTCCCAACATCATCCATTTTCGTCAACACGTCCACGATGGAACCAAGCTGCTTTGGATCCGCCCCGGACAATTGCAACGCGTTCCCGATTTCCCGAATCATGTCCCGGCTCTCTTCAGATGATTTACCCATTTGCAGGAAATTCTTGTGAGCCTTCATCACCGATTCAAATTCAAGGCCGGGCGACTTGGCCAGTTCAATCAACTTTTCCACTTCCTGGTTTAGATCCGCTGTAGCAGGCAGCACGGACGCCAGGCCATCTTCCATATCTCCAAAAGCATCCCCTGTTTCGATGATTTTTTTCAGTCCCTCATAGCCCGCTTTTAGCACATTGATTCCGCTCTGAACCTTAGTTATCCCGCTCTCAGCTCCCGAAAAAAGGCCCCCGGCATGTGGGCGGTTCTCATTGACTCCATCATAAGCCTTGGACAGCTTACCCCCGATCTCAGCAGCGGCTTTGCCAGCTTGGCTGACAGCTTTGGAGGGATCTAATTCTAATTCGGTTTTGATTGACATAATATTGTTATTGTTGGTGGTTTGTTGGTTCGTTAAAAGCCGTCAGGCTCGGAATCTTCATTAGGAGCGGGCTGGGAAGCGGGCTCAGTTTTTGGGGCGGGTTGCTGGCAAATCTGCCAATAGAAGCGGCCTTTCTCAGGGCCACTTGTAAATCTAACATGCTTGACCCTATCAGGGTTTGACTCTTTGAGCTTGCCTAGCAGCTTCTCAATCTGTTGATGCTTGAAGAAGGCTTTCGCCTCATCACCTTGCGTTAGATGCCTTTCCAGCTCGCCCCGGATTTCGGCATAGCTCCCAGCCCCGGACGGCAAGCCATCACGGATTGAAGCCTCCCACAGCTTGGTTTCATCGATCAAGCTCAGTAGCTTACCCGATGGCGACGCGGTGAAGAGTTCACCCGCCAGCGTAGGATTCTGCCAAGGAACAAGCCCCAGCCGCCCGAAAGCGTATTCTTTCGGAATCTCAAGATCTCGCAAAAAGGCAGCGTAGGCGGGCAATTGCTTTGCTATGAGTGAACGGAAAAAAGGCCGTTCTGGCACCGTGGGCAAATTAAACCCATCCCCATCATATGGACGCTGCACCCGCAGCAAAATAAACTTGTCCGTTACGTCATCCCGCAAATCTGGAATGATGCGCATGGTTTCAGGATCATCATTGACCGAAATTGTCAGGTGCCATTTTGGAGCCAAGGTTACAGCATCGCGCCCCTTTGGGTGGAATCGATGCGTGTTATTCGCAACAATTCCTTTGATCTTTTCCGCGAAGGTTTCCCTACTAAATCCGCGCTTCGGGGCGGGATCTTCCATTTGCAAATGCTCACTGCCAAACAGCTCAGCATTGAAGTCTGTGTCTCCAAACATGTGAGGGCCGGGATCCGCGTTGCGGCACCCAAGCAATGGAGTAATTACCAAGTGCTGCAGTAGCGATTTCCCGCAATTCCGAGGCCCTGCCAGGATCAACGCCAAGCCGCTTTGTTGCTCGCGATCCATCGCAAGTTTCATCCAGCAATGAAACAGCGTCACTTGTGACAAGGATGTTGCACCGCCTCCCAGCAATCGATCAATCAGCTTTTCCAGAAACGACCAATCCCCAGGGGCGGGAGTTATCAGCTTTGGCGATTTCTTCACCAGCATGGAGGCCCCAGAAACAGAGTAAACCCCGGCGGCATACCCGGCCAGATTGGACATTGCGAAATCCACGCGCCGCTCCTCTTGCACGTAATCTTTCAGCAGATCGACCTGTGAAAGATACTCGCCCTCAGCGGGCTTCAATCGCACGCCCTCGCGCTTCATACAGCGAGAGAAGTCATCCCCACTCATATCGATAAATTCCCCGTCCCTGGACTCGCGAAAGTGGCAACCTTTCGCCCCATCGGCCCGCCAGAGATTCAGCTTCTCCGCCACTGCCCGCGCATCAAATGGCGGCGGCGGCGGCGTGGCTGGCGGCCCAGGCTGGAAAGTGGCGGGGGTTTTCTTGTCAGGCTTCACCACCTTTCCCACGCGGCTCTTGGGCCCAGTGGGAACGCTCCCGCTTACCTCAGGTTCCATTAATGGTTTCCCTTTAGGCGTGGCTGTTTTCTTGGCTGCTTTTGGTTTAGAACTCATTCAAAAATCATTATAGAATCAAGGTTTGCTTTCTCTCTCTCGTAATCCTCAGCGCAAAGATTTGCGTAGTCGCAAAGGTCAGCGACAGGCGCGCCATCGTGGCGAGCGAGCCCCGAAAAATCCCAGGTATCAACGATGCAGCCCACGGCCAAAAGTTGTTCTTGCCAACGGGCGGCGGCTTCAAGGCCGGGGCGTTTTGTTCCCGCTTCAAGGCTGGCTTCATCCGCATGGCAGAAAAGGCGAATGCGCTTCCCCGCCAACATAGGCAAGGCCAGCGCATCAATGCGGGAGGTGCCAAACATCGCCACTGGCGCGACAATGCCGCCACGGCGGGCAAGGTGGATGAAATGGAACGCCGCCAGCAAATCCGGCCCGCCTTCCACGAACGCCACGTGAGACACTCCCACCGTCTCAGTAATGCCCACTGGCCAGCCTGGACGCGGACGGGCGGCCCCTTGCCTCTTTACACCCCAAGATTTGAATTTGTGCTCACTATCGTTTCGTTCCCATCGTTCCCCATCCAATCGTCTCCACTGGCAATTCCAACGTTCCCGGTCCGTGATTGCCCAGGCACGACTCCCACGCCACCACAACCCATGCAGCAGCCCCCGCCGATACGTCATGTTTACCGCCTCCAATGAAAGCCCCCGCAGATCCGCCAAGGCTTGACGCTCAGTTTCCGAAAAAGGCCCCAAGTTAGGCAGGATGGGCTTTTCGTGGGGCTCCTCCTTCACTACGGGCGGAACATAGGCAGGGCGAGGATTACTTGCGCTCCATTCCCCTGGACGAATTCCCGCCAGCTCAATAAACAGCTTGGCGGCCGCCCGGGCGTCCATGTCTTCCATTTTCCCCAGCAGGGCGGGCGCGTCCATGGTTTCCCCGCTAGCGAAGTCGTGGAATAGACGGCCCTCATTCATTACCGAACCCGATTCATTCCGGTCAGGACGGTAGGGCGTCCTGCAGGATTTTCCCGGCACCCATTCCCACCCGCGCTTTGTCGCCAGCTCAGGAATACGCAGCGCATCCTTGGCGAGATCAAGAGGTGAAGGCCCGGCGCGATTGGCGGAATTGCTCACAGATCACCCCCACGGTAAGAGCGGGGAAGGCGTAGGAAACTCCCAGCCTCAACACAACGATTCCTACGAACAAATTCAAGCAACCAATCAACTTGGCTGCATCGATCACCCTTCCGGCATTGGCGACTCAGCCCTTTTGATACTAGCAACTCTCTCACTTGCGATGGCAAAAATGATCCCCAGCCATCCCCGCCCGGCACCAGATAGCAACCCCTCACACCCTTCACATAGTGCAGGTGCCAGCGGTTCGCTAATCGGTAGCGCGGGAAGGGCATGGACGGACGGTGCATTAGTCTAGCTTGTGGTTTGCAGAGGATTCCAATCGTATTCCTTCACCAGCACCGCCTCAGGCGTTTCAACCCGGAGCCATTGCGCCACACCAGGGAAGGCCCGCGCCGTTGCAGCCAAGTAGAGAGGTAACAGCTCATTTGGCATAGCAAAGGAATGATCAAAGGCCACACTCCGCGCGAAGCGATCAGAGCCAAATGGGGGCGTCTTCCCACTCGCCACCGCAGCCCGAGCCCCATCAGCGAGACAATGCAGCACCCGCGATGACTCAGGTGTTAGCAGCCAACGAATAAAGCTTGAACATCGGTCCCACCGCGTAGCCCCTTCATCCGCAGCGCAAAGCAGACACGATGCACGTAATACTTTCGCCAATGCCACAACCGCCGCGGCTGCTTTTTTCTCAGCCAACATGGCCGCAAATAGCGGCGGCAAATCCGAAGTGGATAGAAACTCAGAGGATGGAAAAAGCTCACTCATACTAGGCCCCCTTTTTCCCCACCTCCACTTGCTGCGCGAATTCGCCCGCCTTCATCCGGCGGTTAAATTCGCCAAGATCCGCCCTAGAAATATAGAGCCTACCCGCGATATTGCTAGTTATGAGCCATCCTCTCTGGCGGTATCGCCAGACAGTGGCGGAACTTAACCCGGTTTGCTCCATAAACTTAGAAACCGATATTGGCGGCTCTGTATCAATTTGTTCACTCGTTTGCATATTTCATAAGGTTGCATGCGCGGAATTGCGCCATGGCATCAACGGAGGCCCGTCAAATCGCCCACCCGGAAAATCAGCGCACGCACCCCCACAAAACGATATTTTTCAGGGGGCTAATAGGTGTGCCGCAGGGTGTGCCGTGGTGTCCAAAGGGGTGTCCAAAGGGGAGTCCATTTAAGCCGGATAATGGTGTGCCGAGTTGGTAGGAACAGGGCGAGCCCCATCGATCACCGGCCACACCGACAACGAGCTAGCGATCACCACGCCGGAGCCATCGATCCCAGGGACGGCACCACCACGGCACCAAAGGCATGATGCCAGCTCAGCACACCGGCCACCCCACCAACGGCCCGCAGCGTGCATCCTGGACGAACCACGCCACGCGTCCACGAGCTGGCGACCACCACGCCGGAGCCATCGATCCCAGGGACGGCACCACCACGGCACCAAAGGCATGATGCCAGCTCATCACACCGGCCACGCCGACAACGGCCCGCAGCGTGCATCCTTGGACGAACCGCCACGAGCTGGCGGAGACCGGGCAAAGTGGAGCCCGAAAAAAACCGCGTTTCACAAGGCTTCACCATGGCTCCCCTAGTGAAATCAACGGTTCTCACGTTTAGTGAAGCGGTGAAGCCTGATTTCGGAAATTCACGCAAAGCTCACTTTGGCAGCGGCGGCTTTTTTATGTTCATCCGCCAAATGCCCGTAAACTTTGCCGATCAGAACACCCCCGTCTTGATGCCCCACCCAGGCCGCAATGGTCATAAAATCCAACCCCGACATAACACACGACGAAACGAAGTAATGCCGCAAGTGGTGGAACCCCAACCACGGCACCCCGGCCGCATCGCGAGCCATGGCCAGGCTTTCCTTGAAGCTAATCGCCCGCAGATCCTTTCCCCCTCGACGCGGGGAAGGAAACAGCCAGCAACTATCCGGGGCGCGGCGACCCTTCATTTCCGCCAGCAAGGACGCCAGCGGTCCTGTAAAATTAACGCTGCGAGACTGCCCATTTTTCGTGTCGCCATCGGCCCCCACGGTCAGACGTTGCCCGTCGAAATTCACATTCTCCCACTTGATGCGCAATGCCTCTTGCTCCCGCGCTCCACTATAGGCTAGAAAGCGGAGATAGTCTGCAAGCTGCTCTCCGTTCAATTTGCAGGCAGAAGCACAGCACGCAATCAGCCGGGTCATTTCCTCACCTGTGAGTAATCGTTTTTTCAACGGGGCGCGCTCCTTCAATTTCTTCACCACCGGCACTGCTCGCAGATACCCCTCATCAAGCGCGGCGTTGAGCACATTGCGCAAGAGCACAACATCAAGGTTTGCAGTCCTGGACGAAACAGCCCGGTATGATTTGCCGCCCACCGTGAGAGAACCTGCAAGCCGCATTTCCTGAAAGGCCCCGATCATAGCCGTTGTGATTTTGTCCACTCTCACCCCGCCAAGATGGGCTTTCCACAAGGCCAGCGTTAATTTCTCATTTTGGCGCGTCCCAGGTTTCTTTCCCAAGTGGGCAGGCTTGAGCAAGTAGGCGTCAACGAATACGGAAAAGAGCGGCTTGCGCCCCCCCCGTTGGCAAAGAATCCGCCATGCGGTCAACCAGCAACCGAGCCAAGGCTTCCGACGCCTCCGTGCAATTTTTCACAGGGGAGCGGTCCAAATTGTAGAGAGAAAACCGCCGCGCCTTTTTCGCGCCATCCGGACCCGCTATCTTCATCACAGCGGAGATTCTCCCCCCTCGCTCATAGAGATACTTCACCGGGCGGCCCCTGGAATCACAGACACGCTTGTCACGGGGACGCCGCAGGGGCGGGTTTACTTGGGAGGGGATTTCACGGGCTTTCATGGCGTAACAGTTACCCAAACAGTTACCTTTTGTCAATTCGGCGGAAAATCTGCTATTCCAGAAACCGCGCCAACCCTTGATTTAGAAAGAATGCCGAGGAGGGGACTCGAACCCCTACGCCTTGCGGAACCAGATCCTAAGTCTGGCGCGTCTACCAATTTCGCCACCTCGGCTTGTTTGATTCTCAGCGAGTTACGGTGGGTGAACTCAGGGAGAAACTTGCTTTGTGCTACCGTTGCGGCAGCGCCATCGCGTTGGTGAAGGTAGTGATTTAACGCTGGATGTCAAAAGTTCTTCCGCTAATTCCTCCGGAATTATAATTTCGTGACGGTCACGCTCTGGATGAAGTATTTGTTGAATTGGTTGCCGTCGGATTCCAGCGTGAAGTTGTAGCCCCACATGCTGACGAACTGCGCGTCGGTGATTTTCCAACTGATGGTGTGCCACTGTTTGTTGTCGGGGATCGTGAACCAATTCCCTCCCTTCAAGCCGTTGGTGGATTCGTAAACCAGCTTGAAGCCTGCGTTATCGTTGGCGGGGTTTCGTCGCACCACGACTTTGATTTCGATGGGCGTGGCGGTGTAGCACAGGAATTGCGGATCCACCACAAAGGCATTTCCGCCCGGCACATTCCCCGCACGCCCAGAGCCGCCGTAGGCCAGCACGGAGGCGCCAATCGCATCGCCTGACAGCGTGTGCAGGCCGTTTTCCGCCACGTCGCCTTCCATGGTGATGGACACGGATTTCGCTTTGGATAAATCACCTCCCCACGGCAAGGGCAGCAGTTTGTTGGCCTGCGCTTGTTTCACCAAGCTGGCTGGTGGATTCAGCACCAGAATGGGTGCCTTTGTTAACGCGTAGCTATCCGCCTTGCTGGTAGTGCCAGTCAGGGGATTCACGATGTCCACCGGCTGACCGAATTTTACATGATCTGCCGCGCCTCGCGCCCAAGTGCTCAGGACCGGTCCCTTCGCTCCTTGGAAAATGAACCCGTAATTCCAGTCGTCCACTAACACCCAACCAAGATACTGCGGATGCTGCCCCAGATGCAGAATCATTTGTTTCATGGCCATGTAGGCCGGACGCGGCACGCCCTTGTCGTCCAGCAGGCCCATGGGTCCGCTATCACCATCGCGACCCTCGAACCAGTTGATGTAGCTCACACCCTGCGCGATCCCCATGCTGTAGCCTTTCACCAGAGCCTGCGCAGGATAGTCCACGCCCTTGCGAATGTCTGCGCCTAACTCCGTAAAGAGAATCGGCACGTTGGCCTTGGCGGGATTCTGCACCGCCAACATTTTCCGCACTGCGGGCACGATGTTCAGGTAAACCGCCTCTGTGCCATTGCCATCGGCCACCGATCCCAGCACTTCATACGGATGCAGGGTGATGTAGTCGAAATGATCGTTCGCTCCGGCCAGCAGCACTTGCTCCAGGAAATTCACATGCACGGACTTGGCGGCCAACCCCACCAGACACGTGGGATCTGCGGCCTTGGCCGCATCATAGGCGCTGATCACGATCTTGGCATAGTCCGCAGGCGTTTGCTTGGGGCCGATAAAATTCGGCGGCTCGTTCCACACTTCCCAATACTTCACCTTCCCCTGCAAATGCTTCACCACTTGGGAAACGTAGTTGCTCCAGGCCGGCAGATTGTCCACTGGCAAGCCCACGGACCGCTTGTCCCACGGCACACTGCCCAGCAAGAGGCCCCCGCAGCTCATCTGATGTTCGGTCAGATACGCCATTTCCCGATCCAACTCCTCCCACGCCCATTTACCTTCCGCAGGCTCCACTGCCGACCAATTCGTCTGACACGTGCGGTGAAAGGAAATCCCCGCCTCCGCCATCTGCGGAATCCACCGCTCCATGTCTTTGACCGTGCGATTATTCGTGTGGCAACTGCCGATCCCAAAGATGTCGATCGAACTCAGCGGCTCAGCGTGGCTGAGAAAGGGAAATGCCATCAGCGGCAGGCAGGATCGGAGGAGGAGATATTTCAGAGTCATGGAGGAGTGGATAGATAGGTCCCATCCGCCCTATCGGTCCTCCGGGTCCTATTGTCCAACCATTACCGCAATCCCAGCACGTCTTCCATGTCATAGAGCCCGGCGGGCTTGCCGCGCAGCCAGAGGGCGGCTCGGACGGCTCCGTTGGCGAAAATTTCCCGGCTGCTGGCTTTGTGGGTCAATTCCACGCGCTCGCCTTGGGCGGCGTAAATAACGGTGTGGTCTCCCACCACGTCTCCACCGCGGATCGCATGCAGGCCGATCTCCTGTTTCGGGCGTGCCCCGATGTTCCCTTCCCGACCGTGCGCCACGTGCTTTTTGTAGTCCAAATCGCGCACTTCCGTGAGCACTTCCACCAAACGACGCGCCGTGCCGCTGGGGGCATCGATCTTCTTGTTGTGGTGCATTTCCAGCACTTCCAGATCAAACGAATCGCCCAGAATTTCGGCAGCCTTGCGGGTGAGCCAGAAGAGCGTGTTCACCCCGATGCTGTAATTCCCCGCCTTCACGATGGGAATCTGCTGGGCGGCGGCGGAAATGATCTCCAGTTCCGCGTCGGTGTGGCCAGTGGTGCCGATGACTAACGGGGTTTTGTTTTTCACACAAGCCGCCACTAACTCCGTGGCGAAGCTGTGGTGACTGAAGTCGATAACCGCCTCGCAAGCCTCCAGGGATGGCAGCAGCGCGTCACCCACATCAATCGTGCGATGCGCTTCGGCGTTGGGTTCAGCCGCAGCGGCGGCAATCAGGGCCTGGCCCATGCGGCCTTTGGCTCCGGTAATGAGAAGTTTGAGCGTGCTCATGGGAAAATTACAGGACGCCCAAGTCTGTGAGGATGCCTTTTAGCTCGGAGGCTTTTTCTGCGGCCATGTCCACTAACGGCAGGCGCACTTCAGCGGAACAGAAGCCTTTCAGGGCCATGGCGGTCTTGATCGGCACGGGGTTCACGTCCAGTTTTAGAAACGCTGCCAGCAGGCGGTAATATTTCTCATGAATCTTCCGCGCGCCCAGGAAATCTCCCTTCAGCGCCAGCGCCACCAGTTCACTCATGGGACCGGGAATGATGTTGGCGGCCACGCTGATGATGCCCGTGGCACCCACCGCCATGAACGGCAGCGTCAGACCGTCATCGCCACTCATGACATCGAAGTTAGGACCGCAACCGGCCACCAGTTGGCTCACCCGCTCGGGGGAACCACCAGCTTCCTTCATCGCCACAATGTTCGGGCAATCTTGCGCCAGCCGAATCGTCGTTTCCGGGGCAATCTCAATCCCGCAACGTCCGGGAATGCTATACAGAATGATCGGCAGCCCGGTGTTGGCGGCTATTTTCTTGAAATGCTGGTAGAGCCCTTCCTGGCTGGGCTTGTTATAGTAAGGGGCCACTTGCAGGGAACCCGTTGCGCCCGCCTTCTCGGCCGCTTGTGTTAGTTCGATGGCTTCGTCCGTGCTGTTGGAGCCCGTGCCCGCTACCACTTCACCCCGACCCGCCGCAAACTCCACGGCCATTTCCACCACGCGATGATGTTCCTCGTAATTCAGCGTAGGGCTCTCGCCCGTGGTGCCGCAAGGCACAATGCCGCTCACGCCATTCTCGAATTGGAAATCAATGATTTTGCGAAACGCAGCTTCATCGACTTGGCCATTGGCGAAGGGAGTGACGACGGCGGTAATAACACCGGAAAATTTCATGGGGATCGTGGTTGCTTGGGTAAAGATGCTGGCACCATCACACGGACGGACCAAATTAAATCGTCCTCAGCCATGCAAGCGACTTGCCCCGGCGGCAACTGAATATTTTGCGGGGGCGAAGTGAAACCGCGCAGGAAACGGTTCTCACTGCTGGTCGATACGAGTCGGCGGAATCAACCCCACACGGTCCGCATCTTCATTCCCTCCGCTTCCCCCCACATCGCAGTCTGCTCCCGGCGGAAACGGTGCGCGGGGCCTTCGATCACAATGAACCCTACAACCCCAAGCCCATTGAGGAAGTCCGCTCCGTCATCGACGTGGACCTCCTGCAGCTTACCGTTTGGGGACGAGGATGATTTGCCGGCAATCCATCACTGCTCCGCCGGGTTTGGTGCGGGCGTGGAGTTCCAAGCTTTGGGGGCCGGCGTTAGCGAAGGTGATGGTGCCCACTTCACGTTCCTTGAAGTTCTGGAAATGTCCGGTGTCTTCGACGATGAATTTGTTGCTCTGGCCAGCGCTCAGAATCTCAATCTCTGCGCCCCCACTGCCTTTGCCGCAGCCCTGCCAGAGGTGGATGGTGTAGGTTCCGGGTTGGGCGACGTTGAATTTCCACTCCGCCCAGTCCGCTGGGTTCACCCAGAATCCTAACGTGTTCTTTTTCTCAATTTCTTCATACTGTAGTTTCTCGCCATGGGGAGTGGCTTTGCTGGAATGCAGCATGATGCGACCATCGGTGATTTGCACGGCCGCAGCGGAGAGTTTGGTGATGCCGTCGCCTTTGTTGTGGCTGGCGTGGCAGTCGGCACAGGATTGAATTTTACCGCGCGCTTCCAACTTGGTGACCGCGCCATCAACGGTAAAATATTCCCAATCACCACCAGCTGGGAAATATCCGGTCTCCCGCTTGAGCATGCCAGTGAACCCCTGCGTTTTTTGGTCTGAAGTCGTGAGTTTTTCTTTGAGCACGAAACTGCCTTCGGGGAATTTCCCCCAGGGGTCGAAGTAGGGTTGAACGGCGGTGTCGTTGCCGTAAATGTGAATGGCGGCGGCGGCATGAGGGTCCTTGGCCAACTCAGCCGTTTCCTCTGGGGTCAATTTCCGACAGAGTTCTGCAAACTTCGAAGTGACCAATTTCGGTTGGGGGGTGAAGCACTCCAACTTGGCCCGATTTTTCACGAGTTCGAGCAACTCCGCGTCTGGGACCGCGGCATGCGTTAGGCTAAGAGCAAGGACGAAGCAGGAGGCAATTAATTTCATGATGGAATGGAGAATAGGGCATTGATGCGTCATCGGCAAGCAGGGTGCGAGCGGTTTTAAGAAAGAATTTTGTCAAACCGCTGGCCGATAACGAAACAGCCCGCAGTGGTTCACTGCGGGCCGTTTGCGATGGAGAGAGCGGGTGGTTATGGCAGTGCCTTCACCATGATGTCCTTGTAGTGCACTTCACAGCCTGGATCGTGGGCTTGGATGGCAAAGGTGCCGGAGCTGAGCCAGCGGCCTTCATTGCCACCTTGGCGGGCATCGCCTGTTTTTTCGGTGTAGTCGGCGGTCACTTTACCGTTGATTTTGATGACGATGTGTTTGTCCTGCACGGTGATTTCGTAGTCGAACCACTCATTGTCCGGGACGATCTTTTCCTTGAAGTCGAGCACGGCATACAAGCTGCCGGTCTTGCGCGGGTCTTTGTCGAAACTATTGTTCACTTGGCACTCGTAACCTTTCTTTGGCCAGTCGCTGGCTTGGTATTCGGTGTGGATGTAGAGGCCGGAGTTCGCGTTAGGTTTCGTGAGGACCTTGGCCTTGTAAATGAAGTTTTTGAAGGAGGCTTTGCCGTCCTTGCCCTCATAAAAGAGGTGCGCACGGCCGCCTTTCACGACCAGTTCGCCATTGGCTACGGAGAAGATTTTCTTTTCCTTGTCTTCATCATTGGATTTCCAGCCATCCAAGGATTTGCCATCGAACAACGCGACGAAGCCATCGGCTGTCTTGTCTTGAGCAGCCACGTGCGAGGTGAAGCCAGCAGTAATGAGCAGCGCGCTCAGCAAGGAGAGAATTTTCATGAAACAATTGTGGGGTTTTAAGTTTGAAATTGCGGAGCAAAACGCCGCGGGGAACCATTAGCAGAGTTTCGCGAGGTGCCTCCTACGTAAAGACGGCGGAGGTGCGTTTTGCCTAACCAATCGAGGGCACGCCGATGCTGACATCCGCCTCGGCCGCGTAGTCCACCCCGGCCAGGCCGAAGCCGAAGAGTCGGAGGAAGCTGCTTTGGTAACCGGCAAAGTCACCCAGCTCGCTGAGATTCTCGGTATTCACTTCCTCCCAACGCTGGCCCACCAACGATTGCACGGCAGGCGTCATTTCCCAGTCGTCCACGCGGATGCGACCGGCTTCGTCTGGCTGCGGATTACCGCTGTAGAGGCGATCCCGGAAGAGGCGGTCCATTTGTTCGATGGTGTCTTCGTGCGTGCCATCCGCCTTCATCACCTTATAGAGCAGGGAAATATAGAGTGGCACCACGGGGATGGCGGAACTGGCTTGGGTGACGAGCGCTTTGTTCACGGAGACCCAGGCTTTGCCTTTGAGTGGGGCCAGTTTCCCATCGAGTTCACGCTGCACGCGTTCCAAGTCCTCTTTGGCACGGCCGATGGTGCCATTTTTGTAGATCGGCCACGTCACGGCAGGCCCGATGTAACTGTAGGCAACCGTCTGCACGCCTTCGGCCAGAACGCCCGCAGCTTGCAGAGCATCGATCCACAGCGCCCAGTCCTCGCCACCCATCACTGCTACGGTCTGCGCGATATCGTCGCCTTCAGCGGGCTCGATGGACACGGAATTCACGACGCCACTGGTGGTGTTGAGGTTCTTGTTAGTATAAGTTTCCCCAATCGGCTTGAGACAGGATTTGTAAACTTCCCCCGATTTCGGATCGGTGCGGCGGGGCGAGGCAAGGCTGTAAACGACGCAGTCCACTTGTCCGAGGTCTGCTTTGATCGCGGCAATGACCTCGGCCTTGATGGGATCGGAAAATGCATCGCCATTGAAGGATCGTGCATAGAGCCCGGCCGCCTTGGCTTCCTTTTCAAAGGCTGCCGAATTATACCACCCAGCGGTTCCGCAGCGGTCCGCTTCACCTGGCTTTTCGAAGAACACTCCGATGGTGGCGGCATTGGCTCCGAAGGCAGCGGCAATGCGGGAAGAGAGCCCATAGCCCGTGGAGGAACCGATCACCAGCACCTTCTTCGGCCCGTGCGGCATGACGCCACGGCTTTTGACGACAGCGATTTGTTCACGAACATGTTGCGCACAACCGTCCGGATGGGCGGTGGTGCAGATGAAACCACGGATTTTGGGAGCTACGATCATAATAAGCAATTTGTGAACGCTGCCGGGGACTCTGGCAAACGGGAATTATTTTGTCGCGCGAACCTGACCGTTGCTAGGCTGGCCCTGCTGAATCGATACTTCCACTAACCAACTCCGCCGCCCGAGCATAGGCATCCCCCGAGCCCAAGTCTGCGATGACCTGGGCCAGTTCGGACTGCAATTGCGTCCTTACTTCCGGATGGTCTGCCAACCGCAGGAGTTCCTGACTGACGGTGGCTCCCGTGCATTCGTGTTGGATCAATTCTTTCACCATCTCCCGGCCGGCCAGAATATTAACGATCCCCAGGTAGGGGACTTTGACCAATCGTTTGCCAATGAAATACGTCGGAGCGGCCACCTTGTAGATCAGACAGTGGGGCAGCCCAAGAATGGCTGCCTCCAGCGTGGCGGTCCCGCTGGCAACCGCTCCCAGAGTGCAGCGACGCATGAGATCGTAAACGGTCCCAGTTTCAATCGTCAGGTTAGGGGCGGGTTGCTGCTGGAGCATCGTTTCCATCATGGCTGCCAGCTTGGGGGAGGCCGCGCTGGCGACGAAGCGGAATGCTGGATGCGCCACCGCCATCCGTTGCGCGGTCTCCAGCAACACCGGAAACAACTTGGTGATCTCCCGTTTCCGACTGCCGGGAAACAGCCCAATTAAATTTTCCTCCCGGACGACTCCTCGATCCTGCCCCTGGTGCCAGGACACTAACGGGTGTCCCGCAAACTCGGTTTTGAGCCCGTAGCCTTCATACAGCACCTTTTCGAAGGGGAAAATACAGAGCATCAGATCCAGCATCTGCGCCATCTGCGGAATGCGCCCCCGATGCCAGGCCCAGACTTGTGGGCTGATGTAATAGATGATTTTCCCCGGAAACTTTGCCTGCCGCAGGGCCTTGGCCAGGCGTAGATTGAAGCCCGGGTAATCGATCAACACCACCGCATCCGGTTGCTCCGTGGCAATGCGTTGCAGGGTGGCGGCAAATTTCCGACGGAACCAGCCATACTTTCGCAAGACCTCCACTAACCCTACCACGCCCGCCTCCTCCACCCAGTCGTCAATCTCTGGTGCGAGCGCCTTCATCTGCGGGCCACCCAAACCAGAGAAGACCCAAGCCTCGCTGGGACGAGCGCACAGCGATTCCATCAGACCAGCTCCATGCCGATCTCCACTGCGTTCACCGACTACGAGAAACAAACGGGCCATGAATAACTAAAAGTGAAAAGGTTCCATCTCATCACTGCCACCAACTCCGCCAGACGCAAGGCCTACCCGTCACAACTGTGCGCTAGCCTTTTGTTTTAGAGTTTTTCGGTCATGGAGTAGAGAGTCTAAGTCAATCTTAAGCCAAAACCGGAGAAAACGGTATTTTCTCTTGGTGATAGAATTTTTTACACTAAAACGGCTAATTAATCTGTGGAGTCCCCATTCCAAGCTTTTGAAATCCCCGCAGATTTTACCAATCCCCATGAAATCCCATAAAATTCACCTTATTTTGGCCATCAGTTCGATGGCTTCCCCGCTGTTAGCGATAGATTATCATTTTAATGTTGCCAACGGTGACTGGTATACGCCGGGCAACTGGACTCCCGGTGGACCTCCTCAAGGTGGCGGCGGGAACCACGCCTACATCGATGCAGGGAAGACGGTGACGATCGCTCAGGATACGGATGGCGGTGGTAGCGGCCTTGACTTGCAGGATACTTTCGTAGGCCGCGGCACCGGCAACGCTGGCACCGTCAACCACACTGCGGGCGCGTTCAATATCAACAACGGTTGGGTCTTTGTTGGCATGGACGGTGGGACCGGCACTTGGAACATGAGCGGCACCAGTTCCTTCTCCGGTGATAATCGCATCATCGTGGGGAAAGATACTAACGCCACGGGCACGCTTTCATTGACTGGTGCTAGTTCCATCCTGGCCAATCGACTTTATGTCGGTGGTAATCGGGGTGACAACAGCACTGGCACCGTGGGCAATTTAAACATTAACACCACCGGGACGATTACTTTGAATAGTGACTTCTCCGTAGGCACCACCGGGGCTACCGGTCACGTCCTCATGACCAATGGCACGCTCAACGCCAACTCTTGGGCCATCATCGGTGAAACCGAAAGTGGCCGGGGTAGTTCCGGGGACATGACGCAAAACGGTGGAACGGTGAATTTTGGAGCCACCGACGGTGCGGCCCGGTTCTGGCTTGGTTCGCACGAGAATGGAGCCCAGGCCACCAGCTCTGGCGCCTACACGCTGAATGCAGGAACCTTGACCTCCCGGAATATCGAACTCGGCCATGGGGGAGCAGGTTACTCCGGTTTCTTTACCCAGACTGGTGGATACTATCATATTCTCGGTGGCAATGATGACTCCAGCATCGCTGGAGGCGCAGGCAGCACTGGCACTTGGACCATGAGTGGAGGCACCGCTGACGTTGACAGTCATTTCCAGATCGGACGCGGTGGAAATGGCACCTTTAATCAAACCGGCGGCACCATTAATCAGAATCAATGGCCGGTCATCGGGCGCTTTACAGGCAGCACCGGCGTCGCCAATATCTCTGGCGGCACCTTCAATCAAGCCAACTCTGGCGCTCGCTTAGTCATTGGCGAGGAAGGAACGGGCACGGCCAACATTTCCGGCACCGGCAACGTTGTCTCGGCAGGCGGTGTGAGCATCGGTCACGTTGGGGCTGCCGCCAATGGCACGCTAAATCTCAACGGCGGCACGCTGACCACTCCATTTATTGGTCAAGGATCCGGCACCGCTAAAGTAAACTTGAACGGTGGCGTGCTCAAAGCCAGCAGCAATCAGGCGGAGTTTTTCACCATGCAGGACGTCGCCAATGGGTTTGCTCCCACGAGCACGCCGATGGCCGCTTCCTCCGTGGAAATCAAGGCTGGCGGGGCGAAGATCGATACCAATGGTTTCGCGATCGGCACTGCGGTGGCCCTGAATGGGGTGGGTTCACTCACCAAACAAGGGAGCGGCAGCCTCAGCCTCAACGGCATCACCACGCACACTGGAGGCACCTTTGTTGCGGGCGGCACGCTGACCCTCAGCGCCACGGGCGGACTGGGTGGGGCGGGTCAAATTGATGTCGCAACTGGAGCCACCTTGGACGCCTCCGCATCGGGACTAACCTTGCTCGCAAGCCAAACCCTCACCGGTAAGGGAACCGTCATGGGCAACGTCAGTATTGGCTCGGGCACCTTGGCCCCTGGCAATTCGATTGGCACCGAGAACTTCTCCAGCAACTTAAGCTTGGGAGCCACCTCCATCAGCAATTTTGAGATTATCAAACTCACCTTGCCGGATGCCGACTTAGCCAACGTCGTGGGTAACCTAACCCTTGGCGGAACGCTGAATGTCATCCCCCTGGGCGGCACCTTCGCCAACGGAGACACTTTCAACCTCTTCGACGCGGCCACTATTTCCGGCACCTTCGCCACCGTCAATCTTCCCGCCACCTCGGGCAATGAGTATTGGATTAACAACCTGACGACGAACGGCACCATCACCTTCGTGCCAGAGCCCGCTTCTGTGCTGCTGGGGCTCGGCGGCATTGCCCTGCTAGCCCGCCGCCGTCGTCGCCACTAAATTTCCCGCAAAGCATAGACCTCAAAAAACCTCCGAACCTGCAAAGGGTCGGAGGTTTTTTTGTAATCCCCTCCCGGCCAGAAATCCCGCACCATCACTTGTAGAACATTATAATCCCCCAGCAGGTCGCCCAAAAGATACCGATATAGCTGATCGCGAAAAGCACTGCCATCCCCACCGTCAGCATCGCTCTGGTCCCTGACCCTTCCCAGCGTGATTTGACGAACGTCCAACTTCCAAACAATAGAACCAGCACCATGACGACCAGGGTTAAAGGGGCGCCATTGGAGATCGCACCCGCCACAATCCCTAGCAATAAAGTCGCCACTCCCGTGAGCAACCAAATCACGAATCCCCCCATTCCCTTCGGGTGCAGGAAGCGCACGGGTGCGGTTTCCGTGTGCGGGGATTCATAAGGATTCTGCGGTGGTTCGGGCGACATGTCTCAGGTATCAACGAAAATGCTCCGAGTGTCAATCCAACGTCCAAAGCGCATCGGCGGGGTGGTGGTCGAAAGCAAATTCCTTCCCGAGTTTGCTTTGATCCACCAAGGCATTGGCGGCTGGCTTTAGCCTGCGCTCTCTACCCTCCCCGCGGAGGTAGACAAGAGGGATGCGGAATTCATCGACCGGTGGGATTGGCAGAGGAGAATCGGTGACGGGCGTTAGTCAGCTTGGGGGCAGGCAGAGGGGGGACTTCGTAAATCGCAGTTCGTCAGTCGTTATTCGTAAATGGAAAGCCGCCCCCCCCGCGTCGAGAATGCTTTTGGCAATTTCTCAAGCAAAGGAGGGGGACAAATCATCGCATTCATCCGGTGGCGGCTGGTGGCCTTACGGTTTCCAGCAACCTTGCCCTGGCAGGTGTTTCCTGTTCCTCGGGATTGAGCCCTGAAATTACGGTGCAGGTGCGAGGGGGATTCTTGAGGCAGTCTCTTCGGTGAATTTCAGCAGCGTGCGATCTTCCTCTGAGAGGGCAGCGCGGGCGGCGGCGGCGGCGTTGGGGTCTTTCTTTACAAAGGATCTCATGATGCTGGCAAGGACGTCGTGGCGGCCCTTTATTTGCAGGCAATTGGTGGCCCAAGTGAGGGCGCGTTCGGGATCGTCCACCTCGATTTTCTTGATCAGGCGGGAGGCGGCGGACGCCTTGGCGTCCCCCGCAGGCCAGGTGGCCAGCCACTCGGACGCGGCCGCGGGATCATTTTCAATCCACCTTACGGCAATGGCGGTATTGGCCGTGGCTTGGTCTGCAGGGGGCAGGGTAGCAGCCCATTGCCTGGCGGCGTTGATATCCTGTCCGGCTAAGTCTTTAGCGATTCGATAGGCCACGACCTCCCGGAACTCTAGGGCGGAACTCTTCAACTCAGGGAACGCTTGACGGAGAGCTGCGTAATCCACCTTGAAAAGGGGATCCTCCAAACAGGGGAACAGCATGGCTGCGTCCTTTTGGGCCATGGCATGGGAGTAGGCTGCAGAGGGATCGCGCCGGAACCACGCACCCATCACACTCAATAGGAGCCGATCCCCGCTGCCTTCGTGAGGATATTCCTGAACCACGGCGAGCGCTTTCTCCGGGGCGTAGAGTCCGAGACGCTCGGTAACTGCCTCAAGGTCATTACGGCTCATCGCGGCTTTGTCCTGGCGTCCCATGAGGAATTGGAACACGGCGTCAGGGTCGGACTTGGCCTGCGTGAGCAGCCAGGCTCGTTCACCGTCGCTTCTCATTCCTTCGGCGTCCAATTTGGCCAGTGCGGTGGGGATTTGCGAGGGATCTTGCTGGGAGAGAGTTGAAAAGATGAGTTCGAGATCCTCGTTCTTGGAATCCAAGAGGGCGGCTTTCAATCCTAGGACGGCTTTGAATCCTAAGAGCGCTTCGATCGCCTTCATGGGGTCCAAGGTAGCCATGCGCTCGACCAACAGCTGACACCATTCTTCGGCTTCGGGGTGCGCTGAGGAAAACTTTTCCGGGTCTCGGGCGGACATCTCCCGCAGCTCTTCAATCAGGTCCGAGAGCGTGGCCTCGTCGCACTGGGATACCGCTAGCCGGAAGTGCATGAGGCCCACGGGGTCCTCTCCGCCTCCTTTGCTACTGTTGTGGAGCATGGCGTCGAGCAGAGCTTTGGCGGTGGCTGCGGGGTTGGTGCTGCGCTTCGTGTTCGTAGGGCCATTGGAGGAGGCGGTGGAATTTCCAGCGTTTT